>JBBIUE010000012.1:61371-81586 GCA_037440405.1 Pirellula sp. | reverse complement strand
CGCAAAGTCTTGCGACGTTGACACATATCGCACTGCCGATGTACGCGATGCGCTGGCTCGGGGTGCTCCGTCTCCAGAAATCTGATCATCACCGACTTCCACCGGGTCAGCGTTTGAAGTCGATTGTTCAGGCACCTCGATCATGGTCTCCAATTGCGAGCTACCAGCATTCGGCTCAACACCATTGAAATTGCTAGACCCGTTGTAAGCACGAGTGCCATTGTCATTGTTGAGAGGTCGAGTCGTGCGCATCGGCAAGCCATCGTTGCCGACAGCGGCCGCAGGCGTTTTTACAATGATGCGATTCGGTCTCTTCGTCGATGACCAAAGCTGTTCAATTTGAGCCAAAACTCGATCTTGTGATCTGCTCGACATCTGCAGGACTCGAACCGAATCGCCAAGCAAACTGGACTGCGGGCCTGCCGATTCCAATTGCGATATTACTGACTCGACATTGTTGACTTGAGATTCCGTACCCTGAACCATGATCGCGCGTGATAACGAATCCGCTGTAATAATGGGCCCCTTGACTCCGTCCGCGCTCGCCTTGGGGAAAAATTTTTCAAGCTGCAACAGAGCACCTTGAGGATCCAACCGCTTGAGTGGAATGATCTTGAACTGATTCTGGGTGCCAGTAAGACGGCGGATGGTGTCGTCGATCAATTTATGATCCGAAGGAGTGGCAAGCGCGACGACGGCGATGGATTTTTCGTCCAATGCCATTCTAACTCCCGGCAAACCCGCGAGCATCGTCTCAAGAACGCTGAAAACCAACTTTGGATCACCAGATGGTATGGGATACATCTGAATCTCCGCTTTCTCCGCAGTCGCAACTGCCGAGCTCCCTTCTTCAGGCGGTAGATCAACTTTCTTTACCAAGTCCGTCAATTTTTGCAAACTGTCTACGGCACCCGCCGCAAAAATCGTATCCCCGAAGGCGCTTGTTGATATGCTGATTTTGTCTGATACATTCACATCGGCCTGCAAGCCGAGGTGGGGGCGAGCAATCGCCAAAACTTCCTCGGCAGTGACGTGCTGCAACTTAATGGCAACGACAGTCGCTCCCCTCGACAACTCCGGATCCTCGGCTCGTTGAAGCATACTTCGAATGGTACGCAATTTCCCGGCGACATCGCACACTAAAATCTGCGATGCCGATGGCATTCCCACCAAACTGCCCTGAGGTCCAAGCAGTGATTTGATTTCCTTTTCGGCGGTCGCGACATCCAGACGTTTCAACATGAACAAACATTTCACAAGTTCATAGTTTCCTCGATCGTCCAGCTCGTTCGGCATCACCAGTTCTGCGAGTTCACGGATGAGGTCGCGCGTCACATCCGCACTTTCACCGCTACCCAAATCCAAAACCATTAATGATCGGTAATTTCGAACCATCGCGTGCCCAGATCGCAGCAGAGAGCGATTCATGAGGTCCATGGCTTGCCCGATCGTGTAGCGACGATACGGATCCTTGTAGGTGAAGCCGCCCGGAGGAACGATGTCTGATTGCAAACTTAACTCGGCCTCTCGAGACAGCCACTTCAGAACGTCACTCCATGGAGTCTTGTCAAAATTCAAAGGTAACAATGGTTCCCCCGGAATTTCCATTTCATTCGCATAGGGAGTGCTCATGGGAGCCGTTCGATCCATGCCAGCGACTGAAGCTTCTAAGTTTTCTAAATTTGTGGTCGCTTCGCGAGAGTCCTCCGACTCTTCAGTGGTGGCCCCGTCAACAGGTCGTTCCTCTTGACTCTCGACATCTGCGGAAGCGGCTTTCGAGCGATTGTTCAAACCAGCCATTGCTTGCCAAGAAAGATACTGAGTAGCCGTGAGAACCGCTTTTAGCTGAACGTCCAGTTCAGCTTTTCCCTTCTCTTCTCCAAGTTCCCGAATCAACTTCGAGCGCTCGGCCAAAATCTCTGTTACCTGTTTCTGCTGTCCCTCGCTCAATCCAATCGTCTGGGCAACCTCGATATCGCCTAAAGAGAGAAGACCGTCGCGAGCAAGCTTCATTCGCTGCAACATCGTCCTCTGCTGGAGGTCCAACACTGCAAATCCGCGATTCTCTGATTCCTTCACAAATGCTCGCCGTAAACCTTCGCGCTCTTCCGGGGGATACTCACGTAATTTTTGACCGAGATTCAATGCTTCCGTTTGACGTTGCGAGATAATCGCTCTGAGTTGGTCCAGTTGATTGTCGGTGAGGTTCAACTGAGCCGCTATGTTATCTTGAACGGCCTGCTGAAGCACACCAACAATGTCATCGAATGCCCTTGCACTTGGAGCACTACTGAAGACGCAGAACAACATGCTGCCAAGTAAAGACAACAACAAACGAGATGGAATTCTTGCTGAATGATTGATCATTGAGGTTTTTTTCAATCCTGTGGCACGCCGGTTTCGCCGGAAAGGTCGCTTTTCATTCTACTCTTCCGACCAAACTAACACTAAATCGTTGCACGCAGACAATCCTTGACTTTAGTTGGGAAACCCCAAAATACCGAGTCTCAGAACCGCAAACTTTGAGCTTTGTCGAATCTACACGGGGGGTATTTTCCTCCCATGCGGTTTTTTCCAAGCCTATCGATAGTTGAACCCATCTTCCGAATGGTAGTTTCGGTAAGGAATCAAGTCCCGCGCAGACATTCAGAATGACCTAGCGTTCAAGAGGTCTCGGAAGCTATAGACAACGGGAAATTCACCCGCAAGTCCGTCGAATGGCGTCATCATGAAGCTATGACCAACATCCAGCGAAACCTATATTTAGTCGCTATCGCAAACCTTTTTTGCATACTTTTGGGGGGTGAGAGCAGCGGGCAAACCTCGAACCAAAGCATTTCTGCCTACGACAACGTCCAATCTGAACAGAATATTGATGCCCACCTTAACGATCTCCAAGTCATTTCGGTCGACCATGCCATCGCGGTCGGTGATAGAGGACTAATTGTCGCATCCCAAGACGGGGGCAAATCGTGGCGCAGGCAAGATAGTCGGACCAGCTGGCCGCTTTACGGCATTGCAATGGCCGACGAACGACGCGGTTGGACGGTGGGTGGCACGATCCTGCGGCATTCGGAGCGAAGTTGCGGGCTGGTGTTGCGAACGATGGACGGAGGAAAGAGCTGGCAGCCTATACCGAATGCCAACCTTCCGAGATTAACGGGTATCGCGCATCTGGGCCGAGACCAACTGATTGCTTGGGGAGACATCTCGTTCGCTTCGTTGACCAGCGTGTTCATCAGTCATGACGGTGGCTCGACGTGGGCTCCGCTTGCACTGCCAACCGCTGGCATCGTTTCCGCAGCCTGGGAAAGCTTGGAACGCGGGGTCATCATCGATCGACTGAATCGCGTCTTTCTGATCGAGTCGGGCAATCAGATACGCGAACTCTATCTTCCTGTTGCCAAAGACTGCCGATGGAAGATGGTACGGCGCGATGCTGAGGCCTATTGGCTCTTAAGTGAGCATGGACAGATTGCTCGAAGCGTGGATGGACTCCGTTGGCAGGTCACCGAGCTACCCGGAGAGCCGAGCGATCGTGGAAATTTCCGACTCCGCTCCATCACTGTTTATCGAAACAATGCCTGGGTGGTTGGTGATCCTGGAAATGTGCTTTGGAAGAGCAATGATAACGGTCGCACTTGGAGTCAGCAGTCGATAGCGAATCAACTTCCGATAACGGCTATCGGGAATTTCGGCGGAAGCCGTCTGATCGCGGGCAATTGTGTTGGCGCGATCATTGGCAGTCGCAACGGAGGTGAAGGATGGTGGGTGGAAAGACAGACCGCCAAACGTGTTTCCGTTTTGAACTTAGCTCATTCTCTCGATTCCGCCTGTTGGAGTGCAGTTGGATTTAGCTCGAACGACGAACGTAGGGTGGCCGCAGTGGCCGTTTTGATCTCCTCCTACACGGAATCCTATGCAGATTTGTTGCCGGACATCCAGTCTCGAGCATCGATACTCCAATCGGATGCAGGCTTGGCGTTCATCGCAGATTTAGGCGACCCTCTCGACCCAGCCGGTCGACCAACGGCGTGGCAACGGGTCGATTTGGAAAAGGAGGCCATGGCCTATCAATCGTTGCTTCAGAGAGCAGTACAAGTCGTTCGAAGCAACTGTCCCGACGTGGTGATTGTTGATCAATGGAAGTCCCAGGATCCTCGACTAGTGGCCGCAGCTCAATTAGGACTGGAAGCAGTCGCATTAGCAGCGGATGAAAGCTACCGCGTCTTCTCTCCAGCGGCAAATGTTGCCGAACGACCTTGGAAGGTCGGCAAAGTTTTCTTCGCAAGCACTTCGGGTGAAGCTTCCATCAATTTCGATACGGCTCAATTGGTGTCTGCAGCCGGAAGAATGCTCGGCGAAGTTTTGCAAGCGCGCTCGTTGATTCGAGAGAGTTTTGAAAATCAAGTCGCTCCCATTGGACTCCAGTTAGCACAGTCCGAACTGCAGAATGCGCTAGCGGAATCCAAGATTCACGGCGGACTCGTTCTCAGCGATGAGACCATTCGGCCTGTTCCGGTCCTGAAAAGTTCAAGCTACCAAATCCTGATGGGCAACTTGAAGAGACAATCGGCTCTCATCCGTTTGACAGATGTGCCAGGGTCAAAGGTCGCCCCCGATCCTCGATGGAATTCCATGCTGGACAGTTATCTCCAGACGGCCGGCGGGACCGCGATCGCTGATTCGATGCTCGACGCCGCAGAACGCTGTCGCGATCGGGGGTACTGGCTTCGATGGAGGTCGATCGTCGAGAACATCATCGTGCGTGAACCTGCCAGCGGAGCATCGGAGAAACTCTGGCTCAGTTTGTTCTCACTACAGAACAGCACGGAATTCGCTCAGTATTACAGACAAATGGTCGAAAGCTCACAGCTATCGCGGCCATCGTCTCCGCAGGTCCATGTTGGACAGGGGATCCATGCCAGTCCTTTTGAAGGAATTCGTGAAGGAAAGAACTCGCCCGTCGTCACGGCCTCGTTCTCAGAATCGGTTCAACCTCCAAACGACCTTGCTCTCACCGAAAATGCACTAGATGCTTATGCATCACTGACCGATCGGTCTGGAAACCATGAGCTGAACCCGGTCCCATTGCTTTTCCCAGCCGAGACGATGGCGCGATGTGTGCGTTCTTTCCAAGGTTCGAATCCTCAGCCGCTCGCTGATCCTCGATTTGGATTGATCGAAGGAAGCCGACAACGCCGTGGTAAGATTGGCTCCGAAGTGAGCTCGAACTTGGCCATCTACGAGCGACTGATGACCAATCCCTCGCTGGCTGGTTGGAGCCAAATTGGTCTCCAAGAAATGGAATGGTCGCAAGGGCGATTGGATGCCGATCGGACCATCATCGCATCGCGAACGCGACCAGGTCTCTCCCCGCATTTGGACGGATTGGCGGACGAAGCGATCTGGCAAACTGCCATCGGTCATTGGTTGACCGACCCTTACCAATCGATGCGAATTGCTCCCACGGAGATTCGTGTCCTTTATGACGACGCTTATCTCTACGTATGGATGCGTTGTCCCAAACCGTCGAACGGCGATGCGATTCTACTCGGTTCGATTCGCAAGCGGGACGGTTGCAATCGTCGAAAGGATTACGTAACCGTTCGGCTGGATACCGACCGCGACTACGCGACTTGGTTCGAATTCGACATTGACGCCGATGGCCAAGTTGCGGAGCGATGTGGTGATTTTGTCGATTGGAATCCGCAATGGTTCGTCGCCCACCGCACCAATGAGATCGAGTGGAGTGCAGAAATCGCAATTCCTCTCAACGCTATGATTGGAGAGACGCAGGTTGCAAATACAACGTGGGCAGCCTCGTTCTACCGAAGACTTCCAAGGATCGGGACACAGCATGACGGTCCGATCGTCACCGACCAGAACTTGCCGCAAGCGATGAACTTGCTTTTCTTTCGACCGATTGAAGATTGACAATCGATTGACGCAGCGACTATCTTGGTGAGTTTTCTTTAGGCATTCTGCGGAAGACATTGTGAACGAGGCTATCGCAAAAGCTGACACGCTCATTGAGGCCATGGGCTGGATTCGCCGATTTCGAGGTAAAACCACGGTGATCAAGCTGGGAGGTGCTCTCCTGGAAGACCCCGTCGCCTTGGGCCATATATTGCTGGACATCATATTCATGGAAACGGTAGGCATGAGGCCCGTCGTGGTCCACGGGGGCGGACCCTCGATCAATCGAGCCATGGACGCTTCTGAAATCAAGCCGACCTGGGTGAAAGGACGCCGCGTCACCGATGAAGCGACGCTCGACATTGTCGAGCGAGTGTTGGGATTTGAACTCAATACGCATTTGACGTCGGAAATCGAGCGGTTAGGAGGACGGGCGGTAAATCTGAATCTTCGTACGACCAACGTTTTGTTCGGTGAGAAATTGTTGCTGGATTCCTCGGATGGTGAACCAATCGATTTAGGGTATGTCGGCAAAGTGACTCGCGTTGATCGCCAGGTCATAGAAAGTTTGACGTACACCAATCAGATTCCCGTCATCCCATCCCTCTGCGTGGATGACCAGGGACAGAAATACAATGTGAATGCCGATACGGCAGCGATGGCGGTCGCTGAGAGTCTGGGTGCGGAGAAGCTTGTCTTCGTCAGCGACGTCAACGGAGTTCGATTGAACAAAGACGACCCCAACACGGTCATCCACTCCCTATCGGCCTCGCGAGCTCGTGAGCTGATCGAGCAACGAGTCATCGACTCGGGCATGATTCCGAAAATCGAAGCCTGTCTGGAAACGCTCGATCGAGGCGTCGGCAAAGTTCATATTATCGACGGTCGCCTACGCCATTCGCTGCTGCTCGAGATCTATACGACCGCAGGAATTGGAACGGAAATTACGCGAGATCGCGTCGCGTTCCAGTACGCCCCCTAAAACAACTTGCCAAACGATTTTTGGCTTCAGTTACGGAGAACCCTAACGAAAAATAATTGGACCGTTTTTTCTTCGTTTTTTGGATACATGTATGCGATGAGACACTTTCGCTCCATTCACGATCTGACCATCGATGAATTTCATCATGTCGTCAATTTAGCGCGACGGCTTAAAACGGCACTCACGCAGGGGATTCGCCCTGCATGGCTTGCACAGCGCAGCTTGGCCCTCCTCTTCGACAAACCCAGCCTGCGCACGCGACTTAGTTTTGAAGCAGGAGTCATACAGCTTGGGGGAACACCGATTTACCTGGGCCAAGATGTCGGCTGGCGCACTCGTGAATCGGTCAGCGATTTTGTTCGCGTCCTCGGTCAGTACTGCGATTTCCTGGTCTGCCGAACGTTCGCGCATGAAACGATCCATGAACTGGCATCGCATGATGCAATCGTGGTCATCAACGGATTGACGGATAACGAGCACCCTTGCCAAGCCATGGCGGATACGATGACGATGATCGAACTGGCGGGGGACCTGAAAGGGAAGACCATTGTCTTTGTCGGAGATGGAAACAACGTTGCTCGTTCCTTAATGCATGTAGCCGCTTACAGTGGCATGAAGTTTCGGTTGCTTGGTCCACTCAACCATCACGTTTCCGACGATTGGATTGCCCAGCTAAAATCGAGACATCCTAAGGTCGATATTGAACAGACCTCCGACCCAAGAACGGCACTTGCAAACGCCGATTTCATCTACACAGATGTATGGGTCAGTATGGGGCAAGAGAAAGAAGCGGAAAGTCGTCGAGCGAGCTTCTCGCCATTTCAAATCAACGCGCAACTTCTGCAACATGCTCCAAGTCACGCCAAAGTCCTCCATTGCTTACCGGCGAAACGCGGCCAAGAAATCACCGACGAAGTGATGGATGGAAAGCGGAGTCACGTAATCCTCCAGGCAGCCAATCGGATGCACTTGCAGAAGGGGCTCTTGGTTTGGTTAGCAATACAAAACAAGATGCTCGACGAACGGATGGTGAACGATTTTTTAGCTGAAGGGATTGCCTGATGAGTACGACGATCCGATCCGTGGAAGTCGTCCGCAACTACACCAAACACGCCGGCGGAAGCGTCCTGTATCGATGCGGCGACACGATCGTGCTTTGCACTGCCATGATGGAACCCAGTGTCCCGCCCTGGATGGCAGGCTCTGGAAAAGGATGGATCACTGCCGAATACAATATGCTTCCATCCAGCACCACCCCGCGCAAAGCCAGGGAGCGAAGTGGCAAAATCGATGGAAGGACCACCGAGATTCAACGGCTCATTGGTCGCTCCCTCCGCGCCATTGCCGATCTGAACAAGTTGGGAGAACGGAGCCTCATGATCGATTGCGAAGTCCTCCAAGCAGATGGAGGAACACGCACCGCAAGCATTACGGGAAGTTTGATCGCTTTGGTCGATGCCTTGATACCCGAGTTTGGAGCAAGACCTCCTGAAGAGTATCCCTTGAACGACAGCGTCGCTGCAATTAGCACTGGTATCATTGGAGGTGAGGTACACCTCGATCTTGATTATTCATTGGATGCCGCTGCTGATGTTGATATGAACGTTGTCATGACAGGTCGTGGACGCTTCGTGGAAATTCAAGGCACGGGAGAAGAGGCGACTTTTGACGATGGCGATCTGACCAAACTGTTGGAACGAGCACGGATTGGCATCGCGCAACTTACTGAGATTCAACGCAACGCACTAGGAAACGATTGGCCATTTCGAAGATGACGTCAGAACAACGACCGATCGTCGGTATCATTATGGGCTCGAAGTCCGATTGGGAGACACTCAAGGAAGCTAGTGCGATCCTCGACGAATTCCGCGTGCCGCATGAGCGACGAGTCGTTTCAGCGCATCGAACTCCGGTGCAGATGGTCGAGTATTCGAAGTCGGCAGCAGATCGAGGTTTGAAGGTGATCATCGCGGGAGCGGGAGGCGCGGCTCATCTGCCGGGAATGGTTGCTTCGCTGACGCACCTTCCCGTTCTTGGCGTACCCGTCCAAAGCCGAACCCTCCAAGGAGTCGATTCCTTGTTGAGCATCGTGCAAATGCCGAAGGGTGTTCCGGTAGGGACGCTTGCCATCGGGACGGCAGGTGCAGCCAACGCGGCTCTCCTTGCCGTGCGCATGCTCGCACTCTCGGACGATCAACTTCGAGAACGTCTCCAGCAGTTCATGAAGACCCAAACACAAAGCGTACTCGACGACGCGGAGCTTGCATGAACCCTAGAATCATCGAACCGGGCGGAACCATCGGCGTATTCGGCGGAGGACAACTTGGCCGCATGTTCACCATGGTGGCTGCTCGATTGGGATATCGAGTCGTCATCTTCACACCGGAGCTGAACAGCCCCGCGAGCCAAGTTGCTCATGAGACGATTCAGGCAGACTACGAAGACCCGTCTGCTGTCCGGCGTTTTGCGGAATCCGTGGATGTGGTGACCCTAGAGTTTGAAAACATCTCTGTCGATGCCCTTGAGCGGGCCTGCGAGCATGTTCCAGTACGCCCCGGACCGCATGTGTTGCGAGTCGCTCAGCAGCGCATTGTCGAGAAATCGACCTTGCGTAAGAATGGTTTTCCCGTGACACCGTTTCTAGCAATCGAATCCGAATCCGATGTGGATATGGCCGCGAAACAGTTCGGTTGGCCGATGGTCCTCAAGACGGCTTCCTGGGGCTACGACGGAAAGGGGCAACGCAAAGTCAGCAGCGTCCGAGAAGCGCATGATGCTTGGCAGATGCTTGGCCCGTCTCCTGTGATTGCTGAGAAGTGGATACCGTTCGAAAGGGAAGTCTCGATCCTCGTCGCGAGAAATGAACTGGGCGAAATTGCCACGTATCCTGTTGTTCAGAACGAACATTCAAACCATATCCTCGACCTTTCCAAGTCGCCTCTCCTGTCGGAACAAGACAAGTGTCTTTGTGATGCGGCAGAGGAAATCGGACGGGGTGTCGTCGACGCCCTTGATTGTTGTGGCCTGCTCTGCATTGAGTTCTTTGTTGTCGATGACGGAAGCTTGCTGATCAACGAGCTTGCCCCTCGACCGCACAATTCGGGACACTTGACGATCGAGTCGAACCAGACAAGTCAGTTTGAACAGCAGCTTCGGGCGGTCTGCAATCTCCCGATGGGTAAGACGGATATAAAGCGTCCAGCAGCTATGGCGAATCTACTTGGAGAAGTTTGGAATTGCGGAGCTCCCAAGTTCCACTTGGCCATGAAACAGTCCGAAACGTTCTTGCACTTGTATGGCAAATCCGATCCCCGCCCTGGTAGAAAGATGGGGCACCTCACCTGCTTAGATGAATCGGCTGACGCCGCAGCCGAACGCGCCCTCCTCATCCGCGATCAACTAGCCCAGCGCACCCACCGCCTGCCCGGAATGTGAACTTCGCGAGAGAGTCTCATGGGGTGAAGTATCCCGTTTCAATGCTGCGCAATTGTTTTGTCCGCTCGCAAGCGTTTTGCCTGCTGGCGTTTCGCAAAACCGATGATCCGCTTGGGGTGTGCAGAAAGCGGGCGAACGTGGCAATTGCTTCTCATCGATACGCTTCTTGAAACGCATTCTTCGTTGCCCGAGTCCGTTTCGGATTTTGGCGTTCACTCAATGACCACTATTGTTTGGATCACGATGCCGTTAAAACCTCATGGAACCCCAATGTTTCGTGAGGGGTTCGAGCTCTTCGAGTTTTCTTCCATCGAGCCTATGCTTGGATAAGGAAGAACGACGTGATGCCCATGGCAACTGCGTTTTCAATCGTCGTGCTGATGTTTACTAACCAAACACGGGACGACGCAAATTTTGGGCGAACGGAATCGTTGTTTGCCATCAATGTTGTCAGACGCCAGAAATTGCTTTGGAAAAGCGGTGGTTAAAAGATGATTGGGGCCCAGCTTGTGGACGAGTATGTCGTCTTTAGTCACTTCGATTGTATCCCCACACGGCTGTTGGCTTCGTTAAGCGGATTATCGCAAATCCTTCTGGATTTGGACTCGTGTTGATTGCATGGCGGGTCATTTTCCGCTAAATTCACTCATTGTGCGTATACGCACGAAATTTGGATATTGAGACTTATCGATGGTTGTTCA
The DNA here is from genome assembly GCA_037440405.1 of Pirellula sp. Taxonomy (GTDB): domain Bacteria; phylum Planctomycetota; class Planctomycetia; order Pirellulales; family Pirellulaceae; genus JANMGV01. Next base: position 70,549 of record JBBIUE010000012.1, on the reverse strand, counting down.
AGAACGATTGCCGAGGCTGCTCCGCAGTGCCTATTTCGCTTTGCATCGTCAAACCGATGCAGCCCTAGCGAAGCTCGGAGTGACCGCTGACCAATTTGTATTGCTTGCTACCCTGCATCCGAACCATGTGATGACACAGCGCGAGCTTGCCGATCGAATGCCTTCGGACCCTAGTACCGTACGAGCCATGCTCGTCTTGTTGGAAGAGCATGGGCTTGTCTCTAGGGCGGCGAACCCGAACGACTCACGTGCTAAAGCCGTATCGTTGACGGCCAAGGGAAAGCGAACTTTCCAAAAGCTGTGGAACGCGGGTGAGCAGATTCGGGCAAGAATGGTTGCCCACCTCTCTCCGCAAGAAGGCCAGACGCTCGTTCAACTTCTCAGTTCAGTTGCTGAGTCGCTCGATGATCCGTCGTCGAAGTTGCGCAAAGCTAAATCTCATGGATGTCCCGTCCCATAGTTTTTCAAAATAGAAACGTTGTTTACTACAGAGCAGTTCCGTCCTTCAACCTCGACCACTTTTCCTGCACCAATGAGTTTGTCAATGAATCGACTTGATAACCGTAGTTTTCGTGCCGTCTCTGTCCTATTGCGTTCGTGCCGATCGCCGGAAAACGCGCGTCCACGCTTGCGACTCAGTATCCGCCATATTGGCGTTGCAACGGTTTCATTGCCATCCCTTTGTCCATCGTTGACGTATCGAGTTGCGTTAAGTTGCGTTAAGAAGTTGTGGGCAGCGATGCGTTCCATGGCGGCCTTGGTGTTGTGGTCGATGAAGGGCGGGAACTCGGCATTACGGGAAAGGGCATTTGCGATGAGCAATCCATTGTCTTGCTTGATGGTATGTCTGACGACCGTGTTCGTGTGTTTGTCGAGCTGGAACGCGTATGCAGAAGACCTCTCAACAACGTCTGACAGCAATGACCGCGCTGTCACGAAGGCTAATCGCCCATTCACCGTTCCGAAGATGGCCAGTCCCTCATTGGGATCTAATGATTTTGAATTTATCGACGTAGGAGCAAAGATACCCAATTACACGCCTGGGCAGCAGTGGGGGACTCAGGGGGAACCATTGACCTTGATGCAGAAGCCGCTTCCCGCAGAGAAATCACTTGAATCCTACTCGGTGCCGAGCGGTTTTTCATTGTCGCTTTGGGCGAAGGAATCCAATGCATTCTGGCCTGAATCGATGCGTGAAAATGAGACGATCGCGGGACTGAAAGGAAAACCGATCGCCATGAACTGGGACGAGCGCGGACGACTTTTCGTCTGTGAAACGATTGATTATCCAAACGAGCTTCAATCGCCTGGACGGGGGCGTGACCGTATCAAGATTTGCGAAGATACAAACAACGACGGGCAGGCTGACAAGTTCACGATTTTTGCTGAGAACTTGAGCATCCCTTCAACGTTGGTTTGTTATCGAGGTGGCGTGATCGTTCAAGATGGAACGTCTACGGTCTACTTGAAGGACATCGACGGCGATGATATTGCGGACTTTCGGCAAGTGTTGATTACCGGTTGGGCGATGGGCGACACGCACGGTGGGGTCAGTAACTTCCAATATGGTCCCGACAATTGGATTTGGGCTATGCAGGGTTACAATAACTCCGAACCAATCATCAATGGCAAGCCGACCATGCGATTTCGTCAAGGGTTCTGGAGATTCAAGGTTCGGGCCGGAACATCAGACGAGACGGCACCCGCGTTTGCTATTGATCCCTCTACTCTAAAGGTATCGACTTCTCCATCCGACAAATTCGATGCGCATACGATCCGCGTTGACGATCTCGAATTAATTCGGGCGACGAATAACAATACGTGGGGACTTGGATTTAGCGAGGAGGGATATGTCTTTGGTTCGACCGCGAATGGTTGTCCGAGCGTTCATTCTCCCATCCCCAATCGGTACTATGATCAAGTTGCCGGATGGGCTCCCAAGACGCTCGAAAAAATTTCGCCGACACATCGATTCAATGCGATCGACAATCAGATTCGACAAGTAGATTGGCACGGCGGTTACACGGCGGCGGCGGGACATGCGATCTATACGGCTCGCAATTACCCGGAGCCGTGGTGGAATCGAATCGCCATGGTCTGTGAACCGACAGGCCATCTTGTTGGAGCATTCGTGCTGGAGAAGAGCGGTGCTGGATACAAGAGCAACAATTTATTCAACGTCGTTGCTTCCATTGACGACTGGTCAGCTCCCATCATGTCGGAAGTCGGTCCTGACGGAAACGTATGGGTTCTGGATTGGTACAACTACATTGTGCAGCACAATCCGACCCCACAAGGATTTCAGACGGGCAAAGGAGCGGCCTATGAAAGCGATCTTCGGGACAAACGATTTGCGCGTGTCTATCGCTTGATCTTTACTTCGAACGATAACGAACGAACACCATCGAGCTCGATGAATTTAGGAAACGCAAGCGATGAGCAATTGGTGGCCGCACTTCGCGACAAGAATTTTTTCTGGCGGCGAACCGCGCAGCGTTTGCTGGTCGAACGTGGCGTCCAGGAACCGGCCATTCTCGATGCTCTCGTTCGGCTGGTGGAAGATGAATCCATGGACGAGATCGGCTTGTCTCCGGCGGCGATGCACGCCATCTGGACACTTGGCGGCCTCGCTTCAAGTGGCCGAGCCGACATTCGAAGCGCGCTCGAGGCCGCGTGCTTGAAGGGGCTGCAGCATCCTTCCAGCCCCGTGCGTGCGGCCGCCATCGAGTATTCGAACGCTACGGTTTTCCGAAAAGGTGCTGAAGCGGGACTCCACGAGGACGTCGATCCTCGCGTGCGGCTCGCTTTTTTGCTTAGGGCTGCGAGTGACGACGACCAAGTAGGTGTTTCCGGCGATACGTTGGCTAAGATCGTCGGAGGATCGTCCACCGCCAGCGACGACATTCTACTCGACGCTTGGACGTCGGCCGCATCAAAGCGTCCCGTCGATGTCTTAACTGCCTTAACCCACTCGGCTGCCTTAAACGATGTGAATAGGTTCACGGTGGAACGCATTGCCGTCCTTGCCGAGCACGTTGCCAGACAACGACCAACCTCTGACGAGGTCTCTCGACTTCTGAGCATGAATCCGAACTCGCCGCTGCTCGTCCCCATCTGGGAAGGACTTGCCAAAGGATGGCCGAGAGATTTCATTTTGGAATTATCCGCCGATGATCAACAGTTGATCGAGGAACGATTCCTGGCGGAAGGTGTCTCGATCGAAAGCAAGGCTGCCCTGCTTTCGGTAGCGGAACGGTGGTCGATTACCGACTTGCAGCAGACCATCGACAATATTCAGTCGAAGCTATTTGAAGTCGCCCTGGACGCGAGTTCGAGTGACGAGGTTCGGGTGAATGCGTGGGATCAGGCCATCAAGATTGCTCCTGCCAGCAGTACGATTCTCGACGCGGTCGAGGCCCTTTTCACGCCTCAACTTCCCACCGCCGTCGGAAACCGTGCGCTCGCTTCGCTCCGGAATGCTCGAGTCGAGGGGCTAACTGCGGCTCTACTTCAGATTCGCAATTCACTTGGGCCCCAATTGTCCTCGGATGTGCTCACCCTGTTGTTGTCACGAGCATCGACTACGGTCGAGCTACTCGAAGCCATGGAAAGAGGAAGTGTCCGATTTACCGACCTCTTCTTGGATCAACGACAAGCGATCATCAATCACCCAGACGTGACGATTGCAAAGCGAGCCTCCGAACTCATGAAACAAGGGGGGGCGATGGTTAGCACCGATCGCCAAGCGCTGGTAGAGGATTGGATGCCAGTCACTCGGATGCCGGGCGATCGAATGAACGGAATGGCCATGTATCAGAAACATTGTGCCCAATGTCACCAGCATGGCGATGTCGGGGTCGCCATTGGTCCCAATCTATCTGGAATGGCCGTTCATCCACGCGAAGAAACGCTTGTTCACATTCTCGATCCTTCACGAAGCGTTGAGAACAACTTCCGAACGTATCAGATACTGACGGTGGATGGGGAATCCCTCACGGGCATGTTGGCTGGGGAATCATCCAATGCACTTCGGTTGATCAATTCTCAGGGCAAGGAAGAAACCATCTTGCGAGAGGATATTGAGATGATGAAGTCCTCGGCAAAGTCCCTGATGCCAGAAGGCTTTGAAGGTTTGATGACCAGGCAGGAAATGGCAGATTTGCTCGCCTTTCTTGGCCACCGAGATCGTTACACGCCACTATCCTTTTCGGGAGTGGCTACGCTGAGTACAGGAAAGGAGTTGCCAAGCTTTCGCGGTGGAAATGCCGACAAGTTTACCCTTCCCACCTATGGCAAAGTGGAGGTCGAAGGCATTCCCTTTGTCATCGATGATCCGCAGGACGGCAGAGTAACCAACATCATCGGGCTGCAACGTCCGTTCCCTCGTGGACCGCAGGGGGGAAATCAACCCGCATTCCAAACGACCTTGCCAACTTCGGTTTCGCTTCCGTGCAATGGCAAAATTGCGTCGATTCATATCCTAGGCGGCGTCGCTACTGGTGCATTTCCGAACAATCGAGAGGAATCGATAACGCTCGTTGTGCGATGTACCTATTCGGACGATTCCACGACGGAATATCCACTGATCAACGGCAAGCACATCGCCAATTACCAGGGCAAACACGAAGTTCCCGAGTCCAAATTTGCATTTGAAGCGAATGGCAAGCAAGTGCGATATCTGAAAATCGACATCGATCACAGCAAGGACTTAAAGAGCATTGAGCTCGTCAAAGGACAGAACATGTCGATGCCACTTGTGTTCGCGGTGTCCGTCGAATCGGCAGACGCTCATTAGTATGCTCAAGTCATCTTTTCCTTTTGGTTTCATGTTCAATCCTGTCTTTTCGAAAAGGGTCACAGTCATGCGAGTATTGGTCTTGCTTTCCATTCTCACGATAGGTTCGTATTGGATACCTACGGCTTTTGCGCAAGATGCTACTCCGGGAGCTTCTCCCGCTGGCAATGCGGCCGAGCAACCGCCATCGAATGCTCCGCGACCGGGAGGGCGCGGAGGCTTCAACGCTCCGATAGAACTCGGTCCCGATGACGTTGCGGCCTATCCAGCGCCACCGGATGGGTTTAAGGAGAACAATGCGGATGTTCCGCATGGAAAGCTCGTGATGGTGGAGTATGAATCCAAGACGGTCGGAACCACACGAAAAATGCAGGTTTACACTCCGCCAGGTTACAGTTCCGATAAAAAGTATCCCGTGCTCTATCTGCTGCATGGCATCGGCGGAGACGAAACAGAATGGGTTCGCTTTTCTTCACCGCATTTGATTTTGGATAACCTGATTCATCAAAACAAAGCGGTTCCGATGATCGTCGTTCTGCCGAACGGCCGAGCTCAGAAGAACGATCGGGCCGAAGGGAATGTGTTCCAATCGGCTCCTGCATTTGCTACCTTTGAGCGAGACCTTTTGGATGACGTGATTCCATTCATCGAAGCGAAGTACTCTGTAGATAGCCGCCGGGAGGCCCGTGCGATTGCCGGGTTGTCGATGGGTGGCGGCCAATCGTTCAATTTCGGACTCGGTAATCTCGATACGTTTGCTTGGGTCGGCCCATTCTCTGCCGCACCGAACACCAAGCCAGCCGAAGAGTTGATCCCGAACGTGGAGGATGCCAAGAACAAACTCAAGTTGCTTTGGATTTCCTGCGGGAACAAGGATGGCTTGATCCGCATCAGCCAGAACGTCCATCAGTTCCTCAAAAAGAATGACATCAAGCATGTCTGGCATGTCGATGGCCATGGGCACGACCCATCGCACTGGAGCAGCAGCCTTTACTGGTTTGCACAATGTGTCTTTCAGGACGATCCGTTCGCGGTCACTGCTAAGGCGGATACGAAAAGTCCGATGACGGCCTCAGTCTCGCTTGCCGGAAAGTGGACGGCCACCATCGATACCCAGATCGGAATGCAAGACTACGTTTACACGTTTGAAAGCGATGACGGCAAGCTGTCTGGCGCAGCCGCGATGCAAATCAACGGCAACAATTTTTCCAGCAAGCTCACCAACTTCAAACAGGAAGATGACGCGGTAACTTTCGAGGAACAACTGAAGTTCGGCGAGTTCGAATTAACCATCACTTATTCCGGCAAAGTCCTCGGCGACGAGATCAAGTTCACTCGAAAAGTTGGCGATATCGCGACGGAAGAGTTCGTCGCCAAACGCGTGCAGTAGCCTCTGCAAGAATCGTTCAATACCCGCTTCGTTCAGCGGGCAAGTAGCGATTGCCGAGATAGTAGTGCATTTGGTCGCGCAGAGGATTGCAATCCTTGAGAATCACCGTGTCGTCGGTGGCTTCGAAGACACCGACGCTGGGAATGCTCAATCGAGCATGCACGAGACCAATGGGCGCGATTCCCACATCCGTAATCCAAGTCTCTTGGCGAAAGGGAAGCCGAACGATCGCCGTGCCGCTGGAACTTATTTCTGCGCCGCTCACTTGAACGCTCCGATGTTCGACAACTCGGAACTGCGGTGGAATGGCATTGCGGATGCCGCTTCCAAGATCATCGAAAGCAACTACCAATCGCAGGTCAACGTGTCCTTGGAATGGGACGGGACGACCAATGCGATTCAAGGCAACCAATTCGACTACCAATCCATCAGGCCTCGGGTCAGCGTCCCAATTTCCAAGCACTGCTCGCACGATCAGCGAACGCGGTACCAGATCAACGCCGTCGAGCGAGTTTGAGGTTGAGGCCGGAGAAGGATGGCTGGATGTAGCTATGACCGTTTCTGTATTCGATTCAAGTTCATCCCAGGGGCTCGGATCGAAAGCAACTTGCTTTGGGGATGCAGCTAACGATTGAAGCAACTCAGCGCGGCTCACTCTTCTCCCCTCGGATTCCATTTCTGCCACACTATCCCATGCGTGCTTGGAAGCAAATTCGATCCGATTGGACCTGAGTCCGACCCAAAGGAACTGTTCGTTCGAGCGAGCATCGATGTTTCCGTAAACAATACGGCCATCCAACATGGTCACTCGTACGAGCTCTCCAGCCCATCCAATCTGTAGATGACCGATGCAGGCGGCGACGACGGCGAGTACGAATCGGCGAATCATGACAGCTATGCTCCTGGGTGCCTTGGTCTAGTTGTTTACATGATCCAAAAGCAAGCTGGAGGCCGACGAGTGCGCGGAGCTGGTGGAATACGGTCCACATCGCTGCAATTGAAGGAAATTCTTGCGTTTCTGCAAAGGATCGTCGGAAATCCAGTTCGTGACGGAGGTACTCGAATCGGATGCTCATTCGCAACGATGATGCGAAATCGCAACATCCAAGGTCTATTCGAGCACGTTTACGTGGATCGACGAAGCGTGTTCTAGGGATCGTAGAATTCGTTGCATCGCCTTCTGAAAATCGTCGGGTTTCGCAAAATAAATGTTCGGGACGAACTTCTGCGGATTACGATCGACCAGCGGGAACCAAGTGCTTTGGACATGAATCATGATCCGATGACCTTTCTGGAAGCAGTGCAAAACGTCTTGAAGTTCGAACTGAATGCGGGTTGGTTGACCCGGAATCATCGGCTTGGGTTCGGCAAACGAGTCGCGGAACCGTGCGCGCATGACTTCGCTTCGCACCATCATTTGGTAATTCGGAAGAGCTTCTGCGTCTGTTCCATCCGGGAAGTTGTCGATCAGTTTGACAATGAAGTCCGCATCGGTTCCAGTCGTTGTCACCCACAAATCGACCTTGATGGGACCGGCGATGGTAACGTCTTGGTCAAGGACTTCCGTTTCATAGACCAGCACATCTGGCCGTCGTGCGGCGTGCCTCTGATCTTCGATCATGTACTCGACGGTCATCCTGGGCGTGATTACTGGTGTATACGGGACCGGTTTTTGGGGATCGCTGAGATATTCATCGTAGCCTTGATCCCGAAGTTGATCGGCAGCTTGCCATCGGAGTTGGTTACCTTCCCGAAGATACAAGTTCTTGCTAGTCGCCGATTTGGGTGGCCAGTGATCGAAGACTCGCCACCGATTCGCTCCTGTTTCGAACACCGTGGCTTCGGCCAAACTTGGATGCTCCACATCCTTCAAGAATTTCTCGAAGAACGGAAGCTCAATCTCGGCTCGATAGAAGGCCGCCGTTTTCGATCCAAAGCGAATATCGCTGAGGCGATCACCGTCACCTCGCGCCCAACCGCCATGAATCCATGGCCCTACAACAAGTACATTATTGACCTCCGGGTTTTGCTGTTCGATGGCATGATAGGTCTTGAATGATCCATACAAGTCCTCCGCGTCATACCAACCGGTGACCACCATGACGGCCGGAGCAACTCGCTTCAAATGTGGGAGAGGATTTCGCTTTTCCCAGAACTCATCACGATTCGGATGGTTCATCATTTCGGTCCAGAAGGGAACTTTCCCTTGCAAGTATTGGCGATTGATATCCTCGATTGTCCCTGCTTTGAGAAAGAGGTTGTAACCGTCCAAGGAAGGTAGCTGTGCAGGAGTGGAAGGCTGAGCACTTGGACCCGATCGAATGTGGTCGTTATTGCTGAGCCAGCGATAAGCATGCGCTAGAAAGAATGCTCCGTTGTGGAGAAAATCATCGAAGTACCAATCGCCGACCGGAGCCTGCGGTGACACCGCCTTGAGCGCCGGATGGGCATCGATCATGCCCACGGAACAATAAAATCCCGGATAGGAAATACCATACATGCCCACGCGGCCATTGTGATTCGGTATATGGTTAAGTAGCCACTCGATCGTGTCATAGGTGTCGGAACTCTCGTCGACGTCGGATGGTTTTCGCTTGTTTGGAATGTGCGGAGTAACTTGGACGAATTCGCCTTCGGACATAAAGCGACCGCGAACGTCCTGATTGACGAGGATGTAACCAGCCTTAACAAAGTGTTCGCTGGGCCCTAACGACGAAGGAAATTGCTCCTCGCCATAAGGCCCGGACGAATAAGGCGTTCGCTTCATCAGAATGGGATACGCTTTCGATGTGTCGCGGGGCGAGTAAACTACCGTGTGGAGATGTATCCCGTCCCGCATCGGAATCTTGTATTCGTGCTTCTCGTAAAGCAAACGAATCAGGCTTTCTGGGCTGGGCGATTCCTGCGCGGAAAGATGTGACTCGAATAGACGAGAATGCAGCACGCCAGACAAGAATACAAAAGCAAAGAAGCATCGTCGGTATAGGAACTTT
>JBBIUE010000012.1:60109-61361 GCA_037440405.1 Pirellula sp. | reverse complement strand
GAGCGCAAAAGCATCGTTCGAAACCGCAGCAGTTACAGCTTACAATCCCATGGGGATGCGATGAACGAGCCCTGCTAATATTAACAAGAATCGCCCTCTACTGTAAAATCCTTCGTTTTCATGGCATCGAGTCGCAGGTGTTTGATTGTCTTTCGATCCCTCAACGTTGTGGCTGTTGTTTGCCTATTGCGCCATGATCGTGTTAGCCTCCAGCCTCGGTGGCTGGATTCCTACACGGATTGCATTGACCCACACGCGGATGCAGCTCATCATCAGTTTCGTTGGTGGGCTGATGCTTGGCATTGCAGTCTTTCATTTGCTTCCGCACGCCATCGCTGAATTGGGAATGGAGCGTGTGAATTGGGTGACGTCCGCCGTGATGGCGGGGATGCTGGTCATGTTCTTCTTGCTTCGTGCCTTTCATTTCCACCAACACGGCCCCGCTGATTTCGGGCCAGATGTTCAAGAACATCATTGTGAAGCACATGCTCATCTCAGCAATCCTGCCGTCGATGTTCTTAGCTCGAACCATCATGGCGATCAACAATCACGACATCATCGACATCACCACACTCACCACCCTCACACGTCGAACCAAAATGACAGACGACGCTGGATTGGGGTTCTCGTCGGGCTTGGAGTCCACACGCTGATGGACGGAGTTGCACTGGCGGCTGCTGTGGCAGCCGATTCGCATCGAAGCGAAGGTTTTGCACTTTGGGGTATAGGCGTATTCTTAGCGATTCTGCTACACAAACCCTTGGACGCGATTTCCATTACCAGTTTGATGCGTGTTGAGGGAAAGTCCAACTTGAAGATCTTCGTCGTCAATATCGGATTCGCAATGATGATTCCGATGGGCGCTGGGATCGTTGTGCTTGGCTTGATTGGAGGCGGAGATGCTTCGATCATCTTGGCCGGGTTAGGTTTGGCATTTTCCGCTGGCGTGTTCCTGTGTATTTCGTTGTCGGATTTGCTGCCGGAAATGGAGTTCCATTCTCACAACCGCAAACAATTGACGGTGGCACTGCTGGCGGGAATTCTGCTATCCGCACTGATTGGTTATTTAGAGCCGGAGCACGCTCACGCCGATCATCAACACCAGCACGACAAGGTTTCGATTGAGCATTAGCTTCATGTCAAGGACAAGCAAGCCAAGCGTTTCGAATCTCCTGAGGACGAGAGGATCAGCATTTTGGGCAAATATGTACGCCGTCCATCCATGGAGAACCGAATCTCGGCGAACGCGTGC
>JBBIUE010000012.1:54883-60099 GCA_037440405.1 Pirellula sp. | reverse complement strand
GTGCCGCTGGGCTGATGGGGCATTCTTCATCACCGAGATTGTATCATGTCAGTTCAACCTCGACCAACATCATCGAACTACGTTCACCGCTCGCAATCGACGAGCTTGAATCGGTTTTGAATGGGCCGACCAACACTGCTTCCCGCATAGAAAGCATCGAATGAAGTGCTTGCCGAATGCATCTTCTGGCAACGTAAGCTCGACTTCGAACTGTCCAGATCCTACATCCCGTTCGACTTCAAAGATCGTCCGTAGGTTCGCTGCTTGATACGTACGAATCATTTCTTCATGGATTTCGTCCTGGTCCAGATAGAAGGGTCGCTTACTGAGTTGAGGCGGATCGCGATCGCGGCTTAATACCAGCTCGATTCGGAGGCGTCCCGACTCAGGGACCTCTCCGCGAACAACGATTGTTTCACCGGCTTTTGCCTTGGTTGGCACATCCAGGGACATTTCTTTGGGGTGGGGAATCCGCATCATGGGATCACCCAGCAGATTGATGAGGTAGAGATGATCCTCGCGTTCCGCAGCCAAGGAATGCCCAGGCGGACTGAGCGTTTCGGCAATGGCATCGAGTATGTTTTGGCGCGATAGAGGATCATCATCGGGTGGTGTCTGCAGCATACTGCGCTGCTTACCTCGCATGAGAATTTCGCCGATGGTTGCTTCGCGTTCGAGGAAGCACGCGTCCAACATATGGGCGGCAAGGACACTCATGCCGTAGGGCATCGTCACACGCGAACCAGCCAGGGTTGCGACCGGGCCATTCGGAAGCCGGACTAACTGTTCGGCAAGGCAGTCGACGTCTGCATCGAAGGCTCCCGTATAGCACGCCAAAAAGACCGCAATGGGCGGACCGCACTGAACGTTCACTTCTGGCAGTGATCCTTCATCGAGGATTCGAAAAGTTCGATCTTCGATCCGCAAGCGGTCGAGCGTGCGAACATGACCGTGACCGATATAAACCCAAAACAACGATCCCTCGTTCAAATTGTTTAGAACTTGCTTCCCAAAGTCTCGCGGGGGAGGGCAGAATAAGCTGAGGGGACTCGCTTGCGTCATCCTCAAGTGGAAGTGCTCAGGAATTCCTTCGCACAACAGTCGCCGCGTTGCCAACTCAATTGCCGTATCTGCGAGTAGCCCAAATCCACCAACACCCGCGGTGACGTCGATCGTTCGCCTCCATTCACCAAAGTCCGTCGACCGCTCGTAATCCAGCACTTTACTCAGGAACGCGGACAGTTCCTCAGAGGATCGAACTGGGATGCGTCCGACGGCAAGGTCAACTTCTAAATCGTCATTGAATTCGCCGAAAAAGAAATCGGTGGAAGTGGTCCGATCGCCGCCAAATAGGTGAACTGCCTTTGCATTCGTGTAGAACGGAGGGAGACTAACTCCGTCATCGGATGGTGCATTGACCTTGGGAGCATCGCCGACCAGAACAACAAATCGTAGAGTTTGGTCGTGACGCTCCGCGACGTTTCGAATCCGATCGCGGATCACGTAAGGATTTGGATCACGGTCGATGAATTCGATTCGATGTCCTTGGGATTCGCGCCATTCGACCCAGGGCTGCATAGCGGGGCGCCATGCTACAGGGCAGACGACAACCGTATCTACTGGCGCATCCCAAGCAGCAACGGCAAGAAGGGCCAGTCCCCAAAACATATCAGGGCAATTCCTTTATTTTCATCGAGCGAAATCGGACCGGGTCGCCATGGCCGGCGAACCCAAAATGACCTTCGGTGAAGTCTTTGCCTGGATGCGGCGAGTTTGCCATAAACTCGGTAACCGCTCCAAGATCACAATCGAGAATCTGTGTGCCGTTCAATTCAACCAAAATCTTGCTACCGTCAACCGTAACGACCTGAAAGTTCCATTCGCCTGCTGGACGCAAGAATCCGCAGGCCGCCGGGACCATTCCATAGGCACTTCCATGATACTGGCGAGGATCGAGATTTTTATACTTGTCTGCATCATTGTCGAGTACTTGCAATTCGCACATTCCCGAATATGCTGCATCACCATGGCCGGGATAGCGAATCGCCAAACCGTTGTTGCCACCGGGCGGTAACTGAAACTCAAGTTGGACTCGAAAATTGGCGAAGGTTCTCTCCGTAAACAGAACGCCCCCAGTCCCTGTCTTGCATTGAATTGCACCATCGACCACTTCATAGTTCTCAGCGGCTCCAGTCCAACCCGCCAATGTTTCGCCGTCAAAGATCGATACAAATCCTTCGGGATTCTCACCTTCCGCAAGAATGCGATTCGCTTCTTCCGAACCGATTTCACGAATAAAAATATGACGCCAGCGTATCTCGCCACCATGCGTCTGCAGTTGGATTGGCCCGCGAGCAAAAAGCGGAGCCGAGCGATCCCAAAAATTCTCCATGCGAGCATGATCGACCACATGCTCGCCGTTCAACCAAACGCTGCAACGCTCGCCGACCAAACGAATGCGGAATTGATTCCACTCTCCGAAGGGACGGTCCGCGAGAACGGAAGGATCCTTGCCCGCTGCTCCTGGACTGTTATTCCATAACCCGCCACTTCCTTTATCAGCCCCGATGCTGAATTTCGATTCCTCTGTCGAATCCCAAATCTGAACTTGAGGATTGCCTCGCAGGTAGATTCCGCTATCAGCTTTGGGAACCGTTCTGTATTGAATCAAGAGCTCGAAATCGCCAAATTCCTCGTCCGTGGTTAGGTAGGGGCCATCGCCGTCATTAACCAGTTCGTCGCTTTCAATCGACCAATGCTGTCGGGCTTCCCGATTCCATTGATCGCGCTGCTCTGGAGATACGCTCAACCACTCTCTCGGATCAAAATGGGGCCGCCCATGCCAACCATCCATCGTTTGCCCATCAAACAACTTTCGAAATCCTTCCGGGCATGCGTCGACCATCAAATCGTCCGCAAGATTTCTTGACGGGCAGAATGTGAGGTTGCAGAAGATTGAACCAAGAATTATCGATGCGGAGAGGAGTGAAAAAGTTGGCTTCATCATGTTGAGGTTCCAATCGGCGGGAAAATGAAACTGCGAGAAGCGGCACGAACCGCTGGCGGGACCAATGCAGTGGAGTACTAAATGGTACAACTTCAACGAGGTTGGGGTCTAGTAGGCAATCGAAAAAGGCGGCTGGAACTCTCGGGTACTCCAAGTTTGCTGGTGTTCGAACGTGCCTCCAAAGTTCCTGATCTTTCTTTCTACGGACAAAAACAAAGGCTAAACAGTATCGCGCATGTGGTAACGTCTTGGCAGAATCGCAGAAAATGGTCGCAATCGTGGCAAGCTCGTTTCAAGGCGTCTCGAATCGACCGAGATCAGACCATTTCGTCTCTGTCAAAGCTGCTACTGCGAAACCACCCAAGTCACGACGTAGAAATCTTCCCGCTAACGCAGAAATGGCTGGAAATCGGACGTCGAGGGTTGTAACTGGAGTGCATTCGGAAAACAATAATCTTATCGATTGGCGATGATTCCTCTGTCCACAAATGCACTGATGGTCGATTAACACCGCTAACTTGCAATTCGTGAAGAAATATCCGGCTACAACCGCATGTGGGTGTTCTCATTTTCGTGAGACGATGGAGTTGGCCTTGACTTTGCCGGTACTTCGAACGCTTGCCAGTAATCGCGATATAATGTCGTGAGATTGTGGATGGTTCGGCCTATCGGACGGAACGGTGGATTCCTGGACAATTTTCGAATGAAAGCAGATTCTCGACCAGTTGCTTCAAGCTCTGCGGAGCGCGGACAGCAATTGCTGTCACGCTTCCTGGACGTGGATGAACTGTTGGTTCGCCCAACTGCGGACGCGCAGGACCCATTTAAATCGGTCTCCGAGGATTCGCTTCCGGGCAAACGCATTTCTCTGGAACGCCATCAACAGCTCGAACAAGACATCCTCCATGCTCCTGCGCATCCCGCTCCGTACTTGGAACTGGCTGAATTTTACAAAGCGCAGGGCCGTTGGAAGGATGTCCGTAGAGTTCTCCATCAGGGAATTGTACATAACCCCGGCAATGAGGATTTGGTTTTTTTTCTTGAAGAGATTTCCATTCAGTGTGCCAACGAGGAATGGGTGCGAGCCAAGCGAGAAGCGAACCGCTATCCGAGCGAAGAAAATCGAGCGAATCTTGATCGAGCCGAAATGGATCTTTCGAACGCGCGAATTGCCGTCTGTGAAGCACGCTTCGGTCGGCATCCCGATCAGATCGATCTGCTCATCCCTTGGGCAATTGCATTAAGGCAGTTGGGTCGCATGGAGGACTCGGTGCGATGTCTTCGAAGAGCGCAGGAACATCCTGAACTTCGGAGTCGAGCCAGTTTGCAATTGGGGATGGCCTATCAACAACAAGGATTCGTTTTGGAAGCACTTGCGGCCTATCGCTGCGCGGCGCTCTTCCGTGCTCCTCCTCCGAGCCCCGAACTGAGGCAACGAGCGCTTGAACTCGCCGCTGATCTAGCCGAGGAATCGAATCTCATCGACTCTGCCATCCGCTATTGCGAACTACTGGCAGAGAATGCATCTTCGGAGTCGACCTGGCACGAGCGCATTGCAAAACTGAAACTCATGCAACAAAGTTGATGCCCATTCCGCCCAGGTCGAAATTTGCAGTAGGATTCATCTGTCCATCGCGTAATCTGAGGCTGCGCGAACGCAATCCGTTATCACCATCCGATCAACTCCACAAAACAAAAGACCATTTTCATGGGAAATCAGCAAGTGTGCGCAATAGCTTTCTTATCGACCGTTGGGGCTGCTCCAGTGATTGCCTGGCTGCTGGCTCATCGCAAGCGTGGACACTACTCGACATGGGAGTTTGCACTGTACAGCTTTGCGTATTCCGTATGCAGAATGTTTTGGAGAGTCTCCGTCGTTGGCGGAGCGGATGGGCTTGGTGGCCTGAGACAGGGTGGCGTGCTCGTTGCCAATCATCGTTGCAGCGTTGATCCCTGCTTTGTGCAACTGGCCGCCGGTCGTCGAGTTCATTGGATGGTTGCCAGCGAATACTGTCATCATTTTATTTTTGGACCCATTCTAAGGGTGTTGAAAGTGATTCCTTCGAATCGAGGAGGCGTCGACTCGAAGGCCATCAAAACAGCAATTCGCTTTTGCGAGGAAGGGCGGCTGGTCGGCATGTTCCCAGAGGGGAGGCTGAATCGATTGACGACTCCTCTCCTTCCGATTCGGGCGGGTGCCGCACTTATT
>JBBIUE010000012.1:0-54873 GCA_037440405.1 Pirellula sp. | reverse complement strand
AGCAAAGGTGCCCCTTATCCCGATCTGGATCGAAGGTGCCCCGAACGGAGAAGAGGTCTGGAGCCCGTTTTTGCAGTTCGCCCGAGTCACCATCCGAGTCGGGAAGCCAATTTTTCCGCCGCAAGATTGCGAAGATTCAGGCAACGGCGCTGACGACGACCTAGCAAAGAACTGGCTTAAGTCAGCAATGACGGAAGTTCTACGGCTCGGAAATCGATACCCATTCGCCATCACTTTCGCGGGTCGAAACTGGAAAACAGCAAACCACGAAGCGGATTTATACGCCAATCGATCTGAATCGTCATTGAAGCGATGACAAAATCTCCGCAACCAATTCTGGCTTGTCTTGTTCCAGCAAGTGCGCGATCACAGATTCTTGCACTCCCAAAAGGGCGAGATTTTTAGACAAATTGTCCCACAGACGTAAACGTTTCTTCCCTTCCGCCAAGTACAACTCCGTAACCAACTCCATTGCGCGTTGAAGGGCAATGTTCTCCCGATTCTCGTAAAATCGCTTGATGACATTCTTCTGATAAGCTGAAAACTTTGAATCCATAGCTGTCTCGTAGGAAAATGGTCGACTCTCGATTCGCCCTCGTTGACGGCAAAACCGGAAATGTCGCTAGTTTCGGGTTGCAATGTCTCCTTCCCACAAACAAAAACGTGCGGGAAGAATAGCATAGTCCTAGCTATCGTGCTTCGGGTATTTAGAATGGAGACATTGATATCGTACCCCATCATTCAGCTTAAACCAACTTTTTGGATTGTGCGCTTCGAGGATGCTCTATGACCCAGCCGTCCTATTTTCTCACAGTACCCCAAATTCTTGGTGCAGTTCGCAGGCAGTGGTTCCCCGCTTTCGTTCTTGCCTCGCTCTTGGTAGGGGGCAGTGCCACAACGCTCTGGCTGATGCGGAACACCTACATCAGCGAAGGACAATTTTACTTAAAGGCAGGGCGAGCGACGATGACTCTCGACCCAACTTCGACTACTGGCCAGACCTTTTCGTTGATGGATACGCGACAAGCCGAAATTCAATCCATCAAGGAAATGTTGATGAATCGACAGGTTCTTGAACAAGTTGCGAAGAACGTCGGGGTCCAACGAATCAACGAGCAGGAATCCGTCCTGGACATGCTGATGAGTGAATTCAAAGCGATCCTCCCGATTTCTAACGAAGATGAGGAAGATGGTGTTCTCGATCCGGCCGAGGCTCAGGAACTGCGGCAGTTGGAGAACGCAGTGAAGTATGTTGGGAAGTCTCTGACTGTAACGGTCAGCAAGGAAGCCAATACGATCTCCATGACATCGAAGGCTCATTCGCCTTACCTTGCTCGTGACATCGTTGAGAATCTAATGAGTGAATTCACCAAGCGTTATGTCGAGGTTCATCGAACCGCAGGTTCATTAGAGTTCTTCGAACGGGAAGTCGCGAAAGCATCCGAAACGGTACTCGCCCGCGAACAACAGCTACGAGATCTCAAGAACAGCCTCAAGATGATGAGTGTTCAGAGTAAACGCGAGCTCATTCAACAAGAACTTTCCGAGCTTCAAAAGCAGTTAATTGAGACGACCTCTCAGCTGACAGCCGCCAACGCAGAAGCAACGCACTTGGAATCTCAGCTTGCGAGTCACCCGCAGAACCTCGGAATTGAGCAGACGGACAAGCCAAGTGCCGCATCCGAAAAAATGCGAGAACAGCTGTATGCATTGGAAATGCAGGAAAGCGAATTGAGCTCCAAGTATCAGGACGATCATCCCATTTTGGTTGCCGTCCGCGACAAGTTAGCGATGTCACGGGAAATTTTTGACAGCCAAGTCTCGCGAATCGACGAAAAGAAAACCGCTATCAATCCATTGCACCAAAAAATTGAAGGCGATCTGATTCAATCATTGGCTCGGAGAGAGAGCCTGGAAGCGAAGCGATCGGATTTGCTTCAGAAAATGGCCAAAGTTGAAGAGAAGCTTACGATGTTGAATGCCGATGAGGTTCGGTTGGCCGAACAAGAGAGGCTAACAGAGTTAGCGAGAACCGAGTACCTGACCACTTCGAAAAAGATGGAGGAAGCCCGCGTTCGAGCTCAGCTCGACGAGAGCCTCATCAATGACCTATCGGTAGCTCAGCCCGCGTCGTTGGTTCTCAAGAAAGTCTCTCCGCAGCGTGGAATGCTTCTTGGGCTCATATCTGCAGCGGCACTGTTCGTGGGATTGGTCTTCGCCATTTGGCGTGATCAACAGGCCTACTTTGCTAGCTTTACTCAACCAGTGGTCGACTATCGAATCGGACGGAATGTGGAACAGACAAGTTCAGATCTTCCGATGCAAGGAGAACTTGCCTCGAGTTGATTCGGTGTAGCGACCACTTTGTATTTCATCTGTGATTGACATCCAAGTAATCCCATGAATTGGTTTTTGAGCAACAAGCCTCAGGCTCCTAAAACTCCGTTCGAGCATTTCGGATTCATTTCAAGATCGCAAATGGAACGAGCTGTTCGAAAGGAACGCTCGCGTTGTGATCGAAGTAGCCAGGCATTTACGTTCGTCGTGTTGGGCTTGCACGGGGATGAGACCGATCTGCAACTCGGAATGAGGATTATGGCTCGGATCCTCGATCGGCGGTTGAGATTGACCGATGAACGATGTGTTTGGAGCGAGTCAGAGCTTGCATTGATGCTTCCGGTGACGGATCGCGTTGGATCCGAGACGTTGGTGGCATCGCTGACTCGACTTGCTGCGGAACAAGAAGTCTATTTCACTGTGAAGATCACGTCCTATCCGGAGTCGGACAATTCATCGGAATCGAGTTCGGGCAATCCAGGCATCAGGGAGCAATCGGGAGTTCGGTCGGTCAGCAAGAGTTGGGATGTCCCCGAAGATGCGATCGCACTATTCTCGTCGAGCCCTTACCCTGGATGGAAGCGGGCGATCGACCTTGTTGGTTCTTCCGTGGGCTTGGTTCTGGCCGCTCCGCTTATTGCCTTCTTTAGTGCATTGATTTTGGCGACATCTCGTGGCCCGGTCTTTTTTCGCCAAGAAAGGACCGGCTATCGCGGGCGGACATTTACCATGTACAAGCTTCGATCGATGGTCGTCGGCGCCGAGGAGCAACAATCTCACCTGGCTGAGAAAAACGAGCGAGACGGTCCTGCATTTAAGATGCGCAAGGACCCTCGAGTAACTGCGGTCGGACGCATTCTGCGAGCGACGGGATTTGACGAACTTCCGCAACTTTGGAACATACTTCGTGGAGATATGGCCATCGTCGGTCCGCGTCCACTTCCTTGCGTGGAAGACGCACAGTGTGAAAATTGGCAACGCCGCAGATTAGATACGAAGCCGGGGCTGACATGTTTTTGGCAAACTTCGAAAGATCGAAACGTTCCGTTTGCTGATTGGATGCGAATGGACTTGAATTACCTTCGTCGACGATCATTCCTGCTGGATATTCAGATTCTGACTCGAACAGTAACGGCCGTCATCTTGGGACGTGTCGGGCACTGACCTCGCTTGGAGCGATCATCCCTTTTGATCTCGTGAGTTTGCGACGCGATGACGATCTTGAAACCGTCTCAAGATATGAGAGATGTAGCCGGAGCCATGGTGCAGCAGCTTCCGATCGATGTTGCTCTTATCAGCAACTACATCACACGACACCAACTTCCGGTGTATGAGTCGGTACAGCGCAAGGTAAAGCGACTGCGAGTGCTCATCTCTGTTGCGATGGAGCCGCAGCGCGACTACTCAGCTCAATTTGGCGACTTGCAAGTCTCTATACAGAATACGATCACCCTCAAACGCACATGGAACCACGACGCTGGGTTTCGCGATCCTCTCTATGTCCATGTTCCATGGGATACTTATTTTCAACTCACTCGTTCGCGTCCAAAGGTGATCGTCTCATACGAGCTTGGAACGCGGTCACTTCTCAGCGCGTTCTATCGCCGACTTCACCCGCGAGTTCGATTGGTTACGGTGGTGAATGCTTCCGAGCACACCGAACGATCGTGGGGAGCTTCACGTCGGAGGATTCGCCCGTGGATTCTGCGAACTTCGGACATCGTTACCTACAACGGTCCGAGTTGCAAACGTTATCTGTTATCCGCAGGTGTTCCAGAGGAAAAGCTTTTTCTAGGTCCCTACGCAGCTCATGCGAACAGCATTCATCGCGGGAGCACCGAACGGTGCCCAGCGTCTCGACGGAAGCTGTTGCACGTTGGACAATTGACCGAACGCAAGAATGTACTGTTTTTCGTTCGGCTATTAAGCCATTGGTGCCAACAACATCCCGATGAGTCGGTGCATCTATCGCTGGTAGGGCGTGGCCCGCAACATGAGGCAATCGCAAGCTTGGAACGTCCCAGCAACTTCCAAATCGCATTCTTGGGTCCCATCGATCCGTCGGACATGCCCAAGGTCTGGGCGGAGCATGGCGTTTTGGTCTTTCCTACGCTTGCGGACGAATGGGGGATGGTCGTCAACGAAGCGCTGCATTCAGGTCTTCCCGTTCTTGGAAGTGTTTTTGCCCAGTCTTCCATCACATTGATCAAGGAAGGTGAAAACGGTTGGCTGTTCGTTCCGAATCGAAAACGAGATACTTTGGCTGCTATTGGAAGAATGATGAATACTCCTTCGAATCAACTCAATCAAATGGCCATGTCAGCGAGAGAATCGGTCAAGGATCGTACCGCCGAATGGGCGGGGATTCATTTCGTCGATGCGATTCGTGCTGCATGGAACAAGCAATGATATCTAGTCTCTCTATCGATCTCGATAATAAATGGGCCTACCTAAAAACGGCTAATCATCCGGGATGGCAAACATGGCCAAGCTATCTGGATCGAGTTGTTCCACGCATTCGCAGCATTTGCGAGGAAGTTGACGTGAAGTTGACGGTCTTCGTGGTAGGGCGAGATCTTGAGAATGATGTCGATGTTCAATGGATTCGCAATCTTGCATTCGATGGGCACGAGATCGCGAATCACTCGTATGACCACGAACCTTGGTTGCACTTGTATGACGAGAATGAAGTGCGCCGCGAAATCGCTCGGACGGGTCAACTCATCCAAGATCGATTGGAGACCGTACCTCTGGGTTTTCGCGGCCCCGGTTTCAGTGATTCGCCATTAGTACATCAAGTTCTGGAAGAGCAAGGATACTGGTATTGTGGATCGGCATTTCCGAGTTCCGTTGGTCCGCTAGCACGGACTTTCTATCTGATGAAAACCGGACTACGGCGGGATAAGGACGAACACAAAAAAATGTTCGGCAGCATGCGAGACATGTTTCAACCGAATCGCCCACATCGACTCTCTTCTGGTGGGACGGCTAATCTCTGGATGATTCCTGTGACCGTCCAGCCTGTGACACGGTTTCCGATTCACTTTACGTACCTTTTCTTTTTGAGCCAATTTTCGCCTTCGTTGGCGCGATGGTACTTCCGATGTTCGCTAAGTCTGTGTCGCTTTTTGCGGACTCCTCCATCGTTGCTGCTGCACCCGCTGGATTTCATCAGCGCAGCAGAGGAGCCTGAACTCTCCTTTTTCCCAGGAATGAAAATGGACTTGGCGGGCAAGCGACGGCAGTTGATATGGTTTCTCAGTTATCTCAATAGGCACTTTGAAGTTTTGACCATGGCAGACCAGGCCGCAAAGTTGCTGAATCGCGAGTTGCCTCCAATCCAGAAGAAAACGCAGAGTGCTTCACAGGTAATTGAGGGCAGTAAGGAAGTTTCCCAGGAAGTGTTTCCATGATCGATTTGGGAAGACATAACTTGCTGGGGATCGATATCTCAGCAGTCGATTACGAAGCGGCTGTTGCGAAGATCATCGCGCATGCCAAAGAAGGTCGCCGCTGTACAACCACCGCACTTGCAGTCCACGGGGTCATGACGGGCGTTTTAGATGCCGAGCATCGTTATCGCCTCAACCGATTGGATCTCGTGGTACCCGATGGTCAACCTGTTCGCTGGGCCATTAATGCGCTCTATGCCACGAATCTACCGGACCGCGTCTATGGTCCCAACCTGATGCTGCGAGTTTGCGAAAAATCCGCTCAAGAAGGTGTCGGCGTGTTCCTCTTTGGCGGAACTCAAGAAACGTTGGAGAAGCTATCCCACGCTTTGAGAAGCAAATTTCCTGACCTGAACATTTGCGGGATGCGTGCCTCCAAATTTCGACCTCTCAACCTCGAAGAGACTGAAGGCCTTCAACGTGAGATCATCGAATCGGGAGCTCGTATCGCCATGGTTGGTATTGGTTGCCCTCGGCAAGAAGTCTGGGCTTATGAAATGGGTGATCGTCTCTCAATGCCCATCCTCGCGGTGGGAGCTGCCTTTGCATTCCACTCAGGGATGCTGTCGCAGGCTCCCGAGTGGATGCAACGTTGTGGCTTAGAGTGGCTCTATCGCTTCACCCGCGAACCGCTTCGACTGTGGAGACGATATTTGTTTCTCAATCCAGCCTACGCGGCACTTGTTGTATGGCAATACTGTTTTCGTTCTTCATTCTCGCAGCATCGCGAGTCACCGCCCAAAAAAGAGTTGCGTTACGGCTGACCAGAATATGATGGCAACTCAAATCGGCGAGCGGTTAGAAACTGCCGTTGCAGAGTGTCCCGAACTGTCTTGATGGAGTTGTCCCAAACCATCGAGAGAGGTTCAACCCACTCGAACGTGTTTGGATCGCGACGAACTATCGAAACTGAAAATCACCAAAGGAACTACAGTCCCTTTGGGAGGGAACCCGTTGCGGAGAGCAGCTTCGTTCTCGCTTGTTGGAACTCGAACCAACGTCGAATGACTTCGAGTTCAGACTTTCGAAGCTCCAATTTGGCTTCGATCCGCTTTTCGAACAGGGACATGCCTTGCTCCGCCGCCACTTCCAGTGCCTCGAGACGTTTCGCCGATTCGTCGGCAGTTTCTCCAGCGAGCGTCCACCGCAGGAATTTCAAATCGGCGTCCTGCCAAGCCACTTCGATTTCGACGCGAAGCTGTTGCTCGAAGTTGTTGATGTACTGTTGCACCTGCTGGCGACGCTGTTGCAGTTCCGATTCGATTTGTGAACGAGCTTTTCCAAAAACCAAGTCCAAGAATTTACAAGGCGGAATGGACTGCCGAGAGGGGACCAACGTCGCATTGTCGAGCGCCGACGTTACCAGTTCCAAGGTTGCTGAATTCATGGAGGACATAAGGACATACCAAGCCCCAAGGTCAGGGCGTTGTCGAAATCCGCGGTCGATGAGCGTGCAGATATCTTCAGGTCGTTTTGGTGAGTCGTATTCTGCATTCAGCGAGCATGCTTGTTCGCTGCCGATCATCAGCGACAACTTCGATCTCAGCTCGAAGATGCCGTATTGAGAATCCAGAAGGGCCTCACGAGCTTGGATTCGGGCCCGAACCAATTGTGAGTTGTCTTGGATCGAAACTCCTTGACTTTGGAGAAGTTGAAGTCCGTCTTGGAACTGATCGATTTCCGCGATCAGTTGCAATTGTTTTTTTTCAGCCAATTGCAGTGCGGCCAGACCATAATAAGCAGTCATCGCGTTTTCGGCAGAAATCTGGGCTTGTCGATCAGCTTGCAAGTTGACGAATCGCTGGTAAAGGCTTGCGGATTGAACTTCGGCCGACTTCCGATTCTTCGCATAAGCCACATGGGATTGATAGCGAAAGGTGCTTGCCGCTGCAGACCGTCGAGCTGCAAGTTCCGCCGCGAACTCGGCCGCGATGATTTGAGCTTCCGATGATCGTTGAATAGCCATTCCGATCGGTTTCGTTTCAGAATCGAGCTCGTTTTGAACAGGCAATTCATGGGTAGGAACGACTGGCGGAGCATTGAGGAACAAACGCGATTCCGATGCTGTCGAAGCCAAGCGGAATGGAGACTCCTGAACAAATTCAATTTGCACGCGATCATCATCGCGGAGCGTTTCAGGTTGCTGGCTGAATGCGGCGGAGGACAAGCTCAGCAGCAGTCCGAGCGATAGGCCACTTGGCGAGTGGCAAAGAGCTTGAGAACGGCCAGCTCGTGCCGTGCCGCTCTGAGGGGAAACGTGTGGATGCACGTACTTCGGTCTCTGTGTGTCTTTCGTTTTGCCTTCCGCCTTACGAAGCCACATCCGCACGAAGCAATTCCGCGATATAAGAAACGCAAGCGCGTATCGACCCGGTTGTTTTGGCTTGTCGAGTTCGCACTGCATGAGTGATCGAATCTCCGTCGCTCGCTAGCTAAGATCGCTAGAAATGGAAGAATGCGTTTCGTAAGCATTATCGAAACTTCAGGGCCAACCCGTAAACGGTCGCTCAGCGAATGCAGGTTATACCAGTGACGTAGACTGGCCGAACGAAACGGTTTGCCAACACTTCGCTTACGGCAATGCTGGCAAAAGAAGAGACAGCGAAGGTCGCATCGTCTGGACCCACCGGAGCAGTATGCAACCTAAGGGTATGGCTACGAATAACGTCCGGAAATGGGCGCTACGGATTAAGCCGTAAGGCATCCAAAATCGGAATGCTCGAGCACTTCCGCGACAATCGATTTCGCGAAGTCATTCGGCGACTGAGCCTAATCGCAACTTCAGATGCAGCTCGAGTGTTCAATCCAGCTCAACGAAACTACATAAAAAGAAAAAGCTCCCGGAAGTGAACGAGTCCCAGGGGGGCGAAGGACTGCGAGCAACGTTTCCGGGAGCATGGTCGTTTTTCTGACTGATCCTCTTGAGAAGAGCTTCGACTGCTTCTCATTGATCAGCCAACGGAGCGGAGAATAGGGGCACTTGCCGATCAAGGTCAAGCCGACTTTCCAAGAAATCCAACGAGCCGAAAAAAACTTCATTGATGGTTGGTTGCGAATGCTAGCAACCAACCGCTCGAATTCGAACGCAGCGCGACCTCTATGGCTCCGATGGAGAGCGGAAGATAGCGGGCGCCGATTAGTTTCCTACATCATGAGCTTGGAACGAAGGTCTCGTCCCTAGCTCGCGTTTCGGGCTGGAAAATATTCACCTGTCACTCGCCTTGCAGCATCAACATTGAATGCCATTGCTATTGATCGAGTACTCCAATATCGCGTCAGAGCAATAGCTGCCGCGATGTTTTGCGATAAACAGTCCGCGTCCCATGCCACCGTCTCTCTTTATTCTTCCCATGAAGATCACGGTGTTTGCCCCTGCGGCCAAATCGCCATCGGTCCATGACTTTTCGATGAGTTGTTCCAACATCGATTCGTGGGAAGTTGCAAGTACGACGGCAGTTGCTTCCGTTTCGGAATAAGGATTCGCAGCCACGTGGGCTTCATTGACTCGGAAATGCTGTCGAAATACATCGCGTGCCAGCCAATCGTGAGATCGACGAAGCATCTTGTGATAAACCATTTCGACCATGTCCCACTGCAGACTTTCTTGAGGCTTGGAGGAGGGCTCGATGCCATCGATCAGAAAGCGACGTCTTCCACGAATTAGGCACTGATAAATGAAGGAAGCCAACATCGGAGCTCGCGCGTTCCATAAGCTGTTCCAGGCGTCCCAGTTTTCGGCATCGACTTGGCTTCGCAAAACTCGCTGCCCTTCGTAGCCCACTAATTCCATTCGTTGGCCCAGTTGGCGGGTTCGATCAAACACCTCGTCTGGCGAATAAGTTCGCAGCGGTTCACTCGTTAGATCGTTGCCGACAATCGAATTCGCATATTCAACGTGGTTTTGACTGTCACCACGACTGCTGAAATCAAGGATGGTTCCGAATGGTTCGGTCGAGCTGCATCCCTCTGCGCACCATCGTATTCCGAGCTGCGTTTTTCCGATTCCGGTTGCACCAACGATGAGTGCCATCGTGCCTGGCAACAATCCACCTCCCAACGCGCGATCGAGCGCAGGTATGCCCGATGCGTACCGAACACCGCAATTTATTTTCGACAATCCTCGAATTCCTCATTCTGTTAGGAGCGATTGGTATGTTCACGTTTTACGTTAGAAGTTGCTTGGCGCAACTTGTCAAGAGCCTTGGGGACTGCGAGAGAATAGCATAAACTCTAGGCGGTTGAATATGATTGTTCGTCAGCTTGCCATCAAAGGACTTGCGTCACCTTGCCCAAGCCATCCTCGTCGCCTAGTGAGCCATTGGAAGGAGTCCAGAACTGTCCAGTACAGCGCATGCCTTTTCAAACATGGCATATCGAAGGGTATTCGCGAGCTGCCGTTCAAACATATTGGCGCATTCCAGAATTTCGAATCGGATTCGATTTGGGAGCGCAGCCTTGGGAGTTCATGGGCATCCCGAACTACTTCATCACCCACACGCATCTCGATCATGTTGCCGCGTTGCCTGTGTACCTGGCCAGGCGCAGAATGATGAAGATGGATATTCCAAACGTCTGGCTACCGGAATCCGCCGTTTCGGCGGTCGAGCATTTGCTGAAAGCCTTCACGCGGCTGGATCGCGGAAGATTGCCGGTGAACCTGATACCGACTCGTCCAGGCCAAGAGATTGAGCTATCGCGTGAGTTGCTGGTGACGACTCACGAAATGAAGCACCGCATACCAGCGCTTGGCTTCCTACTCTGGGAACGACGAAAAAAGCTTCGGCCAGAATTCCAAGGACTGAGCGGGAACGAAATCCGAGATCTTCGTTTGAGTGGCCGAGAAGTCACGCACGAAGTTCGTATGCCCATTTTGGCGTATACCGGCGACACCACTCCCGAAGGATTGGACCAGAACCCACAAATGTACGAAGCCGCAGTGCTCATTACGGAAATGACGTTCTTGGCGCCGAGTCATCGTAAGGAAGTGATCCACAAAAAGGGGCACATCCATCTTGACGATATCGTTGATCGCAAGGACAAATTCAAGAATCAAGTCATTATCGCTTCTCATTTCAGTACTCGATACACAAGTCGACAGATTCAACGTTGGGTTCGCAGAGCCTTACCAGACATGCTTGGGGGGCGCTTGCGTTTGTGGCTCTAAACGGGAAACACCGAATGCCCCATGACGGTGCTTGCGGTCAAACTCGCCATTGTTGGGGCGAATGCTTCGAGAATGATCCGCCTCCTCGCAGTGCTTACATTCACGTTCCGTTTTGTCACCATCATTGCGGATACTGCAACTTCAGTGTCATCGCTAATCGAGACGACCTGATCGATGGTTTCTTGCGAGCGGTCGAACGAGAGCTGGGGTTCTTGGGCAAACCGTACGAAATCGACACGCTCTATCTCGGGGGTGGGACGCCAACCCTATTGTCCGAGTTCGCTCTGAGGCAGCTCTATCAACAGCTAGAAAAGTGGTTTGTCTCCGGCCTCTCGTTGGAGTCGTCGATCGAAGCCAATCCGAATGATTTGACGCCAACAAAAATTCGGACCTTAATCGAGCTTGGCTGCAATCGGGTTTCAATCGGCGTTCAATCATTTCAATCGAAGAAGCTAAAGCTGCTGGAGCGAACTCATTCCGCCGATCAAGCGCGCCTTGCCATGGAAATCTCTGAGCCTATCGGGAATCGAAGCCTGGATCTGATCTATGCGGTACCGGAAGAAACGATGAACGATTGGCGAGAAGACTTGAGGATCGCCATCGAGTTAGGCGTGGACCATATTTCGATCTACA
This sequence comes from Pirellula sp., assembly GCA_037440405.1. GTDB lineage: Bacteria > Planctomycetota > Planctomycetia > Pirellulales > Pirellulaceae > JANMGV01. The sequence goes on along the minus strand of JBBIUE010000012.1, from coordinate 43,287 downwards.
GCTTGACGTACGAGAAGGGAGCGCGATTCTGGGGACTGAAGAATCGAGGCATCTTGCGATCGGTTCCTGAAAGTCTCGAGCTCGAAATGTATCTCTCAGCGATCGAGATGTTGAATGACGCCGGGTACGAACAATATGAAATTTCGAACTTTGCTAAACCGGGACGTCGGTCGCGGCACAATCAAACGTACTGGTCAGACAGAAGGTGGTGGGCCTTTGGTCCCGGTGCCGCTCGATTCATCGGAAACACCCGCAGCGTCAATCATCGCAGCGTGACCAGCTATATTCAGAAATTGATGAATAACGAATGCCCAGTCGCAGAACGAGACACATTGACTCCAGCGCAAGTAGCTCTCGACCAACTCGTTTTTGGCTTGCGTCAGTTAAAAGGAATTCCATGGCCGTTTCCCAATTTCCGTTCGCTGCCTCAATATGAGCAACAGGTTTCACCGATCGTCACTGAGTACTGCCATCAAGGTTGGATGAAACTGACAAACGGAGTTCTCAAGCTAACGCAATCAGGTCTCGTGATCAGCGACCAGCTCTGGCCAAAAATTCTTTCGCTCGGAGAGAATCGTCTTGGCCCGAGAGATCAATGCATCGAATTCTCAGGATCGGACTGACCTTCGTTCCAACCGTAGCGCGTCGACATTGGCAACACGTTGGAGGAGTTGGAGGAGTCGAAACACGTCAGCTTGTGATGAATGAATTTAGCCGTCGAGCGCTCGCACACGGTTGAAACTTCTAAAAAGGTAAGGGAATGCAAGCTGGGCAAAACCGAAAACTGACGATCAGCCAAATGACGACAACTAGGCGATGATCTCATGGATCGGCTCGACATGTTCGACGCCGACCAATTTTTGATCCAAGCCATTGTAGAAATAGGAAAGCCGGTTTGGATCGAGACCAAGCTGATGCAAAATGGTGGCGTGCATATTTTTGACATGGAGTGGATATTCGACGGCGGTTGAACCAATTTCGTCTGTCATGCCGTAGCTTACTCCACCTTTGATGCCGCCACCTGCTAGCCAAGTTGTGAACCCGTAGGAATTGTGATCGCGCCCTGTACCCACGGCATACTCTGCAGTTGGTTGACGTCCAAACTCACCGCTCCAAACGATGAGAGTCGACTCGAACAGGCCACGCCGTTTCAGATCTTTGATGAGCGCAGCAATCGGGCGATCCGTTGCGCCTGCGTGGTGCGTGTGATTCTTGACCAAATCGCCGTGAGCGTCCCAATTGTCGTCATTGTGAGCACCGCCGGAATAGAGCTGAATGAATCGGACGCCACGTTCAACTAGGCGTCGCGCCAGCAAGCATCGACGTCCGAAGTCAGCCGTTTGTGGGTCGCTGACTCCATAGAGATCGAGCGTTTCCTGAGTCTCTTCGGAAAGATCGACGGCGTCGGGCGCGGACACCTGCATCTTGAAGGCAAGTTCATAGCTGTTGATGCGTGCCTGCAATTCCGAATGATCTGTGCGTCTCGACAGATGACGTTCGTTACTCTCCTTGAGAGCATTGAGCAAATCTCGCTGTATCTCGCGACTGATTCCTTCCGGAGGTTGCAGATCGAGAATGGGAGCCCCTTTCGTTCGCAGGATGCTTCCTTGAAACGTCGCGGGCATAAATCCGCTCGCCCAATTCTTTGCGCCGCTAATCGGCCCCCCTGTAGGATCAAGCATTACAACAAAGCCCGGGAGATTTTCGTTTTCCGACCCTAAACCATAATTGACCCAAGACCCTAGCGAAGGCGAACCGCTGAGAATTTTCCCGGAGTTCATCATCAGCATGGCGGAACCGTGGATGGGAGAGTCTGCGGTCATCGAGTGCAAGAACGCGATATCATCGACGCAGCCGCCGAGATGGGGAAACAGATCGCTAACCCACTTGCCGCATTCGCCATACTGTTTGAAATTCCAACGTGGCTCGACAATTCGGCCTTCGTTTCGATGTCCGCCGCGACCGAAGGTTTTGACTTGAATGGTCTTGCCATCCATGCCAACCATCGCAGGCTTGTAATCAAACGTGTCGATATGGCTTGGCCCACCGTACATGAACAAAAAGATGACCGACTTCGCCTTGGGCTGAAGGTGGTGAAGACGATGAAGGTTACTGTCCGGGCTGGATGCATGGGCTCGCGCGAAAAACGCATCTCCGAGCATTCCCGACAGCGCTACTGCTCCGAAGCCCGTCCCCAATTGCCAAAGGAACTCTCTGCGAGTGCGTCCACAAAAGGAACCCTGGGGTTGCGAACTCGATGGGTTCTTGGATGTCATGATCGATCGTTCCCATTAGTCAAGGAAGAGAAACTCATTGGAATTGAGCAACACCAAACAGTAGGAAGCTAGTGCCTGCAGATCGTCGAAACCGTATTTGCTAGTCATATTCGAAATCACCTGATTTGCCAGAGCATCGTCGTCTGGCCCCGCCTTTCGCGCGTAAGCCAACTCAATGCTTCTTTGAATTTGCTGCTTGCGATCGTTCGGGAATTCTCGAACGAGACGCTCCGCGAATGCTTTCGATTGCAATTGCATGAAGCGACCATTGATCATGTTCAGCGCTTGTGCCGGTTGGATCGTCATAAACCGAGCCTCGCAACTGGTATCCGTTTCCGGAAAGTCAAAGTTGGCCAATTCGGGAGGAATAAGTGATCGCTTGATGTGAATATAAACGCTTCGCCGTGCTCGATCGCTGGGTGAGGATTCCCGCCAACCCGATCCGGGCATGGACTGCGTGGCTTTGACTTCGTCTCCCAGTTCTGGATAGATACTTGGACCGAATTTCTCGAGATTGAGCTGACCCGTGACTGCTAGAGTCGCGTCGCGTATTTCCTCGGCGCTCAGCCGACGCATGGGGAACCTCCAGAATCGGTCATTGCCGGGATCAGAGTCGATGCCAGCGTGCCGCCGTGATCCAGCAGGAGCAGACAAATGGCCATCCAAATTTTCTTGATGGAGTTGCTGATCGGAAGAGGATACATCAGCCGCTTGCGAAGTCATCCGATACGTCGATGACGTTAGAATCAACCGATGGATTGCCTTCAAGTTCCAATCATTGCGAATCAACTCCGTTGCTAACCAATCCAGCAACTCAGGGTGCGTTGGCTGGTCTCCCAACTGACCAAAATTATTCGGGCTTCGGACGATTCCGCGTCCAAAATGATGTTGCCAAATGCGATTCACAATGACGCGCGCCGTCAGCCAATTCTCTTCCGATGCGATCCAGTCGGCGAGGACTCGTCGTCGACCAAAGGATCTCAATGACGCATCGGATTCCTGGAATTGCATTCGCGGTCCGCCACCAATTTCAGGAAAGCCCGGCGAGACGGCTTCACCTGGCGCGTGCGGATTTCCTCGAAGCATGACAAAGGTCGGTTCAGGGTTCGGGTCACACTTCGCAAGTCCTAGAACATGCTGCAGTGGCGGGAGCGCATCGAGCGATCGCCGCAGGTCTCGCAGCTTGCTTTGGAGTTCGCTGTATTGTTTCCCCATTTCGGCATCTAAGTATTGGCGAAGCTTTTGTCGGAGGACGCGATTGCGATCTGGTCCTTCGGTAGCTCGCTGATCCTCCGCTGGCATCTTGACGATACCGACACGCTCGATTGCTTCCATCTGCTCTCGACAGGCGGCGAGTTGCTGATGGAGGAGTTGATGTTGCTTTGAAAGTTCGGGGGGAGAGACATCGACTTGGCTATTCGTTTTCTGGTCGCCGCGTTCACCGTACGAAGTTACGTCGCGAACGAAGGCGATTAGCTGGTAATAATCCTTCTGTGGAAGCGGATCGATTTTGTGATCGTGGCATCGACTGCAATTGATCGTGATCCCCAAGAAAGCTTGGCCGATCGTCGAAACGATGTCGTCGTATTCATCGAATCGAGCTTGCAGGGGATCCGCCGGTTCGTCATCCCAAATTCCCAAGCGATAGAATGCGGTCGCCGATAAGCTATCCACGGTAATTGAGTCGATCTGGTCTCCTGCTAACTGCTCCCGGATGAATTGGTTGAACGGAAGATCGGAATTGAAGGCTCGGATGACATAGTCCCGATAGAAATAGGCATTCGGTTTTTCGCCGTCTCTTTCGAAACTATTCGTTTCTGCAAAGCGAACGACATCCAGCCAATGGCGGGCCCAACGTTCCCCCATGCCAGGATCGGCGAGCAAATCGTCGACGAGTCGTAAGTAGGCTTCTTCAGACGGATTCTGCCGATAGATTTGGACCAACTCCGGTTCTGGCGGAAGGCCGAGCACGTTGAAATGAACTCTGCGAATCAGTTGCTCAGCCTCTGCTTCTGGTGATGGATGGAGTCCTGCGTCATGCAAGCCTTGCAGAACAAAGGCGTCGATAGGGTTGCGGCACCAAGGATCGCGAGCCGTATCAGGGATCGAGCGTTCCTGAATCGGCTGAAACGACCAATGTTGCGAGAAAGCGGCTCCTTGATCAATCCATCTTCTCAGGATGTCGATTTCTCGTTCGGACAAGCCCTTCCCTTCAGGCGGCATTCGTTCGGATTCATCGGAGGAAGTAACGCGGCGAATCAGCTCGCTCTCTTCAGCATTTTCAGGTATCGCGACAACGACTCCGGAATCCGCCGCTGTTTCCAGAAAAGCCGCTTCATGAAGTCGTAGCCCTGACTCGCCCTTATCCGGTCCATGACACGCAAAGCAATGTCTCGCCAAGACAGGCCGCACATCGCGATTGAAGTCAACCGGCCGCGCCGTCTGTTGTGAGTATGCTCTGTTTGCAAAGAGCGAAAAGCCAATCATTGCAACCAGCGAGCACAGAATCGAACGAAAGTGACGACGGTTCATAGGCACATCGTTATCGAAATGAACATTTTCGGTGGATTCGGAGGGAAGCAAGGCGGGGCGCCCGGCTGACGAATTAGGACAAACCTGAAGTTCGGAAGCCGAACGATGTCCTTCCTAGTATATCCGATCCGACCCATATTTGCGAACGGCGACACATACCTTTAGCGATGCTACTTGACACCCGCTCCCATGGGTCGCCCGGACATGATGCTTCGAACGCCGATTTGACCTCCCGGATCGCGAGCAATCTTGTCGGTGAAAACGCGAACGTTGTCGATGGTCGGTCGCAACTGTTGCGTCATCGTTTCAATGTTCTCCAAAGTTCGCACAAGGCTGAAGTACAATTGTTCGTCTTCAATCAAACGTGCGATGGTTCCTTGACCGTTGTTGAGCCGCTGCGTGAATTGTCGGAGATCGATAAGCAAGGCATCAAGATTTTCGACCGTCCGCAAAATCTCGCCCGCAAACTGCTCACCCTGGGCGCTGAGAGGTGCGGTGAATTCCTGGACGTTCTGTAACGTCTCGCTCGCGCGAATTCCCACCTGCTCGAAGCTCTTTAGTGTTTCGCGAGCTTGCTTGAGAACACGGTCCGATTCGTCGAAGACTCCCGGGAGACGTTCGGCTCCGCGAGCAAGCGATTCGGTGAGGCCCGAACGCTCCACTTGAGCGAACACACTTTCGACGGAGTTCAGCGTTTGGTCGAAGCTCGCAATCGCCGATTTCATTTTATCGACTAGGTCGCGAATCTCACCGCGTCCAGAGCCAACGACCTCTTCTACCGAGCTGGCGAGCGACTCGATTTTCAGGCTTGCGCGTTCAATCGCCGAAAGAGCCGTGGCGAAGTTGCCTTGAATATCGCCGAATGCGGTCATCGGATCGGGCGTCAAAAAACCTCCCTTCAAGTAGGTCGAGTCCTGCAATTTTGCGAGAGCCAGCTCGCGTTCTGCTGGTTGCAACTGCCCATCCTTCGGTGCTCCTGCCAATCCGTCGAATCGAGAGACGAGGCTGGTTTCCGTTGCCGGAACGAATTCGACGATGGCATCACCAGTGATTAGCGAGCCTGTGCCGATGCGCACGCCTTCCCCTTGCCGAATGTCATGCCGTCGCTCCAATTCGAGGGTCAAATCGACTCCCTGGTCTGCTGGTAGCAGCGTGACGTTGGAAACGCGTCCCACCTGTACCCCGTTCTTGCGGACGGGAGTATCGACCGTGACTCCGGGAGCTGCCGGAAAATTGATCGTCACGGTATAGCGATCCACCCAAAAGGTCGGCACCGCTCCGAAATAGACGATGAGGAGGATTGCGATGATGGTCGATGCAACGACCAGCACGCCGACTCCGAAACGATAACTGCTTTCTTCCATCGATGATCCTCTCGAGCACGGGATGGCTCGCAGTAGTTATTTGTCAAAGCTGTCGATGTGCGGTGTCTCCATTTCCCAGCCGGTCGAAGACTGTCTCATTTCCGTCAGTCGCTCGCCTGCTTCACCTCGCACGAACTGAAGTACACGACGATCACTGCATTGGTCAATTTCGCTGGGTGGGCCATCGTACAGAACTTGTGATTGTCCGGCCTTTAATCGCGATTGAGGATAGAGCATAATCACGCGATCGGCCACTTTTCGAGCGGTGTGCATGTCATGGGTGACGATCACGCTTGTCACTGGGTAACGCTGTCGCGTGCGCATCATCAACTCGTTGATGACGTCGCTCATGATCGGGTCAAGTCCAGTTGTGGGTTCGTCGTACAGTACGAGATCGGGGTTGAGCATCAGTGCTCGGGCGATGCCCACGCGCTTTCTCATTCCACCGGATAGCTGCGCTGGACGCTTAAAAATCACCGACTCCGGAAGACCAACCTCGGCGAGTCGATTGACGATGACCTGCGATTCTCCATGGAAGTTCTCCGATTCCAGTTGCCGTAAGGGAAAGGCGACATTCTGCCCAATCGTCATGCTGTCGAAGAGGGCAGCATTTTGAAAGACGAACCCGAATCGACGCCGCAGCTTCGTCAGCTCAACATCCCCCATCTTGTTGATGTCACGCCCATCAAAGATGACTTCACCCCGAGTCGGTTTCAGCAAGCCAATCAGGCACTTGAGCAACATCGTTTTGCCGCAGCCGCTTTCTCCAATGATCACCAGAGTTTGTCCAGCCGGAATTTCAATGCTGATGTTATCCAAGATGGTGTTCTTCCCGAAGATCACGCTTAGTTTGCGGACAATGACCAGAGGCCCAGAACGCGACTGACGTTCGGACGAAATGTTGTCGGAATTCGGAATGCGTGCTGAAACAGGTACCATCAGAACAACTTCACCCCTCTTGGCCAAAGTGCGGCATAGACACCATTCAACGCGATGTTGAGAACGAGATCAACAATGAGAATCAAGACGAAGCCATGGACGAAGGACGCTGTGGCCGCTTTGCCTACTCCTTCGGCACCTGCCTGGCAATTGAAGCCGCGATAACAACTGACGACTGCAATGATCGCTCCGAAGAAGACACTTTTGAAAATACCGCAGAAAAAGTCGAACCCTCCCACGAACTCACGGCTGTTCCGCAGGTACTGTGCGTGGTCGATTCCGAGCACATTGACGCTGTAAAAATACCCTCCCACGATCCCCATGAAATCCGCCATCACTGTTAGGGCCGGAATCAGCAACACGCAAGCAAGAAATCGCGGAACGACCAAGTAATGAATGGGATTCGCTCCCATGGCGACCAGCGCGTCGATTTGCTCGGTCACTCGCATGGTGCCAATGACTGCTGCCATCGCACTTCCGACACGTCCTGCCAGCATGGTCGCGGCCAGTACCGGTCCCAGCTCTCGAACCAAGGACATATTGATCACGGCACCAAGCTTCGATTCCAGTCCGATACTCTTGAATTGCACATGCGTATGAACTGCGAGGACCATGCCGATGAACGTTCCAGTCAAAGCAACCACTGGAAGACTGAGAACACCGACAGCATAGAAGTTCGGCATCAGCGTCTCGCGCTGCGGACGGGTGGTCGTCATCCAGACCATGATCCGCCAGAAGAAGATGGCCATGTCACCAACGGTCGACATGCCGCTAATGACTACGCGGCCCCAGGTGTTCACCCACCGCACGAGGGTTCCGGACAAACCGGAATCGCGTTCGTTGTATTGTGCTACGACGTTGGACATGAAGGGGAACGATCGCCAAGGGTAGTAACCTGACCTGTCCCGATCGGACTCGCAATCAAGTCACTTGCCGTTCAGCGCCCAAGGAATTCGCCCCCCGAAACCAAAAGCTCGCTACGGACTACCTAGACTGTTTCGGCAATCATCAAGTATGCTGATTAGGCAAATCGTCCCGGTCATGATGAATTTAGTGAGCTAGCATTCGATGTGCAAAAAAAAGCGATTGATGAACATTCGATTGACGCGGATGCTCGGAACCACTCTTGCGACATGGTGCTTCATTGCGAATCCTCTCTTGAGCCAAGAGCGGGACACCTCCAATCTCACGGCTCAGGAAGTTGCAGACTGGAAGCGGCAAGCCGCTATTGCTATCAGTTCGCCTACCCACCGAAATCGCGTTTTGCAGAGAATTGATGAACAGTACGCCGACTTGCCTGTCCCCGATGCGATTCGCATGTTGCGAGCCATTCTGACAACCGGCGGGCGGATGAGAGGCAGCGATGGGTGGTTTGGACCGGCTGAGTCAAAGTTCGATTGGAGTTGGCTGACCCAGAAGCATGGAATTTCTGAATCAGATTCGGTCACCCCACAGTCGTTTCGTGGGAGTGAGCGGCTCTTTTCCCGTCTAGATCGGGATCGGAACGGCAGGCTTCAAGCGGCTGATTTCGATTGGTCTGATCAGAATCCTTGGGTGCTTCAGACAACTACCTTGAATCGGGTGTTCCGTACGATCGATGTCGATGGCGATGATCGGGTCAATGCAGAAGAGTGGGAACTCTTCTTTCGTTCCGTGCGAAGTTCGGATGGCGCATTCTCTTCCGAGCAATTTCGAGATCGCATCCTGCGAAGCAGCGGCGGATATTTGAGCGGTGACGAGCCGACCGTTGAAAGGCTCCTGAAGGGATTGTTCAACGGAGAACTCGGCTCGATCCATTGTGGACCATCCGTCGGAGATGCGGCCATTGATTTCGAGTTGATGACTCAGGATGAAACGGCAACCATCAGGCTGACCAGTATGTTCGGTTCGAAGCCAACAGTATTGATCTTTGGCAACTTTACTTGCGGCCCTTACCGCCGACTCTATCCTGAGGTCGATGATATTTCCAAGCGGTTTCGAGATGACGCGAACTTCTTGGCGATCTACGTTCGAGAATCGCACCCTGAAGATGGATGGTCGATGCAAAGCAATGCTCTTGACGGTGTGAGCGTTGTTCAGCCGCGAACGTTTGGCGAACGAAAGGTGGTTGCTCAACAGTGCTTTCAGCGATTGCGGTACTCGATGCCTCTTTTGGTCGACTCCATCGACGATGCTGTTGGCCATGCTTACAGTGGCATGCCGTCGCGATTGTATGTCATCGATCGCCAAGGTACGATTGTGTTCAAGTCTGGCCGCGGTCCGTTCGGATTCCTTCCCGGTGAAATGGAACAAGCCCTCGTCCTGACCTTGCTCGACCAAACGCTGGACAACAAATAAGGTAATGTCCATGGCGATTGCGAAACTAGAGCCCGCCCTCTTGATCCTCCTATCGAACTTCCTTCCTCCACCATCCACTTAGCATCCTATGCACACATGCATCCAATTCGTAGGTATTTCATTTCGATGTCGATTTATCTTCATCCATTCCCTCATCTTGCTGAGTTGGGCGTCGACGTCTTTCGCGTTCCAGTCAAGTGACGAGGTTCCCGATGAACCTTCGTCACCAGCATCATGGTACGGCGAGGGCGTACGGCCTACCGAGCCCCGCTCGCCGGAAGATGAGTTGGCCGGATTTCATCTTCCGAAAGGGTTTATCGTAGAGTTAGTCGCCGCAGAGCCGACGATCGCGAAGCCATTGAACTTGGCATTCGACGCGCGAGGACGGTTGTGGGTCACCCAAACCGTTGAGTACCCTTATCCTGCCAAAGAGGGCCAAGGCAGGGATGCAATCCAAGTTCTTGAAGATCGCGACCACGATGGAACCTTCGAAACCGTAATCACGTTCGCAGAAGGCTTAAATATCCCGATCGGCATCTTGCCGTATCGAGACGGCGTGATTGCCTATTCGATTCCAGACTTGATTTGGTTCCGCGACTCCAATGGCGATGGGGTCTGCGACACTCGACAGAAGATATTGGGTCCCTTCGACACAACCCGTGATACGCATGGAATGATCAACTCGCTGCGCCGAGGCTTGGACGGTTGGATCTACGCATGCCACGGCTTCAACAATCAGTCAAGAGTTGCCGGCACAGATGGACATACCGTTTTCATGCCATCGGGGAACACATTTCGATTTCGAGCCGACGGATCACGCATCGAGATTTTTACGCATGGACAAGTCAATCCGTACGGAATGGTTGAGGATGATTACGGAGATTTCTTTACAGCGGACTGTCACAGTAAGCCCATCACTCAGTTGCTGCGAGGCGGATGTTATGAGAGTTTTGGGCGGCCACATGATGGTCTCGGATTCGTCCCTCCAGTTATGGATCATCTTCATGGCAGTACTGCCATCGCAGGAATTGCGATCAGCCAGTTCGCTGGTGCCCCGAGCGCGTTTGCAAACAATTCCCTCAGCGGCAACGTGATGACCAGCCGCATCAACCGAAACTTCATCCGACGTGTAGGTGCGTCGGTTCGCGCGGAGGAGCAACCCGATTTTTTGACCAGTGACGATCCTTGGTTTCGCCCTGTCGATCTCATATTTGGTCCGGATGGTGCTCTGTACGTCGCCGATTTTTACAACAAGATCATCGGACATTATGAAGTTCGGCTCGACCATCCTGAGCGAGACCGATTTCGGGGGAGAATCTGGCGAATCCGTTATGTAGGCGAAGGGACGGCCGATCCTGCGTACCAAGCTCCAGATTGGTCGTCCTTATCCGATTGTATCAAACATCTTATGGACGACCGGCCTGGTGTCTCGCGATTTGCGTTGGATGCCATCGAAAATCGATTTGGAATCCAGTCCTTACCGATTTTGGAGCAGTTGATCAGCAATTCCAACGAATCTCCCAAACGCCGAGTAATGGCAATGTGGGCCTGGGTTCGCATTCATGGCGAGCTACCGAGGGCTTGGAGCGAATTGGCTGCAAATTCCAATCCTTGGGTTAGTCATCATGCCATTCTAGCTAGTTCGAAGGTTCAGCGATGCCCGGATGTTCAGGTCATTCGAGGTGTGCTCGATCGATCGGAGGGCCGCCCTGATTTCGCACATGCAGCGCGAGCGGCGTGTGAGGCCTTAGCGATCCACGGTGGAGTCCATGATCTTCCTCGGCTACTTGCGACTCTCGCGCGAAGCGAAAATTCCGATTGGATTCTGGCTCAAGCTGCCAAGATCGCGATTCGGGATCTACTGCGGAATGAGGAAGTTCGATCAGAAGTTTTCGCGAGTTGGACCAGTGCAGACGCTCCATCCTACATTCCGATTCGAAGCCCGGAAGCAGTGAAGCTCATCCCAATCATGACTGCCCTCGATAAAGCCATGCCTTCCAAAGCGATCGTGTCGTTTGTTCAGCAATCGGATGAACTGGATAGACTGTCGAGCGACGTCTTTGAACGCATCGCCGCAGCTGTTCCCTTAGACCGAAGTCGCGAGCTTCTCGAAGTTTTCAGAAAGCGGTTTGCTCATGATCCCATCCAACTTTCGACGCTTTTGGAAAAGGTTGCGACCCAGCAGAAGCTGCGTTTTGGTCGAATCTCCGAGTCAACGAATCAGGCCATTGCGGAGTTCCTGATGGAGACCTTCGAGAATGCTTCGCACAATCCTGCACTTTCGAGTGTATGGCCGCTCCGCACCTGGAATCAAGTCTCCGGCAATCGCAATTCAGCAGAACCTTGGCCGATCTCGCATCGTCTGGCAAGTGGACGCGAGGGTGGAATCCCTATGCTCGACAGCATCCAACTGGGCGAACGCTACACTGGAAAACTCTCGTTCGTAACCGACTGTCCCAACGAGCTGCGGTTTCTGTTAGCAGGACACGACGGCCACCCAGACCATCCTGGTCGGCAGAAGAACTATGTTCAGCTTGTCGATTTCATGACAGGGCAAATTCTCGTGCGAACTCCGGTTCCACGAAATGATGTGGCTTCGGTCGTGTTTTGGGATCTGCGTCCATGGGAAGGGAACCCCGTTCGCTTCGAGGCGATCGACGGTGACGATGGGGACGCCTTCGCGTGGATCGCGGTCGGCGAATTCTCGCTGGTCGGCCTCAACCCGCACCCAATCCATGAACTCGTTCGAACGATGCTGAGGCTTGTACCTTTCTTGGATTCCTCCACAGTCAAACAAGTAGTGCGTTCCCTTCAGACAGACAAATTGTTCGATGTCGGTTGGCGATGGAATTGGGAGGCGGCTTTGATTGCCTCAACGCAACCGTTATTGAGCGACTTACTTAAAACTGGAAGCGATCAAGGCTGGTGCCAAGAGATCGAAAATGCTCCCGAAGTGAGAGAGCGCTTGAACGAGTCGAAACGCATCAGCGACCCACCAAACGCGGCCGCTTTGATCCTCAAGCAACTGGCGCAAAGAGCAACTTCGATGCAACAGTCTGCATTGGCGGCCCTTGTCGCGAAGCGAGTCGATCAATTACCGCTATTGACTCAGAGTATTCGCCAGGGATGGCTTGGCACGGACGTCCTGCTCAAGCTTGATGACGCTTGGTGGGCCGCGCTTCCGTCATCGGCAATCGCCGAGGAATTAAAGCAGTTGCGTGAAAAAGCCGCACTTCAGGGGAATCAAGCGAAGGACGTCGACCTCCGAATCGGAAGAGTTGAGATGTTAACTGGTGATCCCGCTCGCGGCCTCGAGCACTTTAAGACACGCTGCGCTTTATGCCATCAGCTCGATGGGCAAGGGACCGTACTTGGACCGCAACTCGAAGGCGTCGGGGGCAGAGGAACGCAGCGATTACTGGAAGACATCTTGCTTCCTAGCCGAAATGTGGATGAAGCGTTTCGTATGTCTAGTCTACTGTTGGAAAGTGGAACGGTAATGGTCGGTTTAATTCGCCAGCGCGATGACCAAGTGGTCACTTTGACCGATCAACTTGGAAAGAATGAAGCCCTCCCGATTGGAGAGATTGCTGAAGAGAAAAAGAGCGAACTTTCGCTGATGCCTTCCAATTTTGGCGAGTTGCTATCCGACCAAGAATTGGCCGATCTGCTCGCCTATATCCGATCGACTCAGGTCAAGGGAATTCGCTGACCGTCATACGCTAATCGCATGTTCTTCGGAAGCTGATTGTTGGTGTGTTCGAAATCGAACTCATGCGAAACGTGAGTGAAGTAGGTATTCCTGGGCTGTAATGCCTCCGCGATGGCGATGGCTTCGTCCAAGGAGAAATGAGTGGGGTGGGGTGCCCGTCTCAATGCATCCAAGACGAGAACATCGAGACCTTGAAGGAGAGCCATCGATTCGGGAGGAATTCCATTGGTATCCGTGCAGTAGGCGACATTACCAATTCGAAATCCGAGCACTTGGAACCTCGGACCGTGAATCAATCGCATCGGTTGTACGGTCTTTCCTAAGATATCGAACGACTCCAATCCAATTCGGCGGAATTCCAACTGAGGTACCCCTCCCGCGTGTGTGGGCTCCTCACCGGTGAAGGCGTAATCAAAAGCATGTCGAATGCGACGTTCGACTTGCTCTTCGCAATACAGGGGCACAGGTCCACGTAACGCGAAAGGAAATAATCTCAGGTCGTCTAGGCCATACAGATGATCCACGTGCTCATGCGTGTAGAGCACGGCATGGATCATGCCAATTCCCTCGCGAAGCAACTGGAACCGAATATCGGGAGGTGTATCGATCAAGAGATTCCCACCGGGCAACCCAAGCACTGCCGAGCATCGGGTTCGCTGATTGCATGGATTCGAGCTCCTGCAAACATCACAGCTACATCCAATGACCGGCACACCCACTGAGGTACCCGTCCCAAGTAAAATCATCTCGCCACGAAGATCAATACTTGAAAAGAAGTTGGACAAACGAGCCTCCAAGGAAAATCGACATTACAGGACGCCAACAGAGGTTGTTGGATGAAAAGCACATGGAATCGTCCAGGCAGTATTCTAGGAAACTTATCGGCCCTGGCGGTTCGATGCTCACGAGATCGAATCGAATTTCGTCAAGGCCGTCGAAACGCTCGAGGGAGAACATCGACGCTTCGAAGGGCAATCGATCAAGCATCCATCGTTTCGCGAGTCACCGCTTTTCGCGTGCTGGTTGATGAAGCGACGCGAATTCTTCAGGGAACTCTTAGCCCGCATTGAGAAACTCGCAAGCAACATCTCGTCGACAATAAAATCACGAAGTGGGTTAAGGGGAAATGAGGCAACGTGCGGATCGCGTTAATGGCGACTGATCTTCCCGAGCATCGATTCGACCGACGTCGGGCACTCGCGAACTCCCTCAAAACTTTTTCCCTTTCGAATGGATTGAGCGGTGCCGTACAAAATACGGGTATATTTTGACAGGCAATTGCCGTAAAACGTTACATGGGAAAAACGCGATGTCGAAGGCCACCCGAAACGCATCGCGGTGTACGATGATCACTAAAATCGAGCCAGAATTGAAAGGATGCCGCCGAATGATGTCACTTACACCGGACGCTCGCTCATCGATCAGTGAAGCAAGGACGAAGATCGTCGCGACCATCGGACCGGCATGTGAAGACGAAACCGTCTTGGCGGAAATGATCAAGCACGGAGTGGATGTCTTTCGTATCAATGCTGCTCACGGCAAACAAGCCGACTTCGAACGTATTCTCGGCAAGATCAAAGCGGTTCGCGAAAAAGTCGGGTTCGAGGTTGCGGTTCTTCTTGATTTGGCCGGACCGAAAATTCGCTTGGGGTCGCTGGCCGTGGAACCGATGGAACTCGAAACCGGGAGCGAAGTGACATTCATTCGCGGTGAACACGTTTCCGAGCCAACGCAATTGTGCAGCAATTACCCCCGCTTGATCGACGAATTGAAAATTGGTGACCGAGTCATGCTTGCGGACGGGACGATCACGCTGGAAGCCATCGACAAGACGTCGCAAGAGGTTCGTTGCAAGGCATTGGTGGGAGGAACCATCCGCTCTCGGCAAGGAATCAATTTGCCAGGCGTCTCGCTGAGTGTCTCGGCGATGCGACCCGAAGATGTCGAGAATGCTCTTTGGGCTGCTCGGAATGAGATTGATTTCATTAGCTTGTCCTTTGTTCGCTCCGCGCAAGATGTCATGTCGCTCAAAAACCTGTTGCGGTCGATGGACAGCCAAGCCATGGTGGTAGCCAAGATCGAAAAGCGCGAGGCCCTTGCGGAATTGGAATCCATTGTGGACGCCACCGATGCAGTCATGGTGGCGAGAGGTGATTTAGGAGTTGAAATCGACGTCGCTGAAACTCCGGTGGCCCAGAAGCGAATCATTCGGGTGTGCCAAGACAAGATGAAACCGGTGATTGTCGCGACCCAGATGCTCGAAAGCATGCACCACAATCGCCGTCCGACTCGAGCGGAAGCAAGCGACGTGGCCAACGCCATTTTGGATGGTGCCGATGCCTGCATGTTGAGCGGCGAGACGGCGATTGGACAGTATCCTATATTGGCGGTGGACACGATGCATCGAATCATGCTCCATACGGAGCAGTTGCTTAAGGACGCTCCCAATGGCGGCAAGGCGAGGTCCTTCGAACGCGTCCATCCGATAACTTCTGCCGTGACGCATAGTGCTGCGGAAATAGCCGAATCGATTGGAGCGAAGCTGGTTGTCATTGTGACGCGTTCGGGAGGGACAGCATGGGTGAAATCGAAACAGCGCAATTTCGTTCCGACGATTGGTGTCAGCAATCAACCTTCGACGCTTCGGCGAATGTGTCTGTTCTGGGGCATTATGCCTCGCATTGTCCATAACCTTGATGATCCTGAAAAGATTTTTGATGAGGTCGCTCGCTGGGGCTGCGAAAAGAAGATACTTGCTCCTGGCGACTACGTCGTTTTTGTTACAGGAAACAGTGTGATGGACCACACGCACAATTTGGTCGTCGTCCACGAAGTTCCGAATTTCGCATAGCCGACCTCAGAAAACGACGTACACTTTTCCATACTCGCGGCGAACTCAACTCACCATCCTTCTCGACGCACGGCGAACTCGTCACCATGGTTAACACGCTTTTCCTACCCGAAATCCGGGAGATGCTCACTGAGCAGGACGAGCACGGGCTGCGCGAATTCTGTGAAGCGCTTCACCCCATTCGCACCGCCGAATTCATGGAGGGATTAACCAGCGACGAGATGTGGCGTGTCTTGCAGTTCGCCAAGCCGGAACAACGAGTTGAGATATTCAACTCGTTCGAATGGAATCGGCAAATCGACATGCTCAAAACGCAGGATGAGAAACAGGTTGCACAACTCGTTACGCTGTTGAGTGCGGACGATGCCGTGGACTTGTTACAGCAGCTCGATGAAGTGCGCGTTGAAGAAATCTTGGCACTGGTCCCAGTGACAGACCGCCGAGATATACGTCGGCTACAGACGTTTGCCGAGGGAACGGCCGGCGCGATGATGACCACCGAGGTGGCTTGTGTCGATGAGACACTCACCGTTCGACAAGCCATCGAACAGCTTAGCAAGCAGGCCGAACATCTTGAAACGATCTACTACATCTACGTGACCGATGATACGAACCATCTCCGTGGAGTCGTCAGTGCCCGACGGCTGGTTTCGACAATTGGAAAGCCCGATTTGACCCTTCGCGATTTGATGATCAGCGACGTCGTGACTGCGAACGTACATGACGATCAGCAGACCGTTGCCAAGAAAGTTGCCAAGTACAATCTGCTTGCCATTCCGGTCATTGACGATCATGGCCATATGCTAGGCATTATCACTCACGACGACGTGATTGATGTCGTTATCGAGGAAGCAGCAGAAGAGATGCAGAAGGCTGCCGCAGTCGAGCCGCTGTCGGATAGTTATATGCGGACCTCTGTTTTGACTCTGTCATGGAAACGCGGTGTTTGGCTAACCATTCTGTTCGGTGCAGGGCTGCTGACCGCGTTGGCGTTAAAGCACTACGAACCCGAACTGGAAAAGTATCAGTGGTTAGTTTGGTTCATTCCCCTTATCATTGGGAGTGGGGGAAATTCAGGAAGCCAATCTTCGACGCTGGTGAATATTGCCCTCGCCATGGGGGACACGCGCCCAGGAGATGGATTGAGAATTGTTCGTCGCGAACTGCTGACGGGTCTACTCCTGGGGAGCTTTCTCGGTTCCGTCGGCTGGCTGGCAGCGTTGTTACTTGCACCGAGCTATTTTGCTGCGTTGATTATTCCCATCACGATTTTGATTGTGGTTACGAGCGGGACGCTCATCGGCGGTATGTTACCGGTATTCCTTCGCAGGCTTGGCCTCGATCCCGCATTGATGAGCAACCCCTTTATTGCCTGCATCAACGACGTTCTCGGCATCATTATCTTTATCAATGTTGCCAAGCTAATGCTGGGTTAAGTAAGAAGCGTACACCTTCGGAAATTGGGTGAAGGCGGGGGAACGGTTGTAGACTGCGCATCAGCTTGGCGTCGATCTGACAGCCGGCGGGGGTAAGCTGAATTTGCGCCGATTTGGAGCGACTTGCCTCTTCACGATTGGTTCGCACCCCTTTCGGGAGTTGCTGCAACAGGCATCTGGTAGAAGCTCTGCATCGACGGTCTCGCCCGCCTAGACCCGTTCCAGGATGTCTTTCAAGTACAGCCGGATCTCCAGACGGCACCATTTGACACTTCTCACCACGTTCATCTCACCACTCTCATCAGGCATGCCACTCGCACGGCGGGCTCGACGCTGGCCAGGAACAGACAGGTCTTTCGATCCAAGGCGAAGTGACGCATCAAGTGCTCGACTCGGTTGTCGCCGTTTGGAACCTAGCCATAGTTCGCGTAGGCCGTCAACGCTTCCCAGTGATTGCATAGACTTTCGACGCTTCCCAATGAGCGCGCAGATCGTTCAGGCTGCCTCCCATGTTTGGCTGTTGTTTAGCTTTGGTAGTACTTCGGCATCGGCCAGGATATCGACGTGGTTCTTCACTAGTTGCAACACAAGGATCGCATTCTTCTGTCGATGTTCCCTGTGTGCCGCAAAGTCCATACTTTGTTCGAGCTTGATCTTATAGTACAGCTTGAAGTCGAACTGTAGGCGAAAATATTCCAGCTCGAAACGTTAGTGAGAGACGAGACGAGACGTTACTTCCTCGCTCAAGCAGTTGGCTATGGAGATTGCTCGAACGGAGTGACTCGGAGATCGCAGACCTAGTATCGGTTGGCACTGTTCAATCCATGGCCGGCACCGTCCCAACCTACGGCTGGCGCCGTCCCAACCATCAACAATACAACGAATGCTCTCACGGCATGCGTCATCTGCGCCTCTAATTCGGGAGGTAACTTGATTCGCGTTGAAGTCGATGGTTCTGCCATGTGCATTTCAAGGCCGAAAACAACGATTCATGACCAGATCAGTTTCTTTCTCACATCGGCACTTGAGCGTTAACCTGTGATCGAAAAGATTTAGCCGCAGACTCAATGCTGTGAGCTTGGGATGTATGAGTTGGGCTGACCACAGGTTGCAGAAGAATCATCTAAAAGAGCGACGTCCACTTGGGCTTCGATGGCAGGATGGACATAAGATTGTAGACCGAGCTCAACACTACCTGGGAATGGTGATACAATGAGAGGGTGTGTTCAGCTCGGACTGCCACTGCGCCGTGCGTTTATCGAGTGCATTGTATGCAAACTGAAACTTGGGGAACGGAAACATCGAACGGACCTTCGTTCGCTGATAGCGTTGTCAGCAATAGACCGTTCGAACCGGCATAGTCTTGCTTCAATTACAACGTCGCCGATTGCCTCAACGATCTGGAAGAAAGAATTTGACGCGAATGGACTACATTGATCCGCACATTCATATGGTATCGAGAACGACCGACGATTATGAGACGATGGCTCGGATGGGGTGTGTTGCGCTGAGTGAGCCCGCCTTTTGGGCTGGTTTTGATCGCGGAAGCGTTGATAGCTTTCGAGATTACTTCAGACAATTGACCGAGTATGAGCCAAAGCGAGCAGCGCAGTATGGAATCCGGCACTACACTTGGTTATGCATTAACGCCAAGGAGGCGGAGAATGTCAGCCTTTCCCGCGAAGTTATTGGGATGATCCCGGAGTTCTTGGGCCATTCGAATGTTTTGGGGATTGGTGAGATCGGCTTAAACAAGAACACCCGCAACGAGTCGATGATATTCCTCGAGCACTTGGAATTGGCGATTCGACACAAGCAGTTGATCCTGATTCATACACCTCACCTGGAAGACAAGTTCCAAGGAACGAGGATGATCTTGGACATGTTACGATCGGATTCTCGCGTCGAGCCTCATCGTGTGTTGGTCGACCATGTGGAAGAACATACGATTAAGGAAGTGTTGGACGGTGGTTTTTGGGCGGGGATGACCCTCTATCCTGTGACGAAATGTACGCCACAGCGAGCTGCGGACATGTTTGAAAAGTATGGGGGCGAGCGCCTGATGGCGAATTCCGCAGGTGATTGGGGGCCGAGCCGGCCAACGGCTATTCCGGACCTGATTTTCGAGCTGAAGCGACGCGGCCACGGCGCAGCCACGATTCGACGATATGTTTACGACAATCCGGCTCAGTTCTTTTCACAAAGCCCAAATTTCGTTCGCGAATCAACCTGATTTTGACTGGCAAGCTTGTCGGTTCATGGAAGACAACTTATAGTAAAACTCTTGTTCGAAGGCGTTCACGAATTCTCTTCCTGACACGCACCCCGCACTGTTCCCCTAAGGTGGGGCAGGGAGACTTTGTCTTGGTCGAGGATGGTTCGTGTGACGATTTGGATATTGAGCAGCAATCTGATTGAGCGGTTAGACGTTCGACGAAATTCGAATGGGACTGAACCATTTCGATCCAAGCACTCGTAGATTCAGAAAAATAGTAGCCAAAGATTCCGCACCTGAAATCATCGCCAATCGCGCGAACATTCATTTGCGATCGTAAGAGTCCCCTGGAGATATTGCATGTCGGTAGTAGCCGCACCTGAAGAGAAGCCAACGGTCGCAGCATCGCAACCGGAGGTTGTGATTGAAACGAGGAATCTTAGCAAGACATACCGTGACTTTTGGGGACGGCAAAAGGTACAAGCCCTGAAGGCCTTGGATATCGAAGTCCGGCGTGGAGAAATATTCGGTTTATTAGGCCCCAATGGTTCGGGCAAATCGACGACGATCAAGCTGGTTCTTGGATTGCTTTTTCCCACTTCGGGCCATGCGTTCGTGTTCGGCAAGGAAGCGGGAGATGTTTCGAAGAACGAGCGGATTGGATATCTTCCGGAAGAGTCCTATCTCTACAAGTTTTTGAATGCCGAAGAGACGCTTGATTTTTATGGTCGTCTTTTTGACATGCCTGCGAAGGTTCGTCGCGAGCGGACGGAAGCTCTCATCCAGATGGTCGGTTTGCAGCGAGCCCGGCGACGGCAACTTAAGGAGTATTCCAAGGGTATGACGCGCCGAATTGGATTAGCACAAGCGTTGATCAATGAGCCAGACTTGTTGATCCTGGACGAGCCCACGACTGGATTGGATCCGATTGGTTCTCGCGAGATGAAGGATTTAATTCTGCGTCTCCGAGAAGAGGGAAAGACAATTCTCATGTGTTCGCACCAGTTGGCCGACGTTGAGGACGTGTGCGATCGAATCGCAATCCTTCACCAAGGAGAACTCAAGGAGATGGGGCGAGTCGACAGTCTCCTTAAAATTCAGGACATTACTGAAGTTCATGCGAAGGGACTTTCCGATGACGCCAAGCGTGAAATTGCGGCAGTGATCGAGAAGCATGGAGGTTCCGTGGTTCAAATTGACAACCCGACGACCACCATGGAAGACTTGTTCCTCGAAATCGTTCGCGAAAGCGAGCAGCGACCCGGTCACCGTGGGTCAGGAAACTGATCTATCCTACATGTCACGTAACGTTCCTTTTCCTTTGATCGTCGGTAGTCGATGAGATTTTCACAAGACCAATTTTTGACTTATAGCGAGTGGTTGTTTGGCGACCTGGACCGTTGGGGGGGGCTATGGGTTGGCTTGATTATCGCTATATCCCTTTGCTTTCTTGGTTTTGCCGTCAGTTACTTAATTGCCTTGGCTCGAAGCGGACCGACAGAAGGGTTTTATGCGGTCGCTAAGGTCATTCGCAGTTTCTTTTCTACCGACTTGCCAGCTACTTCTTCGAGACGGATTGGAGCGATCGCCAAACTGGCTTTTAAGGAAGCGATTCGCCGGCGGGTTTTAGTCGCCCTCGCAGTATTTGTCGTGATCATCATGTTTGGGGGTTGGTTCCTGGACCCGAAGTCTCCAAACCCTGCCTCGCTTTACATTAGCTTTGTGGTTACGACGACAAATTATCTGGTCTTGTTACTGGCGTTATTCCTGAGCACCTCGAGTTTGCCTCAAGAAATCAAATCTCGAACGATTTACACGATTGTCACCAAGCCGGTGAGGCCCCTGGAAATCTTCATCGGTCGCGTCGTGGGATTCGGCTTGGTGGGAACGCTCATATTGGTGGTGCTTGGAGTCATGAGCTATTTGTTCGTCGTTCGTGGGATGCGGCACGAGCATGAAGTGGCTCAGATCGACGGAAAGGGCGCGACGGGAGAAACGACTTTTGATCGCTCGCACAAGCATACGTTTCGGCTCGGGCCTGATGGAGTTGGCGTAACGAATGAAGTCCAGTCGCACCGTCACTCGGTGCGCCGCATTGGCAATTCCGATCGCTATGAAGTTGGCCCGCCTCAGGGTTACTTAGGTGCTCGAATTCCCGTCTTCGGTAAGCTGCAGTTTACCGATGGAGATGGGCAGCTCGCGAACGGTGGAATCAGTGTTGGCTACGAGTCGAACTATCATCAATGGATCGAAGGTGCTTCGTTGATGAGTGCGATTTACACGTTCAGCCAGGTCACTGAATCCGCCTTTCCAAATGGACTGCAGCTCGAGATGAATTTGGGCGCATTCCGAACCTACAAGTCCGATATCATCACTGGCGTGCGAGGAACGATCGTACTCAGGAATCCTGATCCGCAAGCGGAGATCGAGTCGGACAGGATACCTTTTATCGTTCAAGAGTACCAAGTCGATCGACGAGTGATTCCCCAAACGGTGCGCGGGCGAAAGAAAGATCAATCCATGGATTTGGATATCTTTCGAGACATTGCTCCGAACGGCAAGCTGGAAGTGATCATTCGCTGCGAAGATAATGGCCAATATTTTGGTATGGCCGCAGGTAACGTTTCGCTCCATGCGGGAGACATGCCGTTTTGGTGGAACTTTACCAAAGGATACATCAGCATCTGGCTGCAGATGATCATCGTGATTTGTTTCGGCGTCATGTTCAGCACGTTCTTGTCGGGTCCTGTTGCTATTGTGGCAACGATTTCCTTCTTGGTGCTTGGATTCTTTGGCGGATTGGCCAGCGAGATCATCAGCAAACAGCGAGAGGGCGGTGGCCCGGTAGAATCGATGATTCGCATTTTCACACAGAGCGGAGCGATTACAGAACTGGACCTTGGTAGCTCCATCCTCGAAAATGCAATTAAGAATGTAGACGAAGTGATCATGCGAAGTATGGCGTCGCTTGCTTCCGCACTTCCAAACTTCAACGATTTAGGTACCTCGGACTTTTTGGCCTATGGTGTCAATTTGTTCGGCGGATTGCTAGGCAGGCATATCACCATGACCGTCGGATATTTCTTGATCACATGCGTGATAAGCTACTTCTTCCTGAAAACTCGAGAGATGGCGGCATGAAACTGACGACATTTCAGCGAAAAATCATTTACATCGTAGCCATCGTCGTGTTGCTCATTCCCGTTTTTATGTTGGGGCAGCCCGGAACGGGTGGCAACGACGACAGTTCGGAGATTGGGGGCGGTGGAACCTTAACTCAAATTCGGCAGCATCACGATATCAGCCAATCCTCCCTTGGAAATATCGATCCTGCCAGCGAGAGCATGAAATTAGCAACGCTCGGTTTGAGAGGTTTTGCTTGTACGATTCTCTGGCAGAAGGCTGAGTACTATAAAAAAGAGCAGTATTGGGAACGACTGTCCGCCACTTTGAATCAGATTGCCGTTCTGCAACCTCACTTTATTCGCGTGTGGGAGTTTCAAGCGCACAACCTCGGTTACAACGTCTCGGTTGAGTTCGATGATTATCGGCAGCGCTATGAATGGATCAAGAAGGGTATGGATTACTTGATTCGTGGTACCAAGCTGAATCGACGTCAGCCTATCCTTCAGTGGAACCTCGGTCTATTCTGCGGTCAAAAGATCGGCACAGCAGATGAGAAGGTTCAATATCGAGAAATGTTTCGCAACGACGTCGATTACCACAATAGCCTCATCTCCGAGGGGCTGGATGTACGAACCCCGGATGCTTTGGGATTCGATCAGAAACCGGACCACTGGCTTGTCGGGCGTCTGTGGTTCAATAAGTCCTACGACTTGGTCGATGCAGGGGCATACTGTCGCAAGTCCCCTCACATTTTCTTCAGCGATGGTCCGAAATGTCGATTGCGATATAGCGAGGCGATCGAAGACGAAGGAATACTTGACGAGAGAGCCAAATATTCTTGGATCAATGCCGGTAACCTATGGCGAGAATTCGGCAATCGCGAAGTTTTAACAACTTGGGGCCATACGGTTCAACTGAATGGTCTGGAAGCTGCAAGAGCGGTGCAAGCGCAAGCCTCTCGCGATTTCGAAGATTGGGTAGCGGATACGAGATCTCGAATGGAGTCAGAGTTGCGAGCATCCTTGACCAGTGAGGAAAAGGAATTACTGGCAGAATCCGATGCGGGCACGTTGACGGATTCAGAGAAAATCCGGCGATCCTATGAAATTCGGCAGAGATTAAATCCGTCGGTCATGGCTATCGCTGGTGGCGTGCCGACGGCTCGTCGGTCGCGAGCTGTTGAGTTGGCGAATCGCTTGACGGAGGCAGCGGAGTATCTCAGTCATCTTGAAGCATACCGTCAACAGGTGAATTACGCGTACTGGGAAACACGAGCGATCGCGGAACAGAATGACGTGACCTTGCGTGCGAGAAAGAAGGTTTATGACGCTGATCAGAAATTGACCAGAGCAGACGTTGATGGAGCCTTAGAAGATTACGAGTCTGCATGGGCTGACTGGTACAAAGTTTTTGCTCGCTGGCCGAGAATGATGACGGACGACGCGGGCATCGATGTCTTGGAGTCGATCAAGCGTTACAAACGAGTATTGGATCGCGACTTGCCGAATGACTTTGTGTTGAAAGACTTTATCGAGTTCAAAGAACGCTACGATAAAGGCGGCTTTGACATGCAAGTAGATGAATTCTTGCAGCGGTGGAACGAGCGGGCTGAGCAATTGGCCGGTGTGGAGTCGGATTTCTTTAGCGATCAAACAGCGATTATCCCTGGTGTTTGGAATCCACTGGATGCGCAACGGAAGAGCCCCAATGTTGATACAACTGTTGGTTCCGACCAAAATGAAGTTCCAAGCTCAGATGGGAAACCCGAGTCTGGCGGTGACGTGTCACCCAGATCCAGTCGACCCCCGCGATTGGAGCATCCCGAGTTGCCCGACTTCGGTTCAGAAGTTCCGTAATTGAGCGATCATTCATGATCGCATCGCTGTCGATTGATTTCGGCCGAGAGGAATTGCTCTAGTCATGGGACTTTACGAACGTTCCTACTATCAGGATGAAGATCGTCCAGAATTTGGTCCCACTTGGAATCAGCGATCAGCGATCTCGATCATTATTTTGGCGAATGTCGCCGTGTTCGTCTTCGATTTGTTTGCTGGCAATAGCGAACAACTTGATCGGATTTCTAGGTGGCTGACACTTCATGGTACGGATGTTTACCAGCCTTGGATGTATTGGCGAGCCATTACTTACGGATTCGTTCACGATCACACCAACATCTGGCACATTTTCTGGAACATGTTCAGCCTTTGGATGCTTGGCCGTTCGGTTGAGAATCACTATGGCAGAGCAGAATTTTTTCGAATTTACTTTGTCAGTTTAGTTGTGTGCGGCTTTGGTTGGCTGATACTCAATTTCGTGCTGGCAGGCGAAGAGCAAGGCAGTTTACGTTTATTGGGTGCGTCGGGGGCCGTTTCTTGCGTCCTGATGCTTTTCGTATTGAATTTTCCAAGGGTCACACTCCATGTGTTTGGCGTTCTTCCGATTCCGGCCTGGGTATTCGGAGTGCTGCTGATCGTCGGTAACCTGCTCGGCGAACGCGGGGCAGTTCCGGGATCGCGCGTGGCTTACGACGTTCACCTTTTAGGCATCGGTTTTGCCGTGCTTTATTTCTTGCTTCATTGGAGACTGGACGTGCTGGCCACGCCAGGTAGACTGATCGATGCGTATCAGCGTTGGAGGCTGCGTCGACGAATGAGAGTGTACCAGCCTCAAAATGGTCAGAGTGACGAAGACGAGATGGATCGGATCCTCATGAAACTCCACGAGCAGGGACAGGAGTCGTTGACTTCTTCGGAACGCAAGTTCATGGAAGAATTTTCGAAGAAGATGCGTCTGCGGCGACAACAAACGCAGTGAAGATTTATGATGGATCATGTCTATTTGAACGATTGCGTTCGGCCACTAGCGAAACAAGGAATAGACTCAAGTGCAGGAAACTCCATTTCCACGATTCCGAGACTCGATCGGGACGGTATCCGTATTCGATATCGCTGACCAGTTTGGAACACCGACGTATGTGTATGACGCAGCGATTATTCATCGTCGAGTCCACGACTTAAAGCAATTTGATGTGGTGCGATTCGCCCAGAAAGCTTGCTCAAACATTGCGATTTTGGACCGCATGCGGCATTGGAGAGTTGTCGTGGATGCCGTTTCGGCTGGCGAGATTCGGCGCGCCATGCGAGCTGGATTCGCACCGCAAGGAGACCCGCCCCCGATCGTTTACACTGCAGACGTATTCGATCGAGATGCGTTGGAGCTGGTAAAAGAATACGGCATTCACGTCAATTGCGGCTCGCCGGATATGATTGACCAACTTGGTCGCGAGATTCCCGGTTCGGACATAACGTTGCGAATCAATCCAGGATTTGGTCATGGTCATAGTCAGAAAACGAACACCGGCGGATGCCAATCGAAACATGGGATTTGGCATGAGCAAGTTGATGAGTGTTTGCGAGCTGCCGATCGTCACGGCATCCTCGTGACTGGGCTGCACATGCACATTGGAAGCGGTACGGACCTCGAGCATTTGGCGCAGGTTTGTGAAGCGATGGAATTAGTTGCCGAACGGGTTGGCCGGACGGTTAAGACGATCAGTGCAGGAGGTGGGTTGCCGGTACCCTATCGAGAGGGACAGTCCTATGTTGACCTCGCGGCATACTATCGTTTGTGGAATCAGACACGCATCAAGCTACAAACCCGATTTGAGCACGAGATTCGACTAGAACTTGAGCCGGGCAGGTATCTGGTCGCCGAGAGCGGCTTCTTGATCTCGGAGATTCGTGCAGTGAAGTCGATGGGCGAGAACGATTTTTACCTGGTCAATGCGGGTTTCAACGATCTCGCTCGTCCCATTCTGTATGGCGCCTACCATCCGATATCGGTAGCGAGGAGAGACGGAAAGACAGATGTTGCCGAGATGGACGTCATCGTTGGTGGACCACTTTGTGAGTCCGGGGACATCTTCACACAAGAGGAGGGCGGGTATGTTAGCAAGCGGCGTCTTCCGTCGGCTCAAGTGGGAGATCTGTTGATCCTTGAAGTTGCAGGTGCGTATGGGTTCGTCATGGCGAGCAATTACAACAGTCGCTTTCGAGCGGCTGAGGTCTTGATCGAAAACGACCGCCCAAAATTAATCCGCAGGAGAGAAACATTTGATGATCTGGTGCAGCTTGAAACGATTCCTGATTTCGTGGACGAAATCTCGTTGACGGCTATTGGTTCTTTGTGATGGAAACCTATTTTTCGAGGAGAAGTTCCGATGAAGTTTTTAACCGCGCTTTCAATGGTATGCATGGCGCTCCCGTCCTTCGCGAACGTGCGAGCCGAAGACTTAAAACTTGATGCTGAAAAATCGACGATCGAATTTGTTGGATCCAAAACCGACGGAAAGCACACCGGAGGTTTTAAGAAATTCAGCGTCAATGCCAAGGCGGATCATGACAATCCTGAGAAGAGCGAAATCGTTATCGAAATCGAAACGGACAGCATTTACTCTGACGACAACAATCTGACTCAGCA
Organism: Pirellula sp.; assembly: GCA_037440405.1. Taxonomy (GTDB): domain Bacteria; phylum Planctomycetota; class Planctomycetia; order Pirellulales; family Pirellulaceae; genus JANMGV01. The sequence continues at coordinate 16,020 of JBBIUE010000012.1, read as the reverse complement.
TTTGAAGAACCCAGATTTCTTCAACGTTCGTAAGTTCCCGACGATCAAATTTCAATCGAAGAAGATCGCTTTGGTAGGTGAAGACGGTGCCGAGATTACCGGCGTTCTGACCATGTTGGATAAAGATGTTGAAGTGACGATCCCGGTGAAGGTTCAAATGACGGAAGACACCCTCACGATGAAGACGGAGTTCAAGATCGACCGCACGAAGTGGGGAATGAATTACGGTCAAGGCAAGATCAACAACGAGGTTGAAATCTCCAGCACCATGGTTTTCAACCGTTAACCCAAGGGATGGATTTGCCGTGGTGATCGGATTTCGCGAAGCGATCTGGTTTTTGTTGTTGCCGATCGTGTCCACCATGGTCTCTGTCGGCATCGCAGGAACAGGATTCAATCAAAAGTTCGCAAGTCCGAGGCGATTAGCGGCAATCATCTTCTTTAGCATTATGATGTCGCTGGTCTTGATCGAGGCCAGCGGCTGGGAATTTTGGTCGAGTGATGACCCATGGAAACGATGCTTTTGGACCGCTTGCTTCAGTGGGCTTTGGAGCGCGATCTGCAGTCGAAGCCATGCAACGCTGTATATCGGCTTGGCCCTCATCGCAGCTTGGACCGCATGGGTCATACTTCCGGTAGATGCATCCTGGAAGGACCTTCATCGTGAATTCGCATTTTGGAGCGCGTGGATGGTCTCCGGAGTGCTGCTAAGCGATCTGGCTCTTCGTCGACTTGTCGAAAAGAATGCAGCGAAATGGGTGTATTGGGTTCTCGTCGCTCAGGTTGGTGGCTTATTTCTTCTCGCCGCCAGCGCCTATTCGGCGCTAGCATCGCTCAGTCTCGGACTCGTCGCGGCAACTTTTGTAATCGCGTGCTTGGCCAGTTTACGTCGGATCGATCATGCTGAACTTTGGATTGCGCCGATCTTGTTCCTATGCGTTCAACTCGTTGTTGCAACGAGGCTGTACAGCTCGCCGCGTCCCCTATGGGTTTATGGTCTCATCACCTTCCTTCCGTGTATCGTGGTTGTTGTCGACGCATTGTTCTTTGCTCCTAAGTCGAATTGGAGAAGAATCGCAGTTGCGGCAGGCGTCTGTGTAATTCTTGTGGCGTTGGTCGGTTGGCATATCTACGGCTGATCCGTGCAGTTTAGGTTGCCGCCGCAGCACGTCTTCTTCGGGCCCCGCCACAGTTGGCGGTGCTGACCGCGCGAAGCAAGGCGTTCATCGACAATATCTGCTGTTCAGGAACATTTGTAGGCTCCTCCCAGCATTCATCCCGAGATGCGAGCAATCAACAGACAGCGGTCAAGGAGAGAATTCGGAGATAATGGGTTTTCGCGTGTGTCATCAGGGGCTTGGGCGGACGGCGGTTGAAAGTGGATCGTTCAACCGGCGTGTTCGCGCACCGTCGCGAACGCTTTTCGTAGCTCGGCGTATGCTCCCCGACAGCGTTCAATGGGGCTCCCTTCGGGCACGAGCAAAGTGAACATCCTCCGGCCCGAAACGTTTGTGAGGGACGAATTGTAGGTGGGGGACAAGACTTTGTTTCTTGCTCATGCAGCGGATCATGATTGGTAGATTCTGATCTGCCGCTCGCTTTGCGTCTGAAATTTCCAGCAGGATTGCTAGAAGGCGCGCCGTCGGCCGGTCTACTTCATATTGATGTCTTCAGAAGCGATCGTCATTTGATAGGGGGAGCAGCGTCTACCTGGAACTTGTCGTTTGCCGACGAAGCTCAATGTATTCTGCAAGTTGAGCTAGCGTTTCAACGTCAAAGATGTCGTCATTGACGCGAATGCCAAAGCGTTTTTCGACCTCCAGCGTAAGCTCGGCCATGCCGACAGAATCGATGCCAAGAAGTAGCAGCGAATCGCTTAATTGGGCCTTCTTCCCATAAACTTCGCGGATGAGCTCGAGTATTTTTTCGTGTATACCTTCCATGTCTTGCTCGTTCAAGTTGTTCACGTAAACGGCCCTCTGAGCAATCGCTTCATTGATGTTATTGCTACTTTCTTCCATGATGTATTTGAAGAGTTTGCTTTGCAAGGATCAAGGCGGATTTCCGAAGAAGTGAACAGAATTTTTTTAATCTTGGGAAATAACTGTGACGAACGCAAACGAAATTGCACTCGAACGGCTGGATCGTTGTCATGGTAGTCAACGGTTGGTCCGTGCTGCTGATTCGGAAACCACGCTTGCCAGCAAATCACAGATCGGCACATTCGCTTCGGCTGGAACGTAATGAGGACCAGGGGCCTCCAACCATTGAAGTTCATCGCTGTAGTCTCGGAGCAATTGACTCAAAGCTTTACCCGACTCGATCGGCAGAACCGTATCGCTCATACCGTGAGACTGAAACACTTTGGTAGACTCCAAACGATCGCCCCTATCCCGCCAACGCTTCTCGCTGATCAATGCCCCCGACAGGACGACTAACCCCTGAGGAGGCTCCTGGTCGCTCATCAACGAATATTCGACGGCCAACATCGCTCCTTGCGAAAATCCGCCAATGACCAGCGGTAGATCCACTCCTAGAAACTCGCGTCGAGTCTCTTCAACAACCAATTCCAAACATTTGCGAGCGGACTCAATTCCTGGCGGAACCTCATTTCGTATTTCATCGAACGAATGAGCCATCGCCATTTGCATGAGATGCGCCATATTGATCCGCCACCAGGCCCTACCGCCAGGCATCCCCTCATCCGTTAAGTCTATCGGTCCTGCTGGAAAGATCATAAGCGGACAAATATTGGATGCATCGAACCTTGGAATCCAATGATCCACCAGTCCAACCAAATCATCGCCTGGGGCTCCGAAACCATGGCACAAGACAAACAAACTGTCAGGTGTTCGATTCGTTCGCCAAACGCGAATCGATGACAACGGACCGTCTGTCTTTCGAGTTGCTTTCCAATCGCTCATAAAAGCTCCAATGCGCTCCAAGTTTGCTTTTTACTTTTTGGGACGAAAACTGATGATTCGATCAGGATTCGTTTCGATGTACGGTCCACCGATCAAATCGATGCAGTAAGGCACTGCTGGAAAGACTGCGTCGAGGCACTCTCGTATTGCTCTCGGTTGACCAGGTAGGTTCACGATAAGGGAGTGTCCACATACGCCTGCAGTCTGTCGAGACAGAATCGCCGTAGGGACTTTTTCAAGCGAAACTCTCCTCATCAGTTCGCCGAAGCCCGGCAGCAACTTCTGGCAGATTCGCTCGGTCGCTTCCGGAGTTACGTCCCGCAATGCCGGCCCAGTCCCCCCTGTTGTGACGATCAAGCAGCAACCGGATTCGGCGAATTCCTGAAGCGTTGCCGCGATCGTATCCAACTCGTCCGCAGTGATTCGATACAAGGTTTCGAAGGGAGAGCGAATTACTTCGAGCAAGTATTCGCGGATTGCCGGTCCACTCAAATCCTCGTAGATGCCGCTGCTTGCGCGGTCGGAAACGGTGACAATGCCAATCTTCGCCGTTTCAGTACTCGATTCTGCCATCGGCAACCGGTCCCTCGATCTACTTCAGGAAGAAAGACAATCACACTTTCGACCCTATTGTGCGAAAAAGTCGAGAGCGATCAATTGAAGATGGTTCTCGGAACGACTAAGTTAACAAGAATTTGCCGTTGGCAAGTCGCGATCTCCCTCATTTTTTCAGGAAAGGCCCGTCGACGCACGTTGAGCAGTTCCGAGCCCGCCATTTTGATGCGTGAAAGCTTGCAAGATGCCATTCTTACATTTTGGTGTATCTGAAATGCAGCCGGCTATTTGAGTTCACGGAGACTGGACCAACTTAGAAATGCCAAAATCCCAGCACAAATGAGGAAAACGATATCCATCGTCACATTGGCAAGCTTAAATGGAGCGAGGTAGGTTAGGCCAATTAACCCAAAGATCAAGTCCATTAAGAAGAGGAGAACGACAAGGCCAGCGACAACTAACCCTGCCAAACAGAATACTCTGGGCATTAACAAACCTCGGATGCTCGTCGTGTATCCACCCATCATGATGTCATTTCAAGACCAAGCTGTTTGCTAGTATAGTTGAAGAAGAATCAATGTCACCTAGCTTACCTGAGCTGTGCGGTTTTTCACGTACCCTAAGTCCAAAATTTGTTCCTCTATGCACGAAAAAAGCGTCATAACCCCAACGACCGTCAGCCCGCATCATGCGAGAGAAACCCTTCGTTCGCAAATGGAAATTGTTCAGAAGTGGGCCTATTTTGACCATGCGGCCGTCGCACCACTTCCCACAGTCGCCAGGGACAAGATGATCCACTGGATCGGAGAGGCCGCATCCGAGGGCGATGTGGCTTGGGGCCGGTGGAACCACGAACTTCAGGCTCTTCGCGAAGTAGCGGCCCGCTTGCTTCATGCCCAGCCTTCGGAAATTGGCTTGGTCGGTAATACTTCGACTGGAATCAACCTCGTAGCGCACGGGATTCGTTGGGAGCCGGGAGATAACGTCGTCGTTCCAAACAATGAGTTTTCCAGCAACTATCTGCCCTGGCGGAACCTTGAACATCGCGGTGTCGAAATCCGTACCGTTGCTGCGGAAGCGGATGGAGAACTGTCCATGTACTCGATTGAACGAGCGATTGATAAGAGGACTCGGTTGTTGGCGATCAGTTGGATCGGTTACGTTTCTGGTTTTCGGATCTCATTAAGCGATGTATCCGCCCTGTGTCAGTGCCGCGGAATTCGCCTCTTTTTGGACGCGATCCAGGGGCTTGGAGCCTATCCCATTAATCTCTCCGAAACACGGATCGATTTTCTGGCGGCGGATGGTCATAAGTGGATGCTGGGTCCCGAGGGCATGGGCATACTTTACGTTCGCCAAGACGTCCTCGATGAGCTCTCGATTCCATTTGTCGGTTGGGGAAGTGTCGCGGGACCGAATTCCTTCGGTGCGACCGAAACGCGATGGAAACCTGATTGTAGTCGGTATGAAATTGGATCAGCGAACATGATCGGAGCGACGGGGTTACGAGCGAGTTTAGAACTGCTTTGCTCGCTTGGATGCCATCAACACGATAGCCCAGTCGCAGCAGCGATCAACGAGAATGTCGCTTGGCTCCGTGGGCAACTCGAGGATCAAGGTTACAGGATCTATTCCTCGGGAAAAGCAGAACATTCCTCAGGCATTCTTTCAATCCGTCATCCGCGACTGGACGCGCATCGAGCTCGATCGAATCTGCTAGACTTAGGTGTGGTCGTCTCGGTTCGTTCAGACTGGGTTCGCGTCAGCACGCACGCCTACAACGACGAAGCGGATTGCGTTCGACTTATCGAGTCGCTCGAACGAATTCGAAACTGATCGAGCGGTTGTGACCACCGGGTGACACCATTCCCATTCTTGAAAAGTCGATTCTCATGCCACTATCATCGCACTGTGCAGTCTATACTGGTTCTTTCGACCCGGTCACGTTGGGGCATTTGCACATCATTGAACGGGCAGCTTCGCTTTATGATCGATTGATCATTGGTGTTGGATTCAATGCCGCGAAAGCTTCGACGTTTTCGTTGGAGGAGCGCCTTGATTTGCTTCGCGGAGTGACTGGCCGATTCGCGAACGTCGAAGTTCGTAGCTTCGCGGGCTTGGCGGTAGATTTTGTTCGCGAATGCGGTGCGAGAGTCATGGTGCGAGGTGTTCGTCCTTTGACCGATATCGCAGCGGAATTTACGATGATGATGGCCAACCGGAGGCTAGACGGTGAGATCGAAACCGTATTTCTGATGGCGGATGAAGTCTACGGTCATATTTCCAGTTCGTTGATCAAGCAGATTGCTTCGATGAGCGATGGTAGAGCACTTGAAAAGTTTGTTCCACAGAGCGTGATTGGCCCGCTCGTTGCCAAAATGCACGCAACATCTTAAGCCGTTTTGATGGAAAGAACGGCTCAGTCTGGCTGAATTTTGGGCGGTTTCCTCGGTTGCCGGCTTCTTTCCATTGACACTCCGTGGCAATCGGCGAAAGATAGTGCTCGACTGTTTGTGTCCAATCACCGTAGGAATTTGGCCTTCGCATGTTTCGCAAGTTTTTACGTTCCAAAATTCACCGGGCCACGGTAACGCAAGCTGACCTTGACTACGAGGGTTCACTAACGCTCCCTCCCGACTTGATGCGTGCCGCCAGGATCGTTCCCTACGAAGCGGTCAGTGTGTGGGATGTGACTCGGGGTTCGCGACTGGAGACTTACGCGATTGAGGGATTGGAGGGAAGTCGCGATATTTGCGTCAATGGTGCCGCAGCTCATTTGATTCGGCCTGGCGACGTGGTCATCATCGCAACCTTCTGCTACGTTCCGTCGGAAGAACTCCAATCCTACGGTGTCGAGCCCAAAGTTGTGTTCGTTGATGAACAGAATCGCATCTCCCACACGGGGCAGGAAATCCCAGGGCCAAGACGCAGAAGTTTGCCATCACGCGATAGCCACGAGTCTTGTTGTTGAACCTCGAATCTTGTGAGGAGAGCTCATTGGAAAGCGGTATCGCGGAACAGCTTCAAAAATTCGGGCTGCATTCATTGCCGATGGAAACGCTCTCGCGTTTAGAGAGCTATTGTGAGTTGCTTTGGATTCTGAACCGTGAGCTGAATCTAACTCGGCACACGAACTACGAACTATTTGTCAGTCGTGATTTGGTGGATACGCTCCAATTGAGTTCATTGCTCGTTGAAGGCGAGACTGTTCTGGATATTGGAACAGGCGGAGGAGTGCCCGGACTGGTTCTTGCCATCATCCGACCTGACCTAAAGGTATCGCTGTGTGATAGCGTCGCGAAAAAAGCGAAAGCTGTCGAGGGGTTTGCTCACAAGCTGGGACTCACAGTCGCCGTTTACGGCTTTCGAGCCCAGGATGTGCTAGACCAAAAGCGATTTGATACGTTGGTCTCCCGCGCGGTTGGTCCGCTCGCAAAACAATGTTTTTGGTTCCAGGATCTTTGGCATCGGTTCGGACGGCTCCTGGCGATCAAAGGTCCGCGCTGGACCGAAGAGCGCGCCGAAGCTCGCCATCTAGGGAGATTGCGAAACATCGAATTGCGCAGACTCGTCGAATACACATCCCCGCAGACACAGGCACGGAACGTCATCTTGCAGTTGCGGCAGCAGGCGAATCAGGGTGATACCGACGAGGGAGTGAGAACGGGAGACAATTAACGAGGGAGAGGCCGTCCTGACGCGGTCTCCGATTGTCGTCGCAACAAAAAAAGCCGGACACAGTGTCCGGCTTTTCACGGGAGAATGATCAGGGAATTTGATGGAAAGGGCTTCTCGGCCGATGCTGCTGTTGGCTACCAGGTGAACTCAGCTCCGGCAGTGAATCCCGAGTAGAACACTTCTGCATCGCTGTTCACAACAACATTGCGAACAGATCCAGGCAAAATGAGTGGCGGTGGCGATGCATTGAAGTTGTCTGCGGCCAAGGCTAAGTTGTCGATGTACATGAGCTGGTAGCTCCCTCGGAAGGCCCAGCTATAGTTCAGTCGGTAGACGACCGGGAAGTTCAATTGAGCGATGTAGGCGCTTCGCGTGGTGCTTGCAAACTCAGCAAAGTCAACCAATGAATTTCCATTGATCAAAGTATCTTGTTGAGCTTGATTGCCACCGATGGCGTACTTGGCCTCGACCCCTGCCTTGATGCCCGGAATAACATTCAGCCACAGATCTCCGCCCACTTGGAACGCGGTTAGCGAGTTGCGAGTGTTCGTTCGGTATTGGAAGAAACGTGGTTGGTTTCCCGAAGCTGCGTTGTTGTTCTGGCCAACTGCATCGAACGTCAAAGTTTCATCGAGGTCAAGGTAACGAATACCCATCAGCCACGACCCCTGGAACCAACGATATTTTCCTGCCCAGCGTTTGCGAAGGTTGAACTCACCGTTGTGTAGTTCGGAACGATAGTTGAGAGTGTGCGTGAGCGAACGGTCGGAATCATCAAACCCGTTCAACGGATCCAATCCAAAGGCACTGATGAAAGAGAAGAGATTAGCCGCTCCATCGGGATTGTCGACGGCAACTGCATTCTCTGTCCATCGGTTCAGTCCAAAGTAGACGGCCTCCAAGCTGGTTGCGACACCGAGTTGCAAATTTCCTTGCAAGCCTAATCCGGCTCGATAGCCATCCATGTCGATGCTGTTATTGTCGAGTACGAAAATGCCAGAACCGGCACCGAGCGATGAATAATTGAAGGCTCCAGGACCACGCTCTCTCTTCAAGACGACCGCTTCTGCAGATAAATCGAACCAACGTGGCGTCGCGACGCCTCCTTCACCATAAGGAAGAAGGAAGCGTGCAAGATTTCCCAGGCGCGATCGAGCGATCAACCCAAGACCCCATCCACAGCGAACACACCCTTGATAGCCGCAGAAGCGGCACATCGGGTCACCATTCATGGCTGCAAAATCGTAGCAGTTGTTTGGTCCGAGCCCTCCCGGGTAGGCACCTCCACCGAGCATCATGCAAGAGCCACATATTCCTTGCGGACCGCACATGTCGTAGCCACCACAGCTCTGGCAATTGCCCAGAACTCCGCCGCCCCCGAACATCATTCGACCGCCACCCAAGCCACGGCCTCCGAAGAGTCCGCCGGAACTGCAGCCATCGCAGCCAGACGAATCGCACCCGTCTGGGACACCACAGCTTGGGTCCGCACAACCCGTGCAGCCGCTTTCACAGTGCCGAGACGCGAATTGGGCATGGGTGTGATCGACGGCGATCAGAACCACTAGGCCCGCAGACAAAACTCGTAGCCAGCGTTTGAGCAACTTCATTGATACATCTCCAGCGGCATCTTCGCGACGTTGCTTCGTGCAACGCCACATCCCCCCAAAGTCATCCGTGGATGCTTTGCTCGAAAATCTGATTCCATGGTTGATTTCAGCGGCGTGTATTCAGCCAAACCGATTCAATTCGGTTACGAAACCTGACAAACACGCGCGAAACGGTACAATGCAATCGTCCGGAAGGACCTGCAATCCCGTTACAAACGGTACTATCGGCACGGCCAATTCAAAAAGTTTCCTGAATCATTCGAATTCTTTCGTTCTAGGAGCCAATTTGTGGCCTCCCAAAAGTCTCCGACTACAGACGCAAGCGATTCTGCAAATCATGATGCGCCGATGAGCGGTGGATTCCTGAGCGATAGCGAAGCACTTCAAACGCTTGATTGTCTCCTCCAGGCAAACGCTTCCATGTTGCCGAACGAAACGGAATCCGGATTCCTCGTAGGACCTATTTTGGGTCGTCGATGTTATTTGATCCGCGGAACTAGCAATTGGTGGGTTCTCCAACTGCCAAATGGAATCTTGGATGATGACCTTACTCATCCTCAGGGCTCGACTGCTGATTCTTTGGAAGGCCGAGATTGCTTTTCGCGGCACCAGAACGCATGGCTAGCAATGCCATTTGAAAATCATCCGACCATCGCCGAGCTATTGGATCGATGGGGCGAGCCACCGCAGTTGATTCTCGATGACTGGCGAAATCAGTGGGAGCGAATGGCAAGCAAATACGATTCAACTATCATCGAGAACATTACTACATACCATGTGTGTGTTGATCAATCCGGCAACTTGTACTGCGTCATGCAAGTCCTGCCGTCTGAATTTGCGAAATCATATAGCGGGAATCGAGGTGCATACTCGCCGACTAGCATCCAAACTGCTCGCGAATCCAACTCTTCATCAACGCTATCCCAAAGGGAAGAAGGGTTCGAGAAATGGCTCTTCAGACGAACTCAATCTCAACAACATTCCAAAAATGACGCGAGTCTGCGCGATAAAACAACGCCAAAGGCTGACCGACCAAAATCATACTCTGCAGTTCGATCGTCGAAGAAGATATTGCGCGGCGAAAATGCTGGGGGGACGAAACAAGTCGTGGGACTTCTTGGTCCCACGGCGATCAAGCGTTTAATGAATCGGCCGCTCATTTTGGGATTATCGAGCGTCGCATTGATCGTTGCTGCGATCTTCGTTTGGCGAATGGCCACTCGCGATCCGGCGAATTCGCCGCCAAAACCCGAGACTCTTGCTACCTATACAACGTCTGAAACGAGTGCTCCGGACAACGTAACCGGCCAGCCGGTGCCGCAGCTCGTCGACAGTGCTGAGGCCGAAATCGACTACTCAGGGCTCGAAGAAACTGGCGATCTCCAGAGCATGCTGTCGAGGGAATTGGCAAGTGGCGATGTGGATTTGCAATATCGTATGGACTCATTTTTTGCATCGCTGGGTGCAGGCTCCACGATCTCGTACGAATCAGCGGACCCAATTCAGGTCCCGACATTAGACGACATCGTGCGAGGTTCCGTACGTTCGGTCAATTCTGCCGACGAGAGGGAATCGCCCGACACTTCAAGTGACGCTGAAATGGATGAAGGCTCCTTAGCCGATTCGGATGTTGCATCGAGAAACAATAATGATTCGCTACAGGAAACAACTTCAGAAGCCCTTGGAGGAAGCCGCATCGAATTGGTCCAACTTGTCCAATCAGGAATGCGTGTTCAGTTACGCTACGAATTTGGGCCGGTCAATCGAAATTCAATTGGTCGGGTGCGAGTCGTTCCGGTGGCTGGTTGGAAGATTGTTCCTGCTTCCGCCGAATTTTCTGGGCGTTCTGAGCAGAAAATCGAGATACTAAACGACACAGTACCGGGCAAGATCGCTGTCATCATCCAATCGACCCCCGGACGAATTTGGCGTTTTCAAATCGGCGTATTCTACTTCAGTGATTCGGTTCCCAACGGCTTGGCTATCGATGCTGCGGGTGCGAGCCAACTGTTTCAGCGGCTGGTCACATATCAGACCTGGCTGAATCAGCAGCTTGGCAATGTTCGCCAAGCCCGTGACGCATCTACGGACAGCAATGCTCGCCGTGTTCTGCTCGACAATATCAAGAAGCTCGAAGCCGAACTCATAGCAGCCGCCCGCGCGGTCGATGAATGGCGAGCCGCAGAATCCTGGATCGCAGAATTCTTCGATCAACATCAGCTCGAAATCGTCATCGCCAGTTCGCGAGCACACTTGCCAGCGTTCGATTCGACGGAAGAACAGCCCTAGGTGGTCGGTACTCTCGACGTTCATTTGCGAACATCGGAGTAAGGAGTTTGGCGGCTGAAAATGGACCAGCCCGAAACGCGGGAGAGGTACCAAGCACGGATCCTCCTCGCACGCTGCGGATGGTATTTCCATGACAGCCGCTCCCCTTCATCACCAGTGTTCGGAAGCCCCCCGATGCCCAAGGGGTTACTCGCTGGACTCCAAATTCAAGTCCAGATATCCGAAGTGCTATCTCCCGTGGCGAAGCGGATTTCGTGCGCTCGTGCTGGTCCGTTGGGCTCCATGCCGAAGTCGATAAAGAAAGACTCATCGAGCTTCATTCCGCCTTTTTCGTTATCGCAATCGATCTTTAGTAGATACGAACCGGACTTCTCCATATCGGGATAGAACTGCTTGTCCCACGGACCGTACAATGAATTGGTCAGATAGAGTCTTTTGCCGTCCAGACTCAATTGCAGCATCTGCGGACCACCAGACAGCTTTTTGCCTCGAAGGTCGCGACCTTTGCCGAGAACACCTCCCAGCCATATCTGGTCAACCAACCTTGGATGATAAGGATCGGAGACATCGTACTGCCGCACGTCTCCATGCAACCAATTGGAAAAATAAAGGTATCGATCGTCGAGCGACAGGACTAAATCCGTGATCAGTCCCGGTACCGGAAAGGGCCAACCGTCCACTGGAATAGATTCCACAGCGATGACGCTGTCAGCAGCCCATTTGTCTCCCGGCTTATGCCAGTGCCAAATCGTGCTGCTCAACGCCGCTCCCACGAACCCATGAACACTATCTGGATTGTGATGGAACCGAACTTCCAACGGGATCAATCCCTTCTCACCCAGATCGATTGATTGCGCGATCTTCCGTTGCTCCCAGTCCCAAAAATGCAATTGCTTGCCGTACTTACCCTCGGCAACTTCCTCGGGATGAAAACCCCTAGATACTGTCTTCGGTGCCGCCCATTCGCTGCTGATCATTACATTGTGGCGCGGCTGGTACCAAAAATCGTAGTTAAACTTCATTCCGGCAGAGTCTTTTTCCCACCGCCCCAAAATTTCGAAATTCTGGTCAAGCAGCATGAAGCCACCCGGTGCATTCCCATCCGCATCCCCGAGCATCGAAATCATGATCTCACCCGAAGCCAAACAGTGCACCGTGTGAGGAGCCGACAAACCCGTCTTCGACTTCACTTCTGAGGGCTCGATCACCCTGTGCATGGTCGGTGCCAACGGATCCCTTGTGTCTACAATGTGAATCCGACTGGACGCAATTCCCGGCAAGATGATGAAACGTCGATTGGCTTGATCCTGGCCATGGCAACTGCTACACGAATTCCAGCCAAAGTGATGAAGTTCGTCACCAACAGACGGCATCGGCAATCGATGGACGATCTGGCCATAGGTCTTGGATTCGATGTCAAGATCGATCGTCGCTAAGTAGTCTGGGTGATGGATATTCGAACCAGTGTAGATTGCGGGGACATAGGCAACCTTTTCAGGAGGCGAAGCCATCGCTTCAGCAACGGTGGCAAAAGTCCGATCGCAACAGACCGAGTCATCGTTTTCGAACCGATTGAATGTCGCGCTGCCAAAAGTTCGAGAGGCGCCAACCGACGCAACGATCGCAGTGGTTGCTGTTCGCTTGATAAACTGGCGACGATCCGGTTGATAAGAATTTGACATCTCCGCTTTCCTCCCAAATGGATGTTGCAGAATCTTCGAATCGAGAACGACTGAGTGTGTCAAGAATTCATCGAACGCTGGTATTGTCTGTTTGGAACCAAGCGATTGTCAACCAGATTCATTCCCGCATCGTGCGCAATTTCCGCATCCGCGTATTTCCGTAAGCGCTCGGCGCGAAGTAAAAAACACCTTTCTCAGAGTAGTGAATCAATACAAACAGTCCGAATTGTCGAGTTGGAAGCACAAGCGAGGGCATATCCACACTCAGCCAAAGAACCCGTATAAGGCGAATGGTCCCGTCGATAAAGTTGATCCATCAGACCCATGATATCGAGGTGGGGTAAGCGATCGGGAAACGTATCCCAGTCCGAAATGTTCGTGAGTGATACGATGCGCAGTACTCTTTCACGCTGCGGAGTATGACTGGTCGCTACTTGCATGCCGATCGCCTACGCAAATGATGTCCGCGAATCTGGTCTGTTCAATAAGAGTACTTTGGCAAGTTGAAAAGCGTGAAGAATCCGTCGTGCGCGAGCACTGGTTTTGGGCGTTTGGTGCAGTTCGCGGGGCCAGATCATTCAACCGCCGATTCGTTGAAGCTTTAGTGGATCACGAGGAATGAAGTTCAATGAAAAGGGACGATAAAAGCTCGAAGCGTCATCGCGCGAACCAGTTTTTGGGACAAGTTCTCTTGCTTGAGCGATAAGTTGATGTTTTTTTGAACGGTAATACCGTTGGAGCAGACCCTTCCTTTCGTCACCCAACCCCCAGATTGGGCTTGATCGGCACGGCGCAGGTTGTAGACTTTTGTCCACGTTGGCGGAGTAGCTCAGTTGGTTAGAGCAGCGGAATCATAATCCGCGTGTCGGGGGTTCGAATCCCTCCTCCGCTACTCTTTGCAGGCCCACCAGACGCCATGCCGGAAAGCACTCGCCGAGTTGCCGCGCATTCGAAGAACGGCCCCATTTTTGTCGACGCGAGCGAAAATAGTCAGTTTGCCTTTCGCAAGGGCTCGGAGTCGTCATGGATTGCATGAGCAAAGTCCTGGAACCGTCCATCGCTGAAGCTGCGGTCAACCTTTGAAGCTCGTGTCAATTGCGAAGTGTACTGAAATGCGTGGCAGCGTCCGCCCGAAAATTGCCCGCCGTCTAATAAGCGACGCCATTCGGCATTCAAGAGAAGCTATGATTCGATTCCCAATTCCTCTGATGTTGGTGTGCGTGGTTGGATGTAATGCCACAGTCCAAATCAGCAATACTGACCGCCAGAGGGAGCCAATAGTTGGGCTTCCCTGTGAGGGTTGCGAAGCAGTTTTCGAGGGGTTGCCGGATTCCTTGGACTCGATCGTTAAGATTGCGCCTAAAGACGAGCCCGGACAGCCAATGCAAATTCGCGGAACCGTCTTCGACAAGCTGGGCAATCCAATTCCAGGCGTAATAGTTTATGCGTATCACACCAATGCGGAGGGATTGTATTTGCCGGACGGGAAGTTCAGAGGGCAAGAGGCTTTTCGGCACGGACGACTGCGAGGTTGGGCAGTAACGGATGATCGGGGAGAGTATGGTTTTGATTCCATTCGCCCTGCAGGCTATCCAAATTCTGATCTGCCGGCTCACGTGCACATGCATGTTATCGAGGTGGGACGCTGTACGTATTACATTGACGACATCATGTTTGAAGATGATCCTCGGCTAACCTCGCAAAAACGGCAAGAACTTGTTCTCGGTCGGGGAGGGCTGGGAATCACTTCCCCGACTCGCGATGAGTCCGGGGTTTGGACTGTGAGAAGAGATATCGTGTTGGGTGAAAAGATTCCTGACTACCCGGAACGTCCCGAACCCAGCGTTCCTTCTGTGGACTGAGAATGGTTGAAAGACGAACGTGGACGAATCTAGCCAGGTTAACTCTTGGACAGTGGCCCTGTATCGAGTTTTGCAACAGTGATATAAAGCGCGGTCCTTCCCAGAAAGGTGGCCGAAGTTCGGTTGAAGCGTAAACAGAAAGGTAGTGAGAATGAAAGTTAGGGACTAGCTATCCCACCCTGGAATGGTATTGAGCTCCACAAAGTTATCAATGGGAATAGGCTTTGCTCCTGTCAGAATCTGCCCAAAGTCTGTGCATGCTGGAACGAAACATCAGCGTTCTGCCCGCTGAAACGATACAACGCACCTGGAGTCGACGGCCAGACGGTTGATCAATACGCACAGAATCTGCAGCTCAATCTTCAAGACAAAGCGTTACAACTCCTTCGTCAGAGCGAAGGCCCAATCAGTGGTCTGTACCATTCGGCTGTAGCTGGCATCATCTCGCCATTCGGCTGTAGCTGGCACCATCTCGCCAAAACAGCAGAGCAGAAAGAACCTAGTCTTGAGTGCAATCCATTACTCGTCGTTCGACCGCCAGGCGGGTTAAAAAGCAATCGACATCCTGATCGCCTAGGTGTTCTGGGTGCACCCACCGTCCCGACTGATCACGAGCGAATTGGAGAAAATAGAGCATTCAACCAACATGAAACACGAGATTAACCGCAGAGTCAGCAGGGGATAATGTCAGGTCACTGACATATGCTTTAGGTATCCGTTGCTGCGGTTTTACGTGACAGCTGCGGCCAGTTGCTAAAGGCAAGGGACAAATGTCGCTCATGTCACGTAAGTATTCTATAGTCCGCTTCGCGAAATGGAGCGATCTCAATTTTTCCCCGAGCAAGATCAATCAGCTTGGGTCTTGGAGTTTGATCAACATCGCTTTCCCGAGGATTCTCCTCCGCCTCCCACTGACTCTGCCTAACATCCATCTGCCTATCATCCATCTGCCTAAACCCCAGTCGACTCTGTCTAACATTCCACGAATGTCAGCAGTCTATGGAATTGACTGTAAGTCGCAACATTGGTACATTCACAACGTAGACTTAAAAGGCAGAGTTTTCTTCCACGTGATATTGAGCGACTCTGTCTAATAATAGTTCGTCTTTCAGGGATCCATATGTGCAATACGATCATTGCTTATTGGCTGTTGCTTATTGCAAGCATCGGGACGCTTGAGCGGGCGCACATGGCCAGGGTTGCCGAAGCCGCCGGTGGAATTCAAGTTGGCGATACCGAAGATGATGTCCTTCGAACTTTAGGAAAACCGTTAAGCACCTATGAACGGAACGAAGGCTGGTCGATTCTCGGAATTGGCGCCCATCCACCGCAGTGGCTCTACGGAACCACAATCAATATCAAGAAGATGTTTACCGCTGACACCTATGTGATGGCATCGCCACTTCCAATCAATATTCGA
>JBBIUE010000011.1:0-81875 GCA_037440405.1 Pirellula sp. | reverse complement strand
TGTTTTGTTCACGATACCGTCCAGCAAAATTCTCTGCGTTCCGTTGATGGACGTCGCAGCAAGCGACTAGTTGACCAAGCGAAGCCGCCTGATTTCCGATATCGGACCCTCGACCACCCACTCCGATGCAGGCGACAGTCAAACGATCCGAAGCTGGGTCTTGAGCGAGCAATCGCGGAAGAATCGTGGGAGCTGCAACAGAGGCGGCGGCAGAGACTGCCGTCCCCTTCAAAAACGTACGCCGAGATGAAGCCAGAGAGATCTTTTTCATAATGCACCTGAAGGATGAATGAAGAGGCCGTGAAGCTCGAAAAGCAGCCGAACTAATTAACTTAAAATTTAACTTGAGCATTCAAGAAGTTGCAACCCTGCATGACTTCAGGACGGCTCCCCTTGCAGAAAGTATCGGAATTCGTCCGTGTAGAATCGGCGAACTTGGTACAATCTCAGTGCTCGAAATGGATTGGAGTTCCCCTTCCCAATCAGGCGGCCAATCGAAGAGAATGTGAAAGAGTCCGAACGCTTAGCTATGTCGAATCGTCATTACACCGGGCTTACCCAAGCCGGAGAGTACTCGGATGCGATCCGCTTTCTCTTCGATCGGGTCAACTACGAGAGAGCCACCGATACTCCCTACACGAAGAATCACTATCGCTTGACGCGGATGCGGCGGCTCCTAGGCATGCTGCACGATCCTCACTTGCGATGCCCCGTGATTCACGTTGCCGGGACGAAAGGCAAAGGATCGGTGGTTTGGATGCTATCCGAAGCACTTCGCATGTCTGGATGTCGCGTTGGACGTTACACCTCGCCGCATTTGACGCGCATCGAAGAGCGATTTGTCGTTGATGCGAAGATGCCCACCGAATCGGAAATGGTGAGTCTGATCGACCAGCTCCGTGAAGCCGCAGCAATGCTCGAACGAGTCACCGGTGAGAGCCCAACTTTCTTTGAATTAACAACCGCGTTAGCCTGGCTTTACTTCGCGAAAAAGGAAACGGAAATCGCGGTGGTCGAGGTTGGATTGGGTGGACGTTTAGATAGTACGAACGTCTGTGCTCCGCTCCTTACCATAATCACGACGATCGGCATGGATCATCAGAAGCAGCTTGGCGATTCACTAACTCAGATTGCGGCGGAGAAGGCAGGCATTATTAAGGACCACGTGCCCCTCGTTTGTGGCGTGATTCAACAAGAGCCTTCGAAAGTGATTGAAGATGTCGCCAATGCGCATGCGGCACCGACTCGTTGGTTGAAGCGTGATTTTTGTTATCGCTGGATCCCACCCAGCGACGAAGAGATCACCGGCCTATTCTGCTACGAAGCGGACCCGCGAGTATTCCGATATCCTACTTCGCTTGCGAACCTTTCGCTGAAATCTCTTGGCGAGCACCAAGCCTTGAACGCGTCGCTGGTTTGCGCTGCGTGCGATTGGTTGCGAGAACTCGAAATGCCCGTGTCATCGAAAGCAACCGAGCTGGCTTTATCCAGCACACAAATCCCGGCGAGACTAGAAGTGTTATCGGAACATCCTACGATCTTGCTCGATACAGCCCATAATGAACCGTCCATTCGAGCACTGGTCGCGACGATTCGCGAGTCCTTCCCCAATCGGCATCCAAAGTCGCTATTGTTTTCCGTCAGCAGCGACAAGGACTATCGAGCGATGTTGAGCCTCTTGGTGAATGAGTTCCAAGAGATTGTCTGCACGCAATTCACAACGAATCCACGCGCGGTTGATCCCTGTGAGCTATTAAAATGCGCGGAGGCTTGCATCCGCGATAGGCATCACCAGCTCGATGGCTCACGTCCCAGGTTGAGTGTGATTCCCTGCCCGGAGCAGGCCCTCTCGTCGATCAAGGCACGTCTTCCGAAATCCGGAATGCTCTGCATTGCGGGCTCTTTCTTCCTGGCCGCAGAGCTGATCGAACATCTTCGAGGTTCCGAATAATGGTGTTCGAATCGAATGAGCTCTTTTTGAAAGCACGCCAAGGCGATGCCCAGGCGTTAGGAGAACTCCTTGAGCATTATCGAGCCTACCTGTCCGTTCTTACACTGCGGTACCTCGACAATCGTTTACAGGCAAGGCTGGATCCCGCCGATCTTGTTCAGACGACGTTCATGGAGGCTCACCGAGATTTCGGTGCCTTCCATGGAACCGATGTAGGATCATTTTTGGGATGGTTGAGGAACATACTCAGAAATAACATCGCCTCGGCGCATCAAACGCATTTGCTCGCCGACAAACGAAATGCCTCCCGTGAAGTGAGAATTCATGCCACCGGTGACACTTCGGCTCCGCTCGGAATTGGCGACGTCATCCCTGCGGAGACAACATCACCGAGCCAGCGAGCCATGCGGGATGAAGCGGCTGCGGATCTTGCCATCAGTCTGAGCCGACTCCCGGAAACCCAGCGCGAAGCGATCCGACTACGATATCTCGAGGGCAAATCGCTCAAAGAAATCGCTGAACGAATGAACAAGACGGAATTAGCGGCTGCCGGGCTCTTGAAGCGAGGCTTGCAAGCACTTCGAAATGACCCTCTCGTCTCGAAGAAACTCCAGTGACTTCGATGATCTGCGCATATCGAGTAGTACTGATGGCAATTTCTCGGCAAGCATTCGCGAACGAGTCTAGCTGCTCAAACTCTCACCCCTGCCAGCTTGCCTAGCAGGAACGCCAATTTGGAAAGCTAGAAACGCACCGAGAAAACCTCGCCCCTTGCCAGCTCTTCTGGCAAGAGCGAGCGTTTGGCTGGCTCGAACTCCAACCCTGGCTTGCCCTTGTAAACTAACCAAAAAGTCAAAACAATTCCTGGTGCGATTCGGGCAGCTTTCTCGCTTATACTTGTACGAAAGTGAAGAAGTCGCCTATGAACGAAGAAACCCTATTCGAACAAGCCAGACAATTACCCCTCGCCGAACGAGCCGCTTTTTTGGAGCGCGAGTGTGACGATCCCCAGCTTCGGCGACGAGTTTTACGTTTGCTGGAGGCCGACGCGCAATCTCATTCACCGATCGACCTCCAAGCGACCAACCTGGCCGCAACGTCGGATTCTAATCCCGCGTCGTGTAATGAGACGTTTCAAATCGCGGCTCAAGCCGAATCGATTGGGACGATGATCCAAGGCCGCTACAAGCTGCTGCAACAGATCGGCGAAGGCGGGATGGGCACCGTTTGGATGGCCGAACAGACGGAACCTGTCAAACGGCGAGTCGCCGTTAAATTGATTCGCGTCGATCGCAGCTCCTCCAAAGCCGTACTGGCGCGATTCGAAGCGGAGCGGCAAGCCATCGCGCTGATGGATCACCCGAATATCGCGAAACTGCTTGACGCTGGCACGACCGAAAACGGCTCACCCTATTTTGTCATGGAATTGGTCAAGGGCGTGCCGCTGGACGAATTTTGTGACCGTCAGCGGTTGGGGATTCGAGAGCGGCTCGAATTATTTATTTCGATCTGTGAAGCGATCCAACACGCTCATCAAAAAGGGATCATTCACCGCGACCTCAAGCCCTCCAACGTTCTGGTCGAGTCCCACGATGGCAAGCCAGTGCCCAAGATCATCGACTTTGGTCTGGCCAAGGCGGTCTCGGGAATCTCGCTTACCGACCACACATTGTTTACCGCGTTTGGTTCGGTGCTGGGAACGCCGTTGTACATGGCGCCCGAGCAGGCCACGTTCAACGCCGTCGATATCGACACCCGTGCAGACGTGTATGCATTGGGGGTAATTCTGTATGAGTTGCTGACCGGAACCACGCCCATTACCCGCGATACCTTGAAACAGGCCGCTTTAGAAGAGTTGTTTCGTTTGATCCGCGAACAGGAAGCACCGACGCCCAGCAGTCGCTTGAGTCTGTCGGAAAGTTCTCCCAACGTCGCTGCCAATCGACAAATCACGCCGGACAAATTGGGGCGACTGGTTCGGGGAGATTTGGACTGGATTGTTCTCAAGGCCCTCAGTAAAGAACGTGAACGTCGTTACGAATCGGTCATCGGTTTCGCTCGCGATATCGAACGATTTTTGAATCACGAGCCGGTTACTGCCAGCCCGCCGAGTCGATTATACAAGCTGCGAAAATTCGTCCGCCGCCATCGTTTGCAAGTCACTGCGGCGACACTGGTGCTGTTGGCTCTAATCGCCGGCGTGATCGGCACATCTTGGGGAATGGTGCGTGCCAATCGCGCCGCAGTTGCCGAGCGGAATGCTAAAATCGAGGCCGAAGCCTCCGCCACACGCGAACGCGAAGCGAAAGAAGTCTCCCTCGCGCAGCTCGAACAAATCACCCTGATCAACAACACCGTTTTCGACATCTTCAAGGAATTCGATATTCGCAAAGTCAAACAAGGTCGCGATCCGGTCGAAGTGGTGCTGGCCAATAAGTTGATCGAAGCCGGTCGGAAATTGGATTCCAAGTCCATCCCTGATCCGCTGGTGTTGGCGGACTTAA
Organism: Pirellula sp.; assembly: GCA_037440405.1. Taxonomy (GTDB): domain Bacteria; phylum Planctomycetota; class Planctomycetia; order Pirellulales; family Pirellulaceae; genus JANMGV01. Next base: position 77,420 of record JBBIUE010000011.1, on the reverse strand, counting down.
GAAATCGGTTGGGCACCACTTTGTACGGTTTGGGAAAATCCGCAGAGGCTGCGGAATTTTTGGAAGAGGCGCGCTCGCTGCGGATCGAGCATCTGGGAAGTGCAGAGAAAATGACTTTGGTTGCCGCGAACGATTTAGGGCTGGCCTATCAAGGTGCCGGCAAGTTCAAAGAGGCCTTAGCGATTCTGGAGGAGACTGCCGAACAGTTCAAAAAGACGCGCGGCCCCCATGATCGCGAAACGCTCTCAGCTTTGAACAATCTGGCCGAAACTTATCGGCGCGCCGGTCAGCGCGACAAAGCGATACCGATTCAGCAGGAACTGTTACAGAAATTAAAGGCAACGTTGCCTGCGAGTGAGGAGCGGTTATTGCTGGCGATGAATAATCTGGCGGCTTCGCTGTATGACAATCGGCAAACCGAGCAGGCCGGAGAATTGTTTGCCGAAACGTTGGAGCTGATGAAAGTTCATCTCGGCCCAGATCATCCGCACACGTTGTCCTGCGCGGGTAGTCTGGCCAATTGCTATCGCCTGCAAGCTCGATTCGATGAGGCCATTGCATTGATGGAGGATTTGCTGGAACGCAGCATATCGGCTTTGGGGCTTGATCATCCGGTGACGCTGGGAACCATGAACAATCTGGGAACGACCTTGGCCAACGCGAACCGCTTTGAAGAGTCCATCAAAATCCTCGAGAAGGCCTTGGAGCGTCGCGAGGCAGCATTAGGGCGAAACCATCCCAGCACCACGTTGACGATGAGCAACTTGGCCAACAGCTACCGTTCGGCTGGTCAGCTTGATCGGGCCATCACACTTTTAGAGGACGCATTGCAGTTGCAGTTGGGAAAGCTCGATCCTGAACATCCCGACGTGTTGGTGTACAAATCGAGTCTTGCCAAAGCCTATGCCGACGCTGGCCGCAGCGAACCAGCGGCGACGCTCTACAAGCAAGTCATCTCGGCCCGCCGAAAGACGGCGAATGTCGAGAGTCCGACTTTTGCTGGGACGCTGGCAATCGTCGGTTCGGATTTGCTGGATTTGAAGATGTATGTCGATGCTGAGGCAATGCTGCGAGAATGCTGGGAGATACGCCAGAAGATTCAACCTGACGAATGGACGACTTTCAATATCCAGTCCGCCTATGGCGGCGCGTTGTTAGGCCAACAAAAATTTGCGGAAGCCGAGCCGATGCTGCTGGCCGGCTATCAGGGCCTGAAAGATCGCGAAGCGTCCATTCCAGAGGGATCGGCTGAGCGACTGCTCGAAGCTCGTGCCAGACTTGTCGAGCTCTACATCGCCACTGACCGCGCAGCGGAAGCCGAAAAATATCGCGATTGATCGACCACTTTGCGAATCGCCAACGAGGGCAAGTTTAATTCGTACAGTAATTCAGTGGAATGATTCCGCTCGTTACCTTGGATGAGCTTACCGAGGAGCCCCATGCAGTAGATGGCACCAACCGGACATTGTGTGTGGTGGTCGGGAGTCTAGCGGTTGCGAACGGCAGAGAGAGTCACGATTTCAAGGAATGACTTGGCCTCTGCGATACGAGAAATATTTTTGAGAACATTTCTTGCAACTTGTTGACTTTGATGCGCGAAATCTATAGCATGTCGAATGGAAACGCTGAGCGTGGCAAACGCTGAGCGTGGCAAACGCTGAGCGTGGCAAACGCTGAGCGTGGCAAACGCTGAGCGTGGAATGAAGTCTAACTCTTCTATCACTCAATTACTGAACGCTCGGTGAGGTTATGTCCTGGTGGCTGGTTCAGGATAGGGTACTGCTGGGTGATGGCGGTCGTCTCCTACCGCTGATTTGTTCGCTCCGCTCGTTCGTCGCTTTGTCTGTCGGCATCCTCTTTTTCTTGATCGGTCGTGACGCCGCTACCGTCGCCCAAGAATTGCCGGTCGTCGAATCGACCTCCGATTCCGCAAGTGAGCCGGCACGGACCCTCGACGCGGAAGCATTCCACAAACTGTGGGAAACGTTGCCGGGTTCAGTCCACCGGGGAGAAGGCAAGCTTCACAAATCCGGTGAGCACTTGATCTTTGACATCGGCGAGCACAAACCAAATGCAGTTGTCAAATTGATCGCGTCCGTGCGCAGTCAAATCGAAACACCCCTTCGACTGAGTCTCACTCCTTCCTGCAATTGCACGTTGGGGATTCCGGACAAGGTTGAATTGCTGCCGGATAAGGTTTGGGAAGTGAAAACCTTGGTTCGACTCCCTCCGTCCGCTCGGGATTTCTCCACGGTCATTCGATGTTTCGATGCAGAGGTCGGATTCGAGTTCGATCTGGCCATCGTCGGAAAGGTGCGAGAGTTGGTTCGCCTGGAACCATCCTTGATTCGCCTGAAAGACGGCAGTCATGAAGTTGAGGCTCGCCTAATTCCGAGCTTTCCTGACCTTCAAGTGACCCACGTAGATTTGAAGCATGACTATTTGGACCTAGTGCGCAGCGAACTGAACGACGACGGAACCGCTACGATTCATCTGCAGGTGACGTCTCCCGAAGATCGCTTGATCGCAAATTGTGAATGCATTCTGCTCTACAAGACAACCTCGGGGGGTGAAGACGTTTATGAGTTGGTCTTACCCGTCGTTTTCATCGAGCGGATTCAAATCAAACCGTCGCGAGGTATTTTTCGGAAGAATCAAAGCACAGGAAAGTACTCGGCCGCATTTCAGCTGGGAGGTGGAGAGATCGATTGGAAGGCATTTGGTCCGGATCAGTTTGCCGTCTACGTCGTCGATGACACCACGAACCTTCGCACCGAAGTGCAAGTCGCAAAGTGTATGTCCAATGACCAAGGATCGATCGTATTCGTAGAGTGCGAGCGATCCGATTTGGAAACGAACGAAAGCCCGAGAATTCGATTTGAGGGCAAGACGTTGTCTTGGTTTGTCGAAGTCCCCTTTTTGCTTTTGGAGTAAGCCATGTTGTACCGAAGCACAATTTTCGCCTTCTGCATCCTCGCCATTTGCTGCAAACTCTCCGCGCAAGAAACAATCTGTGCAGTCGACATCGGAAACAAGAGTTGCCAACAGAAGTGCGGTGATTACCCAGTTGTATTTAACGTAAGCTGTCCCGGAAATTTATGCTTTTTCCATCTATTGAATGGATATCAATGCCAAGACCCTATCACTGAGAATTCATTCCCAATCGACCAAGAGGAATGGGGACAGCAACGACCGTCATATCGGGCGGCCGGGCCAAATGAACAAGGATTCTTGACCCTGGAGAAGTATCTAGACTGTTTCAAGAAAAAACGATGCGTCGTCTGTAAGCAGCGTACGGATGATAAATGGTATTGCGATGAATTGGGAGATTTTAAGATCGTCTGCAGAATGGAAACTCCGGAATGGATTCGGCAAAACAATGCTCGTATCGCTTGCCCACCGGAGCTGTAGTGAACGATTCCAAGTTCAGTTTTTCCTCAAGACCGTCAAGCTCACTACTTTGTATACCTGTCTGCTGTGCGAAAGGAGAATTTCTATGAGAGCTTTTTTAATGATGTTGGTTGCCAGTCAGTGTGTGGCACTGAGTATGACGCGAGCTCAGGACTCGTTGAAGGAACGAGCGACTGCCGAGATGGTGGCCTATTTGGCTCGATCCGAAGCAGACTTGGGCGACTTCTACTTGTTGGTTGATGTCGCCATGCAAACCACCCCCGATAGTTCCAAGAATCAACAATATGCCATGCGCTATGAGAAGCTCGTCTTGGTAGAGGAAAAAATTCGGTACGAGGATTTGCATCGCCAATCGATTTATCCGCCAGAGGAAAAAAACGGAGGGTACAACTTGCCGTGCCGTAAAGTGCAATTTTGGAAGAATGACCAGTTGTACAAGAAATTAAGCGTTGGGACCTGGATCAAGATCGACCAAGAAGCAATTAAGGCCGACCCACGAAAGGGTTGGACTTACTGCCATTTTCATGACATCTTTGACTGGCCTTTTTTGGAAGAGTCAAAACTGGGTACCAACAAGCCGGATCACTTCAAATTCTCACTTGAATGGCCAACCTGCCATCATGCTGCGCTTACCAGGGATGGCCTGTTAGTATCAGAATGGTATCGAGCAGATGGAGAGGGGTACGGAAAACGTTATTTCAAATTTCGAGATGGGGTTCCCGTGCACTACGAACAGATTGGTTTTACTGGACCTATTGGCGACAAGAAAACGGACCTGTCCAAAAAATTTGTTCTTGCCTCGGTCGAAACGACCTGGAAAGATTTCGATGAGTTCAAATTGCCGACAAAGATCTTTGCTGCTCTATCAAATGGTCCGCAAGCCGAAATTGGAGATATCACTTATCTGGTTGACGTGAAGATCGATTGGAAGTTCGGTGAGGATATTCCCAAAAACTTGATCGAAGAGATCAACAAGATCGCTGAAACAACGAAGTAGCCGCACGAAAACAACTGAAACTCCTGGCAGTCGAACCGAATGATTCCGCTGAAGACTCACTACAAGTTGAATCGCGGAGACGGAGGAAGGCCCTGTGCGAAAACCTTGAAATCGCGAACGCTTCGGGCCGCGATGTGGCAGTTTTCGCAAAAAAAGCACCATGTTCGAATCCATTCGACTCGTTAGAATCAGCTACTTCCGCACCGCGCGCCACCCTTCTAATCAACCCTCTGAAGCCACTCCGCTCGGTACTGATATACGCTAACGGAACATTTGCTGTTGGCGATCAACGTTTGCAGTTTGCAAGAGCCAGAGCGGTTACAATAGCCCCAAGGCTCGGCGCTCTGATTTTGAATACTCGCCAGCGAAGCATCATCCTACCGATTTGATTTGTCTTGCCATGCTCTGAGGTTCATCAATGATGGAACCCTTTCGATGGTTTTTGCCGATACTTGCCGCGCTTTTGACGTCGCATGCGCTTGCGAAGTCTCGTGAATGCACTGATGATCCAATCCTCCAGCAAGTCGCTGTGGAGACGCTTCCCAATCTGTATCGATGGACCGACACGTGCAATGTTTTTGTTCTTAGGTCGGGAGCCAAAGCGATCCTTTTTGATTTGGGCGACGGGCAAGTCTTGAATCAATTGCGATCGATTGGCGTGGAGCATATCGATTGGGTTTTGTTCACCCATCATCACCGCGAACAGTGCCAAGGAGTCGCCAGCGTCGATCGCAATCGAACTAGGCTAGCCGCCGGAGAGACGGAACGAGAACTCTTCGAAGCGCCATTGAATTTTCGCAAGTGGAAGCCGAATCTCGGCGATCGATACAGCGTCTACGGGGCTAGCTACGTCCGCCCTCCTCGCCAACCGATTGCGATTGATCTTGGCCTGAAGGACGGGGACATTTTTCAATGGGAGGGATTTGATATCCATTGCCTCGAAACTCCAGGTCATTCTCCGGGTAGCATGACTTACATCATTGAGCGAGGCGATACGAAAATTGCCTTAAGCGGCGATATGGTGCACCAAGGATCGAAGATGGTAACCTGGTTCGACACGGAATGGGATTATGGCTTCGCTGCAGGGCTCGATACACTCATCGCCTCGGTCGAAAAGCTAATGGCACAGCGGTGCTCGATCCTTCTTCCTTCTCATGGCGGCGCGATCGAGAACCCGGCTGAGGAGCTGGAAACCTACCGAAACAAGCTTGTCCATTTCCGCAGCAAGTATATTCGTGGTTATCCTGTGTTTGACCTTCCCAACGAACAGCGGGATAGCGTCTCCAAGCCTACGGCTGTGCCGCAGCTAAATCAAGTGACGCCGCACCTCTATAAACTTCGTGATTCGAAACTGGGGCGCAACTTTGCAATCATCATCGCAGATAGTGGGCACGCCCTGGTGCTGGATTGTGGTTTGCTTCCAGCCGATGAATTGGACCAAATCATCTTGGGTGCCCGAGAACATCTTGGCTTGAAGCAAATCGACGCATTCTGGATTTCGCACATGCACGGCGATCATTTCCTCTTGGGTCCGCACCTGAAAGAGAAGTACGGAGCGCAAGCTTGGACGCTCGACAAAATCGTCGATCGATGCGAACATCCGAGTCGATACGACTACGCAGCTCTCGTCCATGCTTACGGCGATGGCTTTGACGGCATGCCGATCGACCGTCCCTTTCGCGATGGAGAATCGATCCAGTGGGAAGGCTATCGCATCCAGATCGATTGGATGCCGGGACAGACCGAATTCGGCTGCTGCTTGTGGTTGGAGTTGGATGGTAAACGGATCGCTTTCACCGGTGACAATCTGTTCGGCTATCCTGCCGATGAGAGCCAAGATGGCCATGAAGCCGTCGTGGCTCGCAATAGCTGCCTTTTCGAAGAGGGCTATTTGTATGCCGGTGAGTATCTTTTGCGACTGAAGCCGGATTTGATTATGGGCAGCCATTCGTTTGCAATGGATCAGCCGCTCGAGTTCGTTCGACGGTACCGCGATTGGGCCAAATACATCATCGAGTTGTACCATGGATTGTTGCCCGAAACCAATTATGAGTATCTGTTTGACCCCTATTGGGTCTCCGCCTATCCCTACCGTGTTGATCTGTCCGAAATGACAGAAGCGACCATCTTGGTGACGGTTCGCAATTTTCGCAGTCAACCTCAGAACTATCATGTCGAGTTGAAGTTGCCCGACGGTATCGAGGCGGTTCCCCAAGTACTGAAAGGCACCACCGAAGCGAAGAGCCGCAGCGTCATCGAAGTCAAGCTGCGAAGGAGCGTTCCGGCCCGGCAGACTCCAAAGATCGACATGGCAACATTCGATATCACTTTGGACGGCAAGCGTTATGGCGAGTGGTTTGACTTTCTTATGCTGAGGTAGTCGAACAGTTGCGTCTCGTGAGAAAAGTGGTCGGCCATGGGACGGACTTTCTCGCCGCTCCAGTATCGCACCAAGACTTTGATCGCGTGGGGCCCATTCAACCCGCGACAAGCTCATCCGGCATTCTTGAATCGCAGGCCTCTGAGATTGCCATAGGCGATTGCAGCGGTGTTCCAGCGACGCTACATTTCTAAGGACGGTAGTCACAACGAGAAGCAATGCCGTAGCGCAAGGATCCTCTCACCTGAAGCGAGTCATCTTCGATGTCGGAACATTCGGCCACGGAAAACGAAAACAAACCCTTATGGAATCCAATCGAAGCTAAGCACCGTCGCGTCATCGGCGTGCTGATGGAAAAGTCCAAGACGACTCCTGACGCCTACCCGATGACGATCAATTCGCTGACGGTCGGTTGCAATCAAAAATCGAATCGGCATCCAGTGATGAATCTGACCCAAGAGAAGGTTCAGGAAGTCGTCGATCAACTACGGCTGATGGGGGCGGTAACGATCGTTCAAGGTGTGGGGCGCGTCGAGAAGATTCGACACAACGCGTATCAATGGCTTGCGATCGACAAATTCGAAGCTGCCGTTATGTGTGAATTGCTTCTTCGCGGAGAGCAGACCTTCGGGGAGCTTCGAGTTCGAGCTTCGCGAATGGAACCCATCGGGGAGCTTGACCAACTCAGGACGATTTTTGAGTGTTTGAAGAACCGGAATCTCGTCATTGAATTGACTCCTCCAGGCCGCGGTCAATTAGTCTCGCACAATCTCTACCCCGAATGGGAACTGGAAGCTCTGCGAAAGTCGGTCGCGTCTCAAGGAACGGGCGAGGGGCCGCGCGATCTAGATCACGACGCCCCAGCGGTCGGTCCGAGTGCGGGAACGTCCGTCGGAAGCCTTGCTGAGCTGCAACAGACCGTAAAGCAACTGGCGGCGCGTCTGGCCTACTTGGAAGAACAGCTCGGTGTTCATCTCGAGTCGACGGACTCGTAGGTTTCATCAAAGAAAGTAAGAAGAAAAGAAGCAAATCGTGGACCCGTTCGCCCCTCACGCCGCCCGCCGCGATGCTGGTGAATAGCGTTGCCTATTCGCTTCCAAGGATAACGCGCCCCATTAGCTCTGGCCCTGCGGTTCAACGAAGCTCCTGACTCCATTTGTGAACGCTTTCGAAAAATGGCCGCTGAGTCGTCACTTGCTTATGCTGCTGGCTGCGGTTGTTCAAGGTAAGGATCGAAACTAGGGACCTCGAACGCTTTAAGGATCTATCGAGCAATAGGTTCTGTTTCTCGTCCGACGCGAAAGCGCGCGAGCTTTACGGTTTGGGCAAAACGGACAGCTCGCGCCGTTCCATAAAGATCGCGAAGATCTTTCGCGACAACGTCGAATCGATCGGACTGGTATCGGATTGCGGCCGCTGAACGGTCGTACGAGTCCATCCACATCGCATCATGAAATACAGTTGTGGCCTATGGTTGATGCGAAGTGGTATCGTGCAATTGCGATTCCAGCTTTGGAGCATCTGGAGAGTCAAGAGCTTTTAGCATTCGCAAGAAGCTACTATCGGTGGTCAGGATCAGCCGCGTTCCGGGCTCGAATGACCTCTCATAAGCTTCCAGGGTTCGAGCAAAGGTGTAGAAATCGCCGGACTGATTGATGATTTCAGCGAACTTGCGAATGACCTCGGCGTCGGCGCGTCCTCGAATCTCGCTGGCTTCTTTCTGCCCGAGACCTTCTAGCTTTTCCACTTCCGATCTGGCAGCATTGAGAATTTTTGCCTTTTGTTGCTCGCCTTCCTTGAGAATGAGCATCGAAATCGCTTCACGTTCTGAAATCCAGCGATCAAAGGTTCGCTGGCGAACGCTTTCGACGAAGGAAAGTTTCGAGATGCCGACATCGACGACTTCGATGGCGTGACTGTCGGCTTCGCCTCCTTCTGCGGTTTCGGCCAATCGCTTTTGTGTTTCGGTGCGAATGAGCTCCATCAGTTTCGCTCGGCCGAATTTGACTTTGGCGGCTCGTTGCGGTTCCGCAGCATCCATCTGGCCAACCAACGATTGAGACGGATTCGAACCGATGGCGGCAAGTAAACTATCGTTCACGGAAGGCAGATCGCGATCGGAGGTTCGAACGAGTTCGGTCAGATCATACTGTCCGATGACGTCGCGCATGGCACTTCGGGAGATCTGAGCAACGCGTTGCTCAGCTGCATCCAACGTTCGCAATCGCTGGACAAAGGCGATGGGGCGTTTGATCCGCCAAATGGCCCAAGGCACCAGATCGATTTTTTTATTGTCGTTGGTGTTCACATCGTTAACATGAGCGGCGTCGATACCTCCCCAGTATTGAATCGTCTTCGGGAGTCGCATCACCGATTCGGCTAAGGGTAATCGGAAATGCATTCCCGGAGAGGTGTATTCTCGCACCGGTTTTCCTAGCCTTAGGACAACGGCGAGTTCGCGCTCTGAGACAAAGAAGACGAAGAGTGGAGCGATGATGATGATTAAAGCGAGTGCCGCGAGAATCCTCATGAGATTTTTCATCGTACTTTACCTGTGTTTCGGTTTGTGGGACTGCTTTTCGAATCTCGGATGACGTTATTGCGGTCTTGCTCGGGTATTGATGAGGTCGTTCAAGTTCAGCAACATGCCGTTCAGACCTTCATCGAGAATGGTGACCGGACCACATTTCTTGATAATTTTCTCCATCGTTTCGAGGTACATTCGCTGTCGCGTTGCGTCCGGCGCCAATTGGTACTGTTGATATTTTTCCATCAGCGCGGTTACCTCTCCCTCCGCTTCTGCCAATCGGCGCGCGGAATAGCCTTGGGCTTCACGGACCAACTGATCTCGACGGGCTTCAGCGAGCGGGATCAATTGATTCTGTTCGCGACGGGCTTCATTGACGAGCTGATCTCGCTGCTGAATGGAAGCATTGACTTCATCGAAGGCTGGCTTGACGCGGGCCGGAGGAGTGACTTTCTGCATTTGAAGTTCGAAAACTTCGACACCGCTTTCGTATTGGGCCAATTGCTGCTGCATCGCTTCGAGAGCGGCCAAACCGACTTCGACTCGCTTGGTCGTAAGCAGCTCATCAGCGGCATAGTCACCGGCCGCTTTGTTCATAACGGTTCGCGCAACCTCGGCGATCAACGCTTCCACTTCGGCTTCATCCACGTTGAACAGGAACTTTCGTGGATCGCTGACGCGCCACATGATGTTCCACTCGACGACCGCAGCGTAGAGATCTGCCGTTACGAAGAGAGCCTCGCTTTCGTCACCGCGATCGACCTGCAAGCGACCGCTTCGCTCGCGATCACCCCAAGGCATGCGGAACGTATGATCGCTCATATCGACCAGTAGGCGATCTTCGACCCACGGCAACTTGAAATGCAATCCAGGCCCGACAGTTCGATCGTAGGCTCCAAAGCGCAATACAACGGCTTGCTCATGGGCACGCACCGTGAATGCTCCGCGAACGATCACATAGATGATGAGAAGCGCCGCCAAACCTGCGATGACGGTGTTCATCACTTGGCGGGCATCGATTTCGATGTTCGGCTTTGGTTCCATTTTGGCCATGATGTTTTCCTCCGAGCTCATTCATTCGAGATTGTTGAGTGCTTCTTGGATGATGATTTCTTGAAGTCGTGGAAGTTTAGGTTACATTCCGATCCAACGGGAATAGATCGCTCGAGCTTGACTGGGGTCCTCGGTACCCGAAACGATCGCTCGACCGTTCGCAAAAACAGTCAGGACGTACGAATCCTTGGAGAACTTGAGCAGAAATGGTTTTAACTCCACTGCCCCGTGAGCCCTCAGGCGTCGCTCTAGATTCTGCAGATCGATGTTCGAAGATAGCGGTTGTACCTGAACTGCGTTGCGACCGCACAGAACGGTTGTTTGCGAATCAAAGTTTCCTGCCAGGAAGTCGTATTCACCTCGACACGCCGGGCAACGGTCGGACGGCCCAATCTTCGAAAGTCCCAGCCGTCGCACTTCGCCACGCCATAGTTCGAATTGGATCAAATCACGCGTGACGTCTTCGCGTCTCCCCGCTAATAGCTTCATGGCTTCCAAACTCTGCCAAGCAGCAATGATGCTGACCGCTGGACCGATCACCCCCACGGTATCACAGGTGGCTTGAGTACCACTGGCGAATGCTTCGGGCAGAAGGCATCGATAGCAAGCCGTTTCGCCTGGCAGGACGACCATGACTTGGCCGCTTGCCCCAACGCAACCGCCATGTATCCACGGAACCCGATTGGCCAGCGAAAAATCATTGATGAGATACCGCGTCTCGAAATTATCGGTTCCGTCGAGAATCAAGTCGACATTGGCAAGCAGCGACTGGACATTGGCAGCGATCAGATCCTCCATCAGCGGCTCGATGTTGATTCGATTGTCGATGGCAGACAAATGACGCGCAGCAGCCATGGCCTTGGGAACTTGGTTCGTAGCATCCGCTTCCGTGTAAAGAGCTTGCCGGGGCAGGTTGTTCCATTCGACCCAATCTCGATCGATGAGCTTCAAATGGCCGACTCCCGCGCGGACCAAACGATCAGCAATTGTTGAGCCGAGTGCACCCAAACCAACGATAGCGACCCGACTTCGAGCAATGGCATCTTGCCCAGCCTGGCCAATCGAGTCAAACTGAACCTGGCGTTCGAAACGACGTGCATTGCGGTCGAGTGAATGTGTCTCGATATCGGTCATGCCGCTCTCCGTTTGCATCTTCATTGGGAAAGCCTATACTTCCACTTCTCGTTCTATGGTTGCGGTCGAAAGCGATTGTTTCATGCTATCTGTGGTTGTTCCCGTCTTCAATGAAGAAGCCAGTCTCGATGAACTGATCCGAGAGCTTGTTCAAGTTTGCGATCGGAACCAAATCACGTCTCAGATCATTTTGATCGACGATGGCTCGACCGATAACTCATGGGGCAGAATTCAGGAACAATCAAGGCGCGACCCACGGATCGAAGGGATTCGTTTTCGAAGAAATTTCGGAAAAGCGTCCGCCTTGGCTGCTGGAATTCAGCGAGCTCGCTTTCCCTTCATCGTAACGATCGATGCCGATTTGCAGGATGCCCCCGAGGAGATCGTCAAACTCTTGGAAGCATTGCATACAGGAGCGGACGTGGTCAGCGGCTGGAAAAAAAACCGACGCGACCCTTGGACAAAGAGGCTGCCGTCGAAAATTTTTAACGCATTGGTGAATCGGCTTACCGGAGTTCGATTGCATGATCACAATTGCGGGCTGAAAGCGTATCGTCGGGAGGTGTTTGATGAAGTTCAGCTTTATGGCGAGATGCACCGCTTTGTGCCCGTCTTGGCTGCTGCTCGCGGTTGGCGAGTAACTGAGCTGCCAGTCGCTCATCGCACGCGAAAATTTGGCAAATCGAAGTATGGGGCAAGCCGCTTCCTCAAGGGATTCCTCGATCTATTCACGGTATATTTCCTAACGAACTATCGTCAGCGGCCCCAACATTTTCTGGGTGGCATCGGTCTCTTGAGTTTCTTCGCTGGATCGAGTGTGCTGGTCGTATTGACGGTCGCTTGGGTTTACAGTCGAGTTTCGGAACGCTGGGACCCGATCCATCTGCACGAGCGTGCCATTTTCTATTACGCGATCGTCGCTTTACTTATTGGCGTCCACCTGTTGGCTGTCGGGTTTCTGGCGGAATTGATCACACTGTATGGCAGACCAGTCTCTGACCCTTTCTCGATCAAGGAAACTACTTTCGAAGATGCAGACTCAGAAACGCCGGCAAACTGGTTGCGGGCGAAGAAATTCACGGATGGTTAAGGCGAGCGAAAGTCAAGAGTGCATCAACCCGAACGTCCAAGAAGGACGGCACTCGCATCTCTCGAAAACTCGCCTAGTCATGGTTGATAAACTTTTATTTTCCGCATTCCTCCGCACCATCAACGAACGTGCGAATGCCTTGCAGCGGAGAGCTTGGTGATCCCCTTTTTTGGGATGCTAGATGGGTAGTAAGAAACTCGCAGAATGGGCAACACGGGAAACGCGGTTCATCCATTCCATGGCCAGAGACTTGACCAACTGGACGCGGACCAGCGTTCCATCGAATCGCTTCGGATCGAATTCGAACTATACTAGTTTTGAAGAATTGGACCGATGAGCGGGCGATGGGGGCGGTTGGTGATTTGCTGCTTTCGCCCGATCGCCAAGAACACTCATTGAGATCATTAGGGCCAACACCATGCAGCTCTTGTAATTTCCGGAATGAAACGTGCGCGTACTGATTTCTGCCTTCGAACCCTACGGTGAATGGGATCAGAATGCCAGTTGGGATGTCTTGGTCGAGTACCTCCGCGAATACCGAACGCATCCCAGCGTGGTCACTCGTCGGTACCCGGTATCTCTGCATCCGATGGCAGAAAAACTTCATGCGGATTTGGCGCAGGGATACGATGTTGTCCTACACCTTGGACAGGCTCCTGGTTCATCGCAAATTCAGCTTGAAACGATCGCATTGAACGTTGCCGGCATGACGCGCGATGCAGCGGATCATTTCGGCGAGCTATTAGAAGGAGCGCCGGTTGCCTACCGAACGGAATTGCCGATGGGTATCTGGGCAGCCGAGCTTCGAAAGCACGGAATACCAACGCGCGTTTCCTACCATGCCGGAACGTATCTCTGCAATGCGGCGATGTTCCTTTCTCTTCACTGGTATCAACAGCGGACTCGCTCCGCGCCGGTTGGTTTCGTTCACTTTCCACTGACACACGAACAGTCACTTACAGCAGGTCGCGCTCTCCCTTCTCTCTCGACCAAAGAAATGGCTTGGGCGCTGAAATACATCGTCGATCAGGTCATTAAGACCGAATTTGCATTGAGCTGAGCTCAGCGTCATTCCGGCAAAAGCTCGCCTCGTTTGTGGGGGGGCGATAAGGTTCCCTTAGCCGAAGGCAGACCGTTCAATGGAAGATCGCTTTCCATTTGTATTCGCTCGACTTGCGTGAAACCAAAAGCCACTTGCATGCTTGCCCGATAATTGGGGCGAAAGTCCCCACGCCCCAAAGTTGACCCAAAACTGCCTCGCTTTGGCGCGCCGTTTGCTGTCATCGGGATGGCAAGTGTGCGTCTGCCGAAATGGAGAGCTTGGAGAAAGGGGATCACGGTGAGTTTTCGATTTGACAAGTTAACAATTAAAGCACAGGAAGCAGTTGCTGCGGCGCAAGCGAAAGCGTCGGAGCTTGGAAATCCTGAGCTGGAGAGTATGCATTTGCTCGATGCTTTGATTTCTGATAACGAAGGGATTGTTGTTCCCCTTCTCAAAAAGATCGGAGCCAACTTGCCACAGATTGCCTCGGCGTGCCGCAGCGAGCTTGGACGTTTGCCGAAAACCTCCGGGGGGAGAGCTCCCTCGGTTTCGCCAGAATTGCAGAAGTGCTTGGAGAAATCGGCGGCCATCGCTGCGGGAATGAAGGATGAATACATCAGCACTGAACACTTGCTCCTGGGTATAAGAGCGGTTGACTCCAAGGCCGGGAAGCTGCTGCAGCTCAACGGCATCGGGGAGTCCGACTTGCTTCAAGGGCTCCAAACGATTCGAGGCAGCGCGCGCGTGACGGACCAATCGCCTGAGGGCAAATTTAAAGCCCTCGAAAAATATGGCATCGATTTGGTCGCTCAGGCATCTCGAAACAAGATCGATCCAGTCATCGGGCGCGACCAAGAAATCCGCCGAGTGATTCAAGTTCTCTCGCGGCGAACAAAGAATAACCCCGTGCTGATCGGAGAGCCTGGCGTCGGCAAGACCGCCATTGTCGAGGGCCTTGCCCTTCGCATTGTCGAAGGGGACGTTCCACAGAGCTTGAAGAATAAGCGAGTGATTGCCTTGGATCTCGGAGCTTTGGTTGCAGGCACAAAATTCCGCGGCGAATTCGAGGAGCGTCTAAAAGCCGTTGTTCGTGAAGTCAAGGAATCCGATGGCGAGGTCATCCTTTTTATCGACGAACTTCACAACGTCGTAGGGGCGGGCTCGGCAGAAGGGAGCAGCGATGCTGCCAATCTTTTGAAGCCTGAGCTGGCTCGCGGACAGCTGCGCTGCATCGGCGCGACGACACTGGATGAGTTTCGCAAACATATCGAGAAGGACGCAGCACTCGAGCGGCGTTTCCAACCAGTCTACGTTGGCGAACCTTCTGTCGAAGATACCTTAACGATCCTCCGTGGCTTGAAGCCGCGTTACGAATCCCATCATGGAGTCAAGATTCGCGATTCAGCTCTCGTCGCGGCTGCTCAGCTCTCCAACCGCTACATCACCGATCGCTTCCTCCCAGATAAAGCCATCGACTTGGTGGATGAAGCGGCGTCACGGTTGGCCATGGAACGAGAGAGTGTTCCGACGGAAATCGACCAAGTGCAACGACGATTGCGTCAACTCGAATTGGCCCAGCGCCAGTTGGTCGACGAAGGGGACGAATCGGCCCAAGAACAGCTTGCTGAAATCGAGCAAGAGATGAAGTCATTGCAGCGCGAGTTAGCCAGTCTTCGCGAGCAGTGGGAAGCTGAAAAAGCCGGTGTTTCCGACGTGCAGTCGGTTCGCAAGGCACTTGACAACGCAGAAACCGAGTTCCGTCGGCTGGACGCCGCCATCAAGGAAAAACAATCGGTCGGCTTGCCGGTCATGGAAACGGATTATCAAAGACTCTTTGAGCTGGATCAACAACGGCGCAAACTGCGAACACAAATTGAACAGGAGGAGTCGACGGAAGCTCCGCAGCACGAAACCCGCCTGCTTCGAACGGAGGTCACGGCGGATGAAATTGCCAGCGTCGTCAGCCAATGGACCGGTGTGCCGGTAACTCGCATGATGGAGACGGAGAAGGCCAAATTGTTGGTGCTCGAAGAACGACTCCATCAACGAGTCGTCGGTCAAGACCGTGCCGTCGAGGCTATCTCCAACGCCGTCCGTCGCAGCCGCAGTGGCTTGCAGGACCCCAATCGACCGATTGGCTCGTTCTTGTTCCTTGGTCCGACGGGCGTGGGAAAGACGGAACTGTGCAAGGCACTTGCGGAAGTCATGTTCGATGACGAACATGCCATGGTGCGCATCGATATGAGCGAGTTTATGGAACGGCATACCGTGAGCCGTCTCATCGGAGCTCCTCCAGGTTATGTCGGCTACGAAGAGGGAGGAAAGCTTACCGAAGCGGTTCGCCGACGGCCTTACAGCGTCATCCTGCTCGATGAAATCGAGAAGGCTCACCACGATGTCTTTAACATACTGCTGCAAGTCTTGGACGACGGACGTTTGACGGATTCTCACGGCAACACCGTCGATTTCACGAACGCTGTCGTTGTCATGACCAGCAACATCGGAAGTCAACGCATTCAGCAAGTCGCAGAGGAAGGCGGGGATGCTGAAGAAATGTTTGAAGCAGTGCAAGATGCGCTAAAAGCCAAGTTCCTCCCTGAGTTCTTGAACCGCATCGACGAAGTCATCGTTTTCGAACCGCTGCGTCGCGACCAAATTCGGAAGATTGTCGAATTGCAGCTGAAGCTGTTGAAGCGACAGTTGGAGCAGAACCAAATCGAAATCGACTTCTCGGCGGTGGCCATCAATGCTCTCTCGGCGGAAGGCTATGATCCGGCTTATGGTGCTCGACCTCTGAAGCGAGTCATTCAACGGCGAATTCAGAACCCGCTTGCGACCATGTTGCTGAAAGGCCATATCAGCGAGAAGACTGGTGTTCACGTCGATTATCGCGATGAGGAATTCGTCTTCGAGCCACTGCCGAA
Organism: Pirellula sp.; assembly: GCA_037440405.1. Classification (GTDB taxonomy): domain Bacteria; phylum Planctomycetota; class Planctomycetia; order Pirellulales; family Pirellulaceae; genus JANMGV01. Next base: position 60,862 of record JBBIUE010000011.1, on the reverse strand, counting down.
CCGCGCCGAGAATTTAGCGGGAGCCGACGCGACTGCTGGCTAACGCTCCGACCACCATGCCAACGACAGCCAGGAATAACGATATTCCGGCCTCTTGATAACGAACTCCGTAATGAAGCAACTCAAAGATTCGTTTCGAGATCGGGGTCACATTGGGAGGCAAGAGTTGTGAATAGACGGAGAACTCTGCGAATGCCATCGCAAAGAGCAACAGCGTTCCCAGGATCAACTCTTGGCGATTGGCCAGGACAAATCGGAGGCGAAGTCTGAGGAAGCTCGATTCGCCATCGAGGAACAACAGATCCCGATGGGTTCGATACCATTTCCGCCAGCAAGCGTCCACCCACAGCAGTCCCACCGGGAGCAGCCGAAACTGGAGCGCCAGGATGACGGGGATGAGGGTGCGATCGTAGATCCAGTCCAGGCCCGTCATTGGAATGTCCATGAACAGTCGAGCTAAGAGATAATTGACCATCGGGCCTGGCAACGCAAGTGCAAATACGGCGGCGAAAACGGTGGTGGTCCACGGCCACCGATGAACCGTTTTTGAAGAAATCGACAGGATCGCAATCGCCGCTGCTGTCAGAGAGGCGTACAAAGCAAGCTGAACCGACCACCAAAGCTCTTCGGTGAAAAGTGTTGGACTTTGCGCGACAGCGAATGCGAAGCGACTGAGGTTCCATGTTCGAACAGTCTGGTTGTTTATCCGCTGCACGTCCCATCCAGCCTTGACGAGCAAATTGAAGAATGGGAGCAAAATCACCGAAGCAACCAGGGCCCAGGCGATCATCGAGAGCATCCATTTCGACGACGTTGGCAACGCGAGCGTTGAACTTTCGGACCAGCGGTCCAGCGATTTGTCGTAGCGCGTTGGCCAAGCAAGTGTCGCTGCGAATGCCGCAACCACAAGGGCTGGTAAACAACCCAACAGTCCTTTCGAAACCTCCCACTCACCGATGGTCAAATCCAAATAAAGCTGTTCAACGGCGGTTCGAACCTGGAATAAATTGGTTACCAGCATGTCGTTGCCGATGCTAGCCAGGCACCATAATCCCGCCGCGACGATCCAATTTCGCGTCGATGGCAACCATGCCCGCATGATAACGTTACGAAGTCCACCTTCGCAGTACGCGAGATCTTCTCGATTCCTCGACGTCGAGCGCAGCCCGAGACTGACGAGAAAGGTGACTGCAGGAACGCAACCAGCGGAATGAATCCAGACAACCGCCCAAACGCCACGCAACCATTCTTGCGATCCCTGCACCTGCGATAGCGTCCACCAACCCAAGTTCCCAAAGCCGGCACTCCACGCACACGCTTGAACGTAGAGAGGAACGAACAGCCATCCTCCGACCAACCATCGAATGGCGTTACGACCAACGAGTTGACAGCGGGAAATGCTGAACGCCAATGCCACTCCGATCAAGATCGCAATGGCACTTGCAGCAGCCATGACCAGCAACGACAAGATGATCGCCGAATACATTTTGGCACGTTGGCAATTTCGACGAAAGGAATACGAACCCGAAAGTTGAACTAACGAGACGTCTGCTCGCGCTTCGATTCCTGCGTCGCCCGATACCACTCATACACGACCGGCACGCATGAGATGACAATAATGGCAATGATGACGTAATGAAAGTTATCCTTGACCCACGGTCGCGTGCCAAAAAGATAACCGCCGAATAGAAAGATACCAATCCAGGCGATGGCTCCGCTAACGTTGAACATCCAAAAGCGAGAGTAATTCATTCTTCCTATGCCCGCGACGAAGGGAGCAAAAGTTCTGAGGATCGGCAAAAACCGCGCTAAGAATATAGCCTTGCCCCCGTGCTTCTCATAAAAAGCCTGAGCTCGAAGGAGATGCTTCTTATTGAGCAACCAGGAATTATCTTTCGAAAAAACTTTGGGACCAACGAATCGGCCGATCCAAAAATTGACCGCATCGCCAATGACGGCGGCGAATAAGAGCAGGACGAACATCAAAAAGACATTCAGATGGCTTTCTTCGTTCGCGGCCAGCGCTCCAACTGCGAACAGTAGCGAATCGCCTGGCAGAAACGGTGCGATGACCAAGCCGGTTTCGCAGCAGATGATCAGAAACACCAGACCGTAGAGCCAGGGCCCCAAATTACGAGACAACTCGGCCAAGTGCTGATCAAGGTGTAGAAACCAATCGATGATGTTCATGCTTTGCGATCTTTGAATGAGCTAACAACCTGACAATCGATCAATTGGCTCCCGCAGACGGATGCAATAAATGCGCCGCACGACCCATGACGAACCGAAGAGAATGAATGAATCAAGGGTTCGGCGAAGGTAGCCGGGTACTGAAGCTCCACTCCCCTAGCAATTTAGCTCGCGTTCCATCATCGACGCGGGAAGAATTTGCGTCGGACAGAACACCGTCAGGATCCATGACGTTACAACCATCGCGGTGCGATAAACCACACAATCGTTGCGATCGCGCACAACGTACTCGCAAAGGCTGCCGACGGCGATAGGAGTGGTCGAACGTGTTTGTCGCTGAGCTCCGCGCGTTGGAACATCCGAATCAGTAGGTCCAAGTAGTAAACGGCGGCAATGGCGCTGTTTAACCCCATCCAGATTGCTCCCCATCGCAACACAGAATTGGACGCCGACAGGGCAGTAAAGATCACTTGGAATTTGACCCAGAAACCAGCTGTGAGAGGTATGCCCGTTAAGCTGAGGAGGCAGACGACCATGCATCCAGTTAGGATCGGACGTCGAAATGCTAAACCCTTCAAGTCTCCGCGTGAAATGGTTTGATCTTGTTCGAATATAGCGATGAGAACTGCGAAGGCGCCCAGGGTCATCGCTAGGTAAGCCGTCAAATATCGAAAAACGACGGACGACTCGGAGGCATGTGCGACGACGGCCGCCACCGCCAACAACAAGTAACCTGAGTGAGCGATGCTGGAGTAAGCGAAAAGCCTTCGAAGATTCTTTTGGTGAAGTGCCAATAGGTTGCCGATGGTCATCGTGATCACCGCCAAGACCATCAAGATTGGGATGAGCACATTTCCCCATTGTTCATTCAAGGTCGCGCCCGAAAGAAATCTCGCTAACACGAGAAAGCCTGCCACTTTGGGAACAACGGCTAGAAGGGATGCCGCAAGCGAGGATGCACCTGCAAAGACATCCGAGGCGTAAAAATGAAACGGAACGGCGGCAATGCGGAAACAGACTCCACCAAGGATCAGTCCGAAACTCAGCTTCGTCAGAATCGATGGACTCTGAGAAAAAGCCATGAGAACTTGTGGAATCTGTGTGGAGCCGGCGATACCGTACAAGTAGGAAATGCCAAGCATAAAGATCGAAGATGAGAGAGCACTGAGCGCGAAGTATTTCAGTGTCGCTTCGCTCCCCAGATTGCCCTTCCTCGTCATCGCTAAGATGACCGTGGTCGGCAGACTGACCAATTCCATCGAGAGCACCAACGTGATCAAATCGTTGGAGGCTCCAACAAAAACTAGGCCAGCCATCATCAACAGTAAGCAGCCGTGGTATTCGGAGTTCCAACGAAGAGGGCTGCCTCGGAAACCTGCGAGGATCGTGACGATCCCTCCGAGAATGGCCAAGTACAAAGCGGCCCGCGCGATGCCATCAACGCGGAATAAACCATAAGCTTCGGCGCCCTGGGGGGGCGGTCCCAACAATCCGTAAATGGCAGCAATCGCTAGAGCGACCAGCGATAATACCGCCCACCACCAAGTTCGGTTCTCCTCCGTTGCCGATCTATCCACCGGAAAAAAGATGCCAGCAAAAAAAATGAGACAACCGGCAATGACAAGTGTCGTTCCGGCTCCAACCGAACCTAAATCGGCTAGTATCGAATTCAATCCAAGTTCCATGGACGCTGCTCAAATGAGGAAGACAAAGGAACGGAGGTCAACGATTCCGATTTTGCCACAGTATGGGCGATCGCAATCTCACACGTTGAGGCAAGTCGAGTCGCATCGGGCTGCACTGTTGCCACCATCCATTGCGGGTAGACGCCCAACCAGATGCTCAATAAGGCTAGGGTTCCAAAGACGATGTGTTCTCGAATACCCAAATCATACGAAACCGTTGGTCGGCTTCCCTTGGATTTCTGAACTGGCCCCATAAACAATCGTTGTAACATTCGAATGGCGTACCAAGCACCCAGCACAATACCAATCGTTCCAACAATCGCGAGAAGGGGATGACGTAGCACCATTCCAGAAAGGGTGAGGAATTCACCGACGAAGTTGTTGAGGCCTGGAACTCCAGCACCAGCCAGGACGAACACGAAGAAGAACAGGGCCAGCCGTGGGTAATCCGATGCGATTCCGTTCGTTCCGGCCGTCATGTCGTAGTCGCCTCGCCTCTCAACAAGCATCCCCAGCAACAAGAACATCGCTGCCGTGGTGATGCCATGGTTGAACATTTGCAGAGCTGCTCCGACGAGTCCCTCTCGGTTCAGCGCGAACATACCTAGCGTGATGAAGCCAACATGGCTGAGACTGCTGTATGCAAGTAGTAGACGAAGATCCTTTTGAGCGAGCGCATTCATCGCACCGTAGACAATTGCAAGAACTCCTAACGTGCCCAATACCCAAGGTCCGAAGAAACTGGTCGCCCCCGGCAACATAGGAATCATCAAGCGCAGAAACCCAAACAATCCCAACTTCAAGACCACCGCCGCCATGAGCGCCGTCGTCATCGGATCGCTTGATCGATACAAAGTCGGAAGCCACGAGTGGAGAGGCAAAACGGCTGTCTTAATTCCCAATCCCAACACCAGCAGCCAAAAAATCCAAGTCTGTTGCGGCAGGTTTGAAACGATCCCGGGATCCGCCGCACGCAAAGACAATTCGGTCAGAGAAATGGTCGAGCCAGAAGCGGTAGTGTAGAGAGAAACGATCCCGATCAAGGCGACGATCATCGGCAAGCTGCCAACCAAGGTGAAGATCACAAATCGCTTCGCCGCGAGAAGGGCGTCCGAATCTCCCCAACCTACGATCAGAACAAACAATGGGATCAGAGTCAGTTCGAAGCCGACATAGAAAGTAACGATATCCATTGCCATGAAGACCGTCAGCAAACCTGCTTCCGCGAGGAGAATCCATCCAGCATAGGAACCTCGATCCGTACGCGCGGAGGCATCCGCTGACGGGGCCACTTTCGTCGCCAAGATTAAGATGGCGGCCGTCACTAAAGTTGTCAGCAACACCATCAAATTGCCAATGCCGTCGAGACCCAATGCGAATTTCCATGCCGCTTCCGAATCCATCGAACTCGAGTTGGGCATCCCGGCGATCCAGTTCACCTCCATGAGGATGGAAGGAATGATTCCACCAGCGCTGGTATCGACCGGTTGATTGCTGAAAATTTTCGCAGCTAAGAGGCAGCTTAACACCAGAGTTACGCTTGCTGCCCACGCGCCGACAAGAGAGGTTCGTTCGGCGAACATCCGCCCGAAAGCGAGCAAGATCAACCCGCTGAGCAACGGAATGGCGATCAAAATGATCAGTAGAAACGACATAATCTGACCTAACTTAACGCCATGATGGCTAAGAGTACCAAGAGTCCAAAAATGATGGCGGAAGCATATCGAGGCAGCAAACCTTGTTGCGTCTTGGCAAGGAACCCGGCAACCGATCCGAGAGCGCGCACGAGTCGGCCCCAGGTCATCCCCAAGAATGCCGCATCAAAGGCTCCGAGCCAGTCCGCTATCGATTGCATTGGGCGAACGATCAGTAAGTCGTAAGCTTCATCGATATAGAACCGATTCTGACCCGCGACCGCAAAGGTCGATTTGGAGATATCCAAGTTCTTGCCTGCGACGCCCTGGGTCGTGAACCAAGCCACAGCGATTCCCAGCCCTCCTGCAAGCGTGGACAAAATCGGGACCAACCAACCACTGTGTTCGGGCAGCTGGGATAACTTAACGAGCATGGGCAACTTCTCGAAATAGCCTCGCATCAAGTGTGTGGGCCCGAGTGCTAAGCCTACAAAGACGCTTCCAACAGCCAGGAAGACCATCGGACCAAGCTGCAATTTGTCTGCTTCATGCGGGTGTTCACCAGCCTCGCGGGGGAACTGAAGCGGCCCATGAAACGTATTGAAGAAGGCACGGAACGTATAAACGGCCGTTAGGAAAGCAGTCACAAGACCAAGGACGAAAAGCATTTGAAAATGATGACCGTAGTCTCGATCGTGGGAGGAGTCCAACAACGCTGCGAGAATACCATCTTTGCTCCAGAATCCGGAGAGAGGCGGAATACCCGCGAGCGCCAATGCTCCAATTCCAAACAGAACATAGGTTTGAGGCAGCACGCGTCGCAGGCCGCTGAACGATTTCATGGAAATGACATCGCCCATGGCATGCATGACGTTTCCTGCGCCGAGAAACAAAAGTGCCTTGAAAAAGGCGTGTGTGGCCAAGTGAAACATCGCTGCCAAGACGGCTACGGACATGAGCTCTCGGCCTGCGCCTGAACCTATCGCCATGAACATGAAACCAAGTTGGCTAACCGTCGAGTAGGCGAGAACTCGCTTCAAGTCATCCTGAAACAGAGCGATGATAGCGGCCAAGAGTGCTGTAATCCCTCCGATCCAGGCAGCTGTAACAAGCACTTGCGGAGCGTACTCCAGGAACGGACTCATCCGCGCCAGAAGGTAAACTCCGGCGGTAACCATGGTTGCCGCGTGGATCAAGGCGCTGGCCGGTGTTGGACCTTCCATCGCATCCGGCAACCAAACGTGAAATGGCAACTGTGCCGATTTGCCAAGCGCTCCGATGAGCAAGCAGTAGGCGGTGAAGCCAAACAAATTGGGCCAATCCTCCGCGAATCTCGATAACACGTCCGGATCAAAAATAACCGCGAAGCTCAATCGCTCCGTAAACGATATTTCGTTAATGACCTGGCCAATACCGTAACTCAATGCCAGAATGCCCGCAAGGAACGCGCAGTCCGCCACGCGATTCACCATGAACGCCTTGGTCGCAGCTTTCGCTGCAGAGGTGCGCTGATACCAGTATCCGACCAACAGGTAGCTGCAAAGCCCAACACCTTCCCAGAAGATGTACAAGACCAGCAAATTGCTCGCCATGACCAACATAATCATCGCAAAAACAAAGCCGGAGAAGATCGCAAAATACCTCGCGTAGCCACCGTCCCCCTTCATGTACGGGGCAGAATAGACGGAGACCACAAAGGAAATGACGGTCACCACGCAGAGCTGAAAGAGGCTCAACACATCCAGTTGCATCGCGGTGCGAATCTGAACGCGGCCAATGGAAAGCCAATGATATCCCTCAACCAAGCCGAATTCATACCCGGACCGCGAGATGAGAGCGACCACGGACAAGACAGCCGCCCCCCCCAAGCCGATCCAACAAGGAACGTGGGCTTTTTCCCTCAGAAGTCCCATGATGCTGCCTCCGGTGCAGATCACGGCTGCAAGCAATGGCAGGATCGGAATGAGCCAGTAAAGTTCGGCGATCATAAGTTCAACTTTTCAGAAGGATTGCCAAGCGGAATGATCTTCTCGTAGGTTTAAGCTTTTGGCTGGTGTGAGGAAACGTCTTGGGGCAATGGCCTGTCCAGAGGCGACAGGCCAGCCGGCGTTAATTTCGGGAACACAGGATGTTCATCCAGGATGGATGGAGGCATTTCCCCAGTCTCTGCAGCGCGCTGGTTCTCACCCAGGTCTTGCCATAGATTCAGGTCCAAGGACTGCCGATAACGATTCAACGCAACAACCAGAGAAAGTCCCAAAGCGGCTTCGCTGGCGGCGATGGTCAAAATCACGAGAACGAAGACATGGCCATCGTAATTGCCGTGATGACGAGCAAAGGCAATCGCATTCACCGCCACACCCGCTAGCATCAGTTCCAGCGACAAAAACAGAAGGATGAGATTTCGTCGTGTGAGAAATCCTATCAAACCAATGGCGAAAAGAATCGCTCCGAGCATCAACCATTGAACAAGACTGATCGTCATCGGCTAGCCCTCTTCAACTCATTGGTACCTGAACTCATGATTGGCTCGTGGCGCTCAGCCATGTACATTGCCCCAATCGCAGCGATGGTCAACATCGCTCCTGCCAGAACGACCAACCACAAATAGTTCGTAAACAGAGCATTTCCGAACCCCGCGACCGTCAATCGATGCGGCGCAGTTGTCATGCCGATAGCGGGCGAGCTATCCTGCCCCACAGCAACGCTATCCGCATCAGGAATGGACTTCGCTTCCGATTTTACGGGCAAATCCTGGAAGGTTGCGGAAAGTAACCCTTCCCACCGCTGCTCTCGAATTCCAAGTCCAATGAGGGCTACCAGCACTGCAGCAAACAGGACGGCAATAATGGGAGCATTCAATCCGCGATCATGAATCTGAAGTGTCGAACGCTGCGCGAACATGAGCACAAACAGAAAAATGATAATCGTCGCCCCGGCATAAACAATCATCATCGAAATGGCAAGATATGCTGCATTGAGCATGAATAGAAGTCCGCTAATCGAGAGGACGGCCACGGCGAAATTGCAAGCCGCATAGACTGGATGCCTGGAACAAACAAAAGCAATGCCACCCAGCAAAGCCAATCCACTGAATGAATAAAAGAGGACGGTTTCCCATCGCATCGGCGTCTGCATAAAAACGACCAGAGCGCATCCGACCATGATTAGAATGCCGATCCACTTGATCGCTTGATTCCGCAGAGTCTCGGTTCGAGGCATCGTTGACAGTACACATAACAGACCAAACGCAGCCAGGACGAGGAGGGTGAGTTCCAGCCAGTGGCCTGCAAGCCGTTCTGTTGAAATCTGAGCGAGGATCGAATTCATGGTGATGCTGTACTTATACGAAAGTTGAACATGTGCTGACCTAGCCTCGAAGCCCGCCTCCAGGTGGGGGGGGTGCAGAGGAAGCACCAGGATTGAACTCAGAAGCAGGGCCGAGTGCACCGCGATGCGTTCGGACGGGATCCTTGCCTGAATGAACGGTTTCGTCGAATACCGAAAGCAATTTGTCTTTGTCGAAGATCATTTCCTCTCGGCTCTTGCCGGTCAGATCGTAGATACTGGTCAGTTCAATTGCATCGACTGGACAAGCTTCTTCGCACATGCCGCAATAGATGCATCTCAGTTCGTCGATGACGAAGGTCGCTGGGTACTTGTCTCGATCTGCCCACTGAGGGTCATCGTGAGGTGCCGGAGCAGCTTCGATGGTAATGCAGTTCGCAGGGCAAGCCGTTTGACAAAGGAAGCAGGCCACGCACTTGACCCGACCTTTCTCATCGCGATTCAACCGATGCACGCCACGATAGTTACCCGGTATTTGGGGCTCGACTTCAGGATACTGCCGAGTCATCTTTGGTTTGAAGATGTGCTTCACGGTCGTCGAGACGCCTTCGAGAATCGCCGGTAGATACATGGCCTCGACCAACCCGAGCTTGGGAGGCTCTGCCCATTTGACCGATTTGTTCTTGCGATCGCTCATGACGTTTGCCCTCCACCAGCAAAGGAGCCCACACTCCACTGATCCGACGTTGAACCTGAGAACCGTTGAGCGACCATCTTTGCGTTTACGAAAGCCGCTCCGATCAAGGCCATCAATGAAATCGGAGCCAGCCACCACTTCGACCAGCCCATTGAGAAGATGACGACCAGTCCGATCAAGTTCAAGACTCCAAGTGGAATCAGTCCCTTCCATGCCAAGCCCATTAGCTGATCGAAACGAAATCGAGGTAGCGTCCACCGCAATTGCATGATCAATGCGACGACCAAACCGACTTTGAAAAGCAGTACAAACCATCTCAACAAGTAGCCGCCAACCGTTGCATCGACCGGTCCAGTCAATCCCGGAAAATGCCAGCCGCCGAAAAACAGCAACACGACCAGGAAACTCAACGTCACCATGTGGGTGTACTCGGCCAGGAAGAAGAGTACGAATTTGATGCCGCTGTATTCCGTATGAAATCCACCAACCAATTCTTGCTCGCATTCGGCTAAATCGAATGGCAGACGATTGGTTTCTGCCAGACCAGCCACAAAAAACATGAGAGCCGCCAATGGCTGCCACCAGACATTCCAGTTGCCGATCCCTTCGCCTTGGGACGCAACAATCTGCTCGATGTTCAGCGAGCCCGCCCAAACGATGACACCCAGCAACGACAAACCAAGAGGAATCTCATAACTGATGAACTGAGCACAGGCTCGCACCGCACCAAAGAGACTGTACTTGTTATTGGAAGCCCAGCCTCCGAGCACGATGCCGTAAGCCGCTAGACCGCTGATACCCAAAAGGAACAGCAAACCGATCTCGACTCCCGGCGCAATGATCGCTCGAAAACTCTGACTTGGTGTCGGTGGAGCCGGACCATAAGGCACTACGGCAATGGAAAGCATGGCGCAGATCAGACCAATGGTTGGAGCAACGAAATAGATTTTCTTGAAAACATGGTCCGGTACCAACTGCTCCTTCAAAAAAATCTTGATACCATCGGCCACCGCTTGGAGAATTCCTTTCGGTCCAACTCGATTCGGACCAAGCCGATCTTGGATGTACGCCGCGATCTTCCGCTCGAAGAAGGTCATGTAGAGACCGACAACCGGCACGACCGCCAGCACGATCCCCATCGCGACGAGTAGTGGCCAAATCACACTCCAGCTCATGACACGGCTCCTGTCATTGCTTCTCCTAATGGCAACTTCAAACCTTGATCGGGAATCGGTTTATCTGCCAGGGCAGCCAATCGAGGCAGTTCACGCGACCACTCTTCTCGAACAGATCGAGCATGAAAGAGTCCCTTGCGATCGTTCAGCTCGTACAGAATTCGGCCATCGGGCCGTGATTCACCGATCGGTCGCATGGCGGTCCTCAATGATTGAGCAAGTCCCGCATGATTGATCACCGTCCCTTCTCTCTCAGCAAAACTTCCTCCAGCGAGCAAGACGTCGGCTCGATCCGTTAACGCCGATGGAAGTAAATCGAGGACCGCCAGTTTCAGCTTCTCCGGTAATCGTTCGACAAATACCGAATCAGGCCAACCTCCAACGTATCCGCCGACCACAAACGCAGCAGAGATACTCTCGTTGGCGATCAGCTCAGGAACCGAGGAAAAATCCAGCAAACGCGATCCGAAACCGCGAAGGACTTCGGTGACGCCAAGACGATTCGGACATTTTTCATTACGAATGATGAAGCGAGCTTTCGATCGTTCGGGAGGATTGCCCCGATGATCCTTCGGATAGAGATCATCTTCGCCAATCAAAGGCACTGGCCCAAGTGCCAGCACGGCTTGTTTGTCGATTCCTCGCAGGAACCGAGCAAGCAAATAAGCTTCTTCGCAGGTCATCATCGGAGAGAAGATGCCCATCAACCGGCCAGAGGCTGCGGCGGTACGAAACATCGTTCGCGTTGCACTGAGAGCATCCGGCCAAGGATCGACATAAGCAAGATCATTGTATCCGATCATTGCGTCCTGCCCCAACCCAGAGGACGATCCGGTCACCGCAGACAAAGCGGCAACGGACGTAGCTATCGCCGAGGCTCTTCCAATTCTTGGGGAATTCAAGCGATCTTCGGAGTGAACGTACTTCCAACCGAATCGCCCTTCGTCGCACATGAAAGATCCTTGAGCCAGCGGATTTGGGCGCGGCCGCAACCGGTAAATGCGATTTTCATTTTGATCAACTTCGATGCTGCAACCCGTGCTGCAACCGGTACATACGCTATCTTGGGATTTCAACCACCAGACTCGCTTCTTGTAGAGAAAGTCCTTGCTGCACAGCGCACCGACCGGACAAAGGTCCACCACGTTCCCCGCCAGCTTATTGTTGCAAGGCTGATCGGGGAAGACGTCGATCTCCTCGACGCTACCGCGACTGACGACTTGCAACTCGGCTGTACCGCTGATTTCGCGAGTAAATCGGACACAGCGGGTACACATGACGCAGCGATCCGTGAACAAGGCAATTTGATCGCCGATGTGGTATTTGTCCTTTCGCTGAACCTTCGGCTCATCCAATCGCGATGATGCCTTACCGAATTTGTAGGTGTAGTCTTGAAGATAGCATTCACCTGCCTGATCGCAGATCGAACAATCGAGCGGATGATTGAGGAGGAGGAACTCCAACGTCTGAGCCTGAGACGCTTTTACTTTGGGTGTATCCGTCTTGACGATCGTCCCCGGCTTGGCAGGGGTTTGGCAAGCGGGAACGAGTTTAGGAATCATCGACTCGGTCCCGTCTGGCTTACGCTCGCCAACCTCCACTAAACACATCCGACAACTGGCGACAACGGATAAATCCGGATGCCAACAATAGTGCGGAATTTCTACCCCAGCGAGTTGAGCCGCCTGAATCAAATTTTGGTTTGGCCCGACTTCAACTTCCTTGTCATCGACAAAGACGGTTCCCACGTTCACGGACTCCGATCAAACTTAGAGGTGTATAAACGAGCACAACCATTTCGATTGTCCATGCTGCTAATGAGCCCCCACGACTTCTCGCATCGAGGTCTTGCGACCTTCGCGAATGTAGGACTCGAATTCGGGACGGAATTTCTTCAAGGCGTTCTTAATCGGCCAAGCCGCACCGTCCGCTAAGCCGCAAATCGTCGTACCAGGAATAATCCCAATCGAAGACGAAATCTGCTCAAGGGTTTCGAGGTCGGATAGCTTGCCCCTACCTTCGCGAATACGCTGCAGAATCTTCATCGACCAAGCGGTTCCTTCCCGACAGGGCGTGCATTGCCCGCAGGATTCATGCGCGAAGAAACGGCACAAATTGTAAAGCACATCCACCATGCAGGTCTGATCATCGATCACAACCACGGCAGCCGTTCCGAGCCCCAAGCAGCCCGCTCGGCCTGGACCAGCGAAATCCAACGGAGTGTCCAGTTCATCCGCCGAAAGAAATCCCATGCTGATGCCGCCGGGCACAACGGCCTTGGCTTTTCGCCCTTTCCAAACGCCTCCGGCGTAACCGTCGATCAATTCGCGAGCGGTGATTCCCAACGGCAACTCGAATAACCCCGGCTTATTGACATGACCGCTGACACAATACAGTTTGGGCCCGTAGCTTCCAACGTCTCGAGGATTATTTGGGTCCTTCGGGACTCCCATCGATTTGAACCACTCCACACCTCGGTCCAAAATATGGGTGACACAAGCCAACGTTTCGACGTTGTTCACAACAGTCGGACGGCGAAAAGCTCCTTCGACAGCGGGAAAGGGAGGCTTGATTCGCGGCCATGCTCGCTTTCCTTCCAAACTTTCAATGAGCCCCGTTTCTTCGCCGCAAATGTAGGCTCCTGCCCCGCGATGGAGATAGATGTCGAGGCTGAAGTTGGACCCGAGAATGTTCTTTCCCAGAAGATTGTGGGCGTACATTTCTTGAATGGCCGCATCGAGTGCCCGATAGCATCGACCATATTCATAACGAAGGTAGAAGTAGGCCGTTGAAGCTCCGGTTGCATAAGAAGCAATCACGATGCCTTCGAGAACTTGATGCGGATCCTCTTCGATCAAGACTCGATTGTTGAAAGTCCCCGGTTCGCTTTCATCGCCGTTGATGCAAAGGTAGATGGGCCCCTGAACATTCTTCGGGAGAAATCGCCATTTGCTGCCGCAATGAAAGCCCGCACCACCTCGTCCTCGCAAATCCGAATTGGCGACAATATCGATGACTTCCGTCGGCGACATGGCCAACGCTTTTCGCAAGCCTTGATAGCCGCCATCCGCTTGGTAGCCGGCCAGGGATTGGCTGTTAGGCTTGCCGACGCGCTTTAGCAGAACGGGTTGATACGTTTCAGTCATGACTTCCTCTCAGCGCCAGAACATCGTTCACGGAAATTCGCTCTTGCAATTCGTCGTTGACCAACATACACGGTGCTCCGTCGCAGGCACCCAGACATTCGGCGAACTCGATCGTGAGGCTGCCGTCATCGGTTGTTTCACCCGGCTGCAAATGCAGTTGCTCACAGACGTCTCGCAAGACATCCTCGCCTCCCCGCAGACTGCACGAAATGCTGCGGCAAATCCAGACGCGCTTCTTACCCAGGGGATGAGCCGCATCCCGAAAAAATCCGTAAAACGACAAGGTATCGTGAACTTGTGCGGGTGTGAGTTCTAACAGCCCTGCAATCTCCTCAACCGCTTGATCAGAGACGCAGTTGTAGATTTCTTGAACCAAATGCAGTGCCGGCAGCGTCACCGCTTGCTTGCTGGGATAGCGGGAGCAGAGCTCAACGATTTTGGACCGGATTTCTTCCGAAAGTGCACTCATCGATCTAACTCCGCCGCGATGATATTCAAGCTACCCAAGACGGCAACCACGTCACTCAACATGCATCCTCGAATCAATTGTGGGAATAACGCGAAATGAACAAGCGAAGGGGGACGTGTTCGGGCGCGATACGCTCGGAACGAACCATCCGAAACGATATAGTAACCAAGCTCACCATTCGGCGATTCGGTTGCTGCGTACATCGACTCGTTTGGGGCAGGTACTTGCCGATTCGGCATGATGGACTCGAAATGGTGAATGAGGCCTTCGATGCTTTGATACACTTCCCGCTTCTCAGGTAAGGCGACCTTTCCCAATCCTTCCGGGAAGATCGGGCCAACCGGTAGATTCTCCAACGCTTGCTGAATGATCTTGAGGCTTTCCATCATTTCCAACATTCGGACATGGAATCGCGAGAAGCAGTCGCCCGCTGCGGCGCACACGACGTCAAAATCAAAATCGTCATAGGCGAGATACGGCTCGTCGCGACGAAGGTCCCGTTGCACTCCGCTCGCTCGTGCCACCGGTCCGGTCGCTCCGCCATTGATGGCTTCTTCTCGCGATAAGACTCCGACGCCACTGGTGCGCTCGATGAATATCCGATTCTTGAGAACCAGACGGCAAACGTCGTCATAGGTTTGCGGAAAGCGTTTTACAAAATCGCGGACCATCGACAACCAGTCGTCCGTCACGTCGTACAACAGTCCACCAACTCGGGTGAAGCTGGTGTGGAAACGCTGACCCGAGACGCGCTCGCACATCTCATAGATCCGCTCCCGCTCATTGAAAAAGTACATGAAGGCGGTCGCCCCCCCCACGTCGAGAATGCAAGTACCGACACACAATAAGTGGTCGTGAATGCGCATCAACTCCGCCAGAATGGTTCGGATGTATTTGCATCTTGGCGTCAATTCAATGTCAAGTAATTTCTCGACCGCATGATGCCAAGCTATTTCGTTGGCCAGCGGCGAGATATAGTTCATTCGATCCACGATCGTGACGTACTGGTTGAAGTCCAAGACTTCCGCCAGCTTTTCGAAGCCACTATGCAAATATCCAATGTCGGGTTCGGCATCGAGCACCAGCTCCCCATCCAATTGCAACACCAACCTCAGCGTCGTGTGCGTGGCAGGATGTTGCGGACCGAAGTTCAAGGTCCACAATCCCTCACGCTTGGAATCGCCTTCAGCCTCTGGAGCTAGTAATTCAAGTGGCATAGTCCGCCTCGATCCTCAACTTTCGTGAATTGGGTCAGCTCTTTGCTCGCGTGATCACGGGAAAATTGTGTCGCTCGCCTCGGCCCTTGACGGGATAATCTTTTCTCAAGGGATAAGAGGCAAACTCCTGCGGCAACAACAGTCGCTTAAAGTTGGGGTGCCCGATGAAGCGAACTCCATACATGTCATACACCTCTCGTTCCAGCCAATCCGCAGCCCGCCACAGGTCAGTCACGGAGGGCAATTCCATGTCAGGTTCATTCAAATAAGTCCGTACGACCAGCCGCTCGCCGGACTCGGTATTCAACAAGCAGTAAATGACTTCAAATCGGTCTGTCGCCCCTTCGTATTCCAGCAAGTCGACTGCGGTAATGTCGATCAACATATCCATGCCGGCATCAAGGAGTTCCCGCAGAACTTGTTTCAGCTCCTGCGGCTCAACTCGAATGCGATGCTGATCGCGGTAAGTGGTGAAGCTCACCGTGAACCGCGTCAACCGTTGCACGTATTTCGACTGCCAATCACTTTCCGACATAGCGACACACCGTACTAGTGTTTAGGAGAATACTGAGGACTCTTGAGCTTCAAATCATCTCGAACTCGAATGCGATATAGTTCGTCGGGATCGAATCGAGGAGGACCCTCGGGCCGATCGCGGACTTCGAACTCGCTTCCTTGGATGGTGCCACCAGCTTGAATCTTCTCTTGCAGATCGAGGACCGCTCGAATCAACTGCTCCGGTCTTGGTGGGCAGCCGGGGATATACACATCCACCGGAATAAATCGATCGACTCCTTGAACGACCGCGTAGGTATCAAAGACACCGCCGCTGCAAGCACAGGCCCCCATGGAAATACACCACTTCGGTTCAGGCATTTGCAGCCACAGTCGCTGCATCACCGGCAACATTTTCATGACAACTCGTCCGGCAACGATCATCAGATCGCACTGCCGCGGCGAGAACCGCATTACCTCGGACCCGAACCGAGAAAGATCGTGCCGACTGGCCGCCGTTGCCATCAGCTCAATTCCGCAACACGCGGTGGCGAATGGCATCGGCCAAAGGCTGTTTTTGCGAGCCCAACTGGCCGCAGCATCAAGCTTCGTCCATAAGATGCTGTCGCCAAGCTGACCTAGTTTTGACGCCATTCGAACACCCCTTTCCGCCATGCGATTAAAAACGCGATTGCTAACGTCCAAATCAGAGTCAGCAGAACAACCATGACCAGCGGTCGCATCTCAGGAGCGAGCCCGCCTTCGCTACGGAATGCCACTGCCCATGGGTAGATGAATATGAGTTCAAGGTCGAATACCAAGAACAAAATCGCTATCAGATAGAACTTGATGTCCATCGGCTTACGAGCGTCTTCCACAGGGTCGACACCGGATTCATAGGGCATTCCTTTAACCGGAGTACGCTTGCTGGGGGCGACAAGATGCGGAAGTATCAAGCTGACCGCTGCAAATCCTAGGCAACAGATCAACCAAACCAGAATGGGAATGTATTCGGCCACGTAACCGCTCCCGTAAGTGAGCTTTTCTCGCGGAAACACTCGACGCAAAAGATCCGCATAGCCGCGCGCGGGCTGGGACTTTGTGAAAAAAATCACAAAGTCATATCGTAGGCATTTTAGCCGCTGCGTCAAGATGTCTGGGCCGATCCACCTCTGGGACATTCCGAGGTTGATCCGACTTTCCAAACCTTCTTCATTCCTGAAGCGTTCTCGCGAGAAGTACGTTAGAATTGGAGTTCTCTGGCGGAACAATTGCGATCGTTCAAGCCATGTGCTGTTCGGTCATTCACAATCAAACAATCTTGCAGGGGAACATATTTTGTTGATCACTGAGTTTCGTCAAGGAACACCATGTTGGTTCGAATTATCAAGCACGGATACGGACGCGAGTTTTCGCTTTTATGAGGCGGTCTTCGGCTGGCAGCGAAGCGATATGGACTTAGGTCCGGTCGGTATTTATTCATTTCTTTCGAATGCCAACGGCAGCATCGGCGCATTCTGCAGCATGCAGGAAGAGCAAAAGACGCAGGGCGTACCCTCCCATTGGGCTGTTTATTTCTCAGTCGACGATTGCGATGCCATGACACAACGCGCTGCGGAGCTGGGAGGGGCCGTGATCGTTCATCCCATGGATGTAAGCGGCCATGGCCGACTGAGTGTCATCAGCGATCCGACGGGAGCTGTTTTCTGTTTATGGCAATCGAAATCGACCGAGGGCGGAAATTTTGTGATGAATGAAGATTTCGCGATTGGGTGGGTCGAGTTGGCGACTCGTGAGACGAACATGGCTCGCGAATTTTATTCGGCATTGTTCGGATGGGTGTATTCAGAATCGCCTCTACCAATGCTCGACTCAGCAAGCTACTCCGAAATCAGCGTCGGGGACAATCGCTTTGGGGGAATCCTGCCGATGTCAGCCGAATGGGGAAATACTCCAGCTCATTGGGCGATCTACATTCTCGTTCCGGACGTCGAGGCCTGCATCGCTCAGGCATTGAAAGCCGGCGGACAGCATCCGGTTCCAGCATTTGATGTTCCCAAGGTTGGACGTATCGCAATGATATCCGATCCTACAGGTGCACACTGTTACATCATTCGATTAAACCAGTGACAGCGAAGCGAGAGTTTCGACTCGGTCTTCTGGTTCCCTCGTGGATACGATCCGCATTCCTGCCCTCTGCTTTCATAAAAAAAGTTCCGATGCTTTTGACACCGGAACTTCATCATGATCAACCGCGCGCAATTTGAAGGAGTGTTAGTCGCGATAATAATTGCTATCGCCTCGGCCCTGGTATTCACCACGGCCACCGGAGCGGAATCGACGGCCTCCGCCGCCACCTCCACCTCCGCCGCCACCGCCGGAGCGATTCTCACGTGGACGAGCTTCGTTGATCGAAACTCGCCTGCCAGCAACCTCTTGCTGATTCAAACCATCAATGGCCGCTTTGGCCTCACTATCGTTTGGCATTTCGACGAAAGCAAAGCCTCGCGAACGCCCAGTTTCTCGGTCGGTGATGATGCTCACCGAACTAACCTGTCCATACCGTCCAAAAGCCTGTCGCAATTCATCCTCGGTAGCACGATACGACAGGTTCCCAACATAAATATTCGTCACCAACAAACTCCTTCGAAACGGCCCGAAGGCCCATACCATATCACCAGCATGAACCAACCGATCCCCAATTCCCCACAAGTTGCTGGTCAATGCCTGTGGCGAATGATTGATGCTACATACACTGCCAAGGGAAACTAAATCCCCTCAACGCTACGCAGATGAGAACCGGCTTAAACGAGCCCAGATTATTGAGAGGAAAGCAAGGCCAAGTCAATTGAAATCTCGGCAAAGCTTCACATAAAGTGAAAAAAACTGGAAATTTGCGCCACTTCTCTATTGTCACCTGTGCCCCTTCCTGTTCCGATCGAACCGCAAAGTCCTCGACCGTGGCTGATGAGCTGGTACCAATTCCAACCGAAGGCAGTCGAGGGCGCGATTTCAGTAACGACGCCTCTCGCCTGCACTTCGAGATATTCTTCCAATCAGACGCTCGTTAAATTCAGATCTGTTACTTTGATTCTACAAGGTAGGTGTCTTGGCTCAACACAGAGCGTTGCTTTCACCTCTGGAATCGTTTCGCGGCCAAGTGCTCCGAGGATCGGCTAAGCGAGACAACCTTTCAACGCATCGAGTGCCGGAGTGTAGTTGGGCTCTTGCGTCACTTCTGGAACAATCTCCGAGTAAACAACTTTTCCCTGGGAATCGAGCACAAAAACGGCACGGCAGAGCAATTTCAACTCATCCATCATGACGCCCCAGGCTCGTCCAAAACTCCCGTCCTGATAATCGCTTCCGACTCTCATTGACTTGATATCCTCCGCACCGCAAAAGCGGTTCATCGCGAAAGGCAGATCTCGACTTACGGTGAGCGCGTTAATCTTGTCTCCCAACGCCGACAACTCCTGATTGAACTTCTTGGTTTGAATTTGGCAGACGCCTGTGTCCAGCGAAGGAACCACGCTGACTAAGGTCGGCTTGCCTTTCAAATCATCTTGGGTAATCGTCTTGAGTCCACCTTCGAAATAGTGAATGGTGAACGGCGGAGCAGCGGATCCAGGAGTCAATTCCTTGCCCACCAAAGTCATGGGAGTTCCCTTGAACGTCACGTTTGCCATTGGAAATCAGCCTCTCGAATGCAAGTTGATACGGTTACGTAATGAGAGCGAACATTGTTGTCGAAACTCGACGGCTCGCCAAGACGTTGCAATCGGTAGGCGTTATCGCGCAGTTACATTGCTCAGAAAGACTGAACCCGAATGCGGCGGTATTCAACTTGGCCGCGATCACCTTCAAAACCGATCGGCCCCGCTTGAGGAATCTCCATCGCCTCTTCCAAAACTTCGCCATTGCAGGTGCATTGAGCCTTTGTACCTGTGACTCGAATTTCGATTGCGTTCCAGTCCTGCGGTCGATAATTTGCGAGTTCCTTGTAAGGTCCCGCCAGCGCGTAGTCGCGACATTGAAGTTGTTTGCCGCGAATAAAGATCCCACTATCGGCGTTCGGCGTCGCCCGAAATTCGAGCCGAAGCACAAAATCCTGATTGAATTCCTTTTTCGTTGAAAGGACCTGGATGCGTCTACCCGCGCTCGGTGTGGTTACCACGATCCGGTTGTGCCTGGCGACGAACCTCCCATCATCGCTTTGCGTTTCTCCGTCGAACCAAATCGGCTCATCCACCAACGGCCACTCAGCCGCTCCGGGATTGCGATCAAGCCAATTCGCACGTGCTTGACGATCTTCCAACGAGGTTTTCTGAAAACCCCAACCCGTGAGGTCATCTCCGTTGAAAAGCGTCTCAAATCCGGCTTCGGGCTCGAAGTCTTCCGAAGCGACCGGCACGAGTGCCAATGTCTCCAAAATGGGCACCAACGCTTTTTCCCATTTCTTGTAGCCAGCTTCGTTCAAGTGCAGCAGATCCGGCATGTCTTCTAGCTTCGCATTGTTATCTGGACCAGCGAACAATGTCCAAGTGTCCAACAAGGTTACTTGACGGTTTCCCTTGAATGCTTTTCGAAGTCCATCGTTGACCGATTGGATAGTCTCTGGGGGACGCCGCATTTGGGGTGAACTCGGAAAAACGAGGCAAAGCACGATCGGCAAATCATCTCGATGCTTGTAGCATCGTTCAACGATGAGTTGGATGTTGTTCACAATCGTCGCTGGATCGGCACCTTCTTCGATGTCGTTGGTACCCATCAACATAACGATACCCGATGGTCGCAGAGCCAAGACATCGTCTCCTAGACGTAGCAGCATACCGCGAGTGGTATCGCCACTGATACCTCGATTGGCGATCCTGCTTCCAAATCGTTCGTCGAGGTTTTCTCCCCACCCCTGCGTGATGGAATCTCCCAAGAACACCAACGAACCCTGCGCACCATCGCGCTGCTTCATCCAAGCGGACCGTCTTTGAAGCCAAAGATTGCGAAACCAGTCGTAGCGACGAATCGGGCCAGCCCCTGGCAATCCTTCATCGGTTTCAGGAAGCGCAAGCGTCTGCAATTGCGAAGCCTGACGATCTTGGGCATTCGCGACGATCACCAATGAAGTTGCAGTTGTGACGAACAAGATCGACAACAGTCCGACATGCTTGAACAAGTGGGGAAAAATCATGATTTCGCTCGAAGGAATGGAGAAAGCACGGCAAATAGATAGGCGTAGATAGGCGTGAGCTGGGCAAATCTCTGTGGTTTGTAAGTGCCTTATGATGAAAGCTTGGCGATCGGGTTCGGTCAAGCTGGAATCCCAAGCGTGCAGGAGGAAATTCCCGGATTCTTGGCGATTGTCGCAATTTGTCGGACAACGGTATGAGGATGACGTCTAGTTTTCTGAGTGACGGCGATTTCTGAACAAGCCTTCGGGAGAGATGACATGCCCATCAGTGCGTCGAAGCTCGCGGAGCTGTGGCACCAGCACGCATCCTCGCTTCGGCTACTCGCTCGGATGAGATGTCTTTCCGCCGATGATTGCGTTCAGGAAGCCTTTATTCGCTTGGCC
Source organism: Pirellula sp. (assembly GCA_037440405.1). GTDB lineage: Bacteria > Planctomycetota > Planctomycetia > Pirellulales > Pirellulaceae > JANMGV01. The sequence continues at coordinate 39,294 of JBBIUE010000011.1, read as the reverse complement.
TCGGAGGACCCTGAGCCCGAAGATGCTCATGCGTGGTTAGCTCGCGTCGTTCGCAACCTGTCCATCGATCACGCTCGCCGGGATGGAAGAAGTCAGGTACGAGAGCAGCGAGCAGCCCGTCCGGAGGGTCAGTGGTTCACCACGACTGAGACGAATGACCTCGAACTTTCGGGGACGGATTGCGAAGTAGCACTTCGGTCGCTTCCCACGGAACTCCGAGAGATTGTCGTCGCGCACCTATGGAACAACTTACCCTTTCGCAAAATCGCAGAAATCCTTGATATGCCGGCTTCGACGGTTCATCGCCGATATCGAGAAGCCCTGGATACTATTCGAAATCACTTGATACATCAATGTGGCAGAGACGCAACGTAAGCGTTCACGAATGGAGTCAGGCTCTTCGTTTAACCGCAGGGCCAGAGCAATTTTGGCGAATTACAACTTGGCGAAACATATCCGTTCCAACCGCCAAAATTGCGGCGGCCCGCGCGTGAGTCGTGAACGGTTACGACGCAACGAAGCGGAATGAGGATTTAACATGAACCGCGAAAATCGACTGAACGCTGATGATGAGTTTGAGAATCGAGAGTTGGAATTCTCGTTGAAACGACTTTTGCCTTCCAGCGAGGCGATGGACCCAGCGGTGACGTTCTACCGAGCAGGTTGGGAAGCGTGTCTGAATCAAAGCGCTGGGGCTGGGCCGGTGGCCTCAGCGCACAGAAAGTCATGGCAAGCGTTCGTCGGTGGTGCCGCTCTTGGGATCGCTGCCAGCATGGTGACGTTTTTGATGATGCCTCGGTTCGAATCACTTCGTGATGGAGAAGGCGTGTTTGCGTCGCGATCCGTCACCCTAGCCAGTCCTGCCACTATCCATTCCGATGCTTCCGCGGAGCTCGCGGTGAACGGTGGTTCTGCCGCAGTGTCTGAAGAAGTATCAAGTCAGCAACACACTGAGAAGGTAGGTGTCGAATCCTCTCCTGAACGCGATTCGATCAGCCGTTTCGACTTCGCTGCAGAAGCGTCTTCGGACTCCCAATCGCTCGAAGCGGCGCTGAAACTCTGGTATGGTTTTCGGTCTACGTTTCCGTCCTCTCCCGTGCCGTATCTTGATCCAGAAAATCCCAGCTCGAAACGAATCGTTGCGGGCGCGAATCAAAATCAAGTGGCACAAGGATGGAGACGATTCTGTAGCACACTTGGATTCCTTCCCGCTGAAGAGTGGTCACGCCCCATACGACATGTATCACGAGATGCGGAGTCCTTGAAGTTTACGAATCCCGAGTCTACCAGTGTTGATCAGATTCGCTCAACCTACGCACAGCTTCTGAAAGAAAGTTTGCTTTGACCCGTCTTTCAAAAGCCGCCTTCGAATTGGAACAAAAATGACAAAAACGCATGCACCTTCAGCAAGATTGTTCGATTGTTTGCTGCTCGCTCTGATGGTAGCCCATAACGCCTTGGGTCAGCAGCCGCCACCCAGCCAACCGTTGGGTTCAGGTATGACCATTGAAGAATTGCAGGCCAAGAGTCAGCAACGAGCTCCAATGTCCGCCCCCGAAACCGACGCGGGAAAGAAGGTGCCGATTCTAAAACCAGCCAACGAGCCGAATAGCCGGTTTCAGTACCGTTGCTATCCCTCGCCGCGACAGATCCGCGTTGGAACAGCCGGCGTCCATTTTGCGAGAGCTGCCATGCTGTTCCAGCTACAACCTGTGGAATTCAGGAGCCGCTGGACAGCGAACGTGGAGATGCGTGATTGGACCGAGTGGAACGTCCAGGAGGTCGAATCGATGCTCGAAACGTTTGCTCCGGTACTGCGCGAATTGGATGAACTGGCACATTGTGACGACTTGCGGTGGAACCTGCGGACGCCGGATCTAAATAGTAGCGAAGCTTACTCCATCCTCTTGCCAGAAGTGCAGCAGGCGCGTCAGCTCGCAAGATTGCTCCACTGTGATTCGATCATCCACGCCAAAAAAGGGCGGATCGCACGGTCCTTTCAATCGCTTCAGGCAGGGTTTCGATTGGCGGAGTTTGCTTTGCACGGAGATACGATCCTTCAACATTTGGTTGCTCTTTCCATTTTCGGCAGCATGCATTCCGCCGTACTAGCTTGTATCGAGATCGAAGCATTCCCAAATGCTTATTGGGCGTTGGCGACGGTCCCGGAAAGCACCTTGATCGGTATGCATCGTGCCATCGATTACGAGGTATCGGCTGTCGAGGAGGTCTTGCCTGCGCTCTTCTTAGCAGATCGCCAAGACATCGACGACGCCGAGTGGGAACGACTGTGGCGGCAATCGCGAAAGCAGTTTCAGCAAACTGCGGCAGAGGGAAGCAGTAATCCCTTGCTCATGCTGGCAGCCGTCGACATGGATGAAGCGAGAAAACGATTGAAACAGTCGGGTTGGACCGAAGAGAGGCTCAACACGCTTCCCAAATGGCGGCTCTTGGCCATCGATATGCTCCACGATTTTCGAATAGCGACGGACCAACGGCAGGGTCGCGCCTTATTGGAAAACCGTGTCTCGACGACATGGTCCGATCGACTTGCAAACGCGACGACGAAGGCCCCTCAGGAAACGTCCTTGTCCCCTGGAAACCTGTTCGCCGAACAGTATCAACCTGCCGTTGACCTTGCCTTGTCAGCACATCGAACTTGCCAGCAGCGACACCGAATGCTGATGACCATGGAAGCCATACGCATGCACGCGGCCGCACACGGCGGGAAGCCTCCGAGCCATCTGCAGGAACTTGACGTTGTCCCTCCCCTTCTCGATCCCTCGACAGGCAACGACTTTGAATACCAAGTTCAACCTCTGGATGTTGGCTACGCCGTTACGCTCTCCGGAGCGGTTGTCGCTGCAGGGAAAATGCCGACCAAAATTGAATTTCAACTCGCTCGGTGAATAGTGCCATGCGATTAGCTGGCTCGCCGTGCGCATGGATCACTCCTTTTTGAAGGAGAATTTATGAGACGACTATGCAAGTATGTTTGTGCCCAGTCCCTACTATGGCTGGCCGGAGGGGCAATCGCTTTCGCTCAGGGATTACCACCCACTTTGCAACCAATCGAGGCTTATTTGGATGCCCGAACCAAGCTGATTGCCTGGCTCGATCCAAACTCTGTTTCGATCAAGGATGTCCGAGACCTTCAGCAAGTCATGACTGGCCTCAATTCCGAAAGCGAGTTGGAATCGTTGATCAACACCATCAAGAGTCTTGAGATTGAACGCCTAGTCGTCCTTTCTGAGGACTATCTGATCCATGCTCCGAACAACTTTGTTTTTGTGGTATTCTGCGAGCGACCAAAGGACACGTTGGCAGATATTCGAGACATGTTTCCACCAACACTCGCATCCAAGCAAGAGGGCAATCGACTGCTACTTTCAACATCTCAAGCAGCGATCGATCAGATCCTATCGAAGGAAGGGGAGATGGATCGAGATATGCGCCGCCGACTTGAGGCATCCAACGCGCCGAATGGTTGCATGCTTCATCTTCAAGCGGATTCGCCGGATGTCGCGAAGTTTCGTGAGGCGTTCGAGTCGAGCACTCGCTTAAATCAAGTCCTAGAGTCCCTACCCAGAAAAATGAATTTTCTGGTTCAAGGTACCATTCCCATCCCTGCAAGTATCGACGTCGAGTCCTTTGATATCGATGAAGCTGCGAAATTCGCGAACAGCCTGCGAGAGCTGCTGAAGCCGAATCGAGGCGAGGAAACTTCCCTCGTGCTTGCGACGGATGGCACGAGAACTCGATTAATCGTGTCCGAGAATTCTCATTGGAAAGCGGTCCGTGACAAGGTTTTCAGTTCGACAGTTCGAACCAATCAGTCGTTCAACAATCTTCGCCAGCTATTGCTTGCCATGCACAATTTTGCAGACGTCCACGGAGCGTTGCCGCCACAAAGTCTCACTGACAAAGATGGCAACAAGCTTTTGAGCTGGCGTGTCACGTTGCTACCTTATCTCGAAGAGAATGAACTGTACCAGCAATTCCACTTGGACGAGCCCTGGGATAGCCCGCACAATCAATCTTTGATCGAGAAAATGCCACAGGTATTCAAAGATCCCCTAGATTTTGAGAATGCTTCAAAGGGTAAGACGCGGTACGTTGTTCCGTTAACTGCGAATAGCATTTTCGGTCGCCCCGGAAAACCAATGAAGGTTTCACAAATCAAAGATGGGCTCAGCAATACCATCGCCATGATGGAAGTGGGCTCGCAAGCTTCTGTCATTTGGACGAAACCAGATGACGTTGTAATCGGCCCAGGTGACACGCTGGCTAAATTTGTCGACGCCGATGATAAAGCCATGATCGTTGGTTTGGCGGACGGTTCGGTTCGTCGCTTGCGAATCACGCTATCCAAAGAGACAGTGCAAGCGATGGTCGGGGCCGACGATGGCGTCTTGATCGATGAAAAAGATTGGCAGCCGTAGACAGCCTTCACATCATTTGTGCCACCTTGTTGCACATCTTCGATAGCCTTCTCAGAATTCGCCGAAGCACCCGTTTTTCGAATTGCTCCGTCACCCCCATGATGGAGCATCGACGGATCGTGGATCGAGCAGCGCTTACTTCAGCGTCACTAAGAACTCATAGCCTTAACGCCAAGCCGATCGGATCGACATTGTTCAGACACAATCGACAAAAGTTAGTGTGACTTGAGCAGGTTCCGCGAGCTGTTACACGAGACGGATCGAATGGCCAGTGAGCATCCCTTGCTGGCGTTGCGGGCTACTTTTGTCGTTCGTGTCAGGCCACTTTGGTCAATCGATGACAACGCCACGGATCAAGGGAAAAGATGACTCTTCGGGTCCGGTAGCCACTCTCAAGATCACGATTTTCATGTTTCTTTTGGGGGAAACGCCGCTTCTGGGGTGAATTCGTCGGCCGGAGTCGTATTTTGGGCAGGTTTGTCGAGTACCATCCAAGGGACTGATTTACGATCAAGTACGAAGTCCTGCCACCATCGTTTCTCGTCGACAAGGACTCCTTCCTATGGGCCTCCCAAGCATTCGCGGAATTAGGCGCAATTCGGGCAAGCTTCGCAAATCATTTCGATCGCGTCGTGAAAAACTTAAGAGAATTGGCTTATTCGAAGCGCTGGAAGATCGACGCTTGCTTGCAGTTTGGTCGGGAGATATTCCGGACGGTACAGTTTGGACGAACGCAGAAACGCATCAGATTACAGGGACGGTGCGAGTTCCCGCCGGAGCGACCCTGACTGTCCAGGCAGGAGCCATGGTTAAATTCAATATTTTTGCGGGTTTCGCACTGAATGTTGAGGGCAGATTGTTGGTTCAAGGGACGGCACAGCAACCGGTCGTTTTCACCTCGATGCGTGATGATACAGGACCGGACGGAATACTCGGAACCGGAGATGACGAAGACACGAATCAGAATGGACCTTCTACAGGTTTCAGCGGCGACTGGAATGGAATTCAATTGAAGCCGGGAAGTTCTGGACATGTCATCAATTTCGCGCAGATTCGGTTTGGCGGAGCTCTTTGAAAAGGGGCCTTAGAATCTTTCGTTCCGGTGACGTTGACCAATAGTCTTGTCACCAATTCAAGCTCGGCAGGCGTTCGATTGCAGACCAGCGACTCGACGCTAACTTCGAACACCTTCACCAACAATGCGTCCGCCATCAGCATGGACTTGGCGTCAAATCCCACGATCAAGGGTGTGACGGTCAGCAACAATGGCGTCAACGCTCTCGTCTTGGACGCAGGTTCGATCGTCGGAAATCGCAATTGGACGAATCCGGATATTGTTTATCGAACTTCGGGGAAAATCACGGTTCCAAAGGCGAGCACCCTGACGGTCGGTGCGGGTCAGATCGTGAAGTTTCGATTTTTCGCAAGTGACGAACTCCTTGTAGACGGCAAGCTGCTTGTTCAGGGTGCAGCGGACAGGAAGGTGGTCTTCACTTCGAGTCGCGACGACTCCATTGGCGGAGACACGGACAACAACGGTACTACAATCGGTTTTCAAGGAGACTGGAATGCCGTGGTGTTTGGAACAGGAAGCGTCGGAAACACGCTTAACCACTTGGATATTCGATTTGCCGGTGCGTTCAGGAATGGCGCGATTCAAGCGGATGGCGCCAACATCAAGCTTCAATACGTCACGATCAATCGCTCTTTCACGTCAGGAGTTTTTGCGCGCAATACGATTCTTTCGATGACCAACAGCATCGTCTTTCGAAGCCGCGATGCGGCGGTATTGATCGATGGCGGTAGCAAGGCCAGCTTGATCAATAACACGCTCGATAACAACTGGCGAGGCATCGCGGCAGACGGTGCTACGACCCAGGTCACGATTACGAACAACTTGATTACGAATTTCGGCTCGGTCGGAGTTAGTCGTACCAATGGGGCTGCACTTTCCATTAGCCACAATCTTGTATTTCGCTCGGCCACAGGTGGTCGCTACGAAGGCGTTCCCGATCCAACTGGATCGAGTGGCAACATCTCGATCGATCCAAAGTACACGAATGCTGCAACAGACCAATTTCAACTGAGGGCTGGCTCGAAAGCCATCGATTCAGGCAGCAGCACGGGAGCTCCTGCATCCGACTTTCTTGGCAATCCACGATTCGACGACCCCAATGTTGTCAATTCCGGAACTGGTTCAACTCCTTTCATCGACATGGGAGCCATCGAACGGCAAAGCATTTCAATCTCGGATGTGGACTTGGTGACCGTGAACGTTGTCGGAGCGATCCAAGGCCTCCAGGGCCAAGTGGTCGGTGTCGAATGGCAAGTTCGTAACCAAGGTACCGGAGTTGCAGGGGGAGCTTGGCGAGACGCAGTTTATCTTTCGCGCGACCGAGCTTGGAGCCAGGATGATCTTCTGCTCGGCACGGTCCAACGTGACTCGGAGTTGGGCGTAGGCGATTCCTACTCGGCCTCAGGCAATTTCACGCTTCCCGGTGTCCTCCCCGGAGAACACTTCTTCATTGTCGTCTCCAATTTCGACGATGAAGTCTTCGAAGCGAAGGCCAGAGCGAATAACATTCGCTCTTCCAATGCTCCAATCGATATGGACCTGCCAGAGCTGCAATTTGGCATCGCGCAAAACGCTACTTTGATCTCCAAGACCGACAAGAAGTTTTTCAAGTTCACTGCTGCGGCCGGCATCGACTTTCAAGCGACGCTAACGGGGGCGTCTGGTGCGACCAATCAACTCCATTGGCAATTTGCTGATTTGCCCTCCGTCCAGCAATTCAATGGCCGAGGCATTCGATCCAATCAGTCGAATCAATCGGTATCGGGTTCGAGCTTGCCCCCAGGGACGCACTACTTGATGGTCAGCAGCACCAATATGCCGGGTGCGACACAGTCCTTCAGTATTCAAGTGCAACAGCGTTCCTACTCCATTACCGACGTGCAGCCTCGACAAGGGGGAAATCGCGGCTCAGTGACCATCAATGTTTTTGGAGCACAATTTACCCCAGGATCAACGGTGCGCATGATCGATGCGAACGGTAGTACGATTCAAGCGAAGCAAGTCGTGTTCGTCGATTCTGGGTTGCTCAATGCAACGTTCGACCTTGACGGCAAAGCGATTGGGAAGGCAACCATTCAAGTAGTCAAGCCGGGAAACAACGTAACATCGCTACCCAACACCTTTGAAATTGTTGCCGGACAGGAAGGACGCCTTTCCACCACGATCTCGGCGCCATGGGGAGTTCGATTGGGACGAGATTTCGTCATCACCGTCGACTATCGCAATACCGGCAATCAAGATCTGATGGCGCCCATTTTCCGCGTGAAAGGTACGGGGCTTTCAAACATGTCTTTTTACGAAGAGATGACACACGCATCATCGGCGTTGGAATTGATCGGCGTCAATCCGCTTGGCCAGGCAGGGATTTTGCCCCCCGGCACCTCGGGACGAATCACCCTGTATGGTACAACCAAGACCGTTGGTGACGAGCGATTGGATGTCGAGGTTGCTCAGTACCCCGATACGCTCATCGATTGGAACGCCATCGAGCCGACGATTCGGCCACCGGATTTGGGAAATACCGAGTGGAATCAGTTGTTCGCAAAGATCAAGCTTCGAGTTGGAAACAACTGGTCCGACTACGTGAAGGCGATTTCAGAGGCTTCCAGCCAAGTTTCTGATTCGCGATTTCTACCGTACTCGCTCCGCGATGTCTTTCATTTCTTGGTTGAAGATGCACGCGCTAGCGTGAATACATCGGTGTCTGGAAGGATCACCTCGGCAGGCGTCCAAGGTGAATCTCGTCTCGAATCGAATTCTCTCACGATGCTGAATACGATCACTGGACGGAAGATTTTCACACCGATCCGTTCTGACGGAACTTTTACATTCAATAATGTTCCTGCAGGCACCTATACCTTCGTGGCAGGTAAGTTCTTGATCGGCACTCATAATCCTGTCATCGTGCAAAACACGAATGTCACGAATATTCAGCTCACCGCCGAGTTCGGTGCCACGGTCCGAGGATCGGTTCTCCTCAAGGATGTAGGTGCACCGTTAGCTGATGTGCTTGTCCGCGCCGTGTCGAATGCCGGTGAAGTTTACACCACGACGACCGACCGCGACGGAGCGTATGAGTTCCTCGCTTTGAAGCCCGGAACCTATTCCCTGGAGTCCGATGATCCTCGATTCGTACGGGGAGTCGTTGCTGACATCGTTCTGAAGAACAATGATGTTCGTCCTCAGACGAATTTGGTTCTGACTTCTGGAGCAACCATCGCCGGTACGGTTCGTGGACCTTCGAATGCGCCCGTTGCTGAGGCACTCGTCGTTGCCTTCGACGCGACTGGCGTTGCCATTGGACGCTCGGCGTACAGCGACGCGAACGGTAGGTATGTAATTGGCGGCGTTCCCAATGGCACGTTTTCCGTGCAAGCATCCAAATCCGGTTTCACGACCGCAACGGTCATCGATGTCTCCATCGTCGAGGGCCAGTCCGCATCCAACAAGAACCTATCATTGAAGGTTGGTGGCGAAATCCAAGGACTTGTGCAGAAAGCCGACGGAAGTGAACTTGGATTTGTCGTGCTGTCTGCTGAAAAGGATGGCAAAGTCATGCAAGTCACCCAAGCCAACAGCAGCGGAGGGTTCCGCTTCGTCGACTTGGAACCTGGCTCCTACGTCATTCGCACTTCCTTGCAGGGTTACTCCGAGGTCTCGTCGAATGCTGCCGTCCAGGCTGGTAAGGTCACCAACCTCCCTTCGATGAAGTTGTCGTCGCTCGGCAAGATCAGCGGCAAGGTCACGAAGCAAGCGAATGGGCAGGGTTTGGAAAACCTGTTCGTCATGGCCTACGTGAACGGCAAACCGGTCGCTTATGCGGTAACCGACGCTGCGGGCACTTATTCGATCCCTCATCTCAATGTTGGTGACTATTACCTGACGGTTTCGACGGTTGGTTCTGACGGAATCGTTGGTTCTCAAGTTTCAATCACGAATGCCAACAAGACTCCGACTGCAAACTTTGTTCTTCCGATTGTCGGCGAACTCGAAGGTCGCACTTTGGATTCCGATGGAAAGACCGCCATCAGTAATGCTCGGGTCGTTCTGTTGCGAAATGCCAAGTCCTATCGAGCATTTTTTCTGACGCTGCCGGCAAGTTTCGGTTCCTAACCTTGCAGGCAGGATCATACGAGATTCAAGCGATGGCTCCCGGAATAGCTTTCGCTCCTCGAAAGTCGGTCCAAGTGCAAAATGGAAACGTCCTCAAGGAATTGAATTTGATCGCTGGAAAAGCAATCGTCCAAGGAAAGATCACCGACGCTGCGAACACTCCTCAAAAGAATGTTCCGGTGCGGATTCGCATCGATGGTATCGACGGGATTCAGAGTGTGCTCACGGATGACGCAGGCAACTATCAATTTCGCGGAGTTTCAGGGGACAAGCTGAACATGATCGTGGTGCCGGCGTCATTGAGGATCGCTTCGAGCCAAACAACGCTGTCGAATGCAGCTCCACAGATCGTCAACTTCAAACTGGAGGCAGGTGGTGGTTTCCATGGCTTCGTGCGCGATGCGGTCACTGGTGCTGCGCTCAAGCAAGCGACCATTAGCGTTCTGATGCCAGCCATTTCTGCGGATAGCCCGACCCTGCTATCCAACGCCAACGGTGGATACTCGTTCAAGAATTTGCCGCCGGGTCCATTCGACGTCGTGGTGGCGGCATCTGGATATCAGGCCGCAGTTCAAAGAATCACCGTTGAAAATGGAGTCATGGGAGGTCTCGATTTCTCACTGGACAAATCAAAAATCCTGGTTAAAGGCAAAGTGGTCGGTCCACAAGGGGCCGGCGTTTCACAAGCATTGGTCGAAGCGGTCGATGCGAAGAATGTCGTCCTCGCAGCTGGATTCTCGGGAAAAGACGGCCAGTTCGAACTCGACACGCTCCTGCCCGGGACCTATCGAATCCGCGTTGTCGGTGAGGGCTTTTCCGAATCAACATCCCAAGATCTCCAAGTCGCTAACGGTCAAACGGTTTCGAATGTTGTCCTGAACGTCGCGCCGACCGTCATTGGAGTCGATACATCGCATTTCAGCGATGAACCGCTACCTCCTCCCCCTGCTCCAAGCCCTCGTGGTCTCATCAATGGCTTCCTGAACTTGATCGAACATCTTCCGCGACCAAAGCGATTGACTGAGGAAGCGAAACTTCCTGCTTTGCAAACGCCAACTTGTAAAGCAGTGATCGAGGCCCATCGCGAACTCGCCGCCTACATTCGATTACGTGAAGCCATGTTCCGAGTCTGGGAAGAAAACTACGCAACTGGCAATGACATCAAGGTGACCAATCAGCAGGTCGTGGGATTGCAGCTTGCAAAGCTTTCAGGGTCCGCCGCAAGTCTCTTTATCAATGCCGCAACGGCTGCGAATAACGTCCGGAGAATACTTGCTGATCCATCTCTCAGCGAGACTGTCCTGACCGCAATCAAAGGTCTCGCGGATCGTTACGACGCTTATTTCTTCTCCTTCAAACAACTGATCGATGCGAATAACCAAGCACTTGCCAACGGGACTCCTCCTCCCGGCTTCAAGGATCAAATGCTCGCCATCGTGAAGGCCATGAAACAACTGTTCGACGACATCGTCCTCTTTGTGGGATCCGAAGAAAGTATTTGGGGGAAAGCAAGTCCAGTCGCTGGAGCACTGATGAGCTTATACGACGTCTACAGTGATTTCATGACGCTTCAAGAAGATTTTGATGTCGCTTTGCAGCAGATTAAGGGAATCAAGAACGCTACGGAGGATGCAGCCTCCCTCTACGCCAAAGCGGATGGAGTTGCGAGGTCACTCCAAGACACCTATGAGCATGAACTGGTGACCTGCGAAATCCGTGAAAACGAACCACGCATTGACCCGAAGGACCTTGAGCCTCCGGGATGGCCAGGCGGAACTTCCGCAGGCGGTTCGTCAACTTCCGTAGCCGTCCGCACTTCGTTCGATCCCAATAACAAATCGACTACGGCTGGCTATGGAGCCAAAGGTCATATCCAAAATCAGGCTCTTGCCTATCTCGTCGAATTCGAGAACGATCCCGATGCCGGCGCAACGATCCCTGCCCAAGAAGTGTTCGTGACCGATCTTCTCGATACCGATTTGGACCTTGGAACGTTTGAATGGATCGCCTTCGGATTCGATAATCGAAAATGGGACGTTCCTCCGGGGCTCAGCCATTACGAAACCACGATCGATTTGCGCCCTGACGGCATCTCGTTGCTCGTCCCTGTCATTCTCACGCTGGACGTTGCCAAGCGAGAACTGAAGGCAACGTTCCGATCGCTCGATCCATTGACGAGGAAGTTGCCGGATGCTCTCGATGCGGGATTCTTGCCGGTAAACGACAAAAATCTCCACAATGGGGAAGGCTTCTTTTCCTACCGCATTGAACCCTTGAAGAATCTTGCGACCGGAACGGAAATTACCAACCAAGCATCGATCGTCTTTGATGTAAACGATCCCATCCTGACTCCAATCACCAAGAACACCATCGACGTCGGGGCACCCTCCAGCAAAGTGAACGCCCTTCCAACTCAATCATCGAAGAACATTCCGCTTTCTTGGACGGGCACGGATGACGAGGGAGGATCAGGTATCGCAGGCTACGACATCTACGTTTCAGATAACGGTGGTGCCTATCAGTTATTCCTGAAAGGAACGACTCAGACGTCCGCCGTCTTCGTGGGTGAATTGGATCATACTTATCGATTCTATTCCGTGGCAACGGACAACGTTGGCAATCGCGAGACGGCCCCAACGACACCGGATGCCGAAACTACGGTAAAAAACATGGTTTGGCAGAATCCAATCAATCGGGTTGACGTCAATGGAGACGGCAAAGTCTTTCCTATCGACGCGCTCATGGTGATCAATGAGTTGAATGGACGGAAGTACCATGATCCCATCACCAAGAGGCTTGTTCCACGCACCGACCCGAATCTTCCGTTCTATGACGTGAACGGTGATGGGTTCATGCACCCGATTGACGCCTTGATTGTCATCAATGAGCTGAATCGTCGCAGTGGAGGCGAAGGTGAATCTTCCTTCGAAGCCCATTCCTCCTTGGCCTCAACAAGTGACCGAAGTGAGATCTTTCTGGACTCCGATTGGCTCGAATCACTCTTTGCCCATTCGTCGTCGCATCGGAAGAGCCGGAGAGCATAATTGACCGTTTTTGCAGCCTCGCTTTTCAGGTCGCTCACAGAGCAAGGAACGAGAAAGCGACGTCAAATCGCTCGTTGCTAACTTTGCCGTTTGCTATTTGCCCCATCTACTCAATACGGCGCGACTTCCTAGGTCACGACTCCGTAACGAAACCAGTTTCACCTCGATCATGATGAGCAACGAAGGTGCTGGTACGGAAGCACACGAAGATCGGTTCTTACGGTTTCCATCAGGTCCTGTCGCGCTTCGCGATTGAACAACCGGCACATTTCGGAGAACGTGAATACGGTCTCAATAACGGTAACGCAACCAATCCATGAGTCCCGAAAGCAATGAAGAATGGTTGCGATTCGCAAGTTGTGTGTGTCCTTTCTGGAAGGCGTTACTCGACCGAGTTATCTTCATTCCAGAAGAAAGGGTCTTCGGAACTGACCTACTTCACGACTACCTGCGCTGTGAATGAATACCTTTGCGGAATCAAGGTCGCTCGGCCGCCGAGAGATGGATTTCGTGTTAAAATGATTGGCAGTGTTGCGTTAAGGGTTCAAGAAGGCCTCGGATAAAGGGCGGCTTTGCTGCTTCCGCAATCGCTTCTGCTATCATGGCCCAACGCGAGACGCTCTGTTTCAAAAGGCGAGCAGCAAAAGCAAACAAGTATCTACCAGTCACAACCCGCTGCGTGAGCGAGGCTTCGATTTACCGCCCCTCACTAACGTGTCGGTCTGGTATAATTTCACCTGGCGCGCGCATGAGAAACGAGAATCAAGTTTCGAAGCATCTTCAGTCGTTGAAGTCCATTCCTGCTGAAGGATGAGGATTTGCTCCGATACCTGCCCCCCATCGGTTGATGTTCCCACCTCGAATTCGAATGCAGTCCCACCTGTTTTAGGAAAGCGGAAATGATCTCCTTTCGTCATCGAGGAATACGTTTGTGTGATGGCTTGTCGCGTCGCGAGTGGTTCACTGTCGGCGGAGCCAGTGCCTTGGGCATCGGGTTGCCGGAGTTATGGCAGGCGAGATCCGCTTGTGGTGCCGAACAAACAGGCTCGTTCGGAAGAGCGAAATCCTGCATCCTGATCTTCCTGCTCGGAGGTCCTCCACAGCATGAAACGTGGGACCCGAAACCTGACGCTCCGCCTGAGATTCGCGGGGATATCGGTTCGATCAGTACCAGCATCCCGGCTATCCGCGTTGGCGAGTTGATGCCGATGACCGCCATGCTAATCAAGAAAATTGCGGTGGTGCGGTCGATGGCGACGGACGACAACGCTCATTCATCGAGCGGTTATTGGATGTTGACAGGATATCCGCATTCGCCAAAGAACAATGAAAATGCAACACCGGGAGCTCCGAACGATTGGCCGTGCGTCCCCGCAGTTGTTCGCAAGCTGCGAGGCGATCGGACGTCGCTTCCTGGAGCCATTCGCCTGCCGGAAGAAATCTGGAATACGGGCAGGATCGTCTGGCCTGGGCAAAACGCAGGGTGGCTCGGTGACGATGCCGACCCGTGGCTTCTCAGCTGTGACCCGAATGAGCTTCATTTTCGTGTCGGCGATTTTGAACTTCCGGCGGAGGTTTCTGTTGATCGTTTAGGGCGTCGACTAGAACTGCTTGACGCGCTGGATCGTTACTTTGACGGGAAGGCCGCTAGTTCCAGTACACTTCGTTGGACGACGTTGCAACAGAAGTCGATGGAACTGCTTCGCTCGCCGCAGGCACGGCGCGCATTCGCTATCGACTCGGAGCCGGAGGAACTGCGAGAGCGTTACGGTCGAAATCGGTTCGGACAAAGTCTCCTTCTAGCGCGTCGACTGGTGGAAATTGGCGTTTCGATGGTCCAGGTCAACTGGACTCGATGGAAAGACGATCCGGATGTGGCACCGGCTTGGGACACCCACGCCCACAATTCGGAACGATTGAAGCACCATCTCATGCCTCCCATGGATCAAGGCTATTCAGCATTGCTGGAGGACCTGGACCAGCGTGGGCTTTTGGAAGAAACGTTGGTCGTTTGGATGGGAGAGTTTGGTAGATCGCCTCGGATCAATCCAAGTGGTGGTCGCGATCACTGGGGGCACGTGTTCTCGGTCGCTCTTGCGGGCGGAGGGATTCAAGGCGGCATCGTCCATGGCGTTTCCGATCGACAAGGGGGATTCCCTCTGGAAGGTCGCGTTGGGCCTCACGATCTCAGTGCGACGATCTTCCATTGTCTTGGTATTCCGCCGGATAGCGAAATTCGCGACCGGCTCGGTCGACCGCTAGCCATCAGTCAAGGCGAACCGATACGATCGGTTCTAATGTAGAATAGATGCGTCAGCAACGTATCTGAATTGTGAGCTTTCTCGGGAGCCATGAGCTTGAATTACATGCGATTGACTTCGATGTTGTGGGGGGCCATATCCCTTTCCGCCTATGGATGCGGTTTGCTGCGAGCCGATGAGGAAGTCGATTTTCAGCGTGACGTCTTACCCATTCTGTCCGAGCACTGCACGTTATGTCATGGAGTGGACGCTTCTTCGCGTCAGGGCAGCTTGCGGCTCGACCAACGCGAATCTGCTTTGCAGGGGGGGGATTCTGGAGAGCCAGCCATTGTTCCCAAGGATCCCGATCAAAGTGAGCTGCTTCGCAGGATTACTTCCAGCGATTTAGCCGTGCGAATGCCCCCTCCGGAACATGAGGCACTCACCCCTGAGCAGATTGCGTTGCTTCGCCATTGGATTGAACAAGGAGCCGCCTATGCAGAGCATTGGGCTTTTGTTCCTCCCGAAAAGCGTCCTTTGCCCGAGGGCTTTGGGGAACATCCCGTTGACGCTTTCGTGTTCTCGAAGTTGCGTGACATGGGTATGACCCCTTCTCCGAGGGCACCCGATGAACGATTGTGTAGGCGGCTCTATCTGGATGTGATTGGATTGCCGCCGTCGCCGGACGAGCTGAGAGCTTTCGCTCGCGACGGATACGAAAAAACGCTTGAGCGGTTGTTGGCAAGTCCACTTTACGGTGAGCGATGGGCAAGAGTCTGGTTGGATGTTGCGCGATACTCCGACACCAATGGTTACGAAAAAGATCTGAAACGCGAACAGTGGATTTGGCGAGATTGGGTGATTCGCGCCTTGAACCGAGACAAACCTTACGACGAATTCATCATCGAGCAAATCGCAGGTGATTTGCTGCCGAACGCTGGCCAAGAGGAAATCATCGCCACGGGCTTTCTCCGCAATAGCATGATCAACGAGGAAGGAGCGATCGTGCCAGAGCAGTTTCGCATGGTCGAGATGTTCGATCGAATGGACTGTATTGGCAAAGCGATCTTGGGGCTGACAACGCAATGTGCTCAATGTCATTCCCACAAGTTTGATCCGTTGACGCAAGATGAATACTACGGCCTGTTCGCCTTTCTCAATGACACCTATGAATCGCAGTCATGGGTCTTCACTGCAGAACAACAAAGATCGCTTGATGCGATTCGCGATGCGATCGAACACGTGCGAAATCGAGTCAAGGCGAATGCTCCCAATTGGAGAACGGATCTGGAAGCATTTGCCACATCGATCGCCGATCCAATCGACAACGATCGGATTCTGCGATTCGAACAAATGGAAGCTGTCAGTGGTCTCAATCATCCGGTTCAGGAGGAGGATGGTTCGGTGTTGATGCTGGGACACACGAGCAACGATATTTTCCTGGTCGCTAAGCCGAGTACTTACTCAGGGACCGGACTTCGGATGGAGATCTTGACTCACGGCGATTTGCCGTTCCGAGGTCCTGGAAGAAGTTCCGTCGGTGGTTGGGATATCAACGAGCTCGAAGTGCTTTACCGAGAACATCCTTCCGAAGAATGGAAGAAGCTTGCATTGTGCAATCCCACGGCCGATTTTTCCGAGCCCGAGAATGTACACGGGGACGGCAAACGAAGAACCGGCCCCGTCGCTTTTCTCATCGACGGCACGGACGACACGGCGTGGCAAGCGGACCGAGGCTTGGGCAACAGAAACCAACCGTCCGTTGCCGTCGTGCAATTTGCCGAACCGCTGCGGCCTTCAGAACCGGCAGAAGCATCAGGCGGGAACCAGTCACAATTGAAAATTGTCTTTCGCATGACCGATATGGTCGGATGCGCCCGGTTCAGTTTGGTGGAAGTCGAATCGCCGCGAGCGAGTCCTGTGGATTACCAGGCCATACTTGCGGCGAACAACTCGGAACATGCACGCACGCAGGTGCAATCGGAAGCTCTTTTCGATGCTTTCCTCGCCAGCCGACCAGAATGGAAATCGGAGGCCGACGAGATTCGATCTCTTCGAGAGCAGTATCCGCAGCCCCTAACGTCGGTACTTCATCTAGCGAAACGCGACGCGAGCAAGAGCCGCGTGACGTACTGGTTGGACCGTGGAGAGTGGAATCAGCCGCAACATGCCGTTGAACCGCACGTTCCAGCGTCGTTGAATCCGATGCCGGCTGCTTGGCCACGCGACCGGCTTTCGTTTGCGCGATGGTTGGTTAGCGACCAGTCTCCGCTGGCAGCTCGCGTGGCTGTGAATCGAGTTTGGCAGAGTCTTTTTGGAGTCGGTCTCGTTGAAACCTCCGAGGACTTTGGAACTCGCGCGCCCCTTCCTCTTCATCAAGAATTGCTTGATTGGTTAGCAACTGACTTTATGGAGAATGGGTGGAGTCAGAAAGAGCTGATTCGAAAAATCATGACGAGCCAAGTGTACCAGCAAGACTCGGTGCTCACCAGCGAGGCGAAGGAACGCGATCCGCAGAATCGCTACCTATCCCGCTTCCCGAGGCATCGCGTTGACGCGGAAGTTATCCGCGATATCGCTTTATCCGCGAGCGGCCTGATCTCGATTCACGCTGGCGGACCGAGCGTGATCCCGCCGGTCCCTCAGAATATCCTCGACTATAACTACACCTACCCAAGTTATTGGAAGCCTGCCACGGGACCGGATCGGTATCGTCGCTCGGTCTACATCTTTCGCAAACGATCGATGCCGGACCCCGTCCTTTCGACGCTGGATTCGCCGAATGGAGATGCGGCTTGCACTAGGCGATTACGGTCGAATACACCGCTGGCGGCGTTGACGACCTTGAATGAGCCTGTCTTTGTCGAAGCGGCGAGGGCCTTGGCGATGCGAGTCCTCAAAGAATCGCCGCCGACCGACGAAGATCGAGTGCGAGTGATGTTCCAACTCTGCACGAATAGGGAGCCTCTCCCTGAGCAACTCTCGCTTCTCCTCGAAAGAATCGAGCAATGGAAATCTCGCATCCATGCGACGACCTTGGACTGTAGGGCCATTCTCGGCGAAACTCCCGAGCAAGCCATTTCCGTACCTGAGCCCTATTGCGAAGAGGACGCCGCTGTTTGGACTCTTTTGGCGCGAGTGCTCCTGAACCTTGACGAGACGATCGTGAAGAGTTGAATCGAGTGGAGAAAGCTACACATTCCAATTTTAAGACGTTCGAACATGAAGAGACATCCAAGCCCGTGTACGCCGCAACCATCGAACATGCTTCTTTCGAGGCGTTGGTTCTTGAACGATTGCCGAGTTGGTTTGGGAGCGATGGCTCTTGCGGCACTCGGTGCCAAGGATGGATGGGGAGAAACGCGGCGCAATCCTCTGGCTCCCAAGACGCCCCACCACGAACCAATGGCCAAGAGCGTGATCTACATGTTCCAGGCAGGTGCCCCAAGTCACTTGGAGCTGTTCGATTACAAACCAGAGTTGGAAAAGCGCAGCGGGCAATTGCCACCGTCTGAATTGCTTGCTGGATATCGAGCGGCCTTTATCAATCCGAATTCGGCCTTGCTCGGACCCAAATACAAGTTTCAACCTTACGGTCAAAACGGACGGTTGTTGAGCGAGCTCCTCCCCTCGATCGGTTCGATCTGCGATGATATTTGTCTTGTTCGCTCGATGACGACCGATGCGGTCAATCACGCGCCGGCTCAGATTTTGATGAATACAGGGTCGCAACAGTTCGGACGTCCGAGTTTCGGCGCATGGACACTCTACGGGCTTGGAAGCGAGTCCGAAAATCTTCCCGGCTTCGTGGTGTTGACCAGTGCGAAAGGGACTAGTGGTGGCGCTAGCAACTATGGAAGCGGTTTTTTGCCAACTGTTTACGGCGGCACGCCATTTCGGGGCACGGGCGATCCCGTTCTGTACGTCTCGAATCCACCAGGTATCGATCGGGAAACGCAAAGGGAAACCTTGGATGCGATTCAAGATTTGAATCGGTTGGCTTTCGAAGAATACCGCGATCCAGAGATCGAAGCAAGGATTCAAAGCTATGAACTCGCGTATCGGTTGCAAACAAGTGCCCCCGAACTGATGGATTTAGGTGATGAGCCGACTTCTATTTTGGAAATGTACGGGATCAAAGACGCGAAGGAACCGAGCTATGCTCGGAACTGCTTGCTGGCACGTCGGTTAGTGGAACGGGGTGTTCGCTTCGTTCAATTGTTCCACGAAGCTTGGGATCAGCACGGAAATCTGGCAGCCGACATCAAGAAGAACTGTCTGGACACGGAAAAAGCTAGCGCCGCGCTTGTCCGCGACCTAAAGCAGCGAGGTCTGTTACGAGACACTTTGGTGATCTGGGGAGGAGAATTTGGGCGAACTCCAATGGTGCAAGGGGGCAACGACGGACGCGATCACCATAATCGATGCTTCAGTATGTGGTTCGCGGGAGGTGGCATTCGCCCCGGACAAGTCATAGGCGAAACCGACGAATTCGGATTTAATGTCGTCCGCGATCCGGTGCATGTACACGATTTGAATGCAACCTTGCTGCATCTGTTAGGTCTCGAACACACCCGTTTGACCTTTCGATTTCAGGGACGCGATTACCGACTGACCGATGTTCACGGAAACATCGTGCGAGAAATGATTGTTTGAACAATGGAGAATTGAATATGGCGGATGAGTCTGCAACCTTGGTCTCGAAGAAATGCGTCCCATGTGAAGGAGGCGTGCCAGCCTGTTCCACGGATCAAGTGAGAGATCTCCTTCGACAAGTGGAAGGTTGGAGAATTACCGACGATGGCAAGAGAATCCATCGGGAATGGAAGATGAAGAGTTTCATGAAGGCGATGGATTTTTTGAACCGTGTTGCTGAAATCGCGGAGGCGGAGGGGCACCATCCCGATTTGCATTTGGTAAGTTATCGTCTCGTCATGATCGAAATCTGGACTCACGCTGTGGGTGGCTTAACGGAAAATGATTTTATCTTGGCTGCCAAGATCGATGCCGTCGATTCGAATCCATAGGCGTGATGCGTGATGGAGGCCGCCTCGTGGTTACCACTTCATCGATGGCGGATTGCCGGAGAGGCTCAACCCACAATGCAAGCGTCGCGTTCACTTGATTTTTGCTCTTGCATTTGGGATCATCGATTCCTGAACACGGCGTTGCGATCGCACTTAGTCCCATTCATTTTTCGCTGAGTGGTATTTATGCCAAACGAAGCTGCATGGTTGGAACGACTTTCACGAGCCAGCAATTATCGAGACCTGCAAGAGGTCTTTGACAGTATGATGGCGGATGCCACCTCGCAAACGGACCCGATTGAGTTTTCTCGACAGATCGACGAAGCGATTTCCAGATTGGAGCGAGAGCGCACCTTTGATCAAGAGGAATTGACGGCAACGCAAAGTGACTATGCCGAGTTCCGCAAAGACAAAAGTGGGTTCGTCGGCTGGTTGAAGCGAAAGATGCCATTCTCAGAAACACGGAAGCAAGAGAAACAGCATTTAGAGGCGATTGAAGAACAACAGATCGAGGTGACGGTCGATAACTTTGTCATTGCATGAGCACAAATGTTAAAGGAACGTATCCTTCCATCTTCACATCGTCGCACTGGTCGCAGAGTTGACGAGATTCGCCACTTTTTACACCACGCAGCGTCGCCGCTGACCATCTCCTCTTTGGCGGATTGCTGCCTCGAGTTAGATGGTGAATTGCAACGAATTCCCGAGTTCGTCAACTCCGTGAAAGGAGACATCGATCTATTCGCAGGTGCGAAAATTCGAGATCGGGAAGTCCAGCAATGGCGCGATCGCGAGGTTACCGCCGCTTCGAAGGAGTTGGAGGGTCTGAGTAGCGAAGAGCAGTCCAAGCGACAATTCCGATCCGAAGCGATTCGTCGCATTTCCGAACTTGTGCATCGAGACTTGCTCTCGACGGATCAAGAGTATCGAGTGCTGATCGAGCGAGTCCATCAAATTCGCGAATCGCGCGCCGCCGCCAATGCGGCTGGGATCTTAGCGGCCAAAGTCGCTCGCCTCCTGCAGGAAATCGAAGAAGCGAGTCAGGAACGCTCCGGATTGCCAACCCGCCGATCATCGATGCATCGCGATTTGGAACAAGCTCAGTCGTCATGGTCGAAACTGGATGCCACCATGGCGGAGCGAGAAAGAAATCTGCGCACCGCGCAACATGCCTTGGAGTCCGCAACCCGAAATCGCGATGTTGCCAAGGCCGCGTTGGAAGCGAGCAAGACTGCCTATGAGTCCAGCCAGCCAAAAACTCCTCAGGCCGAAGTGACCGCCTTTTCCGATTTTTTCGATTCTCCCATCGCCGGACAATATGCCAGACACAATCAAGCCTTTGAGGAATCAGAAAACCATTGGCGCTCCGCATCCTCCAGCTTTGAACAGGCCAAGCAAGGTTTCGAAACTTGCGAAGCAGAGCGTCGTTCGCTGCATCAGCGATTGGATGAGCTCAACAAATCGCTCGAGGCGATTCAGAAGCGAGAGCGAGAACTGAACGACCTGATTACCAGCAAACAGCAGGCAGTTCAGAAGGTTTCCAATGAACTCTCGCATTCGATGAGCATTTACGGTTCGAGTTTGCATCCGCTGGGTTGGATGCCGTCACACCAACGACCGGCTGGGCCACCATCTCTATTTCATGGTATGCATGATCGAGCTGCCGTGATGCGAGTCGAAAGTAATCTGCGGACCGATGGCCAGTTGTTCGACCAGGTTCTTCAAGACCTAATGCTCCAAGTTGGCCAAAAGTTACTTCAACGCAGCGAAAGCTTGCTCGAAGATCGACATCGCGGATTGGGAGTCGAAGTTCGCTCCCATGCCGAACACGTCGTCACGCAACGTTTCGCATGAACTCGACGGCTTCGGCAATTTCTCGAAGCGGCTGTTTTGAACTTTCCCGTTCAATGATATAGAACCCCTGGTAATTCTGTTCGGCCAGACATCCAATGATATCGGGGAACTCGGCGAGGCCCTGCCCCAACGGGACTTCCGTGCCTCTCCCACGCGCCCGATCTCGAACACCGTCTTTGACATGAACGAGAACGATGTGAGACGATGCAGCGGACAGTGGTTGCAAATCAAATCCGTTGATGAAAAGATTTCCCGGATTGAGCGCGATTCCGACATAGGCGTTGTCAAGTGATTGAATAAATTTCAATAAGTCCTCGAGACTTTCGGAACCCGTCTCGCAGGCCATCATGACGCCGAAGTGTTGACAACTCCTTCCCAAATCGCTCATAACGTCGCGAAGCAACCGCATGGTCTCCGCTTCATGGTCTGACTGGACGTATCCGATCTGATTCACCACGATATTCGAGCCCAGTTCCTGTGCGAAGCGAAATGCACGTTTGGTCGCGTCAACTCGACGGTCCAAGTCATCGGCGCAATCGTAACCTCGACGAGTCTGAAAACGAACAGCTGCCACGCGAAGCTTGAAATCGTCGAGCATCTTTCGTATCTGCCGAAGCGCCGTGCCGCTGACTTCATCCAGATGCAAATCCTGCCTCGCGTCGATCTCAACACCCTGCACCCCCAACCGAGCCGCTGCCTGAAGGCCCTCCTTCAGCGGGAGCCGAAGATTGGAAAGCTGAACTCCCAAGCGAATGTTCGACAAGGCGCTCCACTCCTTTCTTGAATTCTTTGATCCGTACGGCTTCAAATTTCCGTCAGGGACAAACGGCAAGTGAGCGAATGCCAGCCAAAATCGTTCGTGACATACGAAACGCCGATCCTTCACTCATTCAGCGGTTTGTGCTGATCGATCCTCATCGGCCGCTCGCTCATCGCCCATTGGCGCATTCTAGCATTCGCCATGATGCGCAAGAAGCTACCTCGGAATTTCGTTTTCCCGATTCCAAGCCGTCTGAAAAGCAACGCCCAGCCGATTTTGTGTATTCGCGTCAAAAAACTGAAAACACGGGAGCGGAGCATAGACAACGAGACGATCACCCATCGATTGCGAGACCCGATGTCTCCGTGGAACGGTGATGGTGGAACCATCCGGCATCGAACAGAGATACTGCCATTGGCCCAGGATGTACCGAACTTCGATGATTTGCACCTGGAATTTCAGTACGCCTGATTGCCTCTGGCCACAGTTTGCTGGCTCGGTGTCGTCGATTTCCAGTAGTTCGGGCCGAATGGCTAGCAGGACGGAGTATGGCTTGGCCTCGCTAAGCGCTTCAATTCGGCCCGCACTTTGGAACGCGAATGTTTCGTCGCCTAATCGAACAGAGATGATCGGCTCATTTCGAACAATTGTCGCACGAAACAAACTCAGTTTAGGGCACAACATCCTCGCCACGCATAAATTGTTAGGGCTGTCAAAAAGCGATTGTGGCGTGCCAATTTGCTGAATGAACCCGTCGTGCAGCACTGCCAATCGGTCGGCTAAGTACATGGCTTCCTCGACGTTATGGGTGACATGAATCATGGTCGATTTGGAGCTCTGCTGAAATTGGCGAAGTCTTTGTTGATTGTGAATTCGGGCCGATGCAGTCATTTGTGAGAACGGTTCATCCAGAAGGATCAGATCGGCGCTTCGACACAGCCCTCGCGCTAGTGCAAGCCGTTGTAACTCGCCTCCAGACAAGCTATTCGGCGTGCGATCCAGGAGCGAAGCTAGATCGAGCCACTGGATGACTTCCGAGCACCGCGATTCGTCGGCGGATCGATGAGTCGCGCCGCCGCGCGTAACCGACAAAAGATTCCGCTTGACGCTTAGATCGTCGTAGTAGCCGCCAGCTTGAAGAACGCAAGAAACGCTCCGTTCGACTGGCGGGAGGCGTCCGACCGACTTGCCATGCATAAAGATCTCGCCGCTGTCGGGAGCTTCCAAACCTGCAATCAGTCTCAGCATCGTCGACTTGCCACTTCCGTTCTCGCCAAGCAGAACAAAGAACTCGCGCGGTTCGATTTCAAGGTTGAGCTTTTTGAGAACTTCCCGACCGCCGAAGCTTTTGGAAATGTTTCTCAGTTCGACCGCAGGAGGTGGCATGTTACGCAAGCTATCCCGAAAGATTGGAGGACAACGTATCGATTGTAGCGTCTAGGTGATCTGTAGATCGCGAACAATCAGAAGCATAACCAATTTCGACAAACGCACGTTAAGCGATACGAGAGGGTTATCCGAAAATGACTGCAAGGCCGACTCTCGAGCTTGCTCGGGACCCCAAGTCGGCTTTTTTCACTAAAGTTCAATCCGTATCAACTCGTTGACGGGATTTTATCAATGCGCGATTGGAATCTGCGGAAGTTGGTCGCCGGTTATTTCTCTCAAGTGGCTTGCGTGCTCGGCCTAACGATGATTGCCAACGATGCATCGATGGCACAGCAAATCGATCTTGCGTCGACAAACCTACCTCGTTGGAATGCAGGCACTTCGGAAACGCCATCCTTCACGCTCAATTCTCCGCTCGGTGCCAACGTTGGGGAGCAAGAACAGGAAGCTGTCGGATCGGGACTGATCCAACCCGTGCCCGTTCGACCAAGCAGTACGGAACCAATCGAAGTCTTGCCGCTTCAGGTCCCCAACATCAGTACCGATGGAATCGGGACAGGGGCGAAACCGACCGATTCCACGGTTGGTCGCTTGCCGCCCCCGCGACCATTGCCGACGGGGATCGATCGCAGTATCGAAGGCGCTCATCATCATCGCTATTGGGAGCCATCAGGCATTTGCCACAAACCCCTTTATTTTCAGGAAGTCATGCTGGAACGCCACGGACACGAACGTTTTCCGTGTTTGCAGCCGATGATTTCCGGCGCTCGATTCTTCGGTACGCTGCCATTGATGCCATACATGATGACGCTGCATCGACCAAGTGAGGATCTGTACAATCTTGGCTATTACCGTCCCGGCAGCGTCGCTCCGTTCCTACGTGAACGACCACCGTATGATGCACGAGCCATCGGCACACAAACCGTCATCACCGGTGCAGCATTCGGCCTGCTGCCTTTATGACGGGCCTGCGACAATCGCCAATCGCCTGTTCGACTTTCACATTCAGCAGTAAAGGCACCATTCAGCCGCACAGGCAGCAACCGGCAGCAAGTATCAGAAACGGTCCCTCCTTAGGCGAGCGTGCCCTTCAACTCAATGTCTTGATTCTTGCTTCGACACCCGCGATGATCCAAGCACGCCGCAGCCGCATCGGAAAAATGTGCGCGGCTTGGAAATGTCGCGAATCGGGCCTGTCGCGGGTGTTCCTGCTTGACTCGTTCGTCGATGAAACGGCGTTTCCCTTTCAATCAAACTACGGTCATGATGCCGGAATCAAAAAGTGCATCGACTCCGAATTGAAACCGGAGCGGGAAGATGGCTGCGACAGAAATCGATATCGAGTATCAAGGCTTGTTGATTTAGTCGTATTATCAGCCGTAGAGCGCTAGCTCACGGTTAAATTTTCAGTAGTTTTGAAGAATCAACCGGACGCAAGCGCGTTCCGGCTGATTAGATCAACAAGCTGGAACGCGATGGGGTTTGATTTTTTCAAGCGTTTTTGAATTTATGACGGCGCGTTCGATTTCGCAGAGCATTGCGCAGTAATCCTGGCGATGGGTCAGATCGTTCTTGTATCGCAGCCTTCCTCGAATAGCTGCAATGCGCAAATGTCGGCGGCTGGAGATCGTTTCGCCGCAGAATGGCAGCATCGCTTCGGCATCTTGCGGAAGCCGAAACGTTCCGTAGCCCATCACTCGCATGTTGATCACTCGGACACATGAAGTGACCACGCCCCGTCGAATCGTTGGCAATCAGCAGGAGGTCCTTCCAAAGCTGCTCGCACTGCGTCTCGGTCCAACGGCAATCGCGCTGGAAAACCGAGATCACAAACTGAGTCGTGCCAATGATGATTTTTGAAACGGTCGATCGATTGCATTCATGCCGCGTCTCCGAAGTCCAGCAGATTCAGCCACGGCTGCAGTTTGGCGACCTGCATGATGCGCATTTCTTGGAGCTGTTTGGGCGGGCAGTGGAGGAACTCGGCGTATTCGATGCGGCTGGGGCGGCTGAAGCCGTCGACGAGCCACGGCGGGACCAGTTCGTCGCCGGCGGCTTCCTTGTGGCGGATGATCTGGTCGTTCAGGTCGCTGGCCTAGTTGACGTACGTTGGCCGGTCGTCGGAGCAGATCAGGTACAGGCCCGGGCCGGTGGGCGCCAAGGGCTGGGCCCAGTCGCACAGCGTCAATTGCCGGTCCAGGGGCAGGTCGAGCGTCTTGTCCTCGGGCTTGTTCCGGCCGCGTTTGCGGAAGGAGAGGGCCGCCCAGCGGTAGTCGATGGGGGCGAAACCGGGCTTGATACGGGCGACGATTTCATCAAAGCGTGTTGCCCACTCGGGATTGCACAGCAGTTCGTCAAGCACCGGCAGGCGGTCCAGTTCCGCGAGTTGCTGCCGCTGCAGGTGGCGGACGGCCCATTCGCTGGCGAAACAGTCCTTCGTATTAAGTCCGCTGAAGGATCGGTTCGAATCGCAACCGAATGAGAATGTCGATGTCGGTGGCTTGAGGATCCGAGACGGCTGTCGCTATCGAATTGACGATCGGAGAAGATCAGTACCGGACGGATTGGCTGGATGACTCACCAAGTATCGCTTGGATGTTGAGCCTTGCTGACTCGGCCATGAAACCCAATTCGCTGCCGATGGCGATGAATTGCCAACCGCTTGCGGCGCGGCGTTTGGCTGCCTCGGCATCCGCTGCATGGATGCCAGGAGCAATTCCTTTAGACAGAGCTACGCTTCGAACGCGCTCGAGCGCCGCTACAAATTCGGGATCGTCGGTTTCCATTTGCGGCGTTTTGTGCATCGACGAAAGCAGATCGTTCGGGCCAACAAAGACAGCATCGATGCCAGGGACCGAGAGAATTTCTTCGCAACGATCAATCGCCAAAACGTGTTCCGCCTGAATCACGACGAGAATCTCGTCATTAGCCTTGGCATAGTACTCCGCAGGAGTGCATTGGAAGTTGAGCGCGTGCAAACTTCCACCGACACTGCGCCGGCCAACTGGTGGGTATTTACAAGCGGCCACGGCAAGTTCCGCTTCCTCGACCGAGTTGCACATGGGAAATACGATTCCATAGGCACCCAGATCAAGCGCTCGCTTTGCGTTCTCCATGGAAATCGACGGGACGCGCACCAAGGGTACGCAATTCGCTTCCGCGATCCAGCCAAAAATGGAAGCTGCCGTTTCCCAATCGACCGGAGTGTGTTCCATATCCAAGGTCAGCCACTGCATGCCCGTCCTCGCCATGAATCGAGCAGCAAGGGGACTGGCAAGGGACAACCAGGTTCCGTATTGGGGTTGTTTGGCCCGAAGGGCACTTTTAACTGTGTTGGTTCGCATCGCGATTCGAAACACTCCTTAAAGTTTGGTCGCAGACTTCGGGATTACATAAATGTTTGGGACGAATGCCGTTCTTCCAGTCGATGATGGATTGCGCAGAGGTATCGCTCATTCTACGGGCGGCCTCTCTCGAATTGAAAGCATTGTGCGGTGTGAGCAAGAGTCGAGGCGCTGAACGTAATCGATGGTTCGCAGGCAACGGCTCTTTCTCGTAAACATCAATCGCGGCTCCCGCAATCTGGTGATTCTCCAGAGCGCTGAGCAGGGCATCCTCATCAACGAGCGAGCCTCGCGCGGTGTTGATCAGATAAGCGTCGGAACGCATCTTGGCCAAGCGCTTAGCATCAACCATGCGATATGTTTCCGGAAGGTTCGGGCAGTGAAGCGAAACGATATGGCTTTGCTCGAATAGTTCATCCAGGGATGTAAACATAACGCGATCGAAAGATCGATGTCCACCTTGCTCCACCAGGATCGGGTCGTAGGCGAGGACCTTCATGTCAAATCCCAAGGCTCGTCGTGCCACGGCCTGCCCAATGAGTCCGAAGCCGACGATTCCGATCGTCTTGCCTGGAAGTTCGATCCCTGGGAACTCGGTCCAATTGCCGCGCCGCATCGCATCATAGCCTGCTGGAATATGACGGACCAATCCCAGGAGCAATGCAAATGTATAATCGGCAACCGCATCCGTCATCGCTCCAGGAGTGTTGGTGACTAGGATTCCGTGAGCGGTGGCATCTTGTAAATGGACGGAATCGATTCCAACACCACATCGAGCAACGATCTTCAGACGAGGACACTCATCAAAAACCGCACGATGGTAGGGGTCGCTGGAAGCGATGACGGCATCGGCACTTCGACAGAGCCTTGCTACCTGATCTGCCGGAAGCGGTCCTGCATTTGGGCTGAACTCGACATCGCAATCCGCTTGTTCCAACATGGCTTTTGCATGTTGACCGCAAGTCCAGAAAGCTCGAGCCGTTACAACAACCTTCCAACGTTCTTTCACTCAATCATTCCCACGGGCACGATCGACCAACTCTAGGTCGGTCACTCTTGGTGTAGCCAAGGATACAGACAAGCGGGAGGTTGACGAATGCCAGCCCGATCCAGTAGTGAGAGACGAGTCGTCGATTCCTCGCGAACGTCGCGGCTTCTGACTGGTCTATCTTTGCCTTCCGCACGGTAAGAAGGTAACCCAATTCGGCTCGGTCGGCAATCGCAGAGTTAACGAGTACGATCGGAGCGAATCATCGATCAACCGCGAGGCCAAAACAAATATCGCGAGGGACAATCGAATCGATAAGCAACGATTCCATTCGCAGAAATCGCGGCGACACTCTTGCTTGGAATATGGAAGGTCTCTCGTCATCGAGAGCCAAAGAGCGACTTTACTCCGAAATCAATGAACACAACTCAGGTTCGGAAGGTTCGCACTCGACCAGCATTTCGAACCGATCCGAATACTATCAGAAAGAAGCCCGAAGCGTGAGCGAGACGATGTTCCGGGATTGGTTTCTCGTCAAGCAAAAATTTTCTTGCAGACCCGACCCTCGTTCTGCGTTGCTCGCTCGGGCCGACCTTGATGATAATAGATGAGAGCTTCATGATCGATTCCCAGCAGATAAAGAATGGTGGCGTGGATATCGTGGACATGAAGCCGATCCTCGACGGCGCGAAGTCCGATTTCGTCCGTCGATCCGATCGTTCGTCCGCCGCGAACGCCCCCACCTGCCATCCACATCGTGAAGCCATAAGGATTGTGATCGCGACCGTCCCCTTTTTCGCTCATCGGGGTCCGTCCAAATTCGCCACCCCAAATCACCAGCGTTGAATCCAACAATCCGCGTTGTTTGAGGTCTGTCAGCAGTCCGGCAATAGGTAGATCGCTTGACTGACAGAGTTCAGCATGGTTTTTCTCAAGTCCCGCATGGGCATCCCAGCGGCTGCCGGAACCGTGGTACAGTTGCACAAACCGAACACCGCGCTCGACAAGGCGACGAGCGAACAAGCAATTCCTTCCAAAGGTTGCGGTTCGCTTGTCGTTCATTCCATACAGGCGATGCGTTGCCTCGGACTCTCGAGCAAGATCGATGGCTTCTGGAGCTTCGGCCTGCATTCGATAGGCAAGTTCGAAGGAACGTATGCGAGCTTCGAGCTCACCATCGTATCCGCTGGTCGCGAGGTGATTCTTATTGAGCTGGTAGAGCAGCGAAAGCTTTCGTCGCTGCTTGTCGGCACTCATGGAACTGTTGAGGAATTCAATGGGGCTACCTTCATTCCGAAAAGCAACGCCTTGATATTTGGCTGGCATAAATCCAGCGTTCCAATTCCGTGGTCCGTTGATGACTTTGCCTTGGTTGTCTTCGATGACAACGAAACTCGGCAGGTTCTCATTCTCGCTTCCCAAACCGTAGGAAACCCAAGCACCCAGGCTTGGCCGTCCTGCCAGGGTCGATCCCGAGTTCATCTGGCAAACGCCGTTGGAGTGGTTCAGTCCATTCCCCCAGCAAGATCGAAGAATGGCCATGTCATCAACGTGCTCCGCAATTTTGGGGAGCCAATCCGAGACCCACGCACCGCAGCTTCCGTGACGGCGCCATTTTCGACGACTCTCTAAGAGCGGAGCTTGATATTCACCCATCGGCGTGATCACCGTACCAAAGCTCGGCGGCAGTGGTTGTCCTGCCAATTCATTGAGTTTGGGCTTGGGGTCGAATAGATCGATGTGGCTCGGCCCACCTTCCATGAAGAGAAAGATAACGCTCTTCGCCCTCGGACGGATGGACTCGCTCGCTAGTTGCTCCGCGAAACTACTTCGATGCGAATCGAGCTTCGCGATCATGGCTGCGGCGGCCAGCATTCCAAATCCACTGCCCGATTGTGCAAGCATCTGCCTTCGACTAATGGACTTGCCATATCCATTGAAAGGCTTGCGAAATCCATTGAGCGAATCACTGGACATAGAGAAACTCGCTTGAACATAAAAGGACATGGCAAAGGTCGGCGAGGCCTTCCCTCTGAAATGTTATCGCTGACTCCAATTCCCACGACTCCGGGTCGCGAAGATAAACCCGCCGGAAAATCTCCACCACACATCGTTCGAGGGACCAATCCTGCTGGCAGCATCGATCGACCAGTTGCCGAGCCATTTCTTGAGGCCAGTTGGCATTGATCAATGCCAACGCTTGAAGAGGCGTCGTTGTGGTATTCCGCTTGGCGACCATCGCATTACCGTCCGGGCGATCGAAGGCGGCAAGCAACGGATGCGGCGAGTTTCGTAGCACCTTCAAGTAGATCGACCTTCGCGACGAATTTAGCTCATCTGATGGTCCGCTCATACGCGAATCCAACTCCCCTGAAATCATCAAGATCGAGTCGCGAAGCTGCTCTGCGGTAAGACGTTTTCTCGGAAATTTCGCTAGGAATCGCAGTTGCTTTGGATCACCTGCATCGGAAAGCCCATCCTGAACTTGAGAAGCTCGGCGATAGGTATTCGACATCAAAATCCAGCGATGAAGCTCTTTGAGGCTCTCTCCATGTTGAATAAACATCGCGGCCAGTCCATCGAGAAGCTCCGGATGGGTCGGGGGATCCGAAAGTGAACCGACGTCGCTTGTGTTCGAGACCAGCCCCTGTCCGAAATACTGTTGCCAGACGCGATTGACGATCACGCGCCAGGTGAGCGGATGCTTGCGGTCGGAAATCCATGATGCCAATTGGAGCCGACGATCGGACTCATTGCGATGGAGCCGATCAACGATGTCGCTTCCGTAATGCTCGAGCACCTTTGGAACACTGGGCTTCAGCCCTCCTTGGATTCGCTTCGTCAACGGATGGTTCAGCTCACTTGGGTTGGTCAGCTCAACGACGGACATGACGCGAGGCGGCGGGTTCCCGTGGACCTTCTGAATCTCGTCGATACGCGTCTTGCACGCCTTCCATCGTTCTCGCTTATCCTCAGGAAGTCGCTTGATCATGTCCATGGTGGCAAGTTCGTTATCGATCTGCAGTTGGCTCAAATAAGCAATCTGTGCTTCGCGAGTCGTCCGCTCTTCGCTAGGCTTTCGAAGAGCGGGACGAATTTCGGGTGGGAATTTTTCGATCCATTGCTCGGTCACGTCATGCCGCACACTCGATTCCAGCTCCGCTAGTTCCTTGGTCAGTTGCTCGACTTCTTGGATTTGCTCAAGTCTCCATCCCGAACGCCAAAGCCGGTCGGCCTCCATCGACGAAGGATAATCATCGCACGGCAGGGTCGCCGCAAAACAAGCTTGCAATCGATAGTAATCTTCTTGCAACAGTGGATCGAATTTGTGATCGTGACACCGCGCACAACCGATGCTCAATCCAAGAAATACTTCGCTGGTCACCTCCGTGAGATCGTTCAGAATATTCTCTCGCTGCGAGGCAACATCCCGCTGGTTGTATTCATAAATCCAGTGTCTCAAAAAGCCTGTTGCAATCCGACTTCCATCTGTAACAGGGGCTAACAAATCCCCCGCCAGTTGCTCTCGAACAAATTGTCCGTAGGGCTTGTCTTCATTGAGCGATTGAATCACCCAATCGCGGTACAAATAAGCGGATGGGCGAAAGGCATCTTGTTTGAATCCATCGGATTCTGCAAATCGGACCAGGTCGAGCCAAAATTGAGCCCAGTGTTCGCCGTATCGAGAATCGGCCAGAAGCGTATCCACTAATCGCTCGTATCGAGGTTCGCTTGGATCGTCGCGATAGCGTACCCAATCTTCCCAAGTCGGTACGGAACCAAGAACATCGACATACACTCGCCGGAACAAAGTAAACTCACTGGCGAGCGGAGCTGGCGTTAAGCCGTTCGAAGCGATTCCAAGTTCGACCTGAAGATCCAACCACTCGGAGGGAGTTCTGCCCAGGTGTCCCGAGACCTCTCGCAATGGTTGAAAAGCCCAGTAGCTCCTCCCCTGTGCGACTCGCGCATCGGGGCCCTGTTCTAGTGCGATCGATGAAGCGTACTCGGGCCAAGGCGCCTTGCGCGACAACCACGTTTCGAACTCTTCGAGAACTACGTCTGGAAGGCGCTTATTCGGCGGCATTTCCAAGCTTTCATGTCGAAGCGCGCTTAGAAGCAAACTGTTGTGCGGCGCATCGAGATCAACCGCCGTCCCGCTTTCGCCACCGATGAGCAACCCTGATCGGCTATCAAGTCGTAGCCCATTCTCCGCCTTACCCGGACCATGACATCCCACGCAGTGTTCGATCAAAACCGGACGAATCGAGTTCTCGAATTGCAGGTTACCGACTTTGTCGTCATCCGCGGCCGATAAGTGCCCACCAAGGCTTCCAAAGACGGCGACCAAATAAGAAAATGCGATCGCCAACCGACGGGACTTGATGCAAATCCAATCACCAAAACAGACCAACACTGAGGGATTGAAGATCATGGCGGGTTCGCTGAGGCGGGGCTAATGAGCGATTGAGTGTACCGTGGGAACGAACGACTCCATCAATCATGGTAACTTAGCGGTGTTCCCAGAGTCAACGTAGGTAGCGATTCTCTCAGTTCCTGGGTTTCACCTCACAAACAGGTTCGGAACAGATTGTTAGATCAACGGAAGCCTACTCCAGCAACAGCTTGGTTCAGCGAGAGTCAAGAAACAGCTTGGTGCCTTCCACTATCGAGGCTCGTGGCATCAAGATTGAGTGTCGTTCCGAATCGCCTCAAGCCGTCTTGGCCGTGCCGGATTGGGCGGCCAGCCAATCAACAGCGGGCTTTGTAAGCGTTCGCGAATGGAGTAAGGATCATCGTTTAACCGCTGGGCCAGAGCAAATTTGGCGAGGTAAACTTGGAAGCGAACGGACTACGCAGTTCGCCAAATTTGCGGCGGCCCGCGCGTGAGGGGTGAACGATCACCGAACGGACTACGCAACTCGCCAAATTTGCGGCGGCCCGCGCGTGAGGGGTGAACGATCACCGAACGGACCACGATATTCGCCTCAGTCGTGAACGGTTACCAGGCATTCAACAAGGGATAGTTCACGACTGATGAGAGGAACGATGTACCGCATCACTCACTATCGATCAAAACCCATACTGTCAGATTGACCGAAGTCGACGTGCTGCCGAGCCCTGATTTGGGAGGGCTTCTGAACTATCTGCGCAATACTAAAAACTAACTGCGCAATCATTGGGAAGCGTTGACGGTCTACCCGAAACATGACCCCGTTCCGATTCACGACAACCGAGTCGAGTCGTTGATGCGTCACGTCGCGTTGGGGCGCACGAACTGGCTGTTCGTCACCAGCGTCGAGTCAGGGGAGCGCGTGGCGCGCCTGATGAGCGTGGTGAGCAGCGCGAAGCAGCATCATCTGGACGTCTGGTTGTACTTGCAGGACATCCTGGATCGTTCTCTGACGGGCGAAACCGACGACGCGAGGCTGCTGCCGGACGCCTGGAAGGAGCAACATCCGGAACGGGTGCGAATCTATCGCGAAGTGGATAGCCGCTGCAAAGCCGAGCGCAAGCACCGAACGTGCGCCCGCCGAATCATCGCCGCTAAGATCAATCGCGAGCAACAACCAAACCACCACGCTTACCCCCTCACCCTCCCGCTGGTTTACGCTCACTTTTCATCACCGTCGATCCAGGATTCCACATTGGTCATGATGCGATCAAGACTCTGCGACAAAAGTTGTTCGTTTCGGATTACCAGGTCGTCACGACCAAGAATGGCGAAGTCGGTGCTGGTTAGAAGCTCTTTGGCGAGTGCGCGAACGTTTGCCCGACGTTCCGCCAGAGCATCTCCCGACATCGTCGTTGATGAATCTTCTGCGCAGCCGATAAGGAGCACTCAAGCCAGCAGGCAACCAGCCTTGCAGTGAGTACGGAAATCGCAAGCCATTTTTCAACGAACTTAGGCGAAGGAAAGAACGGATAGCGACCTATGGATCGCCCCGACCGAAGTCAAGCGATCCTGCACGACAAGCCTAGATCGCCTGCCAATGCGTCTCGTAGGGATGCTCCTCATGATGGATCACTATTAGCGTTGCAACAGGATTTTTCTTTTGCAAGGGCTGCAAGTGGTTTGCATGCCCAAAAACGGGTCACTGCCATCTGACCGTCGCGAACTTCATGTCGAGGCACCAAGACACCCGTAAGCACAGTGCTAAATCAATTATCGCGAGAAAAGTTCCTTAACAACGATCGCTAGTTCGCAATTTTCACAGAGCTGAACTAGGACTTCATCCTCAACGTGGTTCGACAAATAAGTCCCGTCGCTTCGCCGGATATCCATGACGATTGATTGAGCCTCATCATCCACCATCCAATAAGCCCCAACTCCCGAGCGATGATAGAGTTCCCGCTTGTAACTCAAATCGTGTTGCCGCGTCGACTCCGACAGGACTTCGACTACAAGATCCGGCGTCTTTTCCAAATGTCGCTCTGGACCTTCACCGCAAACCACAATCAGATCCGGGCGCACCACGGTATCGTTCGAAACGATCCAGTCCAGTTCCGGGATGACGGTCGCATGACATCTCCCCTTGGCGATCGCATTTTCAAACAACGTGCCCAACTTGAAGGCCAATCTTTGATGTCGGCCAAAAGGACTTGGTGTCATTGCGACGGCATAGCCTTCCCACAACTCCCAATCGCCTTTCCAAAGTTGATAATCGGAGACGGTGTAACGAGGAACAAACTTCGATACGGCAGACATCTTCGAAAAGCCTGGTTAACAATCTGAGCAATCGCAGGCCGATCCGGTTGATCTGAGCTGAACGACTGCCAATTCACCTATCATACCCGCCCTGTTGGACGCATGAAAGCGATCAAGGAGAGATACGTCGAAGGAAAATCAGCACGCCCGTCGAAGACTCAAGGACGTTGCACCCTTGATCATACGGAAAGCATTCGAGTTTGCTAAACGTACTTGATCGGATCGCGAATTCCATTTTGTTCGAAACCGCGAAGGCGGAGGAGACAGGAGTCGCAATGACCACAGGCCAAACCATCATCGGTGGGATCGTAGCAACTTGAAGTCATCGAGTAGTCGACGCCCAACTCCAATCCTTTTCGAATGATTTCCGCTTTGGTCCAACTGATCAAAGGCGTGTGAATGCGCGTTTGTCTATGGCCAGCTACGTTCGCCTTGGTAGCAAGATTTGCCATGGCTTCAAAAGCTTGAATATACTCCGGTCGGCAATCGGGATAGCCGCTGTAATCGAGACTATTGACACCGATGAAGATGTCGTTTGCCTTAAGCACTTCCGACCAAGCCAGCGCAAAAGACAAGAAGATCGTATTTCTGGCTGGGACATAGGTGATGGGAATATCCGACCCGATGTCGTCCGCTGAATCAGACTTTGGCACAGCAAGATGACGATCGGTTAAAGCGGAGCCACCGAACTGATGCAGGTTGATGTCGATGACCACGTGACGGGCAACTTGAAAAAACGAGGCG
This sequence comes from Pirellula sp., assembly GCA_037440405.1. GTDB lineage: Bacteria > Planctomycetota > Planctomycetia > Pirellulales > Pirellulaceae > JANMGV01. The sequence continues at coordinate 3,565 of JBBIUE010000011.1, read as the reverse complement.
ATCTTCGCGGCTCGCTCGATTTCGACTGCATGCCGTTGGCCGTATCGAAAGCTCAGCGCGCAGACTTCGAAGCCCTGATCGCGAGCAATGGCAGCTGCGGTCGCAGAATCAAGGCCGCCGCTCAATAGGACAATCGCTCGAGTTGGCACGCTCATCATGAGAAAAATGAATCCTGATAATCGTGAAACGGAATTCGATTCCGATGCAACTAGCCATTTGTGGCTGACGCTTCGCCACCCCATCGCCACCCTTTGCCATCAGGGAATATACGCTGCCCACCGCTGGATTGCAGCCGAGATGGTCTTGGTCGTGACGAATGAGGCGTCTCGAATGGTTGCAAGTTTTAGCAAAATCAGCTCCTTTTGGGCACACGGTTGGTCGGCACCTTGCCATCGAGTAGTTGGTTCCATCGGTCGCTTTGAAGAGTTGGGTAAATTGCCCTAAGAACGAGACAGTCCCTTTTTTCCTCGTTGACTTTCCACCGCCGTTAGTTGATAATGCCGAATGGTCGGACCGCAATTTGACGACGAAGGTTGCGGGCTTTTGTGTTGAATCACTCGAAAATCACTACTTTTTTCCTGCTTGCGACCTACGGACTTCTTTCCGTAGTTGGCCCGCATTGGCACCAGCACGACTGTTCTTCGTGCAGTTTCTGGTCGTCGAATGGTGATTCCAGTCTTGCGGAGAATTGTCATTCTCTTCATGAAGCGGCGAATTATTCTTATTGCTGCTCTGATGAACCCTTCCATGAATCCGTAGGGGATTTCGAAAATTCGTCGAGTCTTGAGGGAATTCCGAGTCCCAATGGAGGAGTTCTTTGCAGGGACATTGCAGGCAGTGCTGAAGATTGCTTGATTTGTCATTTTTACGCTACCAGCGCTTTTCAATCGAACTCCGCTTCGATTGAATTCCAGCAGTTGGCATCTCCTTCCAACTTGTACCCATCGCTGGATATCCACTCTGGCACAGCTTGGAATTGGTTAGCGCGCGGACCGCCGCCTGTCCTCTGAAACGCCGGCATCTCTACCGGCGCATCGACTTGCTTAGAGTCTCTCCTGCGCGTTCTCGTTCCATCGTGAGTCGCCGTAAGGGGCCCTCGTCTCGTGAGAAGCAAATGCGATTGCAATGCTTCTCAAACATCCACCGTAGAGTCATGAGTGCAATCGGAGTTCGATGACGTTTGCCCATGGCAGGCGCGGCGTGCTGAATTTGGTCCGACCAACCATGGCTGAGCACTAACCGCGCCTGCTGGGCATCTTGAATGGGAGTTTAAGGGAAATGACAACCTGTAACTATTGGTACGCTGGATTGAACGGCATCAGAAAAAGGCTGTTTCCAATAGAGACTCGTTCAGGCTTCACCCTGGTCGAGCTGTTGGTGGTCATTGCCATCATCGGAGTCTTGGTAGCTCTCCTGCTACCGGCCGTGCAAGGCGCGCGGGAGGCAGCACGTCGGATGAGTTGTCAAAACAATCTAAAGCAGATTGCTCTTGGCATTCAGAATTACGAAACGACGTTTAGGAGTCTGCCAATCACGACAACCGGTCCGTCCCGCATTTCTGCTCCGCATGGCAACGGGTTCTACAGCTGGCTTGCCATGATTCTGCCTCAAGTGGAACAGCAGCCACTGTATAACTCGATTCGATTCGACCGGCTCATGGTAGATCCGAAGAACTTTACTTCGGACTCCTCCTACCTTGGACTGACGATCTCCGCAGCTCATCCGAATGCAGTGGCAGCGGCGACGTTGATTCCTACCTATCTGTGTCCATCCGAATCGTTCCTGATGACGACAACCATGGGGACGGGAAAAGCCGCTCCAGGTTCGTACGCGGGAAACGTAGGATGGATTCGAGGTGCGCGGGGGATCGACGGCAACGAAGAACCCCTGTTGATCCATAACGGTGCCCTGCCGGTGATCAATCCAGCTCAGCCAGATTTGTGGCAACTGTCGCAGATTTCTCTTCGAGATTTCCATGATGGAACATCTAGCACTGCTTTGGTAGCGGAACGGAGTATCAACAGTTCGGAGTTGATCCCTGGTCCGTTTGGAGCTTCCATGCGGATGAATACGAAACGAAGCGTCATGTCGTACTGCGCCGGTGGCGGATCGAATGCTCGCAGTTTAGGGGGTTGGGTGTCGTATTGCAAAGCAGTATCCGCACCCGATCCAGTCTATACCGTCCCTCACGGACGGGCTTGGATTTCTGGATGGACGCTAGCGGGAAACTTGTACATGCATGTCATGCCGATCAATTCTCAGAATTGTCATGTCTATGGTGGGCAAGATGATGGAACCAACATGGTCACTCCCAGCAGCAGCCATGCGGGCGGGGTCAACGTTGCTTATGGCGATGGCCACGTTGCTTTTGTGGGCAATGGAATAGTCGACCGCACATGGTGGGCTATGGGCTCGCGCGACGGAGGTGATTCCTACTCATCGGAGCCGTAACATTTTGGATACGTTTGCTTGAAGGGCCGTTTCGCGATCGAATTCCCGTCGTCTGGCAGAATGCTGATCGCGAAACCCACAACGGGTTTTTGCAACATGTTTTGTTCATTCAATAAGGTTATTGAAAATGCGATTTGCTTTTTGTTTCATTTTGGCTTTTGGATGGTTCATGGCAGGCTCGGCTGCGAGGGCCGACTTGGTCGTTGTGGGGGGCCACATGGATATCGGTGTCGCGCTGCATGGAGGCGCGTTGGAGCTGCACATGCACGCGGATACTCCGCTCAACTTGTTTGGAGGAGGTACGCTTCCGGCTGATGAGTATGAGCATGATGCGTTCGTCATTGGCGTTCCTGGTCCTTCGGTCGCGCGGCCGTCTGGAGCCGCTTGGGACTTTATCGGCAACAGTTCTGGGGAGCCCGTTTGGTTTCTTCCTCAAGCATCCGATCCCGCGAAGCCATTCGTTGGAATTGCCACCGAGGAATTGATTCCCGCTCATTGGATTGGTGGCACCACTTGGACTTTCAATTCGATTTCGCTAGTCGATGGTGCTCCCTCTGAATTCTCTTTGTTCCAAACCTCTTTCCTGGGCCCAGACGTTCAACTTTCTTCGTTCTCAGGACCAAGTTCGTTTACGTTCCCGGTGGGCATCCATGACCACTTCGTGTGGGCTTTTACCGAGGAAGGTATCTATGATGTTTCCCTAACGGTATCGGGAACGCACTCGCTGCATGGCTTCCTGTCCGACACGAAATCGTTTCGCTTTGCGACTGGGAGCTTCATTCCAGTGGCAGCGGTACCCGAACCGACTTCTACTGCGCTGCTATTGGCCGGCGGAGTCGCTGGATTGATGCGTTGGAGACGTCGTCTGAAGGTTAAACTAGTCGCTGAGCGAAGTTAGCAGCTCCCCGTTGAACCATCGAACGCCAATTTTTTCTGTGAATCGAAACGGCCCCGAGAGTGAAAGCTTGAGGGGCCGTTTCTTCTAACAGTGCGTCATTCTTTGGATTCGCTGTTGAAAACTCTCGATTAAAAGTCGCCAATTCCCCAAGGGGATTTGTTTAGAGCTGGTTTCAAAACCGTCTTAAGCAGATGAACGAGCACGCGAGATGGATAA
>JBBIUE010000010.1:72557-82776 GCA_037440405.1 Pirellula sp. | reverse complement strand
ACTCAGTCCTACTCAGTCCGCTATTACGCGGTACATGGCTGGCACTACTCAGTCCGTCGGCACTACTCAGTCCTACTCCGGTACATGGCTGGCACTACTCAGTCAACGCATCGATGTCATCGCCCAAGGTGGCACCTTGATCCAATCGTTTACCTACGACGATACTGGAGCAGGCTGGCCCTCGATCACCGATGGTGGAGGCCCATCACTCACTCCGATCTACATGAATCCGAGCTTGTACAACCTTCCTTCCAATTGGCGAGCGAGTTTTGTGATGGATGGCACTCCCGGCATTGAAGAGAATGATGCTCCAACCGGTGCCCACCTCTCCTTTCATCAAGTCAACGAGAATGAAACGGATCGATTGGTGGGAGTATTGACCACGGATGACCCCGATTTGTTTGAAGTATTTGAATACTCGATTCAGCCCGGCGGATTGAGCAGCTACTTCGTCATCGTTGGAGATCAAGTACGCGTTGGTAACATTCCGCTGAACTACGAATCCACACCTTCCGGTTACATCGATATACTGAGCACCGATTCGGGCGGTGCCAGTGTTCTGCAACGGTTTACGATCGAGATTATCGATCAAAATGATGCTCCGGTCGCGAATGCCGGGGGTCCGTATATTGGATGGGAAGGCGTGCCTTTCGAACTGCATGGCTCTGCTTTCGATGAAGACGCTGGCCAAGAATTAACCTACGAATGGGACCTTGATTACGACGGTGTTACTTTTAACGTCGACGCCACCGGTTCGATGCCAACGCTGGTCTTCCCCGACCAGCTTGCGGCGCGAACCATCGCAATGCGAGTCCGGGACTCCGGCTCGCCGCAGCTGTCAGATATCGCTATAACAACGCTGTCCATCGAAAACGTGCCACCGCAGTTGACCGTGCAGTCTTCCTCTGTGAGCGGTTTGATCGGCCAACCGCTCGTCAACTCCGGAACTTGGTTTGACGTCCCATCAGATACGGTCTCCCTGAATGTCTCTCTCGGGACCATCAACAAACTTGCCGATGGAAGTTGGACGTGGTCGTACACACCCATAACAACGATGAGCAACCAATCCGTTACGATCACTGCAATGGATGAAGATGGTGGTGAATCGCAACTCTCGTTCAGCATCAATGTCATTGCGGTTGCCCCAACAGTCGGCAAGTTGGTCTTTGGTGCGGGCAGTCAACGGTCGATGATTCGTAGTATCACGGTCGATTTCAATTCCGTGGTCGATATCGAGCCCAATGCATTTCTGCTCGAACGGAGTGATGCCTTTGCAGCGTTCAATCCCAATGCTTTCGTTCCTTACTCACAGGCGACGATTCATGTCGCAACCAGTACTTTCAACAACGGCACGCAGACTCGAGCGACGCTGACCTTCGGCAGTACCTCGACCACGGATCCGCTGCGAATCATTGGTGGATCGCTAGCCGATGGAAACTATCGTCTGACGCTGAACGCGGCGGCAATTACGCGGCACGGCGTTATGCTTGATGGCGATGGCGATGGAACTCCGGGCGGAAACCTGGTTCGCGGTAATACCCGGTCCGACGGTTATTTCCGCATTTTCTCCGACTTCAATGGCGATGGGGTGATTGACGGAAAGGATTCCAATGCCTGCAAGAATACATTTGGTCGAAGCCAAGGACAGCTCTTCTTCGATTCCGCATTCGACTATGATTGGAACGGAACAATCAATGAACTCGACGCCAATCAATTTCGAGCACGCTATGGAAAAGTCCGCCGATAGAAGTCGACGCCAGCAAGCATGGAAACTAGGTGGCTGCATCGCAGTTTGGTTCATCGCTACGATTCCGTTTGTTCAAGGTGCGGATTGGAAGATACCGCTGGGAGGAAATACGTTTCGAACGGCTCCCGAACCTGGCGGTGAATCTATTCGCCGCGATGGTGCGCTTCGATGGAGTGATCCTCAAGAGATCTTTTCGATCTTTTTCCATGTGAATCGGGCTTGTCACTTGAAACTTTCGATTCTCGGGGCCATTGAGCGCGAAAGTGCCACTGTCGCAAGCAACTATCAAGATCGCGAGTTAACCAAGATTGCCTTGCATTCTCCTGATGCCCGGTGGATGGAAGCAGGTGAGATCCAAGTAGAAGCTCCGGGCTATGTTCGAATTGACTTGCGCGGCATTGAGACGACAGCCCTGGACTTTGGAAGATTTCAAGACTTGACGGTTTCCTCCTCGACGGAAGGACTCGACCTCCAGTTTGTGCGATCCAATGAAGGGAACATGTTCTATTGGGGAAGACGCGGTCCAAGTGTCCATTTAACGTATGTGACACCCGCCGATCGTGAGCTGAAGTATGCCTACACCGAGTTAACCGTTCCCGAAGGGCAAGACCCCATTGGATCGTATTTCATGGCCAATGGATTCCGCGAAGGCTACTTCGGTATGCAGGTCAACACTAAGTCCGAACGGCGGATCTTATTCTCTGTCTGGAGTCCGTTTCAAACCGATGACCCGAAACAAATTCCCGAGGATCAGCGAGTGGTCGAAGTGGCGCGCGGACCTGGAGTACGCATCGGGCAGTTCGGCAACGAAGGCTCGGGCGGGCAGAGTTACCTTGTGTATTCTTGGCAAGCCGGACGAACCTACCGGTTTTTAACGGAAGTCGCACCGGATGGAAATGGTAACACCATCTACACCAGTTGGTTCAGCGATGTACGAGAACCAGATTGGAAATTGATCGCCAGTTTTCGCCGTCCTCGCACGAACACGCATCTGCGAGGCTTCCACTCGTTCCTCGAGAGTTTCAATCCCAGTTGGGGGCATGTCGAACGTCGATGCCTGTATGGGAATGTTTGGGTTGGAGATGTCGAAGGACGTTGGGAACCATGTTCTCAAGCTCGTTTTTCTGTCGATGCAACCGGTGGAGGTCGGCATCGCATCGATTTTGAGGGGGGAACGCAGGACGGAGTTTTCTTTCTCAGGAATTGCGGCTTTTTCTCTTCTTCCGTTCGAGCAGGCGAGACGTTTCGCCTCGAACTTTCCCAAAGCGATCCTCCGAGTATCGAATTCGACAAGCTTCCCCGATAACAGCAAAGACGACTGGGTTGAGCGCATGACGACAACCCTTCATTGCAGATCATCCGACATTTGGTCCCAATTGTCCATCCGCTTGGAGTACGCTGGAAGAGCTAACGAGTGCTACCTCGACGGTGCCTGCGCGTGGGCTTCTCGGAGGGCCTGCGAAATGGTGCTTGTACCCATTGATTGATAGTCATTCCACGGACCATCCACTCCACCCTTGGGCCAGGACGCTGGGTCCGAATACATCCCGTCATCTTCATACTGCCGTTGCAGTTCAAGTAACTCCGATCGCAGTTTTTCGAAGGTCGATGCGACGTGTGGTGCATTCCTTTCCGATTCATCAAAGAGCAAGTTATGCAGCTCGTTTGGATCGCTTCGAAGGTCGAAAAGCTCGTAAGTTCCGCGCCGATCGTAGTGAATCAGCTTGTGCGTTGCAGTTCGAATGCCAAGATGAGCGGCAGTGTTGTGATGGCCGGGGTCGTGGTAATAGCGGTAATAGATGCTCGTTCGCCAGTCATTCGGAGACTCTCCACGTAAGAGTGGTGCGATGGAACGGCCTTGCATGGAATCGGGAATCGGAAGGCCCGCCAGGTCAAGAAACGTTGGAGCCAGGTCGATGTTCACCACAAATTGATCGGGAACGATCCCTTTTTCGATTCCGGGACCTCGCGCGATTAAGGGCACGTGCAGACCGTGCTCGTACATGAATCGCTTATCGTAGAGTCCGTGGTCTCCAAGAAACCACCCATTGTCCGCTGAATAGATGATGATGGTGTTTTCAGTAAGGCCTGTTTCATCGAGAAAGTCTAGGAGTTTACCGAGTCCGTCGTCAATCCCTTGAACGCAACCCAAGTAGTCGCGCATATATTTCTGATACTTCCAGCGAACCAAGTCATCTCCAGTTAACAACCTTCCTTCGACCTCCAATTCCATAGGAACGGAATCGTACCAGGCTCGCAGTTCTTGTCCCGTTAGATCCTCTGGTGGCGTCAGTTTGAGATCGCGGCGAGTCAAATCGCGAGCGACGGTTTGTTGATTGGTTGGCAGAGCGGTTGGTCTCGTTGCATAGTCATCCCAAAGCGTTTCAGGTTCAGGAATCCATCTGTCCCTAAACATCTCGATGTGCCTAGTTGCCGGCTCCCAAGCTCGATGGGGTGCTTTATGATGGAGCATCAGGAAAAAGGGCTTCTCCTTCGAACGAGTTTGCAACCATTCGATACCGAGGTCTGTAATCACATCCGTGACGTGCCCTTCGATGGTTAGTTTCCTTTTCCCAGGAAGCAAGAACTGCGGATTCCAATAAGCTCCTTGGCCAGGCAGCACGATCCAGTCATCGAAACCGGTGGGATCGCTACCGAGATGCCACTTGCCGATCATGCACGTATGGTAGCCGCCGGCCTGCAGTCGTTTCGCCACATGATCGCGACTGCCATCAAAACGATTGAAGACCGGAACGCCATTACGATGTGAATATTGGCCGGTGAGCAGTGTTGCTCGGCTCGGCGTGCAGATGGAGTTCGTCACGAAACTGTTGATCAATCGCGCACCCTCGCGCGCCATGCGATCCAAATGGGGTGTCTCATTCACCCGAGAGCCATAGGCTGATACCGCGTGTTCGGCGTGGTCATCGGAAAAGACAAAGATGATGTTCGGCTGGTTGGTAGCAGACCAAAGAACGGAGGGGGTTCCAAGGTTCGCGACGAACATGGAACTTCCCATCAGGAGGAACAATTGGAATGAACTTGAACGTCTCATTTCAGTCTCGTCACAGGCCAATGATGTAGTAATTGATGGTGGCAATGTGGACGCCAATAATTGTCGCGATCGAAGGCCAGTGAGCTCGAGTCTCCGGATGAATCGTGGCTATTCAATTGGATGGTACGCGTCCTTATGGCAAATTTCGTGAAACGATCGCGGCTGGAAATCGCTTGCCATCGGATTTCAATATAACGGAAATTATTCTCGATGGTCGGTCTGTTTCCATAAGCCTGAAACTATGCAGGCGATCGGCAAGTGAAGGTTTGCCAGCCCGAGGAAGCGTAAGTGAAACAGAAGCGACGCTCCTTTACTGCCGTCACAGGCTATGGCTGGTAGCAATTGAAATTCTGCTCGCCTTAGGACGATTGTTCAGCGGACTTGCTAGTCCGGGGGTAGAAGCGTCGCAAGCAATTTCTGAATCTCCTCTTGGAAGCCTACGAACTGTTCATTCAGGAATTCAAATTCAGAATGGTTGATGTGACTGCCACCGCGGAGTGCGAAGGCCGCACCTCGTCCGAAGGCAGTGCCCCGAAGGGCTCGCTTCATTTGCACGACCGCCCAGCCTCTCCTATCCGAATGCAGAGTCGCTTCAGAGCAATGCAGACCTTGTACCAATCCACCTCGCAGTTCGCCGATCGCTTGTCGCAGGATTTGGGCCGCACTGGATTGAATCAAAGAATTGCGTTCGAGCAATAAATGAACTTGAAGAGAAAAATCCAAGGCCATTTGCAGGAGCGGGTGTGGCTCCACTCCGTAGCAATCAAGTGAATCTTGTTCTACATAGGGCATCGAGTCCGTCGCACTGCGCCAAGATCCCCCAAGTTCTACCTCACTTTCGCGAGAATCCTCGCGCCCCCAATCATCTGACGTGTCGAGCTTTGCTGCTCTCTCCTCATCCTGATCGTGAACGTCCCACGACATTTCGCGACTGAGAGCAGCGTCTAACGCCTCGGATGGCCGCTTCCCAGCGCGCATTTCGTCGTCGATCACTCGGCTGATTCGTTCTTGTTGGCGACGCTGCTCGCGATAAAACGCCTCCCATTTTTTCATGTTGAGATCGGTGTTGGCATCATTTATCCCATCGAGATCGACGGGTGGATGTTCGAGAGGGCGTTTAAGTATTCGGTGGACCTGCTCCGCAACGCGCTCGATTCGATGAACGAGAATGTTGGTGTCTTCTGCAGCTTCTGGGGACAACCCGTGCATGCAAAGCTGATCAGCAAACTCACCGATCATGGTTTGCATTTGAATTCGTTTTGCATGGAGCCGCTTCAAATCGCGGGACTCCCAATACTCTCCTTCGTCCTGAACTTGGAGATCAGGAAAAAACTCCCGTTTGAGAAACCGCAGGAGTTCGACCAGGGCCACATGTCCCTCCAGTGAGCCGAATTGTGTTTTGACCCAACACGTCGGCGGCCCGCTGAATGCCTCCTCTTCTGCGGCAGAGATTTCGTGCAGCGGCACCAACCAGCCTTCCGGAGAAACCAAGAGACTTATCGAATCTTGGCCGGGAAACAGATTGGCAATCAAGCCCCGGACAACTCGGCCGGGAGGTACTTTCGACCAACTCCGCCACAGATTCGTCAGCCCTCCTATCGCCAAGGCCAGATCGATGACGCGATCCTCCATTTCTTCGATTCGATCAAGTTCGGCGATTCGGCCGCTGTAGAAGACGGTGATACCCAAGACGACTGACCCATGAGAAAGTGAACGAAATTGCGGATACTCTCCATTTTACAACAAATACATCCTTTTGATTTGCGTCTCGAACGATCGACCGAAGGTCCAGGACTTTCCTCGCAAAGCCTGAAAAAGGATGCAAAAACGTGGATAATTTGTTCGTGTTGCAGCTTTTTTTGCGTTGTTCTCTCAATGGAGTGTCGATTCTAGCCATCTCTCTGTAGCGACAGATATTGCTGATAAATTATTTACCCCTGCAATTGTTGCGTCGTGTCGCCGTTTCTGCGAGAATAACGATCGTGGTGCATTGATTCCGTCGCAAGGAAAGGGTGAAGACATGTCCGGGCCCAATCATTGTTCTGCAAGCGCGTCAGAATCATCTCAGGCCAAGCCTACAGAACACCAGGGGAATGAGCGTTTGACGCAGTCCATGAGTGTAACCATCGCCGAAGGTCCCTCAGCGATCAAGCGAGCAAATGAGAATGCACGTTACGAGTCCACTGTACGCGGTTTGATGGCTCTGACCGATTTTGAGATCCTGCATGAAATTGGTCGTGGTGGAATGGGAATCGTTTTCGAGGCAATCGAAACAGCATTGAATCGACGCGTTGCTTTGAAAGCGCTGCTCCCGACTGCTCTGCTGGACACGAATCACTTGAACCGCTTCAAGAGGGAGGCCCGAGCGGCAGCCCAATTAAGTCACCCGAACATTGTTCCCGTTTATCATATCGGCTGTGAGCGAGACTATCACTTTTACGTGATGCGATTGATCGAAGGCAACAATTTGGCGACGATGATCAAGTTGTTGCATGATTTCGTGTCGAGTCAGCAGTTTCCAAGCAAGAGCGACACGAAGGCAAAAGCCAAATCGAAAACCATTCAGAGCGATATCCATTCGCCCAAGAACACCGCCTCGGCCAAGCCCTCGCAATTTCGATCGCCCTTGAATGCGGATGACTTCGCTGCGGCATTCGGTTCGCGACGCGGACATACGAACACCAGTCAGCTTTTCAGAACCATAGCAGAGCTTGGTGCCGAAATTGCAGATGCCCTTGAGCACGCTCATGAGCAGGGGGTGATTCATCGAGACATTAAGCCGTCGAACATCTTGATCGACCATTCCGGACACGCTTGGGTCACGGACTTCGGATTGGCAATCATCCAAGATTTGCCCAAAGAAACGCACTCGGGTGATATCGTTGGTACGTTGCGATATATGAGTCCAGAGCAAGCTTCAGGGAGACGTTTCTTGGTGGACCATCGAACGGACATCTACTCGCTCGGAATCACCCTGTACGAACTGCTGTCGCTACAAAAAGCGTTCAGTGGTTCGACAGCCCAAGAGATTTTGCGGCAAGTGACCTTTGAAGATCCGAAACGCCTGCGACTGATCAACCCCAATATCCCTGAAGAGCTGGAGATCATCATTCAGAAGGCAACGGACAAGTTCCCGCAGGACCGCTATCAGTCTGCTGCAGATATGGCGGCAGACTTGCGTCGATTCGCTCAGGATCAACCGATTCTCGCGAGGCGAGCGTCTCTAACGAAAACTGTTCGACGTTGGATTGCCCGAAATCAATCACTCGCCATTGCTGCGGGTATCACGATCATCTTCACGTTGCTGACGAGCCTGGCCGCTTCCGGAGCCATCTGGAATTCGCTAGTCGCTGAAAAGGAACAGCGACAGCGAGCTGAGAATCTTCTGCGAACGTCTGAAGGTCTGCGCCTAGCGGCTCAGTCTTCGTTACATGTTCAGAAGAACCCTGGGCTCGCCTTAGCATTAGCCCGGGAAGCCGCCATGCGAACTTCTGAACCCGAGGTGAATGAAGCGATTTGGAGCGCGCTCAGAAACAATTATGAACATGCGCTCATTCCCCTCGATGCAAAGGCCATTTATCAACCGACGATCAGCGGTAGCGGCAAATACTGCTTGATCTCTCCTTTGGGAGAATCCGGCTCGATCATCCCTTCGCGAGTTTACGAGATCCAGTCCGGTCGGCTCGTGAAGGAGTTAAAAGCCGGCCCGCGACTTTCAAGCACCTGTGCTCAGCCCGGTTCGGACAATGCGCTTTTCGCCTCATCGCAGCTCACGAATGCCAATCTACCTATTCCTGCGGACACCGTTGCAGCTGGGCCAGCAGTCTTGTGGGACTTGACGCCCAATTCAAACAGATTTCTCACAATCTTCGGCAGCTCCGCACTCGTTGCTGACCCCAACAGCTTCTCCGCTGACGGCAAGCTAGTGTCGCTGCCGTGTGATGACAACTCCGTCGGAGTCTTCGAATCGCAGAACGGCGAAAGACGAATCCGGTTCCAGGGGCATTCGAAGCAGGTTGCGCGTTCTGTCCTGAGCCCCGATGGTACTCGTGCTGCTTCGATCGACATTTCCGGCAAGTTGCATGTCTGGAAGACCGACGACGCGAGTTCGATCTTCGAAGTTTCGTTCCCTCCCGCAGATGTGATTCGAATTGCCTTTAACTCGGATGGAAGAGTCTTGTTGGTGAGCCGCGTTGGTGGAACGGAGTTTTATTTGACCAAAGATGCTTCGACACTTCCTTTTGCCCGAAATCGCAAAAATCGATTCGCGGTTTCCCCATTTCAAGAGGAAATCGTCTTGTACATGGAAGGGAGCAAGGAATTGCTATTGATCGATCCCCTTAGTCAATTTGTCATGAACGAAGTGTTGCTCGATGTGAGTCCTCGAAAAGTTCTATTCAGTCGAAATGGAGATCGCATTTTCGTAACGACCGATGATGTAATCAAGATTTTCGACGGAACTCTTGAGGTTCCTATGGCGACGTTCCGAGGACACGAACGAGGAATTTATGGTTTGGACTGTGATCGTTCGGGCGATTTCGTTGCTACGGTCGGCTTTGACGGTTTTTTGCGATTTTGGCGAACAACGACTGAAGAAGATCGCATGAAGTTTGGACCTCAACTTTCGGAGGACATCCCAACCGATCGAAATGTGGCAGTAGTGAATGACCTAGCGATCTACGGGTCGGCCCCGTTCATTGAAACGAGATTCATTGAAGAGGAATCCTCGAAGCACTCGGAAGTTTTTCACGGAAGGGTCAATAGTCAATTCGCATTTGAACGAAAGATCGCGACCTTTCATGAAGATCTAGTTCATGTCTACGACAGAGCATCTGCCAAGCGCCTCGCAGAATACCATCTACTTGGTTTCAGGATTGATGATGCGGTCTTTATCAATGAATTCAATGTTTGCATCGTGGTGACCACCAGCAACCAAGTTTGCGCGTTCGATTTGTCGTCTGGAGAAAAGACTTGGATCGAGGCGGGCCAAAACCGTGTGAACTGTCACTATTTCTGCAAAGGGGGAAGGTATCTTCTTCTTGGTTACAACGATGGCAGGATCAAAATTGTCGATCTTGAAACGCGGAATACCACGCGTACCATCCAACTGACGGATCGAGTTGTCCAGGTTCTAGGTATCCAGGGAGCCCAAAAGATCGTTTCCGTTGACGGGGTGGGTAAGATACTCGTTTGGACGGAGAATGATGCGTCACCAGAGCAGGAGTTTTCTGCTTCCGGTTCCCCTTTAGACGTCATCTCATTGAGCCCTGATGAGAACCTGCTGTTCGGGTCTCATTTCCACAAAGATGGATTTTTGTATTGTTGGGAAATGTCGAATGGCAAGTTGCTGGGAACCCAACCACTGTCGGCCCTATCGCATTTTCGCGTCCATCCAAGTTTGCCGCTGGTAGTAATTT
>JBBIUE010000010.1:30593-72547 GCA_037440405.1 Pirellula sp. | reverse complement strand
ACGCGAAGACGGGAACCAGCCTTTGGGATGTGAACGCATCCAATTCAATCAAACTCAATGATCGAATTGCAAGCGCGGTCGGGTTTCACAAAGGCGACGTGGTCGCAGTTTATCGGCACGCCCCTCTCTTTCCTGGAATTGGTTTCGCCAACCATGTCGACAGCAACACTTCATCCATCCAGTATTACGATCTCGGCACGGGACAGCTCAAAAGTTCCGCCAGTCTCAACTCGGAGCCGATATCCCTGGTAATTGATCCTGAATCCAATCAGGTTGGCATCGTGACACGCTCCTGGCGACTGGTCAACTTGGATATGCGTTCCAAGCATTGGCATTATTCTTCGGGCTTTCGGTCACCATTCGCGTTTATCACTCCGGTTCGCACTTCAAGAAACGTCGCAGTTGGTTTGTTTACTGGAGAAGTTGGAATTTATTCGGTTGAGGGCAATACCTTTAAGCTGTTTGCGAAACATCAGGCTCCTCTCTCTTGCGCCTCGGTTTCGCCAGATGGTCTCTTACTGGCAACCGGAGATGCGAAAGGAAACGTGCAACTGTGGGATCTTGGAAAAGAAAGGCTTGTTGAGAATTTCCAGGTGAGTGAGGCATTGGTTGAGAATATTCAGTTCGCGAAATCCTCCAACGAACTTTTTATCATCGCTCAGGATTCGATCGCTCGAAAGTACGACTTGCGAACGAAATCGGTAGAAAGCTTGGATTTCGGAGGCAGAATCCAGTCGGCATCATTCTTCGGAGATAATCAATTCGGACTTGCCCTGGTCGAGTCAGGTCGAGACGGTGACGGTCACGATCAAAATCTGAGTGGCACCGACAACGTTGCGAGTCAGTATCGCGCAATGATCTTTTCGACGGACTCCATGTCCCTGGTTGGAGAGCCGAACTCGATCGACTGTGACTACGCAAGAATCAGTCCGGATGGCAATTGGATTGCTATTCTAGAACCGTCAGGACGAGTGATTCTCAGGTCACGAATTGCAATGGACCGTGTCCTTGAGTTGGGAACCTTCGGCAATGCGCTGGCGATCGCGTTTCATCCCACGAAGAGCTTCGTCTCGATTTTGGGCGAGCGGGAAATTTGGATCTGGGACCTTGACTCCGGGAATCGATTACATGCGATTCCTCGGCCAATTCCCTCGCCATTTCTTTATGTTGGTTCCGGTCGATTTCACTGGCAACCGTTCCACGCTTCGGAATCCGAGTGGCTCGATTTTCAGGAAAAACTTTGTATCCTTCCTCTCGATCTCGATTCAGTATGGAACCAATTCCATCGAAATCTGACGGCCTCAGAACGAAGATTGTTCCGATTGGAAGACTGAGATTCTCCAGTCGTCAGGAGTCTCTGCAAAAAAATCGAGAAACGGAACGGAACGGAACAAAGAATCACGTATTCGTCGCCGACGTCAGCTCGAAGAAGGTGGCGTCGAGGGCCAAATTCCTTCGCACCGCGAGGCCGAAAAGACATCGAACAATCCTACGAAGTCTGGTGCCTCAGGTGGTTGCAGTTGAGCAATGACTTCCGATGAAGGGAGATGAGTCGAAAGAGAGAAGGAGCACTGGATTTGGTTGCTTGGATGAGTCCGGTGAAGATTTCTGGAAATCGCTGCCAGCGGACGCAGCCCAAGTCCCATCCAGCCGAGTACCAATATCGGTACAGATTGGTAATTTGAGAAGGTTCGCAGTGGTGTGCTTGGTTGTTCCAATAATCTGAAACTCGCTCGGTTGCAGTCTTTGCCGAGTCGGTTGCCAAGAGCATCCTGAGATAATCGTTCCCGCGATCGCCGAAGCTGTCCAATTCCGCGATTTGCGCGGCACTGAACTTTCCGTAAGCGGAATCGAACCAATGAGTTCGCATGGTTACCGCTTGATCGGTGAAGACGCTAGCCTGCAGGCCCTCGTGGAATGTGGACAACGCTTGCTCGTTCTCGCCTCGTTTCATCAGAGCCCAACCCACGATGTGCCAGGGCCACGCAAGGTCGGTTCGATGATGGAGGACTCGGCGAGCCAATTCGTCCGCCAAGGGCCAGGATTGCGCCGACCACTCATGAATCGGTTTCTGAAGAATATGCGATACTCGCCCTCTCAAATCCTCAGGGACTAAATCCGCATCGAAACGCCATCGCTGTAATTCGTTTGGACCAGCTAGTTGCAGGAGCATCGAATCGCGGCTTAAGCGAAGAGGACTGGATAATGCAAATTCAACGAGGTCTCGATGGACGACTTCGAAACTCCATCCACAGCTCAACATCATTTTCAAGGCGTCATGAATTTCTCCCGAAGAGAACAGGTTCCACAGCGATTCCAGTTCGCGTGGATCGGTCTGCAAATGTTCAGAGATCCAGGACGCGAGTGCGTAGGGGAGCATCGACTGGTTGTCATTTATCATCCATGCCGATCGCATGGAATCATAGAGGATGGCTTCTGCCAAGGAGTTTCCGTACGGAATCCAATCGCCTCCGCCATGGTACCACTGGCAGATTTCTGAAACCTGGGAATCGAGACCGATGCGAACACACAAAAAGTCGCCGTAGTTGTTGGAAAGGATTGGAAAGAAATCGGGCGGCATCATGCCGGGGCGAAGCAATTCCACGGAACCGTCCAAGAGTTTTTCCATTTCGACAACACGGTCGAACTCTCCGACGAAGTCCTCCGACGAGATGCGACCATCGAGCACTTCTCGAATGTCCCTCGGAAGTTCGAGCTCGAGCTCATTCATCACTTTTTTTGAGCTGCTCATGGGCTTCATGCCACTCCTTGTATCACTCTGGTAGGGCGCACTGTTGAACTAGGAAGTTAGTTTGTCCATTGTCTAAGCCATTGCTCTAACATAACCAAATTCCACAGACGGTAGGCATGATTGCTTCGATTCGCTAGATGCTCCTGCATCAAGTTTTCAATGGCTTCTCGTCGAAAGAATTGATGACAACGTGCGGCGGTGTCCAGCAGCAACGACTCCGTTGTCGCTCGCAAAGGCCCTTTGAACCACTCTGCGAGGGGAACGCCGAACCCCATTTTAGGCCGTCTCCAAATCGAACTAGGTAGCAGATTCGCAAAGGTCTCACGAAGGATGCGTTTCCCTGTCTGGCGATGGAACTTCCATTGCGACGGCATACGTATGGACAGCTCAACCAAACGGAAATCCAAAAAAGGTTGGCGAACCTCCAACGAGTGCGCCATCGAGGCAATATCAACTTTGGTCATCAGGTCGCAAGGAATGTAGGTCTGCATGTCGGCCAGCGAAGCGCGAGTGATGATGTCGCGGTGCAGCGCGCGATTCCAAGCCGTGACCAGAAAATCGACGGGATCACGATTCGGTAGTTGCTCGATGAAATCTTCACGATAGAGCGAGATTCGCGAGGCTTCGCTAAAAATTTGAATCCAGTTCAAGTAGCGTTTTGCGATCGGCTGGTCGAGCGCTTCGACGAAGCGTTTGACGCGACGAAGCAAAGATCGCTGGCGGTCGGACGAAGGAAGACGTTGTATCAGTCTCACCGGAAGAAGCTTGTTGAGTGGCAAAACGCTCTGCAAACGTTGACTCAGCCAAACCGCTCGATATCGGTCGTATCCAGCGAACAGTTCATCGCCACCATCGCCGCTGAGAGCCACGGTGACTTCATTGCGTGTCAACTTTGATAGATACCAGGTCGGTATCGCAGACGAATCCCCAAACGGTTCATCGTAATGATAGGCGAGCTGATCGAGGATGCTGACCGCGTCGGGTGACACTTCAAACTCTCGATGCTTCGATCCGATGTGGTTGGCAACTAATCGGGCGAATCGTGTTTCATCGTAATCTTTGACCGGAAAGCCGATCGAAAACGTCTGAATGGGATGGGGAAGGTGCTTCTGAGCCAGAGCAACGATGAGCGACGAGTCAATGCCGCCCGATAAGAAGGCGCCCAAGGGAACATCGCTTCGAAGTCGCAATCGAACAGCGTCGTCGAGAAGTGATTTCACGGAGTCCTGAGCGTCGCGATAACTCATTGGCTCTTCCGCACTCCAATCGACGTTCCAAAAAGGTCGAGTCTGAGCGTGGTTGCCTTCGAAGACCAGAAAATGTCCGGGTTCCAATTTTCGAACACCCTGGTAGATAGAGAAGGGGTGGGGAACATACTGATAAGTGAGGAACAGATCGATTGCTCCTGGATCGATTGGCGGGCGAAAGCCGGGAAGCAGCATCAAGGCTTTCAATTCGCTGGCGAAGCTAATCCGATGCGACTGTTCACAATAGAATAGGGGCTTCTCTCCCATCCGATCACGAGCGAGGATAAGCCGCTGCTTACGGCCATCCCAAATCGCAATGGCAAACATGCCGTTTAGGTGAGCAAAGCAATCAGTATCGAGGTCTTCATAGAGATGGACGATGGTTTCGGTGTCGCTTTCCGTCTTGAATCGATGACCACTTCCTTCGAGGCGACGGCGCAGTTCGTGATAGTTGTAGATTTCTCCGTTGAAGACAATGTGGATCGAGTCATCTTCGTTGCTCATCGGCTGATGACCGGTCGCGAGATCGATGATGGAGAGACGTCGAAAGCCTAATCCCCAACCGTGGCCTTGTTGATTCGGGAGGGACGGAGACCAAGCATGGTAAGCGATGCCCTGATCATCAGGTCCGCGGTGAGAGAGAGACTCCGTCATGCGCTGAAGCGTGGCCCGCTCCACGGCGGCTTCGGGGCAGGACCATACGGCTCCAGCAATGCCACACATCGGACGGACTCTCTTTCAACAAGCTGGGGTAGCCGGATTTCCGGTCGTTGCGTTGTAACCCAATTCCTGCAACTTCTTTTGCAGGGCCTCCTTCGGCCCCGCCTCTCCATGAACGAGCCGAATCTCACGTGGTGGCGTAGGAATTCCTTCGACGAATCGAATCAAATCGCTTTGATCTGCGTGGGCCGAATAGCCTGTCAGCTTGTGAATCTTCGCACGGATGGGATAGGTTTTGCCTTCAAGTGTTACGGAAGGGGCGCCGTCCAAAATCTGACGTCCTGGAGTTCCCTCCGCCTGATAGCCGACGAAAACGATGTCCGTCGTCTCGAAGCCAATGAAATGTTTCAACCAATCGATAACTCGTCCACCTGTACACATGCCACTTCCCGCGATGACTACGGCAGGGCGTTTCTGTCGTTTCAGGTATTCGATCGTTCCTTGATGGCGACTTTGCTTGTCGATTTCAAAAAGGTTCTTAAACGCGAGAGGCTGATTATCGATACTGAGCAATCGGATGGCTTCGTCATCCCAGTACTCGCGCATGTCGTCGTAGACAGATGTGAGTCGATTTGCCAGCGGCGAATCGACAATCACATCGATCGCATGAATTAAAGAACGGCATTGACGGATTTCGATATGCTCAAAGATCTGGTTCATCTCGTAAAGCAATTCTTGCGTTCGCCCCAAACTAAACGCAGGTATGATGGTGACGCCACTGTTGGCCAGTGTGTGGCATAAGATTTGTTCGAGTTTTTCTACTCGACGCTCGCGGCCATCATGCAGCCGATCTCCATAAGTACTTTCAAGCACCAAGAAGTCGGCCCTTTCGGGGCTTACGGGATCGCGAATGAGTGGAGTGTGCGTCGATCCCAGGTCACCGCCAAATACAAATCGCTCATCTTGATACTCCGTTTCGATGTAGGCTGAGCCGAGCACGTGCCCGGCTTGCTGAAAGCGAAACTGAAGGCCGCC
Source organism: Pirellula sp. (assembly GCA_037440405.1). Taxonomy (GTDB): domain Bacteria; phylum Planctomycetota; class Planctomycetia; order Pirellulales; family Pirellulaceae; genus JANMGV01. The sequence goes on along the minus strand of JBBIUE010000010.1, from coordinate 66,853 downwards.
ATCCATCTTTTCCCACCGATCATAGGGAACAACACGCGTCAGCCGCCGAACTTCCTTGAGAATATCAATCACTATGTCCGAGCGACGAGTCATCCCAAGTTTGATCGCATCTTCCAACATCAGCGGAAGCAGTTTTGCCGTCGGTGGTGTACAGTAGATCGGCCGTCGAAATCCTTCTCTCAAAAGATATGGTGTACGACCAATATGATCGATGTGGACGTGGGTTAGTAGCAGGGCATCGACATGGTCAAACCGAAAGTCGATTTCGCGGTCGAGATGCTTATCGGCGTCCTTTCCCTGAAACAGGCCGCAGTCTACTAAAATGGATCGGCGATCGGTAATCTGGAGTTCGTGACAGGACCCTGTTACGCCTTCATGCGCTCCATGGTGTACAACTTGCATTTGGGTTTACTTTCATGCCATCAATTGTTGGCTAGCATTGTCGTGAAGAAAATGGCGCTTTCATCATATCGAACTTCGGCGATCGGATGCCTTGGAAAGCACTTTCAGCCGCACTTTTCATCAGCTTGTACATTCCGTTCACGTTCGAGCAAGAAGCGCCCGCCCAAATTCATACGAAAGAAGTAGTTAGCTAGCGAATCGGATTGGTTAAGACTTGCCTAACGACGCGGTGGGCTTACTGCGACTTGAAAGGCCTCGAAATGGGGAATCGCGAGCTTAGAAAAATGGCCGAGAGCTTGGGATTTGTCTACGCTTTGAGCTGAGCATACGGCATCAACCGATGATTGCAAAGTTCGATTCGTCAGTCGAAGTCTGCACGACATTCCGCGAGACATGGATCGGTTCCATCACAAAAGCTTGCAAATGTAGCGTTCGAACGAACGCAGCAGAAAGTCGCTCCTGTTTTGCGGAATGCTCCGCGATTCACGTGGAATTTCATCGCGGATGTCGATTAGTATTCCAAGACGGCCACTTGGAAGTTCCAACCTTCAATTACCTTGACGATGTGCTGGTGTGACTTGGCACAGGGCAATCAAAACCGAAATGATCCGTCATGCAGGCGGCTCCTCCAAGCAATGGTGTATGCCGCCTTAGTGGCGTTGCTGCTGAGCCCGCTCGATGATGTTCTCGGTTCTGATCGTACTTCACACGGACAGGAACCCGAGATTTGGAGAATTCGTGTTTCGTGGGGAGGAGGAGCACCGCGCCCGTTGAGGGGCAAGATTTCCATCGATTCGGGGACCATCGCGGTATCGAGGCATCTTGGTGTTCAACCGTGGAGTACCACCACGGCTTACAGCGAAAATGATCATGTTGTTCACTTCCAAACGCCAACAACTGATTTTGAGGGGTTCGAAGTCGAAATTCGAGCAGATGATTGCGAGGAACTTCGGCTTGAGTGTTGCCTCAACAGCAGTGACCGCCCAGAGAGCCGTCAAGAACGTAAAGACGCGGATGTCGTCGAGTCGCACCAATTCTCATTGCAGAGCATTCAGTCGAAGCCGAGAACGATTCATCTCGACAACACTGGAAATCGCATCGTGATTGAAAGAACGACCAGCGATATCCTGCGTGTTGACGTTGGCCGACCGCACTTAGTATTCGTGCCGGGAGAAGAATGGAGTCCACACCTACTGCCGGTTCGTACTGGCCTTCTTTCTGGGGACGCACGATTGAACATCGAAGTCGTATCCGATGCGAACAGAAAAATTTGGCGGACCGAATCGCGAAATGTCACGTTGAATGATGCAGGCAGTATGGAACCCATCGCAATCGGACCGATCCACGTTCCAGACAAGGAAGGTGTCTACACGCTACGCGTGCAAATGGAGACGCGCCGAAAGAATGACTCGCTTGCAGTCCGCGATTCGAGTATCGAGCGGAGCGTACAGTTCGTCGTGGTTGAAACTCTATCGAAGAGAGAGTCTCTGAATGATTGGAAAGCGATCGACTTAACCCGATCTGAAGTCGATCGCGAACGCAACACTGCCAAGCTGTTTCCGAGGCGTGATATTCGACGAAAATGGTTCGGCCATCCGCCAAGCGATGTTGCTTCGCCGACCTTGCGATCCCCGGAGAATCCGCTGGAAATCGCGCCTTCGGGATACGAATGGCTAGCACTGGGAAATCTGCATGCGAACGAACCGCATCTTGTTGTTGTTCGAGCGCCACTGGATCGGTCACATCGCATTGTGTTGAGCGTGCTCGAACCCGACGCTACGGGAGCTGTGCGTCCATTGAATGTAGATACGGGGATGCTGATTGAGCCTAGTTTGATGCACAAATCGATCGACTCTCCAACCGGGGAGCATCGTTGGATTTTTTGGCCGCGTTCGGATCGTTCGACGTTGTTGATCCACAATTTGGATCGGTTTCATTCAGCCATGATTCAACGGATCGAGATTCTCGCCGGACCTGTTTCCCTACCTCCCTGGACAGCGGAAGCCCCGCACCGGTTCAATGTCAGTCCTTCTTTCGAGATGACAAACGACCGACGACTGGTAGCTGTCCACTTTGATCGTCCCTTCTTTTGGAAGTTCTTTGGAGCCGCCGAAGTCAGAGATGCGAGTGGGAATCGCTGTTTTGAAGACTGGACGACGTACCTTACGGCCGCAAATCGTTTTGCGAGTTACTGCCATTGGGCGGGTTATAACGGCGCTATCCTTTCAATCGCTTCCGAGGGAGGTGCTTTGTTTCCTTCCACGTCCCTGAGACCGACGCCACGATTCGATCGAGGTGTCTTTCATAGTGACGGCCGAGACCCAATTCCGAAGGATGTTGTCGAGTTGTTGATGCGCGTCTTCGAGCGCGAGGGACTCCGATTGGTACTGGAAGTCGATCTAAACTCTCCCATTGCTGAACTTGAAGAAGCCATTCGCGAAGGAGAAACGAATTTGTTTCAATCTCGGTTATGGCCTGAGGAGGCCCAGCTTCATGCCGAGCAACGGATACCGCGTCGGATGTATAATCCGCTGCATCCGAGATTCCAACAATTGGCGCTTCGACTTTTTGACGAGCTGAATGAGCGATATGCGAAGCACGCCGCCTGGGCGGGAGTTTGGCTACGGCTTGGTCCACAGAGTCATTTTTCGTTCGCAGGAGATGCATGGGGGGATGATGCAGAGCAGTTGCAGCGCTACTTGGAGCATGCAGCTACTCGAACATCCGCGATATCAGGGTCCGAGGTCCTTGGAAACCGTCAGGAACGCATGCGATGGCGCGCATGGCGCGCGGCGGAACTTACCAGTTTCTATGCGGAGCTCGCTCAACGCATGGCTGGGAACGGTCGCAAGCTCTTCCTTTCCACAAGCAGTTGCTTCGATCAGCAACCGAGTTCCGAGTATTTCGTCGATCCGGTTGCGGCCAGTGAAGACCCATTGATCGTCTTGGCCGGACATGGCATCTCTCTTGATGCCATGTCCAAATATCCCGATCTCATCCCCCTTCGCGGAAAAACTTGGCGACCACTTCAATCCATAAGTGAATCTCAGTGGTCGTGGAATACATCTCTCAATCGACGACTCGATGCAGCATTTTCGCTTTTGCCATTATCCGGTGCTCAGATCGTTCAGCAGCCAACGGCGATTCGAGTGGTGATGAATGGGACCGGGCCGTTCCCTGAGAATAAGTGGGAGCCTTGGCTGTACCCGCAAATGCAGTACGTCGGAAATCAAGCTCGATCGCGTTTGGCGCGTCGAATAGCGGGCGACGATTGTCTTGTCCTAGCAGACGGCGGCTGGCAAGCGACCGTCGGCCAAGAGTTTCAGTGCCGCCAGTTACTTCAAACTTGGATGCGACTGCCTCCAGTCAAATTCTCTCGCGTGGCTGCATTGGAAGACGAAGAGACATCCAGCCTTGTTTTGCGAATAGGAACTTATCGAGGTGCAAGCTACTTGCTTCTCGTCAATCAAGCTCCTTGGAAAGAGAAAGCCTCTTTTCAATGGGACGGCCCCGCACCCAAGCAATGGAGCCAATGGATAGGTGACCGAACTGTGCCATCGAAGGATGAACCACTTAGTGCAATCGAAGTGCCTCCTTTCGATGCCGTTGTTTTTCAGTTCGAAAAGTCCAGTCCCAAATTGGTTAGCTGGCGACACCAAGCAGAGACTCAAGTCAAGGCGTCATTGACAAAGGCGCTGGATGCGATCGAATCGAAGGTGAAGATTCTCGCTCAACCTATTCCAAGACGTCAGGACGTGGAGAACGGTGGCTTTGAGGATGCTGGAGTTGACCATCATCCGACAGGTTGGGTGATTTCGCAGATACCAACGGCGAGCATTCGAGTCGACCGAGAAGTCATGCGTCGAGGATCGGCATCACTCATGATCGAAAATCGAGGTTCCACGCCAACCTGGGTTCAGAGTACGGGTTTGCACTGGCCATCCCAAAATCGCATCGCCGTGGGCATGTGGATCAAGACCGATGCAGCTAGTCCCACGGAACAGGTGTCGCTTCGGATCGGCATAAGAGGTAGCTCTGGGCCATCTGAGCGTTTCGAACGCGATCTTCAGATAACGGTAGATCAGGCGCAAAGCGACTCTCCTTGGCGATTTCTTTTTGTTCCGTTCATCTTCGATGAAGTCCAGGGGCACGGTGAAAACATCAATCTGACGATGGACCTCCTGTCAACTGGCAGGATCTGGATCGACGATCTTCATCTCTACGATTGCTTCTTGACCGAAGAAGAGCGACGATCCATTAGAAGCGGTCTGTTTTTAGCCAAGAGCGAATTGGACCAAGGGCATTTATTCGCCTGCCAGAGGTTCCTGGACGGATATTGGGCGAATTTCGTGACTCGTTTAGCAGATTCCACGTCCGAAAGCATTTCTACCAAAACGGAAACGGTGAATGAGCCAAAGGAAGGGGATCGCGGTGCTGTCGGCGAAGACAAGCCTGCGCATAACGAGCAGGAGGTCGCGAAAGAAATGGCTCCGATGGTCCGGAGCGCGGGACGAAATACGAGGTGAATCACTTCACATTGTAACTCATGCGAGGTTTGCCTATAGTTTTTTGATTCCTGATCGTGCGTGATCGTGCTGAGATGAAGTTGTCCGAACGCGGAATATCAATGTTGAGTCGACATTCATACATAAAGCAATGCTTGCCGGCTGCTTTGGCGGTCGTCGTGATGACGATTCATGTCGCTCCCATCTTTCCAAGCTCCTTGATCCGTGTGCTGGCTCAAGAATCGGACGTTCCAGTCGAAGATGCATCGCAATCCGAATCAAGAGAAGCGAATATAGCGACCTCGGCAGATTGGCTTCGAGTCAGTCGCCGTGTTCGTCTCTGCGCTCGTTTGGAACGATCGACAAGTTGCATTCTGTTGGCGAGGTGGGACGGTCTCTTTCGATCTAGTTGTTGCTCTACATTCGCGCTGCACGGCAGAACGTTGCCACTTCATTGTTAGCGTGCATCGTCATGATGCGTCGATCTGACGCGACTTGGATTGTGTTTGCCCCAGCCATTTCCAGCAGGACTGGGGCGACAATCTGGTGGACCCAGGATGCTCTCTTGCTGATCCAGGCGTTCACAGGTGATTCTTGCTTTGACGGTGTCGAAGCGCTTCGCTGACCAGGAAAGCGAACAAGGTACTGTTGAGCAGTTATCGAATTCGAAGGTTGGGCTTCTTGGAAGTTGAGCAGGCCTCGATCGAAACCCATTTCGTCCGAAAGACAGCAACTGAGGTAAAACAATGGAAAAAAATTCTTCAAGGTGTCCATGATTTTCGCACGCACGTTTACCCAGAGCAGAAAAGCTTCTTTGAACACTTAGCGGCTAAGCAGCAGAGGCCGGTTGCTCTATTCATTACATGCTCCGATTCGCGCATTCTTCCCAACGTCATTACGAACACGGAACCCGGTGAACTTTTCCAGATTAGAAATGCGGGTAATCTTGTTCCACCGTTCGGTGCTTCGCTGGGGGGAGAGGTTGCGACCGTAGAGTACGCGGTGACCCAATTGGGGATTCGCAACATTATCATCTGTGGTCATTCTCAATGCGGGGCCATGCAGGCACTTCTTAAGAATGCTGTTCCCGACCATCTCATGGGACTCAAAGCTTGGTTTCGATACGCCATGGCTACTCGGCAAATCGTCGAGCAAAAATTCCAGCATCTTTCAGGGGAGGACCTGTTGGTGGCTGCGACCGAGGAGAACATTTTGGTGCAAGTGAATCACCTCAGCACGCATCCTTGCGTTGCTGCGGAACTCGCTTCCGGCAATCTGCGGATCTATGGATGGTATTACGACATCCGAACAGGTGCTGTTCGGCAATACGATCAGCGCACCGGATGCTTTGTCGACTTGGAGAATGACGCTCTTGCGGCCACACCGATGCCCGTTCGTTTTGAAGCCCAAGTTGTCTGAGCTTCGCCTCCAACTTTGAGACGGAAATCCTCTTCCAAGACCGACTTTTGCCAATGCTTTTGGTTGAGATGGATTGGTTTTGAATGCGGCGTATTTGACATCAGAGGTTTTGCATTATGACTGAACCGGAGAAAACTTCGTTCGCTCGTTCCTTCATCTCGGATATTACTGCTGGGATCGTCGTCTTCTTAGTTGCCTTGCCTTTGTGCCTCGGGATAGCCGTTGCATCTGGAGCATCCCCGATTTCGGGTCTAATTGCAGGAATCGTGGGCGGCATCGTGATCGGAATCCTGAGCGGGTCTCAGACGAGTGTCAGCGGACCGGCGGCTGGGTTGACTGCGATCGTCTCGATGCAAATCGCGCAGCTGGGCGCCTTTGATGTATTTTTAGCAGCGGTTGTCCTGGCGGGCTTTATCCAAATAGCCTTGGGAATTGCGCGAGCCGGGTTCATCGCCGACTTCGTTCCCGGTTCGGTAATCAAGGGATTGCTGTCAGCCATTGGAATCATCTTGATTCTCAAGCAGATTCCCCACTTGTTTGGTCATGACACCGATCCCGAAGGCGAACTGTCGTTCTTGCAACCTGACCAGTTGAACACGTTTTCTGAGATCCTGGTGACGCTTACCGGGGGAGATGTTCACATCGGTACTTCCATTATCGGTGTGCTGTCCATTCCACTCTTGGTTTCTTGGGACAAGGTTCCCCTGCTAAAGAAAACACGAATTCCCGGTCCTCTCGTCGTCGTTATCTTAGGAGTGCTTGTCAGTCTTGCGTTTGACAAACTGGGCAAATTTTGGGATATCCCGGATGAGCATTTGGTTTCTGTTCCCATTGTCAAATCAACGGGTCAGTGGCTGCAAGATTTGGTGACCCCATCATGGAGTGCCTTGGGGAATCCCGCCGTCTATTTTGCAGCCATCAGCATAGCTTTAGTCGCGTCTCTGGAAACCTTGTTAAACCTGGAGGCAGTGGACAAATTAGATCCTCGCAAGCGAGTATCTCCGCCCAATCGCGAATTAGTCGCGCAAGGTGTGGGAAACATCGTATCTGGTTTGATCGGAGGACTTCCTCTGACTTCGGTCATTGTTCGCAGTTCGGTCAATCTCAATGCTGGGGCAAAGTCCAAACTTTCAGCCATCTTCCATGGTTTCTTACTGTTGATTTGCGTCGTCGTGGTGCCGCATTGGCTGAATCTGATTCCCTTATCCGTTCTTGCGGCGATCTTGATCGTCACAGGCTGGAAGCTGGCCAGTCCCAAAGTTATCAAACAAATGTGGAACGCTGGTTGGGATCAGTTCTTGCCGTTCTTGGTGACGATCGTTGCCATTCTTTTCACGGATCTGCTCAAAGGCATCATTATTGGTCTCATCTTTAGCATTCTCTTCATCCTTCGAAGCAATCTGCAGAAGCCTCTCCGACGATATCTGGAGAAGTATATCGATCGTGAGGTCATGCGACTCGACTTGGCCAATCAAGTCAGCTTTCTTAATCGCGCATCGATTCGGCAGACGCTCAACTCAGTACCTGTTAACGGGAGTCTTTTGATTGACGCTCAGTCTACTGAATACATTGACGCGGATATATTGTCCCTGATTTACGAATTTGTTCGGGAAGTGGCCCCTGTTCGTGGAATCCAGGTCAGCTTGGTCGGATTCAAGGAGGTCTATGTTCGCCCCCAGGATCGCGTTCGGTTCATCGATCACTCAACCGCAGAAATCCAGAAATCCATGACGAGCGATCAGATTCGATCGACTCTCGAACAAGGCAATGAACGATTTCGAATTGGTGAACCGATCACCCGTGACTTGATCGAATCGCGGCTCGATATTGCTTCTCGAAATCATCCGTTGGCGGTTGTTGTCAGCGGAGCGAGTGCTCGAACTCCAGTTGAAATCATCTTCGACATGGGTCCGGGGACGCTCTTCTGTGTACGCCTTACCGGAAACTTGCCTTGCAAGGAAGTTGTTGGGAGTGTCGAGTTCGCGTGTGACACGGCCTGTGCGAAATTGATCATTGTCATGGCACATACCAACAACCAAGCTGTCCAATTAGCAATCGAATCGAAATTGAACTCACGAATCCTGATACCAAACAATTTGGCGGGCATCTTGGCCGAAATCCAGCATTCGATCAGCGAACAAGATTGCGAAGCGTGGATCACTGCCGATCAATCCCAACAAGCGCAAATCATTAATGGTGTGTCCCTTCGTCATGCTCAAAGGTCGGCGCGAATGATCGTCGAACAAAGCCAGACGTTGCGAAACCTAATTGACGAAGGTCGCGTTGCCATCTCTGTTGCCATGTACGACATCGCGTCGGGCAAAGTCGAATTCGTCGGAGCGGAAGTCAACCAAAATAGGCAACCGCATTCGTAAAGATCGCGAGGCCGTCTCCGTGCTGTGGTTGGTCCGAACGACGAGTCCAGTACGGGTGATGTGTGGGAAAGAGATGCCGCTCCGGGTGAGGCATCAATCCAAAGATTCGCCCCGAACGATCGCACAGACCAGCAACGTTTCGTTCTGCACCGTTCGGATTCATCGGAAACGGAAGCAATTCATCGCCGGTCTCGCCATTGGCATCGCTATATCGCATGGCGAGCTGTCCACCCTCCGCCAACGCATTGGCCGATGTTGGGTCGCGAAATACGATTCGACCCTCGGCGTGCGCCATCGGCAAATAGAGTCGATCGATCCCTTTCAGAAAAGGACACTCAGCATTCCCGGCCTTCAAATGGACCCACCGACATTCGAATCGACCTTGAACATTCCAGGTCAAAGTTGCTGGAGGCTTGGTTGGCTCGCCCTCAAAGAGAATACCAAGTCTCATGAGAATTTGAAATCCATTGCAGATTCCTAGCACCAATCGATCTTTCCCGCAAAACTCGTTGACGCTTTCGCCTAGATGTGCATGAATCTGCGAGGCAAGGATCCGTCCGGCAGCAATATCATCGCCATAACTAAATCCACCTGGAAAACAGAGTATTTGAAACTTGGTGGATAGTTTGGGGTTCTCGAGCCACTGGTGGATGTGAATGGCATGAGCTACCGCGCCTGCCAGTTCGAATGCGAACTTGGTTTCTTCGTCGCAATTCGTACCTGGCGCTCGTAACAGAAGGACTTGGGGTTTAGCCATGGTTGGATGCTTTCTCGTGCAATGATTCAAATGTTTTGAACGGAGGGCGACGGCCAGTGTTCGCAGCTGGATGCGGTCAAGGAGTAACCGAAACAACGTCATCAAAATCACGCAACCGATAACGAACTCCTGTTTGGTCGAGCATTCGGCATAGACTTCGGAGCGCAACGCCAAATCCGTCGGGACCACTAAAGCCTCCGAACTGTCCACCTCCTTTGACGTGAGGCTCCAAGTCCATGAAGACCCCATCCGCACCGAGTCGCCTCATCCGTGAATCTAGGTCCGGCAAGTAGCCCACTAAGTCGTCGAAGATCTCACTATGTCCCGATTCACCGAGTTCCACAGGAACGAAGTTCTTCAAACTCTCTTCGTCGACGTGAGCTCTGCCCACAGAGTTCTCGCGCCTTCGATAGTCCTTGATATGCAACCAGCCCAACCCCTGCTTCATCGCTTTCCATTCGTCCCAAACCTCTGCTTTTGACATTCCTTGGCAAACCAAATTGGCGCCGTCAAAGATCAGGACCAAATTGGGAGCATTCACTTGTTGATGAATCATCGATAGTATCTTCCCAGTCTGGCCAACCAAATTGGCTTCGACTTCCAAGCCAAAAATCAGACCCTCCGAGCGACAAACCTCCGCAATGGCAGCAAGGCGATCGACGACCTGTGAAACGTAGGGTTCGGGAGACTCTCCTCTGGGATGATAGAACGAAAACCCGCGAAGCAGTTTGGAGTCGAAATCGTGTGCCAGCGAACATGCTCGTCGCACATCGTTTTCAAGGTACTCTTGGAATGGTACGTATCGATTGTTCGTGCCATCATCGACATCCAGCAATTTGACTTTTCCGATGGGTGAGCCGATCGACGACACACGCAGGCCATAATCGGCTCGCATGGCGTTGATTGTTTCGACCTCCTCTTGCGTTAGATGCATGACGTTCTTGATCCCATTCCCAACGTCGATGAATCGCAAGGTGAAATACCGTAATCCCAAAGCAGCAAACGCGCAAAACTGCTGCTCGATCGTTTTTTGGTTTGCCGCTTCATCGGCAAATCCACTGAGGTGAACTAAAGATTCCATGTTCTAGACTGACCGTTCGTATCGAGCCGTTATGATGGAGTGAATGCCGCCTCGGGGGGTCCATTTGCTGACCAGCGTAGCTCGACGAGGCCGGACAGCGGCTACGAATTCGTCGAGGATTCGGTTCGTCACGTTTTCGTAAAAGATTCCCTGATTTCGAAACGATTGAAGGTAGAGCTTGAGACTTTTTAGCTCGACGCACAACCGATCGGGAACGTATTCGAAAATCAATTCTCCAAAATCGGGCTGTCCCGTTTTGGGACAAACCGAAGTGAACTCTGGGCAGTGGATTTCGATCGTGTATTCTCTATCGGGGAAGCTGTTATCGAAGACTTCCAATCCGTTTTCAGTTGGTGCTGACACCCGCGCAATTCTCCAGAAGCGTGCAAATCGTTTCAAAGTTCGATATTGTGTCAGATTTCATCAGCTTCCAAAAGTGATACCAGGGCAAATTTAGGCATTCGATCGGATGTTCCGTGTTGAGCAGACCAAGCTTTGAAACGCATACTTGGGAGAGCGTCAGTTGAAAATGTACCGATAAATAGGACAGCCTGCGCACTGCCGCTCATTCTGGCGGTGGTTCAGCGTTGCGCTGATCGGTCTATTTCAATTTGCCGATCGCCTGAGAGTTGCCATTCGCGGAACTTCCATCAGGTATGCCCCGCAGCATTATGTTCATCAGCGAAATTTATGAAAGTCGTCAGGGCGAAGGCCGGCTGACTGGAACGCGCAGCGTTTTCATCCGCACGAGCGGCTGCAATTTGCGATGCCGATTCTGCGACACTCCGTTCACTTCTTGGAAACCCGAAGGGATTCCAATGTCCATGGAAGAAGTCGTGCGGAAAGCAGAAACCTTTCCCGCAAAGCACGCCGTCATCACCGGAGGTGAACCGATGATGGCGACGGAACTGCCAGAACTCTGTAGCCAGCTTAAGCAAAGGGGCTATCACATCACGATCGAGACCGCAGGAACCATCGACGTGGACTTAGCTTGTGACCTAATGTCCATCAGCCCAAAATTGTCGAATAGCGCCCCAGATCAGTCGACGCATCGAGTTTGGTTCAGACGACATGAGCAAATTCGTTGTCGTCCGGATGTGGTTCAGTCTCTTATACACAGATACGATTATCAGCTCAAGTTTGTCGTGGGATCGGCTGCGGATGCAGTGGAGGCCTTGGAGTACGGGTTGCGTCTTGAGGGAGTCCGGTTGGATCGAATCCTCATGATGCCGGAAGGAATCTCCGTCGCAGCCATCGATCAAGTACAATCTTGGTTGGTGGCGTGGTGTCGCGACCATCAGGTTGGCTACTGCGACCGAGCCCACATTCGATGGTATGGGCACCAACGCGGTACCTAGCCAAATTTCGAGATGCATGATCGATTCATCGTTGAACTCCTTGACTGATCACGACTCCATAGAGGTTACTTATCAGTGAATGCCTCGACACATCGCTGGCTAACCGCGATGGTTTTGATTTTGGGGATAAGAGCTTTTGCGCAGAATGACGAGCCGTTAGTCGACTCGGTCGTGCCCCAAACCTTTGTCGTCCTCAATCCAGAAAGTGAGTTGGCAGCACAATCGTTCTGGGATAATCGCGATTTCGATTGGTACAGGAACAACGTTCCCTTCTTTGATTGTCCCGACGCAAAGCTTAAAACGACGTTCTACTATCGATGGGAACTCCTGACGAAGCACTTGACATATGGCTCGCCAAGGGATGGCTACACGTTCACCGAATTCATTGATCGACCGTTTTGGTCGGGTACTTATGGAGCGATCAGTTGTCCTGCTGGCCACCAACTCTACGAGGCAAGGTGGCTGCGATCCCCCGAAGTCGGGTTGGATTTCGCTCGTTATTGGTTTCGCACCGAAGGGGCACAACCTCGAAACTACAGTTGCTGGCTAGCGGACGGTATTTGGGCCCTTCATCATGTTCACCCGGACCATGCGGCAATCGCTGATATATTGCCCGACATCGTGAAAAACTATGAGGGGTGGGAAGATCGGCACTGGGTGCCGGAGTCCGGTTTGTTTTGGCAAACAGGACACGACGACGGCATGGAATACAACATCAACAGTCGGCAGACGGCGGACCTTGTTCGCGGTGCGCCTGGACTGCGCCCGACTCTCAACAGCTACTTATGGGCCGATGCCCGTGCCATCGCGGAAATGGCGAGACTCGGGGGAAAACCCGAGCTCGCCGCAGAGTTTCAACGCAAAGCGTCGACTATCAAGGATTCGCTTCAAAAGTTGCTTTGGGATCCCGATCGGACCTTTTTCATGCAGCGATACTTGCGCGATGAGCAGCGCGACGGTTTCAACATTCAAGCTGGATCGTTCACTCACCAGACTGGCCAATTCGCGGGCAGCCAGCACGGTCGCGAACTCATCGGTTACGTTCCCTGGCAGTTCAATCTGCCGGATCCAGGTTATGAAGAGGCTTGGAAGTACTTGATGGACAGCGACTATTTTTTTGCGGAATACGGGCCGACCACGGTCGAACGTCATGACCCGATGTTCCTTCTTTCGCCAAGTTGCTGTTGGTGGAGCGGGCAGTCTTGGCCGTACGCCACAACCCAGACATTGAAGGCGATGGCGAATCTGCTTCAGCATTATCAGCAAGACTATGTGTCGGTCGAGGATTACGTCAAGCTGCTCCAGGTCTTCGCGAACACGCACCGCAAGGGAGACCGTCCTTACATTGCAGAAGCATGCCATCCCGATACCGGTTCCTGGGAAGGGCACGACAACTATAACCACAGCGAACATTACTTTCACTCGGGTTTCATTGACCTCGTCATCACCGGTTTAGTTGGAGTGCAGACCTCTTCCTCGAATCGATGGAAGATCGCCCCCCTCGTGCCCACCGATTGGGACTATTTCGCTCTCGACAATTTGGTGTATCAGCATCACGCCATTTCCATCGTTTGGGATCGGGATGGCACCAAGTATGGCAAAGGAAATGGATTACAAGTATTCATCGACGGAACGCTGGCGGCATCGAGTCCGAAGATCGAGAAAATCGAAGTCGATCTGCCGCCCGTCACCATGGATGCATCGTCCAAAGTTCGACGAGCAAACTTCGCGGTCAATAACCAACTGACTGAATTTCCGCGAGTGATTGCCTCCTCAACGGCTTCCGAGTCCAGAGTCGAGAAGCTCAACGACGGCAATTATTGGTACCACATTCACCCTCCGAATCGCTGGACCGCCGAGAACCAAGCGGCCCCAATCACCGTCGACCTCGAGTTCGGTTGCGACGTCAAGATTGATGAAGTGCGCCTGTATTGGCTGGACGACGAAGGTCATAGCTCGGTCCGGACTCCTCAATCGGTTCGACTACTTCTCGGTGGAGCCGAAGGCTGGAAGGAGGTGACAACCTCCATCCCGGTAGCTCGAAAAGCGAATCGCCATGGCTTTCCCATTCAGCAAGTATCTAAAATTCGGCTGGAGATCATGTCGCAACCTCATTCTGCGGTTGGTCTGACCGAAATCGAATGTTGGGGGCCCGCAGACCAACCGTTCGCACCACTGAATGCAGAAACTGGAAATGTAGCCTTGCGACGGAAAGGCGAAGACTATCCCAAGGCCAGCGCTTCTTTTACATCCAGGTACGACACGGTCGATGAAGCGATTGACGGGCGAGTTGGCTTTACGCCACATGCACGGAATCGTTGGACGAGTTATGAATCTCCTCATGATGAGGATTGGTTGGAGGTCGATTTCGGAGAGTCGAAAACGATTGATCGAGTCGAACTTGGCATCTACGACGATCACGGCGGAGTTAAGGCGCCGCATTCCTATCGCATCGAGAGTTGGGATGGGAGCACGTGGGTGGCAGTCAGTGAAACGTTTCGCCGCCCGCAAGAACCCACAGGAGGAGAAATGAACGAAATCAACTTCGCAGAGATAAAAACGAATAAATTGCGAGTCATCTTCCGACATCGCAGCGACGCGAAGTCCGGAATAACGGAAATGAGAGTCTGGGAACCACGCTAGAAATGACTCCGTGCTATCTACAATTCCACGAGGAACCAAGTCACTGGGTGGCTACGGCTTGGTGGCTAGGGCGACGGTGCCATGAACCGGCCCAACTCGAAGATCGATATCGAATGGACTGCAAAAAACAAAACGCAGTGTTTCGATGGTCATCCGGACAAAGCGATCCGCACCGGAATCCGCGAGCCGGAACGCGCGATGCAGAAACTAGAATTTGTGGCCTTCTTGGGGGCCTTTGTGGGTCAGCGTCAAGATTTCTGGTCCATCTTCCGTCATCAGAACGGTATGCTCGAACTGTGCGGATAGTTTTCCATCGCGAGTCCGGACGGTCCAATGATCGCGTTGATCCAACGCGGTAAAACGCGTTCCGACGTTGATCATCGGTTCCACCGTGAAGCACAAACCGGGAATGAGGTGTTCGCGGCGAGAACGCTGATCGGGCCAATGTGGAATCGTTGGGTCCTGGTGAAATCGTCGCCCAAGTCCATGCCCTACGTACTCTCGGACAACACTGAATCCACGCTTGCTGGCAATTCCCACCACGGTTTCGCCGATCACACTGATCGGGCAGCCGGGTTTGAGAGCGCGAATGGCCGCATACAAACAGTCAAACGCACATTGAACGACCGCACGAGCAGTATCGCTGGGTTCGCCGACAATAAAGGTCTCCGACTGGTCGCCGTGCCATCCTTTGACGATCGTCGTGAGATCGACGTTGACAATGTCGCCGTTCTTGAGCTTATACTCCCCCGGAATGCCGTGGCAGATAACTTCATTGACGCTCGTGCAGCAGCTCTTCGGAAACCCTAAATAACCCAGCGTTGCGGGAGTGTGTCCGGCTGTGGTTGTGTAATCGTGTACGATCCGATCGATTTCCCCAGTCGTGATTCCTGGTCGAATGAACCCCCGAACATGATCCATCAGTTCGGCATTGAATTGCCCAGCAGCTCTCATGGCATCGCGCTGCGTCGCAGAAAGTTGGAGTTCACGAATCGGTTGAAGCATATTAGATCGCCAAGGATAGGTCCAAGATTTGAAGTCACCGCACTGAAACTCTGACGCGAATTTGGATCGCTTAAATTCTTTCGCGAGTTTCGGATAACATTCGGTCGGCTACAGTTTAGCCTTCTCGCATGTCAAGTCAAAGACAATTTCAAAGGACAGTTTGTGACGTTTCCCACATCGGGACCAGATTGGCGCGTCACCGTTTGATGAATTCCCTTCATTTCCCTAAAATTCTTTCACTTTTGAAGACAAGCGTCTGGAAACTCGTTTGAAAGCTACAGGAAACATGCCCCGCTATAACCCCGCCGAGATTGAACCCAAGTGGCAGCATTACTGGGAACAGAACGCAACATTCAAAACGCCGAGGTTACCGAGCGGAGAGAAATGTTACTTCCTAGACATGTTTCCGTATCCGAGCGGTGATGGTTTGCATGTGGGGCACCCCGAGGGCTACACCGCCACCGATATCATGGCTCGTTACTGTCGGATGCGAGACAAGACCGTTCTTCATCCGATGGGCTTTGATGCTTTTGGGTTGCCGGCGGAAGAGCACGCCATTCGAACCAACACGCCTCCCCGGATCAAGACCGAAGAGAACATCGCGAATTTTACTCGCCAGTTAAAGATGTTGGGCTTTAGCTACGATTGGGACCGAGTCCTGGCCACAACGGATCGCGAGTATTTTCGATGGACGCAATGGATTTTTTTGGTCCTATTCGATACTTGGTATGATCCACGATCCGATCGAGGCCGCCCCATTGCGGAGCTTCCGATCCCGGAACACGTTCGAGTCCAAGGTGAAGCTGCCATTCGCAAGTATCAGGACTCCTTTCGCTTGGCGTATCAGGCCGACGCATTGGTCAACTGGTGCCCGGCTCTCGGCACCGTCCTTGCCAATGAAGAAGTCGTCGACGGCAAAAGCGAACGAGGTTCGCACCCGGTGCAGCGTATTCCACTTCGTCAATGGATGCTGCGCATCACGGCTTATGCGGATCGGTTGCTCCGAGATTTGGATGGTTTGGATTGGCCAGCCGGCATCAAGAAGCTTCAGGCGGATTGGATCGGGCGAAGTTCGGGAGCCAATGTCGATTTCTATATTGGCCCAGCGAAGCAAACCGATGCATGGCTCGCAAATCGAAAGGAGCAAGGGTTTCCTGAAGTTGAAGACAGCGATGTGCTTCGGGTTTATACGACGCGCCCTGATACGCTCTTTGGGGCGACGTACATGGTCATTGCTCCCGAGCACCGCTTGGCAAAGAAGCTGACCACGGATGCGCAGCGACCAGAAGTCGAACAGTATTGCGCTAAAGCGGCGGCAAAGAGCGATCGCGAGCGCACCGAAGGGGAGAAGAAGAAAACAGGAGTATTTACGGGCAGCTTCGCTCGAAATCCCGCCAATGGGAAAGCCATTCCGATCTGGATTGCAGATTATGTTTTGGCGAGTTACGGGACGGGAGCCATTATGGCGGTGCCTGCTCACGACACACGAGACTTCGAGTTCGCGATCGCATACAAACTGCCGATTCTTCCTGTCGTCCTTCCGCCGAACGATGCGGGTGTTGATGTCGCTGAACTTCACGTTGGCAAGTGCTGCTTCACCGGGCTAGGAACCGCCATCAACAGCGAGCAGTTCAACGGCTTAGGCACCCAAGAGTTCAAAGAGAAAATCACGGAACACCTGGCAGCGTGTGGATTAGGCGCTCCGGCGGTCAATTACAAATTGCGAGATTGGCTCTTCAGCCGCCAACGATTTTGGGGCGAGCCCTTTCCAATCCTGCACGAACTCGATGCGAATGGTCAGCCTACGGGCTTGATGCGGGCGGTTGCACCAGAAGAATTGCCGGTCGATCTGGCAGAATTGGAAGATTTCAAACCGGTGGGACGTCCCGAACCTCCCCTATCGAAAGCCGACCCATCGTGGCTATACGTCGAGAAGGACGGAGTTCGTTATCGCCGAGAAACCAACACCATGCCTCAATGGGCTGGATCGTGTTGGTACTATCTGCGGTTCATCGATCCAAGGAACGATCGTTGCTTTGTTGACCTGGAACTTGAAAAAGCCTGGATGCCGGTCGATCTCTACGTTGGAGGTGCCGAGCACGCGGTGCTTCATCTTCTCTATGCTCGATTTTGGCATAAAGTTCTCTTCGATCGAGGGCACGTTTCTCATCCTGAACCGTTCCAAAAGCTTGTCAATCAGGGCATGATTCTCGGCGAAATTGAATTCACTTGCTACCAAACAAAAGATGGAAGGAGAGCGAGCGTTTCGGAAGCAACGAAAAACGACGAAGGAAAAATCGTTCACTTGAAGACTGGAGAGGAGTTGGCACTCGTTCAGGTCTCGGATAGCGAGGTCACCAAGCAGGGCGAGATTTTCGTGTTGGCGAGCGATCCAAGCGTCCGAGTCGAAAGTCGCGCTCACAAAATGTCCAAGAGTCGTGGGAATGTCATCAATCCCGACGCGATCGTCCGAGAATACGGTGCCGATTCTCTGCGACTGTATGAGATGTTCATGGGGCCGCTGGAGGCGACCAAACCGTGGAGTATGGCGGGCGTCAGCGGCGTGCGAAACTTCCTAGACCGGGTCTGGCGCATGATCATCGACACACGAACCGAGACCAACGAGCTGGTCGAACAAATTGTCGATATCGACCCAACACGAGAGCAATTGCGAGTCCTGCACGCTTGCATCGCCGCGGTGACACGCGATATCGAGTCGATGAGTTTCAACACCGCCATCGCTCGAATGATGGAGTTCGTCAACTATTTCACCAAAGACAACTCGCGTCCGCGATCGATCATGAAGCAGTTCGTGCTCCTTCTCTCTCCGTTGGCGCCGCACATCGCCGAGGAATTGTGGCAGGCTCTTGGAGAGTCACGAACCTTGGCTTACGAACCATGGCCAATCTTCAATGAAGAACTGCTCCAATCGGATCAAGTTGAGATTCCCATCCAGATCAACGGAAAGCTAAGGAGCAAAATCCTGGTTGCGACCGACTGCAACGCAACCGATTTGGAGAACCTTGCAAAGCAAGACCCCAGAACGAGCGAGCTTCTCAAGGATAAACAAATCGTAAAGTCGATCGTTGTTCCTGGTCGCATGGTGAACTTCGTGGTGAAATGACACTCCTCCTCGCTGATTTCTCGAGAAGTGTAAACGATGCTACTGCACGCCGACCCTGAGCACCGTCCGAATGAGGATCGCATTCTCATCTTGCTGTGTACATACAATGAAGCAAAGAATCTGCCGACACTGATTCCAGCGATCCATGAGGAGGTTCCTGCCGCCCATATTCTGGTGGTGGATGATGGTTCGCCGGATGGAACCGGTAATTGGGTCGAACAGCATCGCGCAAGCTTTCCGTTATCGCTGTTGCAGCGAAACGAGAAGCTTGGGCTTGGGTCGGCCATTCGCTGCGGGATGCAGTGGGGAATCGACTACAAATTTCCGTGGATATTGAATATGGATGCGGATTGGAGCCATCACCCGACTCAACTTGGTCGACTGCTTGGCATGAGATTTGTCGAAGGACGCCCCGCTGATCTTGTCATCGGTTCACGATACGTTGCAGGAGGAGAACTGATCGGTTGTTCTTGGCGACGAAAACTGGTCAGTAAATCTGTGAATATCCTTTCGCGAATGCTGCTGGGGATTCCCTTGCGCGATTTCAGCAGTGCTTACCGCTGCTACCGATCGGAATTCTTGGCCGAGATGTATTTTGAAGCGATGAATTGCCGGGGCTACGGATTCTTAGAGGAAGTTCTGTTTCATGTTCACAAGCATGGCGGAATCATTCGGGAGGTTCCGATCAGTTACGAAGAGCGCAAGCTTGGAAAGTCAAAAATCTCATGGAAAGAGGCCTACACGACCTTCCTAACCTTGCTGAGGCTTTTCAAAGCTCGTTTTCGGGCTGTCGAAAACAGCAGAGCGAAATAGCCAACAAACTCGTCAAATTCGTCATTTCCTGTTGACCAACGTTTGCGAGAAATGCTGATCTCCTCCCATAATGGAAGTTGAATTTCCCTAATCTCGACAGGTTCTCGTGCGCCAAGTGCTACATTTCAGAGCGCATGCCACGGTTACAGATGAGTACCCCAGTCCGAAACCAGTGTTCGAGCAGGTCGAGAGGGCTCGCCGGCGTGGTTTGAACCCCTAGCCTTTCAATGAATCTTCGTTTCCTAGGAAATTGATTTCGTGTCTTCATCGCGAGATAACTCTCAAGAAGACTCTGGAGCTGCGCCAAGTGGTTCCGATCGCCCGCGGGTACATCCTGCCGATGCGGCCACGCGATTGTTGTTGCATCCTGAATTGGAAGCGGCTGGGATGGTCGGAGCTGCGTCGGATGAAACCGACTTCGTACTCGAAGGGGACTCGATTCAACCCGGACATGGATTGCCCTCGCTTCTCGGCGAATATGAAATTCAGGAACAAATCGGTGCAGGAGGTATGGGACAGGTATTCCGAGCGCGGCACCGAACGATGCAGCGAGACGTTGCCATCAAGATTCTTCCGAACCTGTTGTCTGTCAATCCATCCTTCGTTCAGCGATTTCAAACGGAAGTGCAAGCGATCGGGAAGCTGATGCACCCCAACATCGTGACTGCCTTCGATGCTGGTTACACGGAGAGCATTCATTACCTCGTCATGGAGTTCGTCGATGGAATTTCCCTTTCCAGTCGAGTTGCGACACAGGGTGTACTCTCTGTGCCGGAGGCTGTCGATTTTCTAGTTCAAGCCGCTAGTGCTCTCAACTATGCGCATTCGATGGGGGTCATTCATCGCGACATCAAGCCAGGCAACATGATGCTCACCAATCGAGGAGTCCTCAAGATTCTCGATTTCGGATTGGCTGACATTGAGTCAAGCTCGCGCCGTGAAACCACCGGCAAGCAACTGGTGGGGACCATCGAATACATGTCCCCGGAGCAGATCGACCGACCTTCTCAAGTCGATCAACGAACCGATATTTACAGCTTGGGAGTGACGCTCTTCTATCTACTGACGGGGCATCCCATGTTCAGCGGAGAGATCATGCACATCGCCATGTCGCATCGCCAAGTTCCTCCACCGGCGCTGTATGAGTTGCGTAACGACTGCGACTTGCGCCTGGATGCGATCTTTCAGCGCATGGTGGCCAAGAAAACAGAAGATCGATTTTCCGACGCGACGGAGATAATTGAAGCTCTCGAAGAATGCGGCTTGCGAGAAACACGGCGATCTGCCAAGTTGCCCGGTATTCAGTCCTTGATCGGTTCGAGTGCAACGACAGCAGAAGGGACAACCTCCGGGAATTCCTCATATTCGACTTCATCGAAGGAGCTTGCAGCGATTGGGATCGACTTTGGAATGATCCATTCGCGAGCAAGCTATCTGGACTCGAATCGGCAATTGTTAGAGCTGCCCATCGACGGAACGAACATCAATCTACGAAACATGCTGTGGAGCGACGGTGAGCAAATCTCGATTGGCGAGTCCGCGAACAACTACCGTGCCAGCCGTCCGGGGCAAATGTTCTATGGATTGCAGCGGTGGTTTGGACTACCGTACATCGATCGAAGTTTTGCGGGGCGAAATGTTCCGCCTGAAGTGTTGGCCGCCAGCGTCCTTCGCTACATTATCGATGGAGCGAGGAGGCACCGCAGCAATCTCACGCACGCCGTCCTGACCGTTCCTGCTTGCTATGATCAACTTCATCGAGCGAGCATCGTTACCGCCAGCCGAATCGCTGGCATCGAACTGTTGCAATTGCTCGATACTCCTTTGGCCGCTGCTTTATCGTTCTTGGAGACGCAGTCCACTCTCAACGGGAACGAATCGCGCAGAAGGAATTCGACGGAACATATCCTCACGATTACGTTGAATGGATCATGTTGCGAGGCGGCTGTTCTCCGCGTGGAAGGAACGGAAGTAACTTGCTTGGGCACTTCCGGCGACTGGAAGCGTGGAAAGCTTCGTTGGCAGCATCGCTTGGCAGAGCACCTTGCCATGATGTTCGTCGACAAATTCAAAGAAGACGTGCGAAAGGATTTGGTCGTTGCTTCACGCCTACAACGGACCGTGGAGCTCGCTATCGATCGACTCCTATCCATTCCCAAAATTGATATGCGATTCGAAGCTTGGCAAAAGGAAATCCGAATGCCGATCTCGCGAGAGGACTTGCTTCAGATTGCAGGCGATCTCATCCACGACCTAAACACGATGCCGAAACGTGCCATGAAGCTGGCCGATATCGAGCCAAAGAACATCAGCCGCGTCCTGTTGATCGGCGATATGTTTGGTTTGCCCCAATTAAAAACCGCTGTGAAGCAGGTGGTTGGGCCCAGTACTCCCATCCATCGGATGGAAAAATCGGACATCGCCCGAGGAGCCGCCATTCAAGCGAAACACTTGATCCCGCCAGTCGACATGAGCCTGCCTCACGCACAAGTCAGCACAGCATACGACATAGGCTTGGTTTTGCTCGACTCTGAACGTTCCAAGGCCGTTCCTCGTGTCGTTGTTCCCCGTGGTACCGCGATTCCCTACCAATCGAGTCGCACCCTTCGCCTGAAAGCGGAAGGTCACAAGCAGATTCGGCTTCAGTTCGCCGAGAGTACACGACTAGGAAACTTCAATTGGCATCGATTGGGCGGACTCGATGTTGAGAAGTCCTTACCAAGCCTGAATCTCAACGATCCATTGCAACTGCTTGTTGAAGTTGATCCAACGGGATTATTTCATGCCAAATTGACCTGGTTGAGAAAGAACCTTCAAGCCACGATCCCAACGTTAGCTGATCCGATGATGGACCACTTAATGGTCCGACAATGGCGTGATTGGCTCGAAACGGTCATGCTCTGCAATATGTGAGCTTCGCTCAGATACATCGTCGGCTGGCCCCTCTTGAGCAGGCGTCTGGAAAGGCACTCATACGGCCTCACCAATCTTGATTGATAAGCGAGGGAGCGGAAGCAAAGTCGGACGGCACAAGCAAACGCAGTCTTGTCTCGCCGAGTTCTTCTCAACTTCTGTGTGCATGGAATGGCGAGCGGCCATGGAAACTCTACCAGCCCGAAACTTAAGTGAGGCAGGAAACAATGGTTCCTCGCTGACTCAGCGGGCTTCGACAGGTAGATCTATCTCCTCCGCTCGCCTTATCGCTGTCGGCCAAAGGATTCGAATTCGGAGTCACTTATGGCTGAATACGGTCAAGAAACTTCCAAAGTTCGATCGTCGCTGGATCGTCGTCCCTGCCCAAATGATCATTCAATCTCGAATGCGTGGTGTCGGGAGCCGCAAAGAGGTCTACGCTCACCTCTGCTCGTCTCAGTACATTGGCCAATCGAAGGGCCTGGGCCGTGACGTCCGGATGGCCAGCAACATAGAGGATCAAGAACGGGGGAATTCCTTTGCCCTTCGCGACGTGCGTGACTGCCGAGAAATCAATGTGCTTTTTCGGGTCATTGCCAAATTTGACCCGATGGCCGTACGTTGGCAAAGGTAGCCCATGAAGTGTCTGTCGAAACTCCGCCGTCGCGATGATCGCAGGAATATCGTAGGTGTCGCCATCGACAGGTACGCAACCGCGAAGCACCTCCAATGGAACATCGACTTCTTGAAGATAGCGGTCGTCGATGCAGAGAATCGCTGCTAATTGAGCCCCTGCGGAGTGTCCCATCACCAGTATTCGCGAGGGATCGCCGCCGTAGTCCTCAATGTTCCGATGAACCCAACCAAGTGCCTTCGCGACATCCCGAATGAGTTCTCCCATTTCCACTTCAGGCAGCAATCGGTAGTTCGTTGAGACAAAAACGAGTCCTCGATCATTGAAGACTTGGGGCTTTAACGCGACATCCAATTTATCTCCGGTTTGCCAGCCACCGCCGTGAATCCAAAAGACAACGGGAACTCCTTTCGCATCTTGGGGAGTATAGATATCGAGCTTCTGCCGCTCCGTTCCTGCATCGACATAAGGAACGTCACGATGAACTTGTTGAGCATAGCCCAACGTCGCAGTCATGCTAACGAGTAAAACCAAGTGCAATCGTTGCGCTATCAGGACGTTTGCGAACATGTTCGATCTCCCGATCTAGAAGTGTATTGCGGAGTAAAAAGATTGTATTCGGAAATACGTCCTCTTTGCTAACGCCTGCAAGGTTTCTCACTGCCACGAAAGTGGTTATTTCACTTTTCTTGGCTTAGGATCAGGAGCACGAACATCGTGGAACCGCTAGGCGAACGCAGATAGAGAGACGAACGAGCAAGCGGAGGATGAACCATCCCATTTGCCAAAGCTTTCGGTGGCCCTTGCTTGGCGTGCGAACCGCAACCAGTGAGCCGATGAAATAGTCGTGTTCAGTCGAGCAGCGACTCGTTGGCATTTACTTGGTTCTACGAGGAGAATGAAACAATCCCAAAGCGTAGGTGATTGTCCACCTTCTCCAGGACCCGTTCGATTGCTGGCATGACAGAATGATGTTCGCCAAGAGTTACTACCTGCAGGCAACCGTTCCAAAAAAGGGAAGGCAAGGCAAAACCGCAAAGTGCTGCGACGACCGAAGGAGCGATGGCCGTCCTCGTCAGAAAATCTCATTCGTCGATTCGAATTGCACGATCTCACCGCACAGCTAGGTGGTTCAATACTTCCTCGTGCAACAAGCCATTGGTTGCTACCAAATCACCGGATAAGTGGGAGCGTTTACCGCTCCAGTCGGTGCAACGTCCTTCAGCTTCCTCGATCACCGGGATCACGGCGGCTGCATCCCAGGGGTGGACAAGTGGATCCACCATGATCTCGGCCCGACCCGTCGCGACCAGCAAATAGCCATAGCCGTCTCCCCAACTGCGCGTGATATAAGCAGCTCGCTCCAACTCGGTGTACGCTGCGGAGACGCTTCTCGCCCCAAAGTTCGCTACTTCCGATGTGACGAATAAACTATCGGACAGCACGGACTGACGCGAAACAGTTGCTCGCTGCAACGTGCCGCCGTCCATCTGATACCAGGCACCCTTACCGACTGCGGCGAAGACGATTTCGCGAAGCGCTGGAATGTATATGACGCCGATGCACGGTTCGTTCTGCTTGGTGAGGCCGATCAAGGTCGAGTAAAGGGGCACACCGGAAATGAAACTCTTCGTGCCATCGATGGGATCGATGATCCACTCGAATTCACTGGAACCTCGAATCGTCCCTAGTTCTTCACCCGAAACGGTATCTTCAGGAAAATGCTCGGCGATTCCATTGCGAATGGTTGTCTCCGATTCGATATCGGCCTGAGTGACCGGAGATCGATCTCGCTTACGATCGACCTGATAGTTGTTGTTGCGAAAATAGTGGAGAGTGACTTCACCGGCACGGATAGCGAGCTGGACTGCGAGCGCCAGCCTTCCTTCAATAGCTTGGCTCAGGTTCTCGGGAAGAGTGATTTCGAGCATGGACATGCCAGATTGCGATCTCAATCCACCAGCGATGGGGTCGCCAAGTCCCCATGAACATTCTCGAGGAGTTCGACGGTTAAATTGTGCGTGTCTTCGGCGAAACCAACCATGAGAGCCAGATCGCATAAACGGTTGATACGTCGCGGAATACCTTGCGTCAGCATGTAGACTTGTTCGAGTGCGCCATCGTCGAATATCTCTTCGGCATTCCCCCCGGCGACTCGAATTCGATGGATGATGTACGCGATTGTCTCATCCATTCCAAAACGGGGCAGCGATGCGCGAATGGCCACTCGTTCGTCCAGCGATGAGTATCGTTGCACTTGAGCCAATAACGTTGGCTGTCCAACGAGGACAACTGTCAATGACGATTCTCCATGAGATGTGTCCGCTGCGAGATTCAGCAAGAAACGAATTGGCTCAAGCAATCCTTGCTGCTCCAATGCGTGGGCTTCGTCGACGGCCAGCACCGCATGTCGTCCCGATTCCGTGTTGAATCTCAAGGTCTGCTCGATTACCTCCAGAGCACCGTCGGTTTCGCGAACCAAGACTGGATCGACGCTCGGTTGAAGTTGTTTCGCGACGACTCGAAGAAACTGCTGGGCATCCAGAAGCGGAAATGCTAACGAACCAAAAGGTTGAATCCACTCCGCCATCTGGTCACGCAACTGCTTCAGCAGCATGGTCTTTCCCATTCCACTGATTCCCGTCAGCAGAACTACGGATCGGCGATTCTCGACCGCATAGCGTAACTTGATGGCAGCCGCTTGCTGAGACTCCGACGGATAATAAAAATTTCCGTCGAATCGATTTTCGAAGGGACGACAACTCAGCTTCCAATATTGCTCGTACATGGGACTTTCTCTTTGTTCCGAATCAATCGAGCGACGATTCCGAACGTGCTCGATCCCGTGCTACCTTGTTCAGCGGACGATCAACCGATCCCATTCTCGATCAATCCGACCGAGTGTATCCCGATTTGCTGTAGTCGCTCGATGGCGTAGTCAATCACGTCGTGGCGCTCTGAAGTTCCATCAACCACCAAGGCTGCAGCGTCGATCGTACCATCACGTCCAGAACCTAATAGTTTACCGCCAGCCGCTCCCAAATGGTTGCAATCGAGGATGACCAAATCGAAGGTTCCGGCCATTTGCCCTATCATTTCTCGAATTTTGGGGTGGTCCAAGGCCAAACTCAGTGGCTGCGCATCCACTTTGCACGGAAAGATGGTCAGTCCCTCCTCGACCGATTGAATAGCACATTCATCCAATGGAATTCCGTTTGCGATGTGCTCCTCCCAACCATGAGCGAATTCGATGTTTAGCTGGTCAGCAAGAGACGGATGATTCACATCAGCGTCAATGAGAGCCACTCGCAACCCTGCCTTCGCCGCAATCCGGGTCAAACAGATAGCAACAGTGGTTCGCCCCGTTCCCTCTCTCGCCGAAGTGACCGCTAACGTCCTTAAGCCGTCGTTACTGCTTGAGATCAAATGATTCCCGATCTGTTGAAACGAAAGAGCTTCCGCTTGCAACAAGCGATCGCTTATTTCCGGCCAGTAGAATCGGTCGACTTCCCACACTGGGTGAAGTTCCTCCGTTTTGGGAGGGGCAGTGGTATGCTGTCGTTGAATCGCCCGCAATTGGGCTTCCGCCAACCGCGCCCGTTGCTCCTCTTCCCATCGGAGTTCCTTCTGCCGCTGTTTCAACGAAGCGATGTTGTGCTCCCTCGACGCATCGAAATCATCGCTGACATCCGTGAATCGAATCGCTGATCCTCGCGTTCGATCAATGTAGTCTCGAAGGGTCGTCGTCCCCTCGGTCGCTGATTCCGCCGGAGCCCTCGGCAAGTCTGCTGCAGGTCGCTGGGTCGAGTCGCTGTCGTCATCCGACGCGAGAGCGAATCGATCAAAGTGGTTTCTCGGAATCGCATGCGGAGTGTGCAATCGTGGTTCGATGCTGACTGCTTGAACCGGTTCGCTCATGGGCTCGATCCCACGATCCTGAGAGTTCGTCTGGCGAAGCTCGGTGGTTGGCTGCTGCAATGGTGGGATCTGCTGAGGCTTCTGTGGTGGATTCGTAACAACCGAAGTCGACTTGCGAGTCCGTACATCGGGAGTCGTCAGGATTCCGACGACTTCGACGCTCGATATCCACGGTGTCGGAATCTCGACGGGAGTGTCGCCGGGATTCACTCGATGATACTGAACGCTGGTAGGTTCGGCAGATGCTCCCGTTTCAAATGTTTTGCCAGCCACTCGATCATTGCGGATTCCTCCCGCCTGAGTTTGGCGACGATCTTTCGAGTAAGCTCGAAGAAATGCTTGGTTGACGTTACTCATGGGGAACTTCGGCTCCGTTCGAATGAATTTCCATTTTGGTCTCTGATCAGCGGTATGGCGGTTGACCGTACCCCTGTGGCATTTGATTGAAGCCAGGCGGCGGATTGAATGCCGGAGCAACAGGTTGATACGCTGGTGGAGGCGAATACATGTCATCGGGACCACCGAACGGCATTTCCTCCAACAGCGAGGGCAGCATCGATTCGTACGGAGTTTGTGGAGCGGGAGGAGTTGCAAATCCGCTATTCGGCTGTCCCGTCGGACCCGATTGTCCCCAGCCATTGACTGCATTCGGAATGTTGGTCATCGTTCCATTCGGCGGACTCCATCCACCAGGAACTCCCATCGGACCCGTCGGCACACTTGCCATTCGGGCAGGGACACCACTCGTGGAATTCATCATGGGGCTGGCTTGCGCAAATCCTGGAGCTTGGCCATTGATAGTTTCTCCAGCTTGTCCGCGCTGTTGCTTCAACAGTTGAAGTAACTGCTCCACGTTCGATTCGGCATATTCGGTCTCGGTGATCCTTCGCTGTGAAGTTGAAGGAGAAACAGCGGCAGTTCGCTCCGATGCGGTCGGAGCAGGTGGATTTCGACGAGCTTCAAGGTCTCCCGAAGTCGATGATCCTGCGGGCGGATCGTGTGGGATTTCCCCGAATTGGAAGTCAGCATCCTCAAGGTCTGTTCCCGTACTGAGCGCGCGAGCTGCCGGATTGCTTTGTGTACGTGCAGATGAAGGGATTGCTTCCACCTTGGTTGAAATGCCTTCGATGAGCAATGGCTTCGGCCCGTCGAGCGGCGTTTGAACCGTTTGGCTCGTGGTCGAGTTCGAGTCGGACGAACTTGGGTCACTGGCTGTTGCGGATTCTGCTACCCTGGATGCTTCCTGCGATGCAACTTGCTTTTGCTCGACTAGGAACTCCGAAGATGCACCATTCTTCTGTTCTTCCACAAGGCCTCGGAACCACTTGCTCTGACGAAATGTTGGTGACTGAATGACAAGCAATAGCGTCGTCACCACCACGACCGTCACCAAGAAGATGATGACTCCGTTCGTCCAGTCATCGAGCCAACTTCGAGAGCCTAATTGCTTGACCGAGGTCGATACCTCGTCTGCATTGTCTTGCGTTCGATCTTGTGGTCGTAGGAATTGGCTTTCGGCTTGTTGCTCGCCAGTGATGGCTGCGGATGTCTTGACGATAGGGTCGATCGAGTTCTCAGCCTCCGCCGTTGCCACGAATCGGTCAGATTTTTCGGTCGATTTCCCTTGGTCGACTCGAATCCTTGGAAGACGCAACAGCAGTGGAGCTGAGGTGGCCGTGGAGCGAGGACGAGTACTTTCGAAACGCGGTCGGGCTCTTCGTTCCTCGATGGTATTTCTCACAGGTGCCATGGTGGCTCCGTCCTCTGCGGCAATGGTCGCCTTCGCGTAAGAATCTAATGCCTAACTTCCCTTGTCGAACGATTATCGGTATCGATCGTGTCAAGCTTGAGCTTTTTGCCGATTGCGCGAACTTGGAAGTTTGGGAATTTTATAACGCCCTCGCTCTTGCTCGCCGCCCCACTCGTCCCCCCATAGTAGAAATCGACTATTGCGGAAGGTCCGGTTGCTGCGCGCTGCGAGAGAAAGTACTGATTTCACGGGTACGTCGAAAGGGCAATATCGTTCGAGATTGATCGTTTTGAAGGGTTTGAATCTGTTCAGCCCTATCGATACAAGTTACCATCAGCAGATGATTTTTTTCGGGTTTTTCCCCTTGAAACCCAGAGCCTTCAGATGGAATTGGCTATGTTGCGGCGATCGGCATCCAACCACATACTTCCCAGCCTCGTCCGCGAGCGGTTGCTTGTCCTTGACGGCGCCATGGGAACGATGATTCAGAGACTTCGATTGGATGAGGAAGCCGTGCGGGGGCGGCGATTCGCTGATCACAACAAGGACCTAGTTCGATTCTCGGACATTCTCTGTCTTACCCATCCCGACGCAATTACCGACATTCACTACGCTTACTTTGAAGCGGGCGCGGACATCGTCGAAACAAATACGTTCGGTGCCAGCCCACTCGGAATGATTGAATTTGGGTTGCCAGATGAACTTGTTCGTGAGATCAACGTCGCGGCAGTGGAATGTGCTCGTAAGGCGGCTGAGCGAATCGGGAAAAAAGATAAGCGTCCCCGTTTCATTGCCGGAAGCATCGGACCAACGACCATGCAAACGGCAATCAGTACGAGAGTCGAGGACGCAGCTTATCGACCGGTTACGTTCGATGAGATGAAAGCAAGCTACAAGGCCCAGGTGGCAGCCTTGGTTGAAGCGGGTGTGGATATCTTGTTGCCGGAAACAGCGATTGACACGCTCAATCTGAAAGCTTGCCTTTTTGCCATCGCAGAATATTTCGAAGAGACTGGCTCAGATGTACCAGTGATGGCGAGTGGTACGTTCGACAAGGGTGGGCGAACGTTCGTGAGTGGCCAGAGCGTGGAAGCCTTTTGGACCGCCATCGCTCACTTCCCGCTGTTGTCGGTTGGCATGAACTGTGCCTTGGGACCTGACATCATGCGCCCGCACATTGAGGAAATGGCACGAGTATCATCCATTCCGCTTTCGTGTCATCCGAATGCAGGGCTTCCCAATGAGATGGGAAATTATGATCTCGGACCGTCTGCGATGGCGGATTACATCGAGGATTTCGCTCGACAGGGTTGGTTGAATATCGTTGGCGGTTGTTGTGGCACAACGCCCGATCACATTCGAGCCATTGCGGAACGTATTCGCGGAATTCCACCTCGACGCGATCCGGAACCAGTCGTTTGGACTCGATTGAGTGGACAACTCCCCTGCGATATTCGACCGGATGCACGGTTCACGATGGTCGGTGAGCGGACGAATGTAACCGGCTCCAAAGCGTTCGCAAAACTGATCTTGGCTGACAAATTCGATGAGGCGGTTGAAGTAGCGCGACAGCAGGTCGAGAACGGCGCGACCATCATCGACGTCAACATGGATGCAGCACTGCTTGATGGCGTTGCCGCGATGACGAAGTTTCTCCGACTAATTGCTGGGGATTCGGTCGTGGCTGCCGTGCCAGTCATGATCGATAGCAGCAAATGGGAGGTCATCGAGGCCGGCCTGAAGAACTGTCAAGGTAAGGCCATTGTCAATTCCATCAGCCTGAAGGATGGAGAATCAGAGTTCCTTCGTCGCGCTCAACTCGTGCGTCGATATGGTGCGGCATGCGTCGTCATGGCTTTCGATGAACAAGGACAGGCTGCCGAAATCGATGACAAGGTCCGCATCTGCAAGCGAGCCTACGATTTGCTCGTTAAGAAAGTCGGCTTCGATCCGCAGGATATCATCTTCGATCCGAATATCCTTGCCATCGCCACGGGTATGGAAGAGCACAACGCTTACGCGGTGAATTTCATTGAGGCGACTCGCATCATCAAGAAGGAATGCCCAGGTGCTTTGATTAGCGGTGGTGTTAGCAACATCAGTTTCTCTTTCCGAGGGAACGATGTTGTTCGGGAAGCGATCCATTCTGCCTTCCTCTTTCATGCGATCCGGGCCGGAATGGACATGGGAATCGTCAATGCTGGCCAACTAGCTGTCTACGAAGACATTCCCAAGGAGCTGCTAGAGGCGGTTGAGGATGTGCTTCTCAATCGGCGACATGACAGCACGGAACGATTGATTGCTCTTTCAGAAAAGTACCGCAAAGGTGACAAGAAAGCGACGACGGAGAATCTGGAGTGGCGAAATGCCGCCGTCCGCGATCGACTGAAGCATGCATTGATTCATGGCATTGACAAATTCATCGAACAAGATGTCGAAGAGGCTAGGCACTCTTGCACTCGTTGCCTCGAAGTGATCGAAGGGCCGCTCATGGACGGCATGAGCGTCGTGGGGGATTTGTTCGGAGCAGGCAAGATGTTTCTGCCGCAAGTTGTGAAGAGTGCCCGAGTCATGAAGAAGGCGGTTGGGTACTTGACACCTTATATGGAAGCGGAAAAGGCAGCGGCTGGTGCAGAAGCCTCGAAAGCAAGAGGCAAAATTCTGCTGGCGACAGTGAAGGGTGATGTCCACGATATTGGCAAGAACATCGTCGGTGTTGTACTGGGCTGCAACCACTACGAAGTCATCGATCTAGGCGTGATGGTCCCCTGTGAGAAAATCCTTGAAGTCGCGCAGACCGAAGGAGTCGATATCATTGGACTGTCGGGCTTGATCACTCCTAGCCTGGACGAGATGGTTCACGTCGCCAAAGAAATGAAGCGAATCAACCTGAAGGTTCCTCTGTTGATTGGCGGTGCAACTACCAGCGCCAAGCACACTGCGGTGAAAATCGCTCCCGCTCGCGAAGATCCAGTTGTTCACGTTGTCGATGCGTCACGATGTGTCGGTGTCGTCGAGAATTTAATGAACCCGGAGAGCTTCGAATCGTTTGCTGCTTCGAATCGTGGTCTGCAAGCCGAATTGGTTGCCAGTTTCGAGTCGCGGCAGGCGAAGCTGATCCCGTATGCCGAAGCTCTCAGCCGTCGATTCCAGTCGGATTGGAGTACCGTGCGCATTGATACTCCAAGTTTTCTCGGCACGCGAACGCTCAAGAACTATTCGCTCGAAAAGATCGAGAAGTACATCGATTGGTCGCCGTTTTTCATGACCTGGGAACTCAAGGGCAAGTATCCGAAGATTTTCTCCGATCCAAAACTCGGCCCGCAAGCGAAGGAGCTTTACGAACACGCACAAGGACTGTTGTTCGATGTGATAGCACGAGGCAGCTTGCAGGCGCACGCCGTTTATGGGTTCTGGCCGGCCAACAGCGACGATGATGATATCGTCGTTTTCACGGATGAGAGCCGATCCACGGAGTTCATGCGATTCTGCTTCTTGCGTCAACAATGGGAACGCAAAGGACAGAATGACTTCCGTTCGCTTGCCGATTATGTCGCACCGATCAGCAGCGGTCGACGCGATTATCTGGGAGCCTTTGTGGTCACCGCTGGGCATGGTACGGATGAATTGGCCCATGCTTTCGAACGGCAACACGACGACTACAACTCGATTATGATCAAAGCTCTGGCGGACCGTCTCGCAGAGGCGTTCGCGGAACTACTGCATGAGCAAGCCCGTCGCGATTGGGGCTACGGCATTGAAGAACGCTTGTCAAACGAGGAACTGATCGAGGAAGCTTACCGAGGTATCCGACCGGCTCCTGGCTACCCAGCTTGTCCCGATCACACTGAGAAAGGAAAATTGTTCCAGTTGCTGAATGCTGAAGCGGAGACCGGAGTGAAGCTAACCGAGTCGTTTGCCATGTGGCCCGCTGCCAGCGTCAGTGGATTTTACTTCGCTCACCCTGAGGCTCGATACTTCGCGGTCGATCGAATTTTGAAGGATCAAGTCGAGTCCTACTCTCGCCGCAAAGGCCAATCCGTCGCCGTCACCGAACGTTGGTTGTCCCCAAATCTGGCCTGACTTTTCATGCGCAGGTTCCAAAATCTTCGTACCGAGAATGGAATCCAAGGTATGGACGGTGTGAGCTGCATGTAATGTCAGATCATCGTTCTCAAAGCCCCACGCAGGCACTCGATTGCAGTATGAACCCAAGACGAACGAGCGACCGATAACCGCTGATCGAATTCATTTCGATGCCATTTCTTGCGTGTGCTTCACCTATTTTTGAAAGCGTCCAGCACTTGGAAGTCTGGCCTTGCGACGGTTGCAAGCAGCAAGCACTTCGGTGTCTGGGGAGGCATGGAAGTTTGCCTACGCCGTCGAATCAATCCATCCGCTTCCCACAACTCGGTTGTCTTGGAAGATAACTGCGAGTTGTCCAGGAGCAATGCCGTGGCATGGAGAATGGAAAGTCACACCGAATGCATCCGCGGTCGCTTCGATCGTGGCCGGTTGCGCTGGTGAGTTGTAACGAATCTTCACGCTGAGATCCTCGGACGGCAGCAGATTCGGCGGGATGAGCCAATTCGCCTGAGTCGCTGTGAGGCTTGTTCGTGCCAGCGAATCCTTTCTACCAATAACCACGCGATTCACTTCGGGATCGATATGCACGACGAAGTACGGTTCTCCCATGGCAACCCGAACTCCTTTTCGCTGGCCGATGGTGAAGCCCTCGATCCCGTCATGAGTGCCAACGACTTCCCCTTCAGTCGTCACAATCTCGCCTGCGGTGTTTCGACGGCTTCTCTGTCGGACGAATTCCCCATGGTGACCAGAGGTCACGAAGCAGATTTCTTGACTATCCCGCTTGTTGGCGACTCGAAGACCGAATCGAGCGGCGAGGGAGCGAATCTCTTGCTTGACAAAGTGCCCAACGGGAAGCAGCATTCGGCTGAGCAACGATCGGTCGATTCCCGCCAACACATACGCTTGATCCTTGTGGTCATCGACACCTCGAAACAACCCAATCGGAACACCAGGTTCAGATGTTGGCAGCAACCGCGCGTAGTGCCCCGTTGCAACGAATTCGGCATCGACCGAGTCTGCATAGTCGAATAGCTTTCCAAACTTGATCCAATTGTTGCATTGAACGCAAGGATTGGGCGTTCGACCGTGCTGATAATCGTCGATAAAGTAATCGACGATCCGGCGAAAATCCTTTTGGAGGTCGATCGCGTAGAAGGGAATATCCAATTGATCTGCTACGCGGCGGGAGTCTGCGGCATCGCTAGCGCTGCAACATCCCTGTTTGTGGTCGAGCCGCCCCTGAAGGATGGGGAGGATCGGACTAGGGCTGCTCGGCTCCGCTTTGCAAACCTCTGCTGATTCTTCTCCATGGCGCATGAAGACGCCGATGACTTCGTGGCCCTGATCCAATAGGAGACGAGCAGCGACGCTGCTATCGACTCCTCCACTCATTGCCAATACAACCCGAGCCATCGTTACCGTCCCCATTGTTCTTTGTCTAAAATGTAAAGTATCAACAAACGAGAAAATTTGGAAAGGTTGTTATGCCTCAGTCGATCTGGCCAGAACATGAAAAGACAGGGGAACTCTTGAGGAATGCCCAAGAGGGGGATACCAGCGCCATTGGTCAACTGCTGGATCGTCATCGTGAACCGCTTCGCAGGATGATTCAAGTGCGTTTGGACCACAAACTCGGACGACGGTTGGATGTTAGCGACGTCGTTCAAGAAGTGATGGTGGAAGCGAGTCGTCGCTTGAAACAGTATTTGGATGCTCCAGTGATGCCCTTTCACCTCTGGATTCGTCAAATTGCAAAGGACCGGATGATCGATGCCCATCGGAGACACCGCGTTTCGGCGAAACGGAGTGTCGATCGCGAGCAGCCCGGCTTGGTTCAGGGTGACGCCGATCAATCGACGTTGGAGCTTGCCTTTCAATTGCGAGATCCGAGTTTAACTCCGGCTGCGGCAGCGTCGCAACGAGAAATCGCACAGCAGGTGGAGCTGGCAGTGAACCAACTCGACGAGATCGACCGAGAGATCATCTATATGCGGCACTATGAGCTGATGACGAACCAAGAGACCGCCAGAGCACTCGAGTTATCCGAACCGGCAGCAGGGATGCGCTATCTGCGAGCGTTGAGGCGACTGCGGGCTCTCATCGATCAGCAGATATCTGGATCAGACGAGAACCAGTTATGAATTTTCGTTCATCGTCTCTGGGCGAAAATCAGACCAATCGCGATCTGGATAGGCTCGACCAGGTTCCTCCGGAGGATTTGGAGCTATCCCGATTGATCACCGAGCTAACCGATCGCCTTCATCGCGGCGAGGATGTCGAGTTGAAGCAAATTTGTCAGCAGCATCCTCAATTCGCCCGCGAGCTGACCATGCTCTGGGGGACCATTCAGGTTGTTCAAGCGGCGGGAGGCGTCTCGCCCTCCGCCATGTCCGAGGTGACATTCCGCGACGATTCATCATCCACTGCGTTTCGCTTGCCGGCAGAGTTCGGCGAATACCTACTTGTCGAAGAAATTGGTCGTGGAGGCATGGGAGTCGTCTACAAAGCAGTTCAAGAGCGATTGAATCGAGAAGTCGCTATCAAGATGATTCTCAAGCATCGGTTGGGTAACGAACGAGATCGGCAACGATTCAAAGCCGAGGCCGAAGCCACCGCCAGCCTCGAACACCCGGGCATTGTCACGGTCTACGAAGTGGGGGAAGTGGAGGGAGTGCCGTACTTTACCATGCAGTTGTTGCGCGGTGAGACCTTAGCGACACGTATCAATCGCGGGCCGCTGGACCAGCGCGAGGCATGCACGATTCTCTCGGCCGTATGTCGTGCTGTTCAGTTTGCGCACGATCGCGGCGTTTTGCACCGCGACATCAAGCCCTCCAACATTTTCATTGATGAAGTCGGTCGAGTGCGACTCACCGATTTTGGCCTAGCCAAAATTGCCGATCTCGCGGAATCGCTCACGCATACAGGAGTTGTGGTGGGGACGCCAAGCTATATGAGTCCAGAGCAGACTTCGGGGCTTGTTGAATTAGGGCCGGCAACGGACATTTACAGCGTCGGAACGGTTCTTTATCACGCTTTGGCGGGGCGACCTCCGTTTACTGCGAATTCACCGATCGAGTTGGCGTTGAAGGTACTGGAGCAAGAGCCGACGGCCCCGCGCGCGGTCAATCCGCGCATCGACCGCGATCTTGAGATGATCGTGATCAAGTGTTTGCAAAAACCTCCTGATTTGAGATACCCTTCCGCATCGCAGCTTGCTGATGACTTGGATGCATTTCTAAACAACGAAGCGATTGCTGCTCGTTCTGGTCAGTTTGCTCAAATCATCGCTCGGTTTTTCCGCGAAACGCATCATGCTCCGGTGCTTGAGAATTGGGGGCTGCTGTGGATGTGGCACTCGCTCGTTCTGCTGATCGCGTGCGTCTTGACCGAGTTGATTCACTGGAGCGGGACCACCAGTCGATGGCCCTACGCATGGCTATGGATCATCGGGCTTGGGGCCTGGGCTGCGGT
>JBBIUE010000010.1:0-30558 GCA_037440405.1 Pirellula sp. | reverse complement strand
GAAGTTCGTGGAGCGGCAAATTGCTCATGTCTGGGGCGCCAGTTTGATCGGCATCATCTGTCTATCGCCACTCGAGTGGTGGATGCAGCTTCAGCCCCTCACGCTTTCTCCGTTGCTGGGAATTATCGGCGGGATGGTGTTCCTCATCAAAGCCGGAATCCTTTCCGGCGTTTTTTACTTGCAAGCCGTGGCTCTGTTTGCCTCGACGATCCCCATGGCGGTCTTCCCAGATTACGGCCATATTGTCTTTGGGATCGCGGCCGCTTTGTGTTTTTTCATTCCGGGACTCAAGTACCATCGCCAACGGAATCAACGTAGTCGCTCAGAGTCCGGCCTACTGCAGCTTCATAAAGCGCCGAATCGTCACTCCAAAAAAATGGTGCCATGAGCATTAGCGATGCTGAGCCGTCATGCGCTAGCACACGCTTGGACCGCCAACTACCATACACAATCATCTTGCGGCTCAGACCGATCAACGAAGATTTTGCGTAAGCGTTCACGAATGGAGTCTCGATCTTCGTTTAACGGCGGGGCCAGAGCAAATTTGGCGCAGTATCCCTAGTAGCGAATGGACTACGCCACCTGCCAAATTTGCGGCGGCCCGCGCTCGAGACGTGAACGGTCATGATTTTACCTATGACAAAGCCCTAGCAGAATCGGCCTTCATCGCGTAGACTCTTGGCGATCGAAAAATCAATTCGAAACCCGACTGGAAACGAAACAGTAAAAGGCCATGCTCTTCACTTACGAACAACTCGCCAAGACGATCGATCATTCGCTTCTCAATCCGACGATGACCATTGAGCAACTGGAGCGAGGATGCCGACTCGCTATTGATTACAACGTGGCCAGCGTCTGCATTATGCCCTACTACCTCAAGCCTTGCAGCGAGATCCTCGATGGTACCACGGTACTGCCAAGCACGACGATCGGTTTCCCACACGGAGGTCACTCCGCGAGAGTAAAACGATACGAAGCCGAGGTAGCCGTGAATGATGGCTGCCAAGAATTAGACATGGTTGTCAACATCAGTCAGGTTCTTTCAGGAGCTTGGTCGGCGGTCAAAGAGGATATCCGCGGCGTGATCGATGTGGCTCATGCAGCGGGCCGAAAGGTAAAGGTGATCTTCGAAAACTGCTACCTCAACAATGAGCAGAAGATTCGGCTTTGCCAGATTTGCACCGAGCTGAATGCCGACTGGGTAAAGACGAGTACCGGTTATGGTACGTCAGGAGCGACCATCGAGGACCTTCAATTGATGTTGGATCATGTTGGGCCGGGAGTTCAAGTCAAAGCTGCTGGTGGTGTTCGTGATTTGGATACCTTCGTCCAAGTGAAATCGATGGGCGTTACTCGAATAGGGTCTAGTCGCACCGCAGAGATCCTCGAAGCGGCCCGCCAGCAACTGGGACAGGCTCCCATTTCTCGCGTCGCCGTGACACATTCCGGCTACTGAGTAGATGCCTCACACGGGAATCTTACTAACAAGACTGGAATCCGTGATACTCAAAGCGCGACGCGAGTTGAAAGAGGTACGCGAATAGCTTCATCGTGAATGCACCTTCATCGAGTCATGCCTCTCGATCTGCGATTATCCTAGGCTTCGCCACGCTCTACTTGGTTTGGGGATCGACTTACTTAGCCATTCGCGTGGCCGTCGAGACCATGCCACCATTCATGATGGCCAGTACGCGATTCCTCGTCGCGGGTTTTGTCCTTGGCGGATTTCTTTGGATGACCCGATCCGTCCGAGTCACGATACGGCAAGTCATCGATAATGCCATCATCGGAGCGCTTCTTCTACTCGGCGGAACAGGGACTGTATCCTGGGCGGAAACAAGCATTCCTTCGGGTATGACGACGCTCATCGTCTCCCTCAATCCAATCATCACCGTTCTCGCAGAGTGGGGTATTTTCGAGTTCCTGAAAGACGAAAAGCGAGGAGCTCGGCCGACATGGCTGACTTTTGTCGGGTTAGCACTTGGCCTGTTGGGCTTGGTATTACTGGTCGGACCTTCACTCAGCGAAGAGGGCTCGACACACCTCGAACTCGTTCCCGTGCTGGCATTGGTTTTTGCTTGCTGTTGCTGGACCGCCGGTTCACTCTATTCCCGCTATGCCAACAACCCGGTGGATCCCATGGTCGGTTCAGCAATCCAAATGATTCTAGGTGGATTGTGGATCGGAATCGTTGCGGGGATCGCTCGCGAGCATGTTGATTTCGAGATTCAAGCCATTTCGTGGCGATCTTGGTTCGCCTGGAGTTATCTCGTTGTAGCAGGATCACTCGTCGCGTTTTCGACCTACTTGTGGCTGATGAAGCACAGCACGCCGACCTT
The DNA here is from genome assembly GCA_037440405.1 of Pirellula sp. Lineage (GTDB taxonomy): Bacteria > Planctomycetota > Planctomycetia > Pirellulales > Pirellulaceae > JANMGV01. Next base: position 28,219 of record JBBIUE010000010.1, on the reverse strand, counting down.
GGTGTCTACCTACGCCTATGTCAATCCGATCGTCGCAGTGTTCTTGGGCTGGTGGCTGCTGAATGAGGTGATCACAATGCGAGTCTTTGTCGCTGCGACCATCATCATCGCCGGAGTTGCAACAATTACGACTGCAAAAGCCCGAGCAAATCGCAGACTGCAAGCGATGAAGTCAAAGGAAGCTGCGTAGCCGGGTTTAGGCAACCTCGACTTCGTTAAACATCTGGACACCTCGAGTCGCCGAACGGATGGTCTCCTGAGCCATCTGTTTCAGATAAAAGCTGGGTACAACGCCACGCAAGCGCACGCCCTCGCCATCGAGATCAACGTGAATTTCCCGAAGTTCATCGAAAGGACTGTCCGCTAAGAGCTTCTTCGCTTGTCCCAATACATCGTTAAATCCGGAATCGATCATCGGTCGTTTCTCCGTGCATTCAATCCTTGTTCGAGCATACTGATGTTAAGCAATAAATTGCTTAGAAGACTCCCAGTTGCTTCCTCGATGCTGCTCTTAACCTTGCGGGAGACTGCCATCTCTGATTAAGCAAGGTACCACGATTCGAACGGCGTTGTCAAGCAGCCCAAAATTCACAGCCATGAATTCTCAAAGAAGGTGTCGTTTATTCGAGGAGGACAATTCGACGCACCGTCTCCTCTGATCGAGCAAAGCCTATGCAACCAATTTCTTTTGGCAAGTGCAAACATTCAACAATCGTATTTCCCCCCACAATGTGCAAGATATCAAGGACACGAGCGACCTAAGTCGCTTCAATGCAAGCAAAAGCGAGGCATCGCTGTCTTCGAGTACATTCGTTCTGTGGGACTGTGACATTCATTCTGCGCCACCCACAAATGGCACTGTAGTGCTGGCGTGTTCGCGCAATCTACCTAGTGGCAGCGAAGGAATTTTTGTAAACTCCCACGAGCTTGTGACGGTGATCTAGCTTTTGAATTCCTTCCTTGGCTAGATTGTCGGAACCTTCCTTGGGGATATCGGCCAGATAAGACCAAGGAAGGTTTTTCTATGCGCGATATACCAGATCCGCGCCAAGGCACGATGACTTTTCGTGAAGCCTTGAACGGTTTCATGCTCGATCAACAACTTGCGTTCGCGACTCTGCTGGATCAAGACCTCATTCGTGATGTGTTCGCCAAACACGGGGCTCTCTTTGGGGACGTGTTTCACACGGCAATTGCCATTTTGTGCCACCCGGCAATTGCCATTTTGTGCCACCCACCATCTACTGGACCTTCCTAAACTGCCAAGCATTGCCAAGGTGTGTTGCTGAATCGCCGCAGCCACGCCAAGGGGTTGAAAAACTTCTTGGTAGTTGCCTTCAGAAACTTGGAACATGAGAATTGGGTGAGCATGATTCCCACAAACTATCGGATGAGCAAAGCAGTAACCATGTTCGATAACAAAGTAGATTATCCCGCTGCCCATAGCACCGATACGAGGTGGTTTGCCATCGATGAAGCAGGTGAGATAGCTTTGTTTTTCAGCGATGCCGACGTCCATCATGTCGTGCCAGAGGGGTTGCCCCATGCCGGAGGTGGTTACGACTTCGCCTGGCCAAATGGCTGGCCGGAATGGTCGACGAAGGAATGGAATTCACTACATCACTATGCAGTGACAGATGAGAGTCATGGTATCTATCAGCGAGTGAAATCGCCGTCCGACGAAGTGACATTCGAAGTGATCCGGCAAAAAGTGGACTCCATGTTCCTGCAACCTCTGCCATTGAACTTTCACGAAACCGATTGGATTGTGCCGCACCATTTCGTTTGCTGCGAAATTTTTGGTGAAGCCCTCGGGCAGTTCGAATTGGGTGATTTATCGCAAGTTGCCTTCGTTGATTTAGATGGGCGATTAAGCCCGTTGCCCAAGTCGGTCGGAGACCCAAGGGCGTTTTTCAGCCGGCTGGCTGATCTGGCAATTTGGTCAGCCCAGTTCCAAGTACCATTGAACCGGGCTATTCGAGGTTTGATTAGTACAGAGGATTATTGGCGTGTGCTAGGAAGTACTGTAGAAGAACTCCAATGCCGACTCACCACAGCCACAGATCACGGCGATGAGCTCACGTTCGAACGAGTGGCAGCGGGCCTGGAGAATTTGTTTCGACTTTATGATCGACCGTGAGAAAAAACTTAACCAACTGAGATTCATGGATGGTGTGGCCATCCCACTTTGTTAAGAAATCCTGACGGAGCTGATTCGATGAAACCAGAACCCCTTGGGCAAAAGCCAACGTCATCACTGGTTGATGCCGGAAATCAATTTGCCGTCGAACTGTACCGTCATATCAGAATGACCGAATCGTCGAATCTGTTCTTCTCGCCCTTCAGCGTCGCGACGGCCTTGGCGTTAGCATACGCAGGAGCAAGTGGCCTAACAAGACAAGAAATGAAAGCCGCGATGCGACTGCCCGACCATCCAGCCATCGTCCATCCACACTTGGCCAACTTGATCAAGACCGTCTTTTCTCCGAATTCGCGTGACATTCGAATTTCGTTGGCCAACCGCATGTGGGCTCAAGCCGGTTATCGATTGCTCCCAGCCTTCTTGGACACCTTAAAAACGCATTACGAAACCAGCTTGGATAGTTTGGACTTTGTGAGCGAGGCTGAATCTGCCGTTCGGACAATCAATGACTGGGTTGCAAGACAGACCGAAGGCAAGGTTCCAGAGTTGATCTCGCCACAGGATTTGAACGAACTAACGCGGCTGATTGTTGTTAATGCAATCTATTTTCGCGGTACCTGGCAATCGCCATTCGAAAATGTGGATACCCACGACGCTACCTTCCACGTCAGCCCGCAGCAGCGAACGCCGGTCCGGATGATGCATCAACAGAGTCATTTTGCCTATCGAGAAGTCGATGATGTACAGATCGTGGAATTGCCGTACGGCATGAAAGAGGAAATGTCCCTGGTGATCTTTCTGCCTAGAAAGTCGGAACAACTTACGAATGTTGAGCATTCCTTGTCTTCGGAATTGTTGAATCGATGGCTAGGCTCTCTCGAGCACCAAACGGTTCAAGTCTTTCTGCCGAAATTCTGGATCCGCCAGCGTTTGCAATTGGTTCCGATGTTGTCAGCAATGGGTATGGCTTCCGCGTTCTCGCCAACGTGCGCGGATTTTTCCGGGATGACTGACGAAACTCCCGGATTGTGTATATCGCAGATTATCCATGAGGCGTTTGTTGAAGTCGACGAGCAAGGCACAGAGGCAACGGCCGCAACGGCAATGACGATGATGTTAGGAAGTTCAGCGATCGATCCGCGTGTCCAGCGAATTCCAATTTTCCGCGCGGACCATCCGTTTATCTTCTTAATCCGCCACGTGGAAAGTGGAACTGTCTTATTTCTGGGGCGAGTGATGAATCCGCTTCAGAAGGATTGAATCAATGCATTCTTCAACTATGTCTCCCGAAGAGTAGGAACTGCTCGTGGCGGTCGAACAGGCACCTGAAAAGGATGAACCGTGTTTAGCCTACGCCGAATGGCTTCAGCGACAAGGTGGCGAAGCAAACTGTACACGAGCCGAGTTCATTCATCTTCAATGTACAAAGACCAGTCAAGTCGGTGAGGAACTTCTCCGCAGAAGGCGTGAAGCGGAGCTTCTGCCTCAAGTGAAGCGGATGGTACTCGGGCCGCTGGCCGAGCCGGAAAGGTTGGTTGACCAAGCGTCACAACCTGGCCCTGTTTCTGGTCAACGCCGGAAGACACATTTTCGCCAAGGATTTCTCCGCAACATAGAACTCGATGCTGCGTTGTTCTCTCTGACGGCAGACGTGATCTTCTCCATCAGGCCACAACCTTCCGTCGCCGTCACTCGAGTTGCTCAGTTCTTGGGTGCCTTTAGCGCTTGTCCATACCGAGAATTGGTAACATCGCTCCCATTCAGGCAGCATATTGCCGATCGTGGTGAGTTGAACCAAGGCGAGTTCATTCGATCACTTTTTGGTGACGGACAGTGGGAGGCATTGACGACGTTGGACTTGAGGCATGGTCGTGTCTTAATTTCTCCAAAAATTTCAGTTCTAAGCACTAATGCAGAAGTAGTTTCGTTTAACAGTTAGCCGAAGGCGTACTTTTTTGGTCGATGTATGCGGTACGCCTTCGGCTCACTGTTAAACGAGTTATACCAACTAACTTGTGCGTCCGTGCTTCAATCCATATCCGCAACAGTGAGCAGAAGAAAGCCGGGAGGATCGCTGTTCAAACAGTAATATCGCAACGGTTTGTCGGCCGACGGGTAGGCGGGTCGTTAGGCCGTGATCTCCGCCGCCATTCAACTCAACTCCGCGCGCATGAAAATCACACCGGCCCCCACACCCAGACCGGTTGACTTGCCCAGAACTGCACGCGGAGCAAATCGCTCGGATGCATACGCCAGGCCGCGTTATGAGCGACCTGGTTCGGCGGGATGTAATACGACTCTCCAGTGTCTGCGTCCGAGATTAACAGTTCGTCGTCCGGCGAGTCTTGCCAGTCGAACATCATCTCGCGCGCTGGCTCATCGCACGCTTCCATCATCGGCGGGGTTCTTGGCGAGAACTCCTCCAAATCACCTGTGCGCAGATTCAAAACCTGCCGCCACACCCCGGTGTTCTCCCGCCGCCATGAGAATTGCGGACCTAACCGGTATTCCTGGTGTGGATATCCGACTTGGTAGCGATAGTCGGTCCCCAGCCCGCGCGTGAACAGCAATGGGTTCGCCCGGTCGGCAAGTAATATGATGCCGGGTTGCAGTTCGTCTGGCCGCACCCAAGTGAGGCCGGGAGTGGGCGACGGGGTCACCCGCTCGAATTCGTGGCGTTCTAGGAGCTGCCGCCAGGCTTCAGCTTCGAGGCATTGGTGCGAGTCATAGTCGGCGTCCTCCCGCATGCATCGGACGAAATACGACTCGGCACTGTCGCGCGGTTAGGCCGTGCCGTCCAACAGTGCTTCAAGACGGTGCCCCCGCCGGGTCAGGATGGCGAAGGTGTCCAGGTCGAACACAACTGGCGAACACCCCAGATCAAATCGGTTTACGCTCATGGCTCGCCTTCCGCCAGCGGCACATCGTCTTCTGCCCACTCGAAGTGAGACGACTCATGGAATGGGAACACATCATACGATCTTATCATCAGCTCTCTGCACCATTTCGCTGATCGACTCTTCGCGTTTTGCTCGAAGCTGTTCACAATACTCCTGAAAAGAATGCATTGCCAACAATTGCGGCGTGGGGACCCCGTTCAGTTCAACATAACGAAATTTGTCCGTGTCTCGGCGGCAGGGCAAGTACAGTTCGGGTTGCACAAAACACGCGCAGGCAAAGGAAAACGGAAATCGATTTCGCTCGATAATTCTCCGAAGCTTTGGAGCCAAGGTGTTCGATTTCAAGGGAGTCACAGGGTAGAAATCCCGAAAATATTGGTGCGAATGCGACCATTTATGTCTTCCCCGATCTCGATCTCCGAACCGTTCGGTGACGACGTACGCGAACAAACCTCTGCCCGTCCATTCCGGGCGACCAAAGCCTCCACAAATGTGAATTGGCTGAAGATCGCGTAGGGCTCCGAGGCAATTTCCCGCCAGGATCAGACGTCGTGCTGTCGCACTCGGTAGATTAGCAAACGAAGCGATAACATATGTACCGAATGGATGTTGAGGCGGAAACCATGCTGCGCCGGTTTCCAATTCGTGGCCAATGTCGTCCTGATTGTTGAGCAGCAGTACCCAGGCCCCGAGATTCGGCTGACCTAGCATATCGGCAAGCATGACTCCTTTGTTGTCGGCAGACTGGCCGTACCAATCGATGTTCCAGGGATGAACACAAGCCTCGATTTCATACCCAATAGCTGTGCAGTCCATTGGCAATTTCTCGAAATGTCGCTTGATGTGGTGCGATTCACGGTAGATATGAGCTATCAAGAATTCGGTGCTGTAGTCATATCCGACATTGGCATTGTCCTGCTCATGCTGAATCAAATAAGCTCTGTCTACTGGCGGTTGAAACTCGTTGCGGACGCGGATACGTTCTGCCGTTTCTACTTTGGGTAGCGCACTTGTCTCGCTGGCGAAGAACACAGCGACATTATCCTCAGCATCGACCGCAAACCACTGGACATCGCCACTGTGTGCAGCCGGAAAATCGTCCTGTGTCTCGGTTTGCGGAGCCACCGCTATTGAATTCATGTTTGGAGCTCGTTGTGTAAAGGCAGTTGAAAGACGCGCGGAGTCTGCCCGCAGTAAGACAATCCCAATCTATCCAAGGCGCTCAATAGTCCATGATGCGATAGTTCGTCCAGCTTCCTGCGGGTAACCGTGTAGGAGCACCAAGCGACCTGCTTGTCGCGGCTGATCGAGCAAAACCGCGGACTGGGGCCGCACTGAGTTAAACAGCTCATCGATTGAAAAGGCTCGTAGCCTGCAACGATGGCGATCTCTTTAGGACTAGGCGTATCTTGTCCACGCATTGGCAAATAGACAATCCGCTGGTTGGTAATTCCCGAGGCTCGAATTCGCTTGGCCGCTTGCAGGCACTCGTCAAGTCGGGACTGCATGACCAAAAAGTTGATACCGCTCCGAATTCCTCGCTGTTCCAGTCTCAGCACCTGGTCGATCACGCGATCTACCTCCTGTTGATTCCCCGGAAAATGGACGGAGACATGAACTTTGTCCGGTGCCGCCGCGACTACTTGCTCGAACACCTCCTCGTCCAGGAGTTTGCCGTTCGTTGTCATCGAGCGAAAGAGGACGCCTTTCAGTTCTGTCAGGACTTCAAACCAGCCGGGATACTCCAAAGGCTCGCCGCCTCCAAACGATACGGCCTTGATTCCTCCCGCCGCGCAGTCACGTACAAAGGCTTAGAGTTCTTCGACTGTCCATTGGCTGCTCAGATCGGGTCGACTGTGGTTGTAACAAAACCAGCAGGCCTTACCGCAACGGTTGGTCAATTCAATCGAGATTCGTTCCAGTGTTTGCATTTCGGGGCGTTGCTTGGCTAAAAGTTTGGTTCAATAAGTAATTGTCAAGCAATCGCGGTTACGATTCAACCATACTGAGAGCTAACTCGGAGTCCTAAGCATGTCAATTTTTGAAAGCGGTACGGAGCAAATGATCTCTCCAGAATCGGATACTCATGAGTCCGAGAATTTTCCTGCAGCTCACTCGATGGATGTCGCGTTTTTCGCTCTTGATCGGGAGGGTAATGTAGCTCGATTCTCGGCTTGGCTGGATGAATATTCGCCGACTCCTTCGGCGCTTCAAATTGATGCGACGCGAAGAAATCTTGCGAACCACGTCGAAGTAGCGATCGAATCCTGCCTCCAGGATCTGGATATGGATGGTGGAAGGATTGCTCAAGCATCTGCCCGCAAGTTGGTCTTTTCGTATGTTTATCAGGGTGAAGGCGAGGGCGAATCAGCTTTATTTCGGGCAGATGATCTTCCGCCAGAATCACCTGAACTACTGCAAGCGAAACTCGCCGACCATGGCCCAAAGTCAAACTATCCCCTCGACTATCCCTGGTTATCGTTTGATGATGCTTCCATCCTGAGATGGCCTCCGCAAAGACCCATGACGGTTGCCGAGTGGGAACAGGTGATCAACAACGCCGAGAGGCAATGGCTGGATGCAATCGATCGACTCAAAAGTGCCGAACGCCGGCAACCGGAGTTGGTTGCTTACTGGCAAAAAATTGCTGATCGGCGGTATGCGAGTATGGAAGTCCTGCAACAAACTCATGAAGGATTGAAATAACAGTGACTCCGAGCGGAAGTTAGTATCTACCAAGGGTTGTTCAACCAGACGGGCGTTCGCTCCACTCGCACGACCTATGCCCGCAGCGGACGGTTAAACGATCAATCGAGAATTTGATCCGAGACAAATCTCTAGTTCCAGTTGTCAATTTTGGTGTCATGCGGCGACGGTTGGCCGGCACCCGTTTCGCACAGCGATTTGAGGCTCATCAAAAAGATGCCCCATTTCATGCTGCAATGTGCAGTGAATTCAATTGACTCAATCCAATTACGGTGCCCGAACAACACAATCGTATACTCGGCCTCTTGTTTGAGTTCAAATGTGATTGACGTTCCCAACCATTCCTTTGGACCAGAGATCGTTTTCCACACGACTCTTCCCTCTGGCAATAACTCCGCAAATTCAAATTCCATACTGCCGATGATTCGTCCGGCAGTGTCGGAGAATTGAACTTGAAACTCATTGACGTTGGAACTTGCGCTTTTCGTGTGCTGCGTCCACCAGCCCGAGATTCCGTCAATCGTAGCCAGGGCTGAATAAACGGTGGCCAGCGGAGCACGGATTCCCACGCGATGAACGATGTCTACCATTATTGCCTTTCCAAAATTTGATTTAGCTTGTTGGTTTTTGGTTCTCTTCTACAAAATTCTTGAGTCTGACCAAGGCGTTGTCCCATTGCTGTGCGATTTCGTCGAGGGTCAGGTGCAATTTCTGCAATGATTGAGGCTTGACCGCGAACCGGTGCTCGCGCCCCACAATCCGTTCCTCCACCAAGTCTGCGGCTTGCAGAACTCGTAAATGCTTGGTAATTGCTTGACGAGACACCGCAGCACCCACGCACAGATGTTTGATCGGCTGCGGCCCCAACCGCCCCAGTTTGATCAACAACTCCAAGCGTGTGCGGTCCCCCAAAGCGGCGAACTGCGCTGCGGTGTCGGCAGGCGACGTTTGCCGATTCATCTTAGAGACTGGCTTCGACATAGTCCTTGATATGCTGCACTTGTGCCGTCCAACCACTGTCATTCATGCGGAACGCTTCGTCGCGTCGATGGGCGGGTATGCGGTCAAAACCTGATTCGACGACTCGCACGAGAGTGCCGTGATCCGTTGCTTCAAGCGTGAATTCCACGAGAGTTCTTGGTTCGTGAGAATAGTCCATTCCCGGATCAATCGCATACGGGCGCCAACGAAACGCAAACCGTGTCTCTGGTTCGATCGCTTCCACCAGCACTTCCATCACGACATGTTCATATCCCGGATAAGTGATTTGCCCCCGGAGAAACTCGCCAACTACGAACGGCCCTTCCAAATTGACGCGGAACCACTCGCCAAATTCGCGATAATCCGTCAGTGCTCGCCAAACTCGCGACGCGGGAGCGGCGATCTCAATCTGCTTTTCGATGCGATCTGTATTGCTGATAACCATGGTTGAAAGCCTTTTCCGAAAACCCCTATTGTGCAACCGTTTGGTTGCAGGTTATCATGCGAGGCATCGATTGGCAACTGCCACGAGAAAAAAATGGTGTCGTGGTCGAAAACGACATTTCTGGTTCGACCAACAATTGGAGAGTGGTTATCGTTGCATTGTGATGCTGTCGATCGGATGTCAATAAAAACTTTTTCTGGAGTGAATCCATGTTTGCCCAACCCCAAGCGGAACATCAATGGTTAGCACAATTAGTTGGAGAGTGGAAATTCGATCACGAATGCACGATGCCTGATGGATCCAAGTCGGTTACCTCTGGCACGATGACTTGTCGAATGTTAGGGGGGATGTGGCTGCTCGCGGAAAGTTCAGGTGACACTCCTGAAACCGGCCCGTGGGGGAGTTTGATGACAGTCGGCTTTGACACTACGAAAAACCAGTTTGTCGGGACATTTATCGGCACGATGATGTCGATGATCTGGCCTTATGAGGGGGAACTTGATGCCAGTGGTAGACGATTGCCGTTAAGCTCCCGAGGTCCAAAATTCGATGGCAGTGGAATCGGCAACTATCGCGATACCATTGAAATTGTCGACAACAATACCTGGGTGTTCACCAGCGAACTGCAAACCGATGACGGTCAATGGGTGAAATTCCTCGATGGCAAACATGTGCGTGTCCAGAGCGCCTAATTTCGGTTGCGGCGGGGTTTAATTGGACAAACCGAGTCCATTAGGGCTCAATAATTTCTGCCGCCGGCCGTAAGCGTATTTGCACACTTGGGGTGAGTGATTTACTCACCAGTCGTTTAGGAAACGGTGCCAATGAAGCCCTCGCTCGCGGTCGACTCGCTAGAACTTTTGAGTTCTTGCAAACGGGTCTGAATGAATCTTCGTTCGGGTTCTTGTTGTGCGAATTTGAGCGCTTGTTGGTAGGCTTCGATGGCCTCACGCGCTTGGCCATGCCTGCGATATAAATCGGCTCGTGAAACGTCAGGCAGCTCACTTGAACCCACTCACCGCGTTCCCGTATCTGATCGATAGTTGCGGGTCCGGCCTGCGGACCGTCGCGCATGGCGATGGCTTGTGGAGGAGGTTGGCAAGGCATTGGTTAGTTAGAGTTCTAGTCGACTGGATGGTTGTCGACATCGGACTCGGCTTTTGTGATTGCCGTCCACGAGCTGGTTTGGTTGCTCGAAAACCTCATTTTCAAGTGGCACCCCGACGATCTGAAGAAGTCGACAATTGTCGCAAGTCATCCGGACTGCCGATGATCAGGTCGTGCCATTCCCAGTCCGTCGCTCCGCTATTCACCACCGCAGTTAGTCACAGATTCATCTTTTCAATATTGAAGTTCGGCCATTGATCAGAAATGTGTTGGAGAAACCTAGGCTGCGAGAAGTATGCCGGACGAGTGGGGGGAGAGAAGCAGTGAATGAAGCCGATAACAAGTCTTCAGGTACTCCTGGTGAAAAAACTCGATTGTCGCTTACGCTTCCAACTACGATTGAATTACAATTTGTTCCTTCGATGAGTGGAATCGCATTTGTCGCTGGCGGGCGGAATGACTCAAACAAAAGTAGACCAGTTACCTTTCGTTGAAGAGTTGCCGTCATGGATGGATGTTGAGGCTGCGATCGAGCGTTTGTGGTACCAACCAGGATTGGCCGTCTTGCATAGTGCATTGACCATGCCGGGATTGGGTCGCTACAGCTTTCTTGCGTGCGAACCATTTGCGACCATCCGTCTCGATCGTCCTCAAGCCGATCCGTTGGCAGGCGTGGCAAAGCTGCTCAACCAGTTTGCAAATGATGCTTTGCCTGAACTTCCGCCGTTTCAGGGCGGAGCGGTTGTTATGCTTGGATTTGAATTCGGGAGGTGCTTCGAACGAGTACCGCAGGCACAACATGATGAATTTGGTTTACCATTGGCGATTGCGCAATTCTACTCCACGGTGCTGAGTTGGGATCATGAAAGTGGACGGGCTTGGATCGTCGCTCAGGGGTTTCCTGCTCACCATGATCGGGAAAGGCGATCCAAAGCGGAGCGGGATATCGACCGCATGCGGCAATTGTTGTCGACGGAGTCCCGTGAACGTCTGTGGACGGGGCACTCGCTGCACGCTGCGGCGCATGGGCTGACGGCGCCACAATTCGAAACCCACCTCGGCAATGCTTGGATTGGGAACTTTGACAGCGCAGGATTCCGCCGCGCAATCGAGCGAGCCCGAGAGTACATCTATGCTGGTGATATTTTTCAAGTCAATCTTGCGCAGCGATTGATGCGTCCTGAATTTTGCTCTCCGATCGACCTGTATTTGCATCTTGTTCGAGCCAATCCCGCACCATTCGCTGGGTTTCTGGACATTGGCAATGCTCAAGTTGTCAGTTCCTCGCCAGAGCGATTTCTGAAAGTAGAGAAGCAGCGGATCGAATCTCGTCCTATCAAAGGTACTCGACGACGGAATCTGAGTGCGTCGGAATCGGATGCAGAGATTGCGAGGGAACTTTCGAGCTCAGAGAAAGATCGGGCCGAGAATACGATGATCGTGGATTTGATTCGAAACGACCTTTCGAAGATCTGTTCTCCGGAATCGGTTCGCGTTTCTGAGTTGTGTTCCCTCGAAACCTATCCATACGTTTTTCACTTGGTAAGTTCGATCGAAGGTGAATTGGCGCAGGGAGTACAGCCGGTCGACGTCATTCCGGCCGTATTTCCTGGAGGAAGCATCACGGGGGCGCCGAAAGTTCGGGCGATGGAAATCATTGCCGAGCTCGAACCAACCGTTCGCGGACCGTACTGTGGTTCCATGGGGTACTTGGGTTTCGATGGCAGTATTGATCTCAACATCTTGATTCGAACAGTCACGGCCAGCCGTGGTTGGTGGCAAGTGCAAGTCGGAGCGGGCATTGTTGCTGACAGCAACAGCGAAGCCGAAGAGGATGAAACGTGGGCCAAGGCAGTCGGTATCATTACGGCGATCGAGCGAGCGAGACAGCTCCGATGATTCTTCTTCTCGACAACTATGACAGTTTTGTCTACAACCTCGATCGCTATTTGCGGCGTTTGGGACAGAAGACGCTTGTGGTTCGAAGCGACGCCTTGACGATTGATGCGATTGAGCGACTTTGCTGCTCTGCGATTGTCATTTCGCCGGGACCGAAGACACCGAATGAAGCCGGTTGTTCCTTGGAAGTCGTTCGACGCCTAGCACCTTCGATTCCGATTCTTGGCGTATGCTTGGGACATCAGGCCATTGGGCAAGTTTATGGTGGGGTACTTGGGAAAGCATTGCGCCCGGTGCATGGGAAGGCGACGATGGTCCAGCGTATCGGAGCGAGTCGACTCCTTCGAGACCTTCCTGAGAGGTTCTTGGCAGGGAGGTATCATTCCCTCATCCTGGGCAACCATACATTGAGTGAAGCAATTCAAGTGACTGCCATTAGCGCTGATGACGAAATCATGGCGATTGAACACGTGGAGTTGCCACTCTTTGGAGTTCAATTCCATCCTGAATCCATTCTCACCGAATATGGCTATCAGATCCTGGCGAATTTTCTGCAACTCGCAGGACTGACGGTGACTACCAATCTTCCGGAATCAGACCTGGGGCGTTCAAATCACTTGGTCGCGGTTTCGTAGATTCGACGCGACTTACCAGCATTCCTTGATCGAGGATGGTTTCAACGATTTGACCTGGTCCGATTTGGGACGAATCATGGAGAATCGTTCCGTCCAGGCGTCGAGTTAAACTATAACCGCGTGCGAGTACTCGCAGTGGATTGAGGGCATCGAGTGATTTCGCCAAGCGGATGACGTCGAGCTTGGCACGAGCCATACGGTTTTGCAACGCTTGATCCAACCGTATTTGCAGGCCGTCGAGCCGCTGCTCGCGAAGCAGGATTCCATCGATCGGTCGCGACAGGACGGGCCGAGATCGTAGCTCGTGCAGCCGTCGCTCCCATTGACTTAGCTTTGTAGCGATCAGTTGATGTGCGTGTTGCTCCAAGCTGCGGAGTTGTTTCGCGACATACTCTCTTTCGGGTACGACGCGCTCGGCGGCCTCGGACGGTGTCAAGGCTCGCAAATCAGCAGCTAAATCGCAAAGCGTAACATCGATTTCGTGTCCGACTGCGGATATTGTCGGGATCGGACAAGCTGCAACAGCACGAACGACTTCTTCGTCGTTAAATGTCCAAAGGTCTTCGATCGAGCCGCCACCTCGCCCTACCACAAGGACATCTAACATCGGGCGGGCTTGGGCGGCCATTTTCAAACTGTGGACGATATCTTGTACCGATCCTTCTCCTTGAACTCGAGAAGGAAAGATATAAATTTCAACATCGTTCCAACGCCGTCGCAGAACTTCGAGGAAATCGAAGATAGCCGCTCCGGTCGGACTGGTGACGAAACCAATGCGCTTCGGCAGCGAGGGAATTCTTTTCTTTCGGTCTTGTGAGAACAGTCCTTCTTTGGCCAGCTTTGCATGGAGCTGTTGGAACGCAAGCTGTAATTGACCAATTCCTTTCGGTTCGATGGTCTGAATGCTGATCTGGTACGTGCCTCGGGGTGGGTAAACGTCGACCCTTCCCTGGCAGAGAATCTTCATGCCGTCCTTGAGCTCAAACTTTTGGCGTATGGCCACTGATTTCCACATGACCGCACGAATCTGACTTTGCTCGTCCTTGAGCGTCAAGTAAACATGTCCACTTGTCGCACGCGAAAGTTCACTTATTTCACCTTCCAACCAAACATGGGAGAAAAATCGGTCCAGCGCTTGCTTGATCTGTTCGTTCAATTGGCTGACGGTCAGCGGTTTCGGTGGCGCGGGCGGCTCCTTCTTCGAAGATTCGTTCCGCACGGGATCATCGTTGTCATCCCAGAGGTAGCGCACATTCATTGGCGAATGATCCCGTTGTTACCCTACTCGCTGAAGTCGCGAGTCGTCGGTGAATTCGATCGCAGGAGGGTTGGCTCGATCATCCTTGCGAAGCAATAATCTCAAGCGGCGTCGCGAAAAGTACTGAGGTGAAGGTTGAAAGGAGATGGCACTCTCCATATGTTCGTTGCTGATGGCCCACCCTTCCGCTTGATCCGATAATTCCGTGAGTTGATGCTCCACGTACAAACGATATTGCTCTAGCCCGACTGCACTTAACCGTTCTGGAATGTCGAGACGTTCACTAATGATGAGCCGACATCGCGAAAAAGGGCGTGGGATGGCGGAACGATCCCAGGCTCGATGATATCGCCAGGGACGATCAAAGCCAACGCCGATCATCACAAGCGGTATTCCCAGTTTGGATGCTAGAAAAATGCAGCCAGGGGCTAGTTTCCTTCTTGGGCCGGTTGGGCCATCGGGAGTAATGCCAATGCTCATCCCCGGATCCATTCGAAGGAGCTCTCGGATCGCTCGAACGCCACCTCGTGTCGATGAACCTCGGATCGGCTGAAATCCGTTCAATTCGCAGGCAATGGTAAGCAGTTCTGCGTCACGATGTTGGCTTAGCAGGACTGCCGCTTGCCAGTAACGCCCAATCCAAACTCCCGTAACGACGTATTCGTGCCACATCAGAAAAATGACTGGAGACCGAAATTCTGGGTAGGACGGCCATGAGTCTGGAGAGCGAACAAGAACTTGGCTTTCTAATGATCCGTACCACGAGCGAATCAGTTTCTGTATGGCGAAACCGCCAAATCGAAGAATGGGGCGCGGAATTTTCATAGAATTGTAGGCCAGCTCCGTCCTCAAGTCTTCGAAACGTCCCAGTTGCCCCGAAAAACCTCTTCTGCTGGACCGGTCATCAAGACATGATCATTGCCTTCCTCCCAATGCAGCTTCAATGTTCCGCCCAGCAGATGGTTTCGAATGGTCCGATCGGTAACTCCATTCAGGACACCGGCGACACAGACTGCACTCGCGCCGGTGCCGCAGGCCCAAGTCTCTCCAGAGCCTCGCTCCCAAGTCCGCTGTCGAACCTCGGACCGTGAGAGCACTTCCACGAATTCAACGTTCGTACGCCGCGGAAATCTTGGGTCTAGTTCAATTCTAGGCCCGGTACCAAGTACTAGTTCATCCGTGAGTTCGGGCACAAAGACGACGCAGTGTGGATTTCCCATGGAAACACAGGTGACATGAAGTGACGTACCGCCAAAATCAACTTTGTGATGGATGACGGCATCTTTCCCTTCTGCCAAGGTTGTCGGAATCCGGGCAGGCTCCAACTGAGGAACTCCCATATCGACCGTGGCGGCGTAGACTTTGTCGCTCGCGATGTGGACTTCGACCTCTAGAACACCCGCTCCCGTTTCGATGCGCAAGGGATTACTCTTTGCGATTCCCTGTTCAAACACATACTTCGCGACACAGCGGATACCATTGCCGCACATCTCGGATTCACTACCGTCGGCATTGAACATTCTCATCCGCGCATCGGCGATCTTTGAGGGAAGAATACAAATAACGCCATCACCGCCTACACCAAATCGGCGATGCGACATACGGATCGCTAGGCTGGAGAGATCTTCAGGCAAATTTTCTCGGAATCCGTCGACATAGATATAGTCGTTCCCGGCTCCGTGCATTTTGACAAACTGCATCTGATTGGGCTAACCTCTTTGTTCTCCGTTTCAATCCAAGCAGCGTCAAAGTATAAGCAATCGTTCGTATTCTTCAATGAATGCGGCGGGCAAGCATTTCTCGTTAAGCCAGAAAAGATCACCGGATGTTCTTGCGCTCGTTGGCTCCCAATTTCGCCTGTTCTGGGAAGACTTGTTCGAGGGTGGATTCCAACATGGGGACTTTCTTTTGGATGGCGAATTGATCGATGGTGCCATCGACTTCGATGTACATGAATGTGGCGTCACGGTGATTCACAATTGGGCCCATGATCGCGGCAAGGACGCCTTTTTTGCCCACGTACGTGTAAAGGTCGAGATGCAGTTCTTTGCCGAGGTTTGTCCAGCCATTGCCACGCAAGCTGATGATGTCACCGTCCAGGCTGATGCGCTCCAACGGAATTCGGTCGCCATCCAATCGGAATTCAATATCTGCGGATTCAAAGGCGCTATCATCCGGCGAGCGAACGCTCAGCAAACGAAGCAGTCGAGCCATCCACGGCAATTCGTACAACTGAGCGTCTCGAATTTCAACCCTTCCTTTTCCATTCAGCGTGTTGATATTGGATGCCGATCCCGAAAGTTGGACGTGAGCATCCAATCTGCCAGTCACGTTAGGAGCAGGTTGATTCAGTTCGTGCAGCAGTTCTTTGAAATTGGATCCATCCAATCTCATCTCCAAGTTCAATCTTCCAGATTGGAGCTGCCCGATCCCGTGAACGTTCAGTCGGCCGCCACCAAATTTCGCGACGATGTCGCTTGCGGGACCTCGCTGCCGTTCCAGATAACCATTGTTGGAAGCAGATTGGAATTCGTAGGATAGTGAGGGCGGATCAAGGTTCTCTTGATGTTGCCACTGCGAATGTCCGGCTTGCATGTTGAGATCGGCAGTTGCGACCGCAGGGATGATGCTTCCGAATCGAATTCTTGAATCGACAAGATTGATGGGCTGTTTTCGATCCAGCACGACTTGGTGCGCGTCACGTCCCAAAAGTATCTGACCATTCCGAATGGCAATGGGGCCGCGAATGCCAAGCAGGGGCACTTGGTAGACGGCCATGCTATCCAGATCGATCGTTCCGGTCGCCGTAGGTGCGTCTCCGAGCGATTCGCCTTCCATCGTGACGGTGCCTCGAATGCCTCGGATCAGCTTGCCATCCGCAATCTGCCCGTCTTCAATCTCCATGCGTAGTTCCCAAGCACGGACATGGGGGTGCGCCGCGACGGAGTCATTCACAAAATGCGTCCAGCCTGTCACACTGATTGGCCCACGATAACCACTGTTGCTGCACGGTTCCTGCAAAGAGGCGGGCAGGTTGGATATCAGCGCCTGGTCGACGACAACGCGACTTCCGGGTAACCAAGTGACGTTCGCTTCCCAGGCTCCGTGCGGATGCAAACGGCAGCTTCCCTCGACATTTACTCGGCTATTTCCGCGGCTGCCGGACATTTGGAGAACGTTGAGGCGTTCTGGCCGATAAACCAAATGGCAGCGAATATCATCGAGAGGTATCGGAAGAATTTTCGGTCGGATGCTGACGGAGCTAGCCGATGGACGTTGGTCGGCACCGCCGGTTTGAATCACCACCTGAACATCCAGTTCCTCTGCGGCACTCTTTTTCCGTAGATCGACTCGGACACGATCCAGAATCCCAGATGGTTGTAACTGATCCCACAGGTCAGCGACCTGCCTTTGCAAAGCTCGATGCAATTCTTCCTCCAGCGGTATCGCATATCCATCGAATTGCAGATTCAACTGTTCAACACCCTCGGGAACGCAAAGGCAGTTTCCATCGCAATGGATACGACCACTATCGTTGCGACCGTGCAGGTTTTGAATCTGAATCCAACCGTTATCGACGACGACGCGTCCCTGGATTTCGAAAATGGGGTAGCGAAAGCGATCATAACGAACGGTCCCATCGTAAAAGCTCAGTTCGATGGCTCGGTCGACATGCATCAAGTTGTCTTTGCGGCGTATAAACCTTGCACGATCGAGTTGGACACTTCCCGAAGGTTGCAATGATCGGACAAAAGCTTCAAGCCTAGTGTCGGGCTCATTGCGAGGACTGAGTGCGGCGAGAATATCTTCCTGAATGGAAATCGGCCCTTCGGAGTACATGGTGAGATCCATCGCCCATTTGGGTTCCGCCTTTTCCAACAGGACATCGGCTCGAAGCGTTTGACCTCGCAAG
The DNA here is from genome assembly GCA_037440405.1 of Pirellula sp. Taxonomy (GTDB): domain Bacteria; phylum Planctomycetota; class Planctomycetia; order Pirellulales; family Pirellulaceae; genus JANMGV01. The sequence goes on along the minus strand of JBBIUE010000010.1, from coordinate 10,232 downwards.
GTGGCGGACATCCCTTTCGCGATGAGCCGCTCGCCGTCAAATTGCAGCCTCCCAGTCACCTGCCGCATCCGTACTGGAAACACAGTGTGCTCGATCGAGACGTCTTGGCATGCAATCTCCATTTTGGGAATCCACTTCCCACCCTCCAGACGCAATTCAATATCGGCATCGATACTGCCCGATGGCTGAAAGTTGTTCCAGTGGTTTTGCAAAGGCATTGGTAGCGAGGCTCGAAGCCTTTCATCTAATTGAAGATCTCGTACGGCAGCTCTCGCCAATCCGGTTGGCGACGCGGCGAGGAGGAATAAATCCGCATCACAGAAAAAGCGGCTTGCTCCGTTCCTTGCTTGAAAATTTCGGAATTGCAGGGTCCGATCAGCGAATGCGAATTCGCCCTCGACATCCTCAAGTAGATATCGCAACTCCGGATGTTCGAATCGTCCTTTTCGGATCTTGCCGCCGATCTGGCAATTCAACGATTGGGCTGGACTCTGCGTCGCATAGAATTGGAGATCCGATTCGCACCGTAATCCTCTCGCTACCGAATCCAATTCACCGTTGAGCTGCGGGATGAAAATGGCAAGTCCCTCTGAGTATTGAATGCCATTACATACTCCGCTCAGACTCCATCGAGACAGATCGTAATTTGCTTGGGCCGAGAGCTTCAGCTCTCGAAAGTAACTTGAGGCGGCAGATCCTTCGACTTCCAGCATCTCGCTTGGAGCGGCGTGCTGAGCCAGAGACTTCGCGTTGATCGAAAGATTCAAATCGTGAAGGATCAACTCCGAAGCCTGCTTGCTTTGCTGCCCGATTCTTACCAGACCTTGAACGATGTTCATCTTGGGCAGTTTTGCTGAGAGCTGTCCCTGATTCATCAATAGTGAAGAACTCCAGCGACCCGAATCCATTGGCCATAAACTCAGTTCGGCGCCTTCAACGTCAACGCGATCGATGGCGATTTCACCGCGAAGCAGTTTGTCCCATTCCAATTTCCCATGAGCTACAATCCGCTGGCATTTGAGTATTGAACGCGGTCCTTCGGTCGTCACGACGGCAATTCGCAATCCATCCAGTACCAAGCTGCTTTGATTTTCCAAATGGGCCCGATCCAGACTCACCAGCAGTGTCGGATAGCGTTCTCGCAGAGCAGCGAGGATGTATTCTTGAAGTTTCCGATCCGTTTGGCTCGCAATATAGAAATAGGCGAGAAGTGCGAAAACTGCGGTTGCCAGTACCCACAATAAGCGACGCTCCCAATCTCGGTCTGAGGCGGAACGAGAACCGGTCGGCGGATTCCGAGATTCTTGTTTGCCTTTCATCTCCGTCCCTGAAGATACTTTCGCGATTGTTGTCTCGTGGGCTGTCAACAGTCTTCGTCGCTCATGTCCACCACGGATGCATGTTTGGACCTCATACGTGTGGTTCGCGCCCTCTGATGAATCCACGACACGAGTTGACTGAAACCTACTCCGGCCGCGACGCACGCGATGATCATTGCCGGTTGCCGATATCGAATCGAACCAACAAAAACCAGATGCAGACCTGCCACGTAGACACACGGCAGGACATACAGCCGAACCGCCTCGCGACTCTGGCTCCGCATGAGTGCCACAACCACAAGTGCCAGCGTTCCAGCAAAGGCAATCGCTTCCCCATATCGAATGATCGGATGAGCAAGTTGCTCCGCTGACGGCAATGGACTCCAAGTGCGGGCGAATTTTAGCAACGCCAACCTCGCAACGTCAGACGGATTTTCTCGAACCCATTGAATAGCAGCATTCTTCATCCGCTTATCCAAGCGATATTCAAAAGTCGATTCAGGGTTCGGCTTCTTTGCGTCTTCAGCTCGTTGTTCGATTGCAAATGGATCGACCCATTGCATGTTCTCGTCGCTTCCGCCAGTCGCCCCTTCATGAAAGCTATCATAGAGAGTTGCACCGACCTGTAAGGTTGTGGGAACGAATCTTCCGGTGATAGAGAAGTTTCGAATCCACCAGGGACTGAGAGTCAGTGTCATGCCTGCGAGAAAAATACACCACGTTTGGAAGCTTCGGAGATACGTTAGTGATGGTGCTTTGCGGCGCAGGAGGAAAAGGTCCAACACCAACATGGCTGGCCACAATATCCAGCTTGGCCGCGTCAAACACGCCAAACCCGAGAAAATACCACTCATCAACATCGACGTTGAGAACCCGCTTTTTCCTTCATTCGAGGCCAACTCGTCCGTGCCCCGCTTCCATGCCATCAGCGAAATCAAACACAATGGAACGAAGATTACCTCGCTCAGGATGAAGAAGCTCATTCCAATGGCGCCTGGGAATAGAGCGACGAGCCAACCAGCGCTAAGCGCCGCTTTCTCATCAGCAATCCGTCGAGCTGCGAGCATGGCAAGCAACACCGTGTACGTACCAATCACCATGCCGAAGATTCTCGCAAGTACGATTCCAGTGTGGCCCGTGAATGATGTAAAAGGTGCGAGGAGGAATGGATACAGTGGCACTCGAAACATCCGACTATCTTCGCTGCCGTACTGAAATGTTCCGTGATGCCAGAGGTTTTCGGCCATCGTCCAGTAGGAATAACTGTCACCGAATCGAAACACGTTTGCCTCGTCTATGATCTTCTCTTGCCACCAGTAGCAGCCGAGGGAGCGGACCAAGAATGCGACCGTCAGCACGAGCCACCACGATGGCGCGAGTCCCTTTAGTCGAAGTCGACAGCAGACTGATTCGTTCACGTTCGATTCAAGTTCTTTCAACGTCGAACTCGACGCAATGAAGAGCGGGAAATCATTGGGAACAATGCACCTACACGGAACGCCAAGGAAAAGTCTAAAGGTGATCGTCAGTTGACCACAAACCAGACCGAAGCGATGGAAGATCATCAGTTGAACTGATATCAGCCGGAAACGTGAGTGAAGGACCAGACGTTGCTCCTGCACCCGCGTGACGGATGATGATTGGTACATCTTCATCTTCCGCCGACGCAGCATATTGTATTGTGCATGAAATGCGTCTCGTCAATACAATAGAGACGAAATGAATCACTCATCAACTTCCAAAGCTTCGGCGATTACTGGCTTGAACGCCAGGCTGGATGGCAATTCCATACTCTGTGAATGCCCTCGATGCCTTGGTCCGATGTCCGTTCGCTTGTGGCTGATGGAAGCCGAATGTTGGCAATGTAGCTCCCGAATTCAGCTTTCTGAACGTGATGTCGAGCAGCTCGAACGCCTTCTTGCAAGCACGCCACCGGCACCGAAAACTCAACCGATTGAGCGTCAGCCGAGTGTTCGTTCAGTACCAGTCGCTCGTCCATCTCCGCCGCTTCTTGCGAAACCGGTCGTTCGAGTTGAGAAGGAACCTGAAGTTCTCGCTCCTCCCAAACAACATTTTAGACGCAGGCGCAAATCAATCTCGATTCCTTTCGATTTGACGTCTTGGCTGGAGCGAGCACCATCATGGCTGATCAGTTTGCTGTTGCACCTGATGGTTTTCCTGTTACTTGCCATTTTGGAAGGGCGACCATCGGCGGCACCGAAGATCGTACTTTCCGTTGCCATCAGTCCTGAACGGATGGAAGGGGACATAGCCTCGGTAGCGCCATCGCAAGAAAACCGATTCGATTTTCCGATTCCGATGGATTGGGATTTCGCGAACTTGGAGGTGCAAAGGAAGTTACAAGAAGCGATGGAGATGGCCGCTGAACTCAATGAAGAATCCTACGATCGCGATTTTCAACCTCAAAGTTTAGGAACGTTGCGGCAGAAGCTCTCGCAGCCATTCCAGATCGAAAATGGAGTGGCGGCCCGCGATGTCCGATTGCGGCGTGAGATTTTGGAGCGTGAAGGAGGGACACTCTTAACCGAAGCAGCAGTAGCTCGAGCTCTGGAGTGGTTTGCGCGATACCAACAAGCCGATGGAGCATGGAAACTCGATCATCGCGCCTACGGTTCCGGCCGAGGCTACATTTCGAGCGATCCTGCAGCGACGGCTCTAGCGCTTCTCCCCTTCCTCGGAGCCGGCCAAACACATCGCTCTGGGAAGTATCGTGAAAACGTTAGAAAAGGATTGGAATATCTACTTGCATTGCAGGAAGAGGACGGCGACCTGCGCGGAGGCACGGATGGCGAGGCAGGGATGTACATACACGGCCAAGCTACGATCGTGTTGTGCGAGAGTCTCGCGATGACCCGCGATGAGCGCCTCCGTGATCCGGCTCGGCGGGCCATCGACTTTATTACTAGGGCTCAGCATTCTGCTGGAGGCTGGCGCTATCATCCTGGGATGGCGGGGGACACCAGCGTTCTGGGCTGGCAAGTCATGGCCTTACAAAGTGCAAAAATGGCTGGACTGCAAGTACCCGACAAGTATCTTGCGAAGGCATCTCGATATCTCGATTCCGCCTCGGCGGGTGGCGGGGCCCTGTTCGCTTATCAACCCGGTCATCCGCCCACGGCCAATATGACCGCCGAGGGACTTTTGTGTCGCTGGTACCTCAATGGACGTTCGGAGTTGACCAATATCGATCGAGGTTTGGATATGTTACTTGAACAAGCCATGCCAACGACGGAGAGCCTTGACTTCTATCGGTTATACTACGCAACTCAGGCGTTCCACCATCGCGGCGGGGATCGCTGGCGGCTCTGGAATGAAGCGACCAGTCGAACGCTTGTTGGAACTCAGCTATCGTCAGGCAAAAACGCGGGAAGCTGGGAGGTCCGAGGACACCTCGCCGACTCTGGAGGCCGACTTTACGTAACCGCCCTCGCCACATGTACTTTAGAAGTCTACTATCGCCACCTACCGATCTTCGCCCCGACTCCAGCAAACTAGATCAGGCTAGGTCGAGCCAGGTTGCAATCATCTTTTTCAACAACTCCGGCCTGAGATGATCCATGGAGGAATCGTTCGCAGACGCCACAAATCGATTGCCGCTTTTGCTTTCGTCTTGCGTCGACCGGTCGACCGATCAACGCGATGGACCGGCGATGAATAGTCGTCCGATTAACGCTCCCACTGATCTTTCAGCGAACGAAGATCTTGGTTGTCGGGTGCGAATTGGAGTCCTCGACTCAGGGTCTCTCGTGCAGCGGGCAAATCGTCCAGCTTCTCGAAGAGAAGCGCCAGCGCGAGGTGATAGCCAGGAACGTGCGGATCAAGTTCGATCGCACTCTCAAAAGCTGATCGCGCGCCAGAGTAGTCATCATGTAGGTAGCGACTGAGGCCGACGCGGTATTGCAGGAGCGCGTCCTTTGGAAGGAGACGAACATCTCGCTCAAGCAATTGCCACTCCTCCCGACGTAGATTCCGAGCACGTTCGCGAAGTGTTTGAGCCAAATCCTTGCTTTGTCGGATTTCATCCGTGGTGCTTGCAGATCGATTCATATGTTCGTCTGCCAATTGCTCCAGTAACGCAGCGAGATTGTTTCGAGCGCCCGAAGAGTGTGGGTCGATGCGTATGGCGTCTTCATAGTGTCGCAGTGCTGCAGCGTTTCTGCCGTGTTGCTCGGCAAGGATACCAAGGGCTACTTGAGCACCGCCCCGATCGCGCATGGCAAGAAGGCTGTTTTCCAGCTCCGAAAGGGCCGATTGATAGGCAGCGGTTGCAAGACTTCCCGATCGTCCGGCACCACTATCAGCCATCCCGCGAACGGCCTCGATGCGAACGCTTCGGATCGGGTCATTCAATAGGGACTGCAACAGAGTCGCTCGCTGATTGCGATTGTCCATGCCAGCCGTCGCTGCGATGGCAGCAGCTCGAACCAACGGATGGGGATCGCGCAGGTTATTCCTTCCTTCGACACTCGCCACTTGGGGATCGATGGTTAACAGTTCGTTTAGTGCGGTGGCACGAGCGATGGCTGGCGCTCGGTCGCCTCGCTGATTGATCAGTTTCACCAGTTGATCTTTTGCCTGCGGCAATCGCCTACGAGCACTTTGCAATGCGAACGCAAAGTGCTCCTCGCGGTTTCTCGTTTCACCATACCAGCGGTCACAAGCTTCGTTGCACCATTGGTCGAGTCGAGCTAATTCCGCTCGGATCTCCTCATCGCCTTCCTCGGCAGCATGGAGCCAATCCAGGTACTGACGGAGGTTCCCACGCTTTTCTTCGGCGATGCGATTCGCGTTGATGTGGCACCCCGTGCAGGCGTTCGGCGTGCCAAGCGAGATACTCATATCGGGCCGAGGAATGCGGATCGAGTGATCATGACGTGGATCGACGTTCATATAGGTCGTGGGTGGCATATGGCAATCAATACATTGAGCTCCTGGTCCGCCGGTTTTGTGAAAGTGATGGGCTGGGCTATCGTATTTGGCTGTTGGATGCTGATGGCAATTCGTGCAGACTTGATTGCCAGAAGCCTTTAGCTTGGCGGTGTGCGGGTCGTGGCAGTCGGTGCATCGGATGCCTTTGTGATACATCTTGCTTTGAATGAACGAGCCATGAATGTAATCTTCGTCTTCGACTTGGCCATCTGCGAAGTACACCCCTCGCGTCAGAAGGCTCAGCGAAAAATTGTCGTAGAAGTTATCGCCCGCAAGAGAGCCTTCTCGAAGGATTTGCCGTCGACTGTGACACGGCGCACAAACTTGAATTTGATTTTCTGGACTGGCTTTCATCGGAGCTAAGCCCAAGGTGATCCCTCGCTTCCACTTCGCCAGTGGTTTCTTGGCGAATTCCGCGTGGTAACTGCCGGGACCATGACAAGCTTCGCAACTGACGTCGATCTCTGAGAACGTTGTATGGTATCGGTTGGAGGCAATATCGAATCCTTTCAGCAGGTTCGTGCTGTGACAATCTGCACAGAAGGTGTTCCATCGCTGGGCGACTCCAGTCCAATGCAGCGGGTCTTCCGGCTTCAGCCGTTCGTGGACATCCGGTGGGTCGAGATGAAACCAGCGTCGTTGTTTCGTATCCCAGCACACTCGAAGAACTTGAACTCTCCCGATGGCTCGGGACGAAGACGTCGAAGGCTCGGATGATTCGTCCATTTTCACCATGTACTGCTGGAGAGGAGTAAACCCGAATACATAGTCAATTTTGAATTCGCGCATTTGGCCGTCGTTACCTTCGGCCGTCACCCAAAAGTCTCCATTTCTGCGGAACATGCGGAAGACGCTTCCGTGATGCTCAAGCTCAGCATTGGAAAAGTCTCCCAAGACGGTTTCGTCGCTGGCCACATCCATGGCAAGATCGTGATGCGAACCTTGATAGGCTTGCGCCTCCCTGACATGGCATTCGGCACAGACAGCTCGACCGACGAAAATCGCTTGGCTGCGATCAAATGGCAATGGCTCCTCCGTTAGATAGCCGCGCAGGACGAATGAAACTCCGAGGATCAGCAGAACCAACGCGAAGACAGCAACCCGAACGAGCGAGCGAGCCGATTTTGTTAAACGACTTGAAACCATGCAGTATTTAATCTTCCAACAAACGAACTGTCCCGCTGATGAACTTATGAATCGCGCCGCTCTCAGCCTGAACAAGAAGCGCACCTTCTTGGTCTACTCCTTTAGCTCTGCCGATGACCAATGTGGCTCCCGATTGTACCTGAACCAGTTGATCCAGAAGATAGTCGCGGTATCGAAAGTTCTTCTCGAGGAAATCGGCCTCCGTTCGCCATCGGTCGAGAGAGCTGGCTAGATGCCGAAAGAACTGAGGGAGGAGCATTGCTGGTTCGATTTTTTGGAGCGCATAGTGATGCGCAGATGTGGCCCGATTGCGAACTTCCTCAGATGCCGAATCGAAATTGACCGCAACATTCATTCCTACTCCGAGAACCATGAAATGGGACGAACCGCGACTGAGCGTTTCAATGAGTATTCCGCACAGCTTCTTTTGTGCAACGTAGACGTCGTTCGGCCATTTCAGCATCGGAGCGACGGTCAAGTTGGCCTCGAACATGTCGGCAACGGCGATGGCGACAACCAGCGCTAGTTGCGAAAGAGCTTGCTGGTTTCTTGAAAACGAATCGGCGGTCGCCAATACGGAAAAGGCCAAGACACCTTCAGGACTCCACCAAGCATTGGAACCCCGTCCGCGCCCAGCCGTTTGCCGATTCGCGACAGCAAGAAGAGGCAATTCCGATGCCGTTCCTTGAGCAATCAATCGTTTCAGGTAATCATTGGTCGAATCCATCTCGTCGAAGTGTTCACACGACGCGATCCAACCTTGCTGCTTGATCTCGGCAAAAGCCTGCCTGAAAGGACGATCAGATTCCATATCCACCCGACTGCACTCTTTGATTCGCTAGCTTCATTTCAACTTTGGCAAGGCTTGGCGAATTCTCTTCCAACCTTCATCTGTCACGCGCGTGCCATCAAGATTGACGTACTCAAGTTTCTTCAAGGTTTTCAGCACGTCGAGAATGGAGTCGTCGACAGCCGTGTCCGTCAGCCATAGAGTCGTCAATTTGGGATGCCCTGCCATCCGTTGGATTCCATTCGAAGTGATATTGCAGCCTGACAAATCGAGTTCCATTAATCGCGGCATCGATCGAATGGCCTCAAATGAATGATCAGTAACGGCCGTTCCTTCGAGATTGAGCCGTTGCGGATTCCAAGCGGGTTCACCTTGGAACAAGCTATCGTCAACCTTTGTGAAGGAAAGATCGAACCAATCAGCTTCTCGCATTGAGTGAGACCATGCCAATAAATCCTCAGCACGAACATCCGTGCGAGAGAGGACCACATCTCTCCGACTTGGACGGTTCGGACGGCCTGCAACCTGAGTTCGAGTGACGAGCAAATATCGATCGTAGGCTGCTCGCCATCGGTCATCGTCTGCGAAGATCGACTCAAAAACGGAGGGATTCGGTTGGCCGGAATAAACCGATTCCAAGTACGCCATCAGCGCCTGTCTATGTTGTGGCCCGGACTCCATCAGCATGTGAGCCAAACCAGCCGCTTGCGTGTAGAACATCCGAATATCCGACCGCGCTCGAAGCCGCTTTCCGGTCTCAGCAAACATTTCTTCCATTGGAATCCAGAACTCGTCGTGCAGGCGTCGATAACGGGCGGCTTGCAAGCGGGGCGCATCCCACCCCCCGATTTCAAAAACATCGTAACTCGATTCAGCAACGGCACAGGCGGATTCCATGAACATGGCGATCCCTTCCACTAGCCACATTCCGGATTGGTCGTCCGGATCGAGGGCCACCTTTCGATCCGTGAATTCTTGAAAGAACTGATGGGTCAGTTCGTGGCGAAGCGTAACCAGACTTCTCGGGTCGCCCCAATAGAAAAACGACGTTTGGGTGGAAGGGTGGTAATAGCCCGTCGACACTTCGATATTGGTTTCCAAATTCTTCAGTGCTTTCAGATAGTCTTCTCGATTCCGAAAGAGAACTACTTGAAATTGAGCTTTCGGAGGACGAACTGCGACTCCAGCTCGCCTTTTGGCGATCCAGTCACGGTCTGCCCAATAATCGAAAAACAATTGCTGCCATTGACAAAAGGTCTGTTCGCAGTAGTCCGCAACCTCTGCGGCAATCTTTGGCGTTGTCTGACTTGAGATGGTGAAGTGTGGTGTCAAGACTTGGGAATAGCTGCCCGGCAGCCAACCTACCTCGTTCTGACGTTCGGTTGATTTCGCAGTGACTTTGCGCTGAGAGAGACGGCTGGACGGCGTGCCAAGAATCTGCATGACGTTTGGATTCCGAGAATCGAGCGCAGCTACACGAAACAACTCGGCATAGGATTCCGCATGGAAGCCACGTTCGAGATGCTCGAATGCCAACGTCGCACGCTTTTCCGCCAATGTCCGGAGGACATCGACTGAAAGTTTCGTTCCGCGTGGAGATGGACCGTTTCCTCTACCAGGGACCGCGAGATGAATTCTGCCTTCTGGGCTAGACGTTAATAGTTCGGCCAACCAGAGCTTCGACTTTTCATCCAGCGAATGCTCCGACGCAAGTGCATCCAAATCGATGGCGTCGGAGGCGGCTAGCAATTCTTGGGAGCATACGGACTGGTCCACGTTGACCACGAGTACACCGATCGACATGAATGCGAACTGCAAGAATCGTCTCATCCAGCGAAGACGGGTCGGAAACCGTGCGCTATGTCGCTCACCAAGAAGCACCATCTCAGTTGACTGCGATCACATCGCGCAGAGGTTGAAGTATGTGCTCAGCCATAAAGGAATCGAGAATTTCGAGTCCAATCTTGGCAAGCCGCTCAAACTCTTCTGAGAATTTTTCAGACGGGGCCATGCTTCCTCCACGGCGA
>JBBIUE010000009.1:0-83682 GCA_037440405.1 Pirellula sp. | reverse complement strand
TCTTTCGCGCTATGTTTTCGCTCGGGAGCCTTCTTGGCTTCTTCTTCAGTTTGATGTGGTAAAGCGTCCACTAAACACTCCCAAGGTTGACCCACGGAAAATAGCTCTGGATGACTGCAAGAATTGGAAGCTGATCAATACGACGAAAACTGTATGGCGCAAGGAGAACGAAGAGTTTGTTCCAGACCAGATCCACGGGTCAGAGTGGGTAATCGAGGTCCCTCGCTACAGAAAAACGGTCGAGATTGACTATTTAGAGTGGAAGTTTCATGACCAGGTCGATATGACTTTACTCGATCCGGAAAAATTTACTTCGGCAGAACTGATGAAGATACCCTTCGATGAATGGCAGCGCGAATTCGAAAAAAGGCGCAGTGCACGCAGCAAGAGGGTCGGACGCTAGCCTGCTCACGAAAAACTAACGCAAGGCGTCCTCTGAAGATCTGAAGATTGCCCTCGTCCAAGGACAGTCGCTATGTGTGTCTTCATGACTCATGGCAGATACTCGGGGCAGCTTCCATCGAATGTCTCGCATTGTCGCGTAGCTTCCATGACTGTTTCTTGAATCGATCGAGCCAAACATAAGGTCCGCAAAATTGTGGTCGCAATGGATCACTGGGCTTCCCAAAATCTTAGGTTTTGGAACGGCAATGATGTTGATTCAGAAACTCGAGTTGATTCATCAACAACGTGACGCGGGGAATGTCTACTCCGTGTTGATTGGCAACTTGGACCGGCCGGCGATAGATGGCATCGATTTCCAGCGGTCGGCGAGCTTGAAAATCAAGGTACATCGAGCTGGCATACGGAACCATGTGATCGGTGTCAGCGACCAACCTGTCTCGATGGGATTCCGGAATGGGACACCCCGACGCTACAGCAGCCGAGCGAACCTCTTCCATGATGTCGAAGATCAATGAACGTGCTGATGCATGGCTCAAAAGCGACTTGGTATCTGTTTGCAGAATACAGGTCAGGCCGTTGAAAGGAATGTTCCACATCAATTTTTTCCATCGCTCCGTGAGTAGATCATCTGTGGCAGTAACTGCAATTTGGGCCGACGACCAAGTTTGGACGATCTCGTTGATGACCTCATTCGCAATGGCCGGTTGGTCGCCACGCACACCTCGGTAAGGCCCTAACACAACGCGCCCGAAATCTTGATGCGCAATTTTGCCGGGAGCCGTCTTGGCCGCGCAAAGAAAGCAGACGCCACCGACGACGCGTTCGGTTCCAACGATCGCCGCCGCATCCTCTTCAACAAACAAACCGTTTTGTAGAACAACGACGATCGTGCGATCGTGAATAATCGGCTTTAGCAGGGAGGCTAATTCGGTGTTGGCTGTCGTTTTCAAACAGACGACGACGACATCGCACGGTGGCATCTTGCGAGTCGATGAATAGACGTTGACTGGCTTTAGCGCAAAGGCTTCGTGCGGAGTTTGGACGTGAAGCCCATGTTTAGCAATCACGCTGACATCCGACCGCGAGTAAAAGTGGGTCTCGATCCCTGCTCGAGCCAACAGTCCACCATACAATCCACCCACCGCGCCGGTTCCAACAATAGCGTATCGTTGATGTTTGAAATTGGCCAACGGTACAGATCCTTATTCAACGGGTGCAAACGATTTGGCTAGCATGACAAGTTAGCAATGTGCAGTTGCAGGACAACTGATCTTTCGAGGTAGCTGCGTTCTAACGCGCGTTTCGTGCGAGTGCAGCGCGAGATTTCAGGTACATTGAAAATTGCCGTTCGCCAAAAGCACAGACTCCGAACGCCGATTCTGACCGTCTTATCGAACCAATCTTGCGATCCATTCTTGCAACAACGGAGTTTATCCAACTTTCAGATATGCTTGTAGGCTAACCGCGGAAGAAATGAGCTGCCTCGACGAGCGTTTGAGCAGGATTCATCAATAGCAAGATCAACGAAAGCCCCATAAGTACCGAACCCACAACCACCATCAACTTGGCAACCCAATTCACCGACGAGTCCGAAGGGACTTCCCGCGAGTGAAGATCGTTCGCCACTGCGGCTTCAAGCAGACGCCAACTGTGCGACGTTTGAGAGTGGTTCGCAGCGACGAGTTGACAGACTCCAGCCAACGGAGAGCATTCAATGAAGGCTTCAATTCCCATAGCTGGGAGCTGGATTGACAAGTCTGTAACCGAACCACTTGCGTCCATCAATGGTACAAGCCTGTCAAGGGACTGCCGCAGGGAGTTGGCTTGAACACCATAGATCACCAACCGATGTCGCATGTTGAGAATGATCCAGGCGATCACCAACCAATACAGCACCAACAAGAAAAGCCAAACGAAACGACCAAGCCACAAAACCGCCGGGCGGGGGAAAAACAAGTCGAGCGGCCCAATGACGAACCAACCCATCATTCCGAACGCCAATGCGGCGAAATCTCTACCGCCCCCAAGGACCCAAACTTGGTGACGCAGTCGCAACCAACCCAGTGCGAGGAAGTACGCCGAGGTCGGCCCCAGGGCCGCAGCAATGGAAAATGAGTCCCACATGGATCGGGCTCTAGTTCGCTGGATCGGATTTGGCTCCCTCTTGAATGGCGAAGATGCGATTGCGATTGGCAATGAAGATCGTGTCGTTCGCAACGATTGGCGAAGTGTACACTGCCGAGTTCATCGAATTTTCGCCAAGGATCTTCATTTCCGACGAAAGTGCAAAGATCGTGACATCGCCATCTTCATCACACACATAGACTCGATCCTCTACAATTAAAGGGGAACCCCAGGAAGCCGCCAACTGATCATAAGTCCAATGCGTTTCTCCTGTATTCGCATCGAGGCAATGAACCAACCCACTGAAATCGATGATGTAGAGCAAGTCGTTCTTGATCGCAACGCTACCGATGGATCGATGCATGGTTGTTTCAAATTCTTCAGGATCGCTGCCAACATAATGCCAAATGACCGCCGAGTTTGGATTGTCGCGTTCGAAATCACCTTCCTTTTCCACCAAAGCTTGGAGGCGCTTGTGTGGAATCGGCTTCATCGGATCGGAAGTGTTGTAGACGATGGTTGGACTAACATCGCCTCGCCTGGTTGGATCGATGCACCAAAGATGGCCGTTGCCTTCGCCATGTTCGGGATCTTCACCGACAGCAACATAGACCTTTTCGTTGTAAATGACGGGCGTTCCAATGATATGGTTACGGGTGGCTCGTCCGGAAAGGAGATAGATGGAGTCCTTCGGATTCGCGTCAAACTTCCATAACAACTTGGATTTGCCGTTTTCTCCAACGGGATCGAAGCTATAAACCCAGCCATCACCGCCGCCGAAGATGACCTGAGGACTACCAGCGATCATCCCGTAGGTCGGCGATGACCATTGACCGTGTAAGACATTCCCGCCTGGGCTGTTGTCCGTCCACAGAACCTTGCCGGTATTGCGATCCAAACAGATGAAGCTGGGGGCATTCTCTTCGGGCAAAATCTTGTGACCTTCATCCACGCCATTCGAAGTGTTGACAAAGAGATAATCGCCGGCACTGGTCACGGAGCAACTGCACATATTGTGCTGGAAGACGCGGAGCTCCTTCATCATGTCGAGCTTCCAAATCACGTCGGCCTCATCTTGATTTTCATTGGGCTCTCCGGTGAAGGGGCCATCGTTCTCGCCGTCGTGAAATCCTTCCGTGTCAAGGCAAACCACTTCGCCTCGGTTCGTTACGTACCACAGCCGATCGCCGTCCACCAGCGGAGCACAGCACACCCCTTGATGCGGCCAGTCATTAACTCGACCGGAAGGAAGTTTCTCATTGGAGTGTTGCCATAAAAACTGACCATCGGACTCACGGAAACACAGCAAGACACCCAAGTCCACGGTCTTCGGGTATCTCGACAAATACCCTGCACCATTGTTTGTCCCCACATAAACCTTGCCGTTGGCCACAACAGGATTTCCATAGGTCTCGGATCCGAGCTTCATCGACCAGCGAATGTTTTTACCGGTCTTGATGTTCCACTCCAGCGGGATATTCTCTCCGGACGGCGTGTTGTTTCGCTCACCCGAGCCACACCATTGGGGCCAATCCTTGGAACCAACTTTGAGCTTGGCAATTCCGGCCAAGGCCAGCTCCGTAGGGTCCTGCGCCACGGCGGCAAGTGGCATGGTCTCGACGGCTAGAAACACAGTAAGAATCAAAATGCAGTAGAACGCTTTCTGTTTCATCATGGGTCTGTTCAGTTCAATCTCAAAAAACTTCAAAGCTCTAAAAATGTCCCTCAGTCCGCATTCGCATAAACTCGGACATTGTCGATGTAGAATTCAGCAGCCTGGGCGTTTCCAAACATGCCAGGACTTCCCTGCCGATTCGGAGTCGTATCGGTAGCCTCGATGGTCCACGCGTCTGGTTCCTGTTCGTCGCGAGGCCAAACCTTCCCTTTCAAGGTCACTCCGTCGCTGCCGGTTTCGCTGCGAAACTTCATCCGATACCAAGTATCGACCTGCCATGAGAATGGTACCGACTTGGCAAATCGCAGTTCCAATCGCGAGGTCCACGACCGAATTTCCAGCTTTTGAGAACCTTGCAAATCAAGCGTATAACGCTGATTGATTAAGCCCATATCGGGCATGCGCCCATTGGCTTCGGTCCCACGAAAGTCCGCTTCGACCGTGTAGTCATGCAGTACCGTCCAGCCCATCCAGGATTGACTTCGAGTACCCTTGGGAATCGTCGTGATTTTTGCCAAAACATCCTCTCCATCAAGCACTTTGGGAACGTGGCGATAGGATGCTCCAATCCACGTTTCTGGCACCTTCTTGTCCGAGAAGTCGAAACTCCAAGGCAAGGGAGGAATCACTCGAACCCGGCTGGTGCTGCTCATTTCTCCGATTTTAGCTGTAATGAGCACGGTCACTGCTTTGTCCGTTGATGGTGCAGCGAAGACCATATCTTCCGAGACGCTGCCTTCCCCTTGGAAGCTCCACTCGGCCTCGTCATGTCCCAGCAGCTTCAAATACTGTCCATTCGCATTGTAAGCTCGTAACTGCATCTTGGCCCGCTGACCGGGCGCGAGGATCATTTCGACCGGAGCGAGTTGCAGCTGGGCGATTTGCTGGTCTTTCGCGACCGGAGTCTCCACGGGTTGTTCAGGAATCGGATCGAACTCGGGTTGCTGATCAGCTTTTCCGATGCAGTAAAGAGCGCCCGTCGTGGGAAGATAGATTTTTCCACGATAGATAATCGGTGAACCATAAACTTCTTCATCTTCGCCTGCACGTCGAGGCAATTGTGTTTGAGAGACAACTTCGACTCCATCGTCCGTGGGGCGAAGAACGCTAAATCGTCCGGTATTGTCGCAGGCGTAAATTTTGCCGTCGCCGTAGATCGGACTGCCGAACATAACTCGACCGATTTTTTTATCCTGGATCACTTCGCCGGTGGCGGCGTCGATCACCAACAAGCTGCCTCCATCCTCAATGGCATAGATGCGATTTCCCACTTTGATGGGAGAACTTCTGCCGATAGCCCGCTCGTTGATTTTCCAGAGCAGTTTATCCTCGGTGATATCTCCGCTCTGCGAGGCATCGAACGCGAAGATTGAACCCAGGATGGACGTGTCAGCAAAATTCTGTTCTGCGTGCCCGGTATAGACAATGCCGTCAACGACAAGAGGCGTTGTATTGATTCCTCGCGTCGAAGCTTGATATTTCCAGAGGACTTTACCGGTTCGTGGCTGCACACCATAGATGGCTCCGTCGCCAGCACCGATCACCATGACGGCTTGACCATTGATGACCGTGAAGACCGGAGTACTGTACGTGGTGTCTTCGGGTCGCAGCGCCGTGCTGAGCCGCCAAACCGCCGCTCCGGTGTACTTGTCAAAGGCGACATAGCGATGAGCCGGAACAGCCCAATCCCCCCATCCCGTCATCACACCGCTGATAATCACCAAGTCCTCGAAGACAACGGGAAAGTTCGTTCGTCCTCCATAAGTCGAGAGCATCCCGTACTCTTCGCTCATCGAATGCTCCCATACGAGTTCACCGCTTTCGGCATTCAAGCACTTGAACAAGCACCCCAGGCCCAACCAGTAGATGTTCCCCGACTCGGCGTCGGCGGCGACGCTGGACCATCCGACCCGCTCGGCGGGAGCGTCCGAAAGGTAGACATTGTGAATATGCTCCCATTTCAGGTCTCCGGTAGCCGCATCGATGCAGACCACCTTCTCCCCTTCTTGAGTCGTCTCTGGCTTGTCACGACAAACGACGTAGAGATTTCCTGCATAAGCGACGGGGGTCGATCGCGACGCGAACTCTGGCTTACGCCAAAGCAAGTTCTCGCCTTCGTATTTCGAGTTGATCTTCCAGCCATCCGGCAAGTTCTTCTCGACAGAGACACCGTCGGAAAGCGGGCCACGCCAAACTGGCCAGTCGGGAGGAGACTGGGCCGAAGCTAGACTGCCTATCCAGATTGAACTTGCGCCAAAAATGGCAAAGCACATGAGCACCCGCCGACATGAACCGGGGCAGGCAAGATTTTGAAACAGAAGCATGAAAGACCTTCGATATCGAAGTTCGACCAAGGAATGTAGGAACGTTACAGAGAACAAATTTCCGGCAGGAAACAGGTTGACAAATGGAAAGCGGCATTCACCAACGGACTAACCCAGAACCGTCCCATCGTGGCCCGAGGCGTTAGCAAGTTGATGGTTATGGGAAAGGCACTATTCGCTACACCATCATGACTCTCCAACCTGACGAACCCTATTGTAACAAGGAACCTGGTCCTCGTCAGGTCTATCGCTGGCACGTATCTCGCCATATTAGCGGAGTGGAATCGTTCGCTTTTTCACGTTTTCGAGGATCGTCCGTCGGTTAGCCGAAGCGCTCGACGACCAGGTTTGATTTCGTGAGTTGCCCCATCCTGTCGCCCCAGATGCTCGGCCAAGGGATCACGTTCGTAGCGTCCAGCCCGACGGCTCCTCTGAAGCTGAATGCCACATTCGATATCCAACCATTGGCGAGCTGCGTCGGTTACCGCCAGGGTGCGCTGTTGTATTAACGCTCGACTGCGATCCAGGTCGCTCGAATCACCTTCAACCGGCGATCGTTCACACGAGGCCGCTGTCGAACTCTCCTTGCCCTCGCAGTTCCACCGAGGTAAACCTGCCACGTAACCTTCCGCATAGGAGGCTCCGCTGCCGCGCGAGTAGCCACCGAACTGTAACTTTGCTGCGGTCGCGATCGTCAGGAGCAGCTCCTTGAAAAGCTCGATGGCGTTCTCGACATCCACTTTCGGACCGTAGAACCAAAACAGGCTTCGATTTCGACTTCTCGAGCAATAGACCTGGGTGGTCGGAAAGATATAGGTCGTGACGTATATCGAAAGTGCACCCTCCCAGATACAAATTCTTGCTCCATTGACGGGACATGCCATGCGCGCAAAGCGGACGTGCTCGATATTGTCTTCGTCGACGATATCAGCTCGCGTTAAGTTATGTCGGAGCATCAGGTCTTGCATCATGCGCAGCGCATTGTGTTTTTCCCCTTCCGTGCTGGCATCATTCGTTGCCGTGCGATCGAGAGCTCGGAGCCTCGATAGTATCTTCTCAAAAGCCTGTTGCGTCAGAACCTCTTGCTCGGTCCGTCGAAAGGTGCAAGTCGCCGTTGGTAACGTGGTCGCCTGCTGGTTTGGCGGCGGGGTCCAAAAAGCATCGAGTGCGTACTCGTCTTCGAACGGATTCCATGTGTCGTGGACGACGTGATCGATGACTGTCGTAAAGTGCCTACTCTTCCGCCAATGGGACATACTGACGATGTACACTCCCTTGGGCAAAAAGGAAACCGGAACACTTAAGCGAGGCCCCTGATGACGGGTCCAACCAAGTTGTTTGAGGTAGTTTGCGGCGGCGTGGGTATTAACGCCATCGCGGGGCGAATGCCCACTTCCTTCACCCAATCTGTCATAGACGTCTCGATACGCCCTTCCGGTTGCAATCGCGATCGATCGAGTGACACAGTCTCCAGCTAATCCTACGAAACCGCTTGCCGACCGTCCTCCATCATTCCAAATAAACGACATAGGCTCCATGAAGAATTCTCTTTCCGAATGTGGCTTTACTTTTGATCGAAGCTAGTCAAGAAATTTTAGCAGTATTGTCTTCGTTGCGATCTTACCGTGCGAGTGGCAGGACAAAATCAAGAGCACTCGGTGATAGCACTCGAGATGGCACCGCCATTCGCCGCAACTGTAGAACGGTCCAGAACGAAGTTCCGAAGTTCAGTGGAAGCCGAGGGACGCGAATCCAGCGGTACTTGTAGTACCGGACGGCTCGCGCCGTACAACTACAATCGGGAGTTGATTACGGAACTGTCCCTACGACATCGTTCTGGTTCATCACGAACAAAGTCATTGTAGGCCTCTATTTGCAAGTACCTGACCCGATTGTCTTCGGAGGCATGGGGAATCGATTTCTTGCGTCTCCGACGATACGACCTGAATGCGAGCTTTGATCCCTGATTCGGAAGACTCTGGTCGATTTGATTGAACGACGGTATCTTAGAGGTTAAGTCTGCGCCCTTGAATGGCTTGTTAGGGCGATCGTTTTTCCTACTCCGCAACGGTGCGGTCATCGAAAATCACTTTATGGGAGGTATCGATCATGGCTACTGTCATGGAAACCACGAAGAAACCAAAAATTCGACACACCGAATGCTTCATCGACGGTCGATGGGTGCCTTCGGCAAGTGGAAAGACGTTCGCGACGATCAACCCAGCCACAGAAGAAGTCTTGGCCGAAGTCGCGGAGGGGGGCAAAGAAGATATTGATCGCGCCGTGAAAGCTGCTCGCCGTGCGTTTGAGTCCGGCCCATGGAGTCGGATGGATGCGTGCGATCGCGGGAAGCTCCTGTACCGACTGGCTGACCTGATCGAAGAAGAACTAGAAGAACTGGCGGCGTTGGAGTCTCTTGACAACGGCAAACCTGTCAAGGACGCTCGGACTGCCGATCTCCCGTTGGTCATCGAATGTCTTCGGTACTACGCTGGATATGCGGACAAATTTTACGGCAGCACGATTCCGGTGAAGGGCAACTACTTTACCTATACGCGCCGCGAGCCGGTCGGCGTAGCGGGCCAGATCATCCCGTGGAACTTCCCGATGCTGATGGTCGCATGGAAATGGGGGCCCGCACTTGCAGCCGGTTGCACCGTTGTCATGAAGCCCGCCGAGCAGACGCCGCTGACCTGCCTTCGCATGGCCCAACTGGCGAAGGAAGCTGGTTTCCCCGACGGCGTGATCAATGTTGTACCTGGAGACGGTCCTACCACGGGTGCATCGCTGGTGAAGCATCCCGGCGTCGACAAGATTGCCTTCACGGGCGAGCATCGCACGGCTCAAATTATCATGCGTGACGCCGCAGAGACGCTCAAGCGGCTGACCTTCGAGCTGGGCGGCAAGAGCCCGAACGTGATTTTGGCGGACGCTGACCTCGATCAGGCGGCTGCTGGAACCCATTTCGGTTTGTTCTTCAACCAAGGCCAATGCTGCTGTGCCGGCAGCCGTGTCTTTGTCGAAAAGTCAGTTCACAAACAGTTTGTTGACAAGCTGTGCAAGCTGGCGTCATCGAGAAAGCTTGGCGACCCGCTCGATCCGACGACCGAGCAAGGCCCGCAAGTCGATCAGGCTCAGTTCGATAAGATCATGAGCTACATTGAGTTAGGCAAGAAGCAAGGAGCCCAGTGCCTCAGTGGCGGGGATCGATTCGGCAACGTCGGCTACTACGTTCAACCTACGGTGTTCGACCAGGTCACCGATGACATGGCAATCGCCAAGGACGAGATTTTTGGCCCCGTCATGTCGATTTTGACCTTCGATAAGTGGGACGATCTGATCGAGCGAGCCAATAACACGTTTTATGGACTGGCGGCGGCAGTTTGGACCCGCGACGTCGCTCGGGCCCACGATTTTGCTCGCCGCGTGCGGGCAGGGACCGTTTGGGTCAACTGTTACGATGTCTTCGATGCAGGGGCTCCGTTTGGCGGCTTCAAAATGAGTGGTCAGGGCCGCGAACTCGGGGAAGAAGGACTCAAGGCTTACACGGAGACCAAGACCGTTACAATTAGTCTAGACTAGACGAGTGTAACTGACTGGTTTGATGTTGTCCTACTTCGGAGCCTGAACAGCGATGTTGACAAATGACTCGATTCCTCGGCGATCGTTCATGCAGACCATGGCGATCGCCACTGCTGCTGGAACGGTGGTGTCCCGGCCCGCCTTGGCGGTAACTTCGGCATCCAAGCGTGCCATCTACAAGACGCTGAAATTCGGCATGATTCGCGTTGACGGATCGATCGAAGACAAGTTCCGAGCCGCAAAAGAAGCTGGCTTCCACGGTGTCGAACTAGACAGTCCGGGCGTCGATGTCACGGCTGTTCAGCAAGCGATTGCAAACGTCGGCTTACCGGTGGATGGTACCGTATGCTCCACTCATTGGTCCATTCGACACACCAGCCCCGATCCCGAGCAACGAGCGCAAGCTTTGGAGGATTTGAAAACAGCGATTCGTCAAACTCATGCGGTGGGAGGACACACCGTCTTGTTGGTCGCTGGCCACGGTGACGATGGACCTGAAAACGAAATCTGGGAAAGAGCCGTCACCAACATTCGGCACGCTCTTCCGCTGGCGGCTGAACTCGGCATCTACATTGCGATCGAGAACGTTTGGAATAAGTTCATGTATGATCACGATGCCGGGCCGGAACAAACCGCAGACCGGTATGTCAGGTTCGTCGATGAATTTCATTCGCCTTGGATCGGCATGCAATTCGATATCGGCAATCATTGGAAGTACGGTGATCCCGGAGCTTGGATTCGAACGCTTGGCAAACGCATCGTGAAGCTGGACATCAAAGGATTCTCGAGAGCAACGGGCAAGTTCACTCGGATCTCTGAAGGAGACATTCCCTGGCGCTCGGTTCGAGAAGCACTCGACGAGATAGGCTTCGTGGGCTGGTGTGCCGCCGAAGTCAACGGCGGCGATGTCGAAGCTCTTCGCTCCATCGCGAAAGAGATCGACGACGTGCTTGAGCTCAACTGATCGAAAGTCGATACCAAACGAAATCGTGTACGATTGGGAGCCGCGTCATGGCTATTGCAGAACAAGAGATGGTCGCAATTGCTCGACGACACGGAATCAATTTCGACGTCGTTCATCCCGAACCGCTTCCGAGGCGACTTGACGAGTATCGGGCCATTTTGGAAAGGCGCGACGTTCCGTTTCCCATCAACCCGATTCGCGCCGAGGCAAGTTGGAAGCGGATGGCAGCCGCACTGCCGTTTGACATCGGAGCGTTGAGCGAGGAAACCGTCGAACTCGGACAGTATTCCAACGAGCAATTCTATGATCGGTACTCACTCGAAGATCATCTCAGTTGGGCATGCCTAATCGCGGAGCAACAACGGACCAAACACCGCTATGCTTGCTGCGAATATCTGGAAGGTGAGCGACTGTTCGAAATCGGTGGCACAAACATCCCCGATTTCTATCTGCTCAATGCCCGCATCTATCAGCAGACCGGCTGGCAGCTATCCACCGTCAATACGATCATTCCGGCCGAACTGTTCTTTACTTGCCACAGCCACCGGTTCTTTCCGGTCACCACGTTCATGCGAGCCATCGAACAAGACTACTTGCAGGAACCCGATATCGGTCACGATGTTGCTGGCCATGTCGCGACATTCACCATTCCAGTGGTGGCGAATTTGATGAAGAATCATGGGTTGGCGCGGGACGCGATCTATGCAGAGCGTGACCGCGACCTGGAGAAGGCCAATACGGAAGCAGAAGCCGCCGCCGTTCGTGCTCGCGCGGACGAGTTTTTGTTCTATGCGCAGCGAATCTATTGGTTCACCGTTGAGTTTGGTTTGGTGCTCCAAGAAGGAAAGATACGCTGTTTTGGGGCAGGCATCCTCTCCTCTCCGGGCGAGACCGCCTACAGCATCGACTCGCGCGAGCCAAATCGTATTCTCATCGATCCTAGCAACGACTACGATCTTCGGCGGTTGTCGACGACCGATTACTTGATCAGCGAATTTCAGAAAACGTATTTCGTGCTAGAATCGTTCGATCGTCTTGCCAGTTTAACTCCGGAACGCATTGTCGCCGCTGCCAAGCAGGCAGCGATGTTACCGCACTATACTTGGCGTGAAATCGTTCCGGGTGATCGGGTCATCGATGTTGGCTATGTCGCTATGTCGATCCAAGAAAAGTACGATCGGCTGATGACCGGGCTACCGCTGGACGAATGCGTGGCACGAACGGCAAGGCGGAACCTCAAACTGGCTGAAGAAGGGGAAGTCGAGAACTTGTGCGAGACGGCGTTTCGTGTTCCGCCTCCGCTGATTCCTGATGACGTTCGAAAGTGGTTCGTGTCCACCCGATGACCGATATTGTTCTGACCACCTTCAACGCCCGGTATCAACATGCCGCCTTCGCACTTCGGTATCTGAAAGCAAACCTAGGCGAACTCGAATCGCGAGCAACGATCGTCGAGTTCAGCATGCAGCATACCGTGCTCGATGCCGTTGAACGAATCTTGGCCATGGAACCGAAGATCCTTGGAGTCAGCGTCTACATTTGGAACATTGATGTTGCCACGCAATTGGTTCAAACGGTCAAAACCCTTCGACCTGATATCATCGTCGTCATCGGCGGACCAGAGGTGAGTTACGATTATGACGAGCTTCCCATTGTCGCCGCTGCCGACCATCTTATCACGGGGGAGGGCGATCTAGCCTTCCGTGAACTCTGCCAATCGATCAGGGCGGGCCAGCCGCGTCCGAACAAAATCATTCCAGGCGGACTACCTACCTTCGAGCAACTACAAACACCTTATCATCTGTACACAGACGAAGACGTTCGGCATCGAGTCATCTATGTGGAAGCGTCTCGGGGCTGCCCCTATCGCTGCGAGTTCTGCTTGTCTTCATTGGAGGTTCCCGTCCGCCAAGTCCCCTTGGAGACGTTTCAATCAGACCTAGATCGGTTGTGGAGCCGAGGAGCCAGACAATTCAAATTCATCGATCGCACGTTCAATCTGAACGCGCGAGTCAGTCAGACGATCCTGCAGTACTTTCTCGAAAGATACGAACCGGGGACGTTTCTTCATTTTGAAATGGTCCCCGACCGCTTTCCGGAAAGTCTTCGAACAATCATCCAACAGTTTCCGCCTGGGGCCGTGCAGTTCGAAATTGGAATCCAAACGTTGAATGAGGAAGTCGCATCTCGCATTCAGCGACGGCAGGATCTTCAGAAAACGGAGGACAATCTACGATTCCTTCGCCAAGAAACTGGAGTGCATATCCACGCCGACTTGATCGTCGGATTGCCGGGCGAATCGTTAGAATCCTTTGGCTGCGGCTTCGATCGTCTGTACTCATGGGGCCCCCATGAAATTCAAGTAGGGATGCTCAAACGCTTGCGTGGCACACCGATCGTTCGACACGATCAAGAATGGCAAATGAAGTTCTCTTCGCATGCACCTTATGAAATTCTTTCGCATCGTCTTCTAGCCTTTGATCAGGTCGCAAGGATGCGAAGATTTGCAAAATACTGGGACCTGATCGCCAATAGCGGAAACTTTCCCTCGTCGCTTCGTCGCATTGTCGGCTCCGACTCGCCGTTTGGAAATTTTCTCGAACTATCGGATTGGCTTCATGTTCGCGATGTGGGAACTCGGGGAATCGCTCTGAATCGCTTGGCTGATCTGATCTTCGAATTTTTGGTCACGGTTCGCGAACAATCGCTTGACCAAGTGAAAGACGTTTTGGCAGCCGATTACGCTCGGTCTGGCCGCCGTGATCGACCGAGCTGCCTGCGGTCAAATCGACGCTCCACCCCAACCCCCAACCTAGAACGAAAAATCTGCGAGATTCCCGAGCGTCAACGCCGTCGCTTGCCCTAGGAGTTGCAAATCGATCAAGGAACGTTTCCCGCGATAGCGAATCCATGGCGGACTCTCCGCAGCGTTCAATGTTCTTGACAGCTCCAACAAGCAAATGCAAATGAAAACCCCAACGCTCCGATAGCGAACCGAGGATCGAGCTCTTCTTCCTACAAGACTGTGAATCCTTCGCGAGTCGATGGTTCCCGCCCATGGTTGTCAGGAGAAGGCTAGGCGGATGACCAGCTTTTGTCAAAATAGTTGGCTGCATTCATCCGGCATGCGAACCGAGATTCTGAAGAGTTCTTGATCAACAGCTGAGCAGAGAAAATTTTCATGGATATTCACGATTTGACACGAGAACTGAAACAATCCAATGACTCCAAGATCGTCATGCTGGTTGCCGATGGCCTGGGAGGGCTTCCGATGGAGCCCGGAGGAAAGACAGAGCTCGAAACTGCTCGGACACCGAACCTAGACACCTTGGCAGTTCGCGGGGTTCAGGGAGCAAGCATCCCTGTCAAACCGGGAATTGCTCCCGGAAGTGGTCCAGGGCATTTAGGTTTGTTTGGTTATGATCCGTTAAAGTATCAAATCGGCAGGGGAGCGCTCGAAGCAACGGGAATTGGACTCAAGTTGCAGTCGGGCGATGTGGCGGTTCGATGTAACTTTTGCACCATCGATTCGGAAGGCAAGATCGTCGATCGTCGAGCTGGTCGGATTGCTTCTGAGGAAAGCGCCAAGGTCGTTGAACTCCTTCAAGCGATTCGGATTCCCGGCGTGGAACTCACGATCCAACCCGTGAAAGAACATCGGTTCGTCGTCGTATTTCGCGGAGAGGGTCTCGGTGATCGCGTTTGCGATACGGATCCCCAGAGAGTTGGAGCAATGCCCTTATCGCCGATCGGTCAGGACGCACCGAGCGAGCGAACTGCGTCATTCGCCAATGCGTTCTTGGAGCAAGCTCGCTCTCTCTTGGCGTCTCAGCAGAAAGCGAATTTTTTAACGATGCGTGGGTTTGCGGCGCGACCAAACCTACCGTCGTACGAAGAAGTCTATGGCCTGCGTGCGGCTGCCATCGCCGTCTATCCCATGTACAAAGGACTAGCTCAACTCGTTGGCATGGAAATCGTCGGGAATGCATCCGATTTGAAGCAGCAAATTGAGACGCTGCGCGAGGTATGGGCAAGCTATGACTTTTTCTTCATCCATTTCAAGTACACGGACAGCACTGGAGAAGATGGCAACTTCGACGAAAAGGTCAGGCGGATTGAAGAACTCGATGCCGTGCTCCCACAGATCGTCGACTTACAACCGGATGTGCTCATTGTCACGGGGGATCATTCAACCCCCAGCTTTCTGAAGAGCCACTCTTGGCATCCCGTGCCGACACTTTTGGTTTCGAAGTGCTGTCGTCCCGACCCGCATCAGCAGTTTAATGAAACGACTTGCATTACGGGCGGGCTGGGGCATTTTGAGGCCCAGTATTTGATGACGCTTGCCCTCGCCAACGCTGAAAGACTTGGCAAATTCGGAGCATGACGTCAGGGTCTAGAAACGCCATATTAGCCACGATCATCATGAAGCCAAAAGTAATCATTCCCATAAACATGGCGATGCCGCTGTGGACGATGAGGGCCGCAGCGAGGAACCAGTAGCGTGACCAGCGAGGCCAAATCAACGCACAGTAGAAAACCTCCCAAATCAACGTCCCGTGCGTCACCAAGGCCAGTAGAAGCGGGAATCGCCCCAGCCAGGTCGCGTCCATCGATTGATATTCGTAGCTCGCGAAAGCAAACCACATCGCGCTGCCGTCCCACCACATCTCTCCACGTAATTTGCCGATGCCGCCAAACAAGTAGACCACGCACAAGTGAAACTGCATGAGCCGCGTCGCGATGGTATTCCACTCGGACGGACCAGCCTTTTGTAATAGCCACTGGAAGCGCTGGTTGGTGGCATTGCCGATTGCCAGGCGTGACTGCAACCACCGATCGATGCTCCAAATTCCGCTGGAATTTGCGACGAGCAGATAAAGGGAAAGCATCATCACCACTTGATCCAATCCGAACAGATATCCGGTTGCGCGATGGCATACCATCAGGGTCAGGAACCAAGCGAGAGGACCGGTGATTCGAACCAGCAATCCCAGGCTAAACGCAATCCCTGAAAGAACGCCCAAGAGTTCATGAAAAATCAGAAACGGAATGGAATCGATGTACCAAAGATAACTCCAACGAAAATCGGCTTGATGTACCAATTGAATGGTCTCTCGACTGACCAGGGCCGCTGGTCCAAAAAAATCTCCAATACGCATCAACCAGACGGCATGCATGTACGCCATCATCGCACCTGTGAAGGCCCGGATCACGGCCAGCGTGTGAGCCGTCCTTGGTTCGAACCAGAATTGGTTCCACTTATCCCTGAAACGTGGTTGCATCCCTGCGTTCATCGTTGGCTTCCTTGAGGGACCCCTAATGGAATCAGCTCACCCTTCAGCGATTGGTCATGGCGATGTTCCTTGCCCAAGTCGCTGGCGGCGGGAGTGGCGGGAGAAGAAGGTTGAATACTTGATGACGACGGATTCGAGGAAGCCTCTAGTTGTTCGAGCGTTTCTGGCAAAACCGTGTATAGCCGAGGATCGGTCAGTTTCCAGTGCTCCTGAAAGAATTGTTCTTCGCTGGGCTGCAAATGGGCAACTCTGCGAAGCATGACCGAATGATTGGGGTAATGAGACTGCAAATTGCGAATGATGTCTGTTTGCAGTCGCGTGTAGCGTTCGCGATCGGCAGTCCAATCCGCCCGAGCTCTCGAATTGGTCTTCGCCTCGGGTGGAAGGTCGGCAGGCGCGAACATGTTGTTGTAAAACTCTGACAGCATGAAATAACGATGGTAAAGTAACCGTGGCCAGTGCTTCTTGCGATCGGGAAACTCGATGATCAACCGATCCGGAGGTTCAGCATTCGGTCCTTCCGGAACCAACTCGCAGCGAATTAAGTGATTGGGCCCTGGGTTGGGAGCGAAGAAGAAGTAGCCGTGGCTGAGAAACATGAAATCCACGTAGGGGGCAATACTGGAACGAAGCAACCGAGCATCAGCAGCCGAAGCCCGCACCGGCGAGCGAGTGAAGAAGTGAAAAGGTTCAGCGATCACCGCCAATCCATGGAACAAAATGGCGACAGAGGCAATCCTGCGTGGCCAAACGCCCCAACTCGTTGAGTTAGTTGCCTCGATCGTAGCGGGAAGCTCTCTTACCTCGTCCGCGACGCTCTTCTTCGCACCTGGTTCGCGACTGTCTCTTCTTCCCATCAAAAAGTCTCATTCCGCAACGTCGATCTTGGCGCAGTTCGAACTCGCCAGACCGCTTTTTACTGCGTTTCTACAGGCAGCGGTCAACTTTCGAACGCACGAGGACTCAAAAACTAGGAATCGCGGTCACCGATGGCTCGGAAGGTCGATTATCTCGATGCCTAACAAAAAGACCCTCGCCTGAAGGATATCAGACGAGGGTCTCTTCGAAAATTCCGATTTCCCGCCCCAGCGGAAAAGAAAGACTGCTTTTTGACTACTTAAGCGCCAAGCGGCTCGAACTCTCTTCCGAAGAATCGAAATTGAAATTCAACGCGACGGAGTCACCGCCGATCAGTCGCACAGTTTGCTCTTTCACCTGTCCTTCGTGTTCAACGCGAATGACGTAGTTATCCCAAGCCTCTCCGCGTCGCAATTCGCGAGTTCGATAAGTTCGAACATCGCCCCCTGTCTTGGTGCTATTGCCCGCAAGGGTAACGACCGCGTCCGTTGGAACGGTGATCGTGAGGGCAGTATCCACCGCTTCATCGGGGTCGATCAGCTCAAAGCGAAGCTCATCTGCTTGGCCGCCATTGAGAACGACTGACTTGGTTTCCGTCAGTTTCTTGCCATTCCGTTCAACTTCCGCCCGAACATCAAAACGATAGCTGCCTTGCTCGGCAACGCCTCGACTAACATAGTGTCGAATCGCACCGGTGGAATTGGTTGGGTTGCCATTGACGTACACCTTCGCATCTTCAGGAAGGCTAACCGTCAAATGAATCTCGGTTTCGTCGCCCGATGACTGAGCGATGCTGCTCACGTAGCTTGCGTTGACGGAGGAGCCGGTGAAACCGTAGTTGCTGTAACTTCGGCCACTGACACTGCCATAGCTTCCGTAAGTACCTGTGCTACCGGCGGAGTATGACGAGTGATAATAGCCGCTGCTGCCGCCATGGTAGGAACCGCTGCTCCCTCCATAGTAAGACCCGCTGCTGCCACCGTAATAGGATCCGCTGCTACCTCCGTAATAGGAACCACTGCTTCCGTAAGAGCGATAGACGTAGCTGCCGCTGGAGCCGTAGCTGCCATACGAGCCGTAAAAGGCGCGATGGTGGGGGTGGAAGAGATTGTGGAGTCCTCGCGCCACTCCCCCCAACACTCGGCGAACTGGACCGGTGTGACCATACGATCCGTAGGAAGCCCCGTACGAACCGTAAGAAGCAGAATAATATCCGCTGGACCCGTATCCGCTCGAACCATACCCAGCATAATGACCGTAGCTACCGTAGGAACCGCCATACGAACCCCAGCCAGCGTGAGCTTGGGTTAACCAAAGGCAGCTCGCCGCGACTGCAAGGGCTGCCATCCCAGGACGTAATACCTTGCTCATCCAAATCTCCCCCAACATAAGTAATCGAAACAGCGAACTTTACCCAATTCGCTCCGTATCCTTAGAGAATAGCCTATTTGAAGCGGCAATCAAGCAGTTTGGGAAAGATTTGAGGGTCAGTTTGGATGGGTTGGTAGGGTAAAATTGTCTCGCAGGTGGTATTTTGCCCAATTCGAGACTCCACAGCGACAGAAGTTTGTGTGTCTGTTTCGGGCTTAGAGTGTCGAAGCGCAGGAAGTGATGGCTGCAGAGTTGACCCGAAACGAATCCCCGTTTTTAGCAGTGCGGCGCGAGCCGTCTGGAGCAACCAAAACGGAGTGCTCGCACCCTTCCGATTTCTGTGAAACGCGGAACTTCGTTCCCGACAATCCAAAGCAGCATGAATTCAGAGGAACCGTCAGTCAGCGGCGCTGTCGGAAGTCGGTCGTTTCAAAAGCGATCAGCTCAGTTGATTCGGGATAATCAATGCCTGCCAAAACACGTGTGAGTCGCTCTCGGTCGACAAGCTCAAGCGATTGGAACAGTTGGTCTTCGACAAGAAGTCGCTCGATCCGACCGGCCCGAAGTTCCGCAATCAGTTCCTCTTTCGACGTGAGGAAGCGGATTGGTTCACCAAGGTAAAAGACCATACTCGGTCGAAACGGACCGTAGACGGCCAATCCGACTTGACCAGCGTACCGCGACTTCAGTTCGGTGGCGATCGTTTGCGGGGATTGAAAAGAATCGAGTTTGGGTGCCAGCCACTGATTCAGGATTAAAGTCATGCAAAGCCCGGAGCTTGCCAAAATGCCGATCGCGGCGCGAGGGCGTCGATGACGGATGCTTAGCCAACCAGCGATTCCAGCGACAACAAGAGGGACTCCAATCCACGAAAGTTGTGTTGCAAACGACAGGAACTTGGGGTGCCATTGAAGCTTTTGGGAGAGACGAAGCCAACCCAGTACCCCTTCAAATTGCGCGAACGCGCCGATCCATACGAATCCGACGATGGCGAGCAAACTGAAGGCTACAAACTGCCAACGGCGGGCAATGAGGTTGGAGAATCGCGTCCACGATCCAAAGTAGGCACCGATCAGTAAAGCCAGCGGCGGATAAGCTGGCAGGATATAGTTGGCCAGTTTGGTACTTGCTAGAGTGAATGGCAAAAAGTACGCAATGACCCAACATGCCAGGAACGATGAAGCTTTCTTAGCGTTGGGTTCGATAGGGCGATTCTGGAACCAAAACCAAAGAATCGGTAGAACAAAACCTGTCCAAGGATAGAGGCCCACCAGAGACGAGACGACGTAATAAAAAATCGATCCTCGATGATTGTCCATGGCCTGCGAAAATCGACCGAGATGATGTACCAGAAAGAATTCTCGCAAGAATTCGCCATCGGTGCGAAGCCCCACCACGATAAACCATGGACAGGCTATCAAGCCGACGACGAGAAGCACCGTCATCGGTCGCATGTTCCAAATGACTCTGGCAATGCGACTGGGAGCCAGTCTCAGGATGGCTGCGTTCCAAGTTCGTCTCAGTGGGCTTTCGTGTTCTCCGATCGTTCTCGATGCAACATCCGACGCTGCGAGCACGAGAAACGATCCGATGGCCAACAGAGGCAGAATGAGGAATAAGGGGCCTTTGGCCAAAATGGCCATGGATAGGCAAAGGTAAATGAGCGCCCATGACGCGGCTGAAATCGCCGAAGCATCCTGATTTGAACGCACCCAAGACCTTGCCCACAGATACATGGCGAGAGTCGTCCAGAAAACGAGATAGCTATCAGGTGTGGCTGCTCGCATGATGAGAGGAAAGTGGACCGACGCAAGGAGCACCACGGCCGCGATCAAACTCGAAACACGATCGAAGAACAGGCGTCCAAGTTCGTAGGTGAGGAGCACGGTCAGCACACCGCACAGCGCAGAGAAAAATCTCGCACCGACTTCGCCGACTCCAAATAGCGAGAACCCAGTCATCATCCCCCAATACATCATCGGAGGTTTATGGCTGAATAGTTCTCCATTGAAGACAGGGACGATCCAGTCGCCTTTTGCGTACATCTCGCTACCAGCGGAAGCGAAGTATCCTTCGTCTTGATCCCACAGTCGTGACTTTCCTAGACCCCAGAACATCACGAGGGCAGCCAGCATGACCAGGAGCAACCGATCAACCCAGAATGGATTACGCAGCATTTCGGATCGGAACTTGTAGTGAAGGTTCGACGTTGGGGAAGGGGATCGTCTTGGCTGGTTCGATCGTCTCCGCCGGCGCTGCTGAGAATGGATGCGAAGACCACGGCATGAAATAGTTGCTGCTAATCTTGGCAAGTTCGATCGGGGCCATGAGCATGTCCCGGAGCCCGAGCTTTGACTCGGCAATATCTTCCCATGCTTCCAAGGGTAGCTCATAGATTTTCTGGCTGAGTCCTCGCGACGTGCCGATCAAGCACTTCAGGCGAGCTAAGATCTCGATATCAAATATCCATTTCGAATGGAACGGCGTCGCGAACACTTGGCTCAGGCGATCATTGACACGAAATAGCTTGGCACCACATTGCGTATCGCGAACATGAATGCCGAGAGTCAGTGAAGCTACTTTCGAAAAAAGATGTCCCAGTCGCGCTCGACGAGGTTCCCGATGAATCGCTCGACCCAGCAAAGACAGACGCGATCCGATCACTAGTTCACAGCAAGGATGGCGGCCTAGAACATCGACGAACTCATAAATCGCTTCCAGCGGCGTGGCTAAATCGGCGTCCCAGTATCCGGCGTGATTAAAACCGTTCTTGATGGCAAGGTTCATTCCGCGCCGCACTGCTTCCGCCTTGCCACTATTGCGTTGCAATGATGTCACCGAAACCACGCGAGCAAACTCTCTGGCCAAGGTGTCCAGCACAACCCGAGTGCTGTCCGTACTTCCATCATCAACGAAGAGTAGTGTAATTTCGCGACTTGTTCTGATGAAACGACGATACGCTTCAAAGGGCAATCGCTTCTCTTCGTTGTAACATGGTATGACGATGCAGGTTTCCATCACGGTCTTTCCTCAGCATGTCTGTAAGATGCAAGACGGCATGCGCGTCGTAGAAACTTCAGGACTTCGCGGGAGGGCAACTGTTCTACGTGCTTCACGATCGCCAGACGAACTAAGCTTTTCCATGAACTTCCCCTGGTATGTTCCTCGAAGATCATGCGATTCGAGTCACCTCTGCGAACTTCTCAGTGTGACCCCAACGTTCGTTTCCACGGATCAACGGAGAGTCTGAGAGTTCGCCGCGACTGCGTCAATGTCAGAATTTTTTGCCAGCAATGCAGCAGCGCCACAATCATGCGATCTGTGAATTACCATCCGTCGGTCCAACTCACTTTGATGGTTGCGGAAAATATCGAGCAACCATCGATCGGAGGAAGGCCAGAGATTCGTTCATCTCCTCCAAGCCATTCATGCCATCTTCGATGCTGATCCACCCGCGATAGCCAGCTTGGGCGAGAATCGAGAAGATTCGGTCGTAGTTGTTCAGTCCTTTACCGGTGACGCCGTGCTTGAGAAACGGACTGTAGCCAAGCGTCCCATCCGATTGCCGCAGTTCTTCAAGAGTGTGCCCTGGTTCCAGGTAACGATCGCTAGCGTGCATCGATACGACACGATGAACGATGCGTTCCAGCAATACAATTGGATCATCTCCCGCGACGATAGCATTCGATGGATCATATTGCACGCCAAAATTGGCTCGGTCCGGAATTCGAGCCACGAGGTCGAGAAACACGTCCATCCTCTGAGCAAATTCCGGATAGCGCCAATGTCCGTCCTTGTAGTGATTCTCAATTCCCAGGACGACATTGAGTTGTCGAGCGAGAGGCAAGCAAGCTTCAATGCACTCGACGGCCCAAGCGAGTCCCTGTTCGCGTGTGACCTCCGGGAATCGCTGCCCACTCAGAACGCGGCACACGACTCCCGGGCCACCCAAATGTCGTGCGATTCGAATCATGCGAAGTTGTTTGGCGATCGACGCTGCGCGAACCTCAGCATCGGGATGCGTAAAATCTGGCGAACAACAAAGCATCGGCATTTCGAATCCCGCCGCCTGGATAGCGTCTCGGACCGAATCCAAGTAGGCGGCATCTTCCTGCCATAAAAATCCTTCATACATCTCCAAACCATCGGCATCGAGCGACTTGGCCATCTCGATCCAGTCGAACACGGACATGGTTCGATCATGCGATATCTGATCCAGAAAGCATTTTGGGAAAGCGGAAAGTTTTATGGTCATGTGATCGATTGTTCTGTTTCTGGACGGATATGCTGTCTTCTGGTCTGAGCGAACCGTTGCAGCGGTCACGCATGAAGCCACGCCATGAGTGTTGCGATATCCTGCTCGATTGCCACCATTCTTTGATGGAGCAGGTTCGGATCGCGATGGTCGATGTGTTCCATCTGCAGAGAGATGGGGCCTGGAAAGCCGTCTTGCTTGATCTGCAAAAATAGCTCCTTCGCCGTTGGCCCCTGGCCCAATGGAACTTCGCGAGCAACGTTGTTGTCGATGATCGCGTCCTTGACGTATACGGATGCAAGCTTATCGCGCACGGCTCGGTATGCAGATCGCCAACTTGTTGTGGATTCAACCGTGGTATGGCGCGTATCGAGGGCAATTCCGATGGATTCTCTGGGAATATCACCCAGCAGCTCCAGTAGATCCCATAACGGGGCACCAACGTAGTCTGGGCCAGCATGATTCTGATAAAGTCCTTGCATGTTCAGCGTCTGACAAATAACCGCCAGGCGTTCAAGCTGCTTGTGATAGCGATCGAGTTGCGGCAGAATCGGAGCTGAGAAATCGTAGCGCAGGTAAGCCATGCGAAAATGTCGGATTCCCAATCGGCTTGCTGTTTCAAGAACGGTTGAAATATCGCGGCTTTCGGCGTCATTGATGTCGGAGGCCAAGATCATCGACGCGCGATCGACCTTTGCTAAAGACTCAAAGAGGCGAGGAAGCTGCTCTGGTGCGTCTTTCGGTTCGATTTGGCCTCCTTTGCGGATCGTGGCCTCGATTCCATGAACTGGCCATTTGGCGAGCAACGTTGCGAGGTCATCAAATGATAGCTCCTGCAAAGGCTTGGCGAAGATGCAAATCGGCGGCATACTTTGCTGAGGGGCAGCCATCAGCGAGCAAGGCTGGGGCAGCCAAGCCGCCATGCTTCCAGCGGCTGACAATTGTAATAGGTGCGTCCGTCGGGACGTGATGGCACCGAATAGTCCACGGCGCGTCGCTGATTTGTTACGGAGGGTCATAACCACCTCGACTCCATGGATGACATCGTAAAATGCGAAGGAATGTTTTCCAGGAACCTCTCAGAATGCCGTAGCGTTCGAGGGCCTGGATACAGTATAAGGAGCAGGTTGGTTCGAAACGACAGTTCTTCCCAAGGAGCGGGCTGATCCCCCGTCGATAAAACTGGACAAAAAGGATCAAGAATTTCCGTGGAAGCGAAGTCAGCATCAGCAATCTTGTTTCTTATTGGGAAGAACGCTATCGGTGGGAGTGGTATTTTACTCTTGTTGCGGTAGAGCGTAGAGCGGTAAGTGCGTCTGGCGGGTGAGGCATTGTTCGATGAAGGGATGCAACCGACGATTTCCAATCGAGCGAAATCTGGTTCTCGATATTTGTCGAGCGGCAAAAACGGTTCCCTGTTTTCCACTGGAAAAAACGCTTCAACTCAAGGAGTTAAGCTTCGTCCGAAGCCAGGGCGCCAGGCGGATTTCCTGGTGTGCTATTTTCGTTAAAGCCTGGGCCAAAGTTAGTAAGGAAATGGGGCCTCTGCGGGATATCTATGTCAGTCTTCCTTTTCGCAGGATTTATCGCCACCCTCAGTCCATTGCCAACATTACTATCCATCGCGACGATTCGCCATGTCCCCAGGGCGAACTAATCTGGTGCTGCATTCGTGCTCCTGAAGACATGCAGCTCGAAGAGATTCAACAGCGAATCGATCACAGCCGGACTGCTCCGATCTTGGAAGTGTTTCGCGAGGGCAAGTTGCTGGCTCGCTACCCAACACTGCTTCGTCTTGGATTGTGGCACATTCTCATGCGTTGGTGGGGAAGGAAGAAGGCGAAGAAACTCGGTACCTTCAGTGTCTCCTCGTTGTCAGGAGTTCAAGCGAGAAACTGCCTGCATCCATTGGTAGTCACGTCAAGCATGGAATATGGAACGGTCGATCCCGAATCCGGCGTCTGCCGTTTCACCTTGCTCTGCGATCACCGCGTCCTCGATGGGATGTTGGCGGCGAGAGCTCTCAACCGACTCGAAACCATTCTCCAAACCGATATTCTTCAAGAGCTGATGCGTATGCACTCTTTACAGAATCAAGCGGCCTGAGTTGCCCCGACTCCCTCACCGGTTGGAAACGCTGTCATTGGGCTCATCGGTAGAGGCAGTTGGTAGGATGCGATCCAGTTTTTTCACCAAGCGAAGGACCGATTGGATAGTCGCATCAAGTTCCAATCGTTGACTTGTCTTCGGACGAATGACGAGGTCCAACGAATTGGGTAGTTGTCTTCGCGACAATCGGAAGCTTTCGCGAAGAATGCGTTTGCACCGGTTGCGGAAAACGGCATTGCCCAGACGTTTCGAAACAAAGCAGCCGAATCGTGAACAGTCCAGTTGATTTCGACGCGCGGTCACGACAAGCAAGTGATCGCTTTGTGTTCGCCCCAACTTGAAGACAGCATCGAAATCACGTTGGAGCGTAATGCGCAACTTCTTCGGCAACGATTGATCGGACCCTGTCACCGCTTTACCAATAAATACCTTCCCGGGGTGATTCCGTGTAGTAGCTGTCAGAACTGGCCAACGCTTTCTTAGCTGTTTCGCTTAGCGTGGGGGGCAGTTTGATTTGCAACTCGACGATCAAATCGCCAGACTCTCCACCTTTCGCCGGCACTCCGCGACCCGCGATGCGGAGCTTTTTGCCACTGCTACTCATGGGAGGAATCTTCAATGCGACGGTTCCTTTCGGAGTGGGTACATCGATCTTGGCACCATGGATGGCTTCCGCGATCGTAATGGGCAAACGCAACTCGAGATTCGAGCCAGATCGCTTGAAATGCGGATGGGGGGCGACGCGCACAGTCAGGATCAGGTCGGAGTGCCGACCAAATCCGTCAGAGGGCCCCTTGCCGCGCAGGCGCAGTTTCGCTCCTTCGTCAGTGCCTGAAGGAATTTTTACTGTGATGGTTTCGGGAACGCCATCGCGTTGAACGGTAAACGTGACCTCACCACCGCGAACGGCTTCGACAAAAGGCACCGTGATGTCGGCGTGAACATCTTCGCCGCGAGCGGCCTCCGCTCGACGTGATTGAGATGTTCCCGCACCGGCTTGGCCTGAGAATTGGCGAAATATATCTCGAAGGTCAAATCCTCCTTGACCAAACAAGTCCCCAAAATCGACCTGCGCTCCGCCAGCACCGAAAGGGTGGCCCCCCATTTGTTCGAAATTGGCTCCAAACTGATCGTACTTCTTTCGCTTCTCATCATCACTGAGAACATCGTACGCAGTTTGGATCTCTTGGAATCGTGCCTTGGCACTTTTATCGTCCGGATTCATGTCCGGATGGTATTTCCGAGCCAACTTTCGATACGCCTTTTGGATATCAGAGGCGGATGCCGCCCGACTGACCCCGAGAATTTCGTAATAATCTTTCGCCATAAACTTCGATTCAAACGTTCGATTCGAGCTTCGTACTTCTTCGTGGAAGCTATTCAAATAACTGAGACGCCTTCTTTGAACGTCTGCGGGGAGTCGAAGCAAGGACGTTCGGCTCTTCACTCCCCAGCAAACTGTCCCCAACAGAGATATTGTTGAGTCGTTCCAGCCCTTTGGCAACATAATCCGAGGACAACTCGAAGCCCAGATAGCGGCGGCTGAGTTTCTTCGCAACCGCTAAGGTTGTCGCGCTGCCACTGAACGGGTCCATTACAATTTCTCCAGGATTCGAGCAAGCTCGAATGATTCGTCCAAGAAGCTGTTCTGGCATCTGACACCCATGAAACCCAGCCCGCTCTTTGAAAGTCCCAGCAACGCGAGGAAAGTACCAAGTATCCTCATTCGGCCGGAAGCCATTTTCGACATCTTGAGGACGCAAAATCCAAGTGTCATCGGGGACTCTTCCTTTGGGGTTGGCTCGTGCATCGGCATAAACAAGCTGCCTGGCGGAGGGCACGGCAATAGCGTCACGGTTGAACGTGAACTTGGTTGCATCCTTCACAAAATAGAACAAATGTGCATGAGAACGTGTGAACTTCGATACGCAGTGGACACCAAACGTATAGTACCAGATGACCCAATTCCGCAACTGAAATCCACTTTGTTTGGCAACGATACTCAACTCAGCAGCGTATTCGTCCCCAATCGCTAACCAGAAGGTGCCATCGGATTTCAGTATTCGATAGACCTGCTCCATCCACTGCTTGGACCAAACGAGATACTCATCTGCTGCTCGCCTATCCTCGTAGACGTCGTAATCGTAACCAATGTTGAACGGCGGGTCGGCGAAAACGAGGTCCACACTGCCCTCAGGTAAACTCGTCATGCCCTGGATGCAATCGACATTGTGGATCGTATCAAGTAAGTTGCCGAGCGCGATGGAATCGGTCATCAGAAGACTTTCCGTTGCTATTTCTAATGAGCACGTTTCATCGGATTGAGACTAGGATCGTCAGACTCCGAGTTGAATTGTTCACGATACGATAGTTGAAACAGTATCAAAGGTGCGATGAGGCTCAACCATTCCCTTCTGATAGTTCTCCAGCGCGATCTGATAGAGCCTTTGACCGGCAGGAGTAGGATATTCAGAAGTGATGCAAGCTCGACAAAGGTGGTCCGCAGGTAGGTCGATAGCGCGCGCAATCGCGTCACGCGGAAGATACCTAAGGGAATCGCATCCCAACGCCGCTGCCATTCGCCGTTGTCCTTCGTCCGTCAGCATCCCATGATCCAGATAATTCGGCGCGAACAACTCGGAAATCGTTGACATATCGATTCCGTAGAAACACGGAGAGATGATCGGAGGACAAGCGACGCGGACATGAACCTCTTTGGCACCTCCCAATTCTTTAATTCGATGCAGTAAAACCGTCATCGTCGTCGAGCGAACGATCGAGTCCTCGACCAAGATGACTCGCTTTCCTTCGAGGACTTCTCGTAGCGGTGTGTACTTGCTGGACGCCTTCTCGCGGCGAGCTCGATTTCCTTCGATGAAAGTTCTGCCACTGTACCGGTTTCGAATAAGCCCTTCGCGACTCGGAATTTTCAAGCTATAAGCCATCGCGTCGGCAGCCGCCTTGCTCGTGTCAGGAACAGGCACGACGATCGTGTTCTCGTCGATTTCAAATTGCGGACTCGCACGCTCCAGTTTCGCCAGTTCTTCGCCCAATCGCGTTCGAGAAAGATAGACGCTTCGGTTGTCGAGCGTGCTGGCGACGTTTGCGAAATAAATCCACTCAAAGAAGCAGTGTGCGGGATGGGAATCGGGCGCGATACGCTCCACAGCGACACCCTCAGGCGAGACCAAAATAGCATGTCCCGGCGGAAGGGAATGTATGGAATTTCGGTCAAAGTCCAAGTTCAATAGAGCCACGCTTTCACTGGCTGCCGCGAAGAGCGGCCCATCTTGGGCATAACAAAGTGGTTTGATGCCGAGCGGGTCGCGGGCCAGCAACATCTCTCCTTTGGCATTGAGCAGCGCCAGCGAATAAGCACCATCAAAAGATTGTGAGGCGGACCGGAAGACATCGATCAACGACCGGTCCGCCGGAGCTAACGAAAGTTCTCGCCCCAGTTCGTGCATAATGATTTCGGTGTCCGTATCGCGAGCCAGATGATGCTCTCCGTCCTTCGTCAATTTTTCCTTCAGCTGTTGGTAATTCGCGAGTTGGCCGTTGAAGCAAAAACTAAACCACTTGTGCTTGTGGATATGGTTTCGCTCAAAGGGCTGAGCATACGAACGATCATCCTGACCACAAGTCGCATATCGAACATGACCAATCGCGGCATTTCCAGCATAGTGCTTCATGAGCGATTCATGTTTGCCCCGATGCGCCATTCGAAAGACTTCGCTGACCGGGCCAATATCGCGTCGCGTATCCAACAACTGCGATCGGTTGGGATGGTAGGTCGTCATCCCAGCCGCAAGCTGCCCGCGATTTTGAATGTCCTGCAACATTCTGGGCAGAAGATGTGAAATTGTGGGAGGGTCCCCTCCGATGGCAAGGCGATGCTGCTTGGCAGACGGAAGGAGATAGATCGCCGCAACACCGCATTCGTGATGAAGTTCGCTCATGTTTTTCGGCGTGCGGTCCTTTGCCATCAAAACTCGAAAAGACAACCTCGAACTTTCAGTGTAACCTATGAGTCTTAAGTGGAAAACGTCAACTGCGGTCAAGAGATGAATTGCCGTTTGTCGCGGAGTCTGCGGCAGTCCTGCTCGACGGCTTTCCATTGCTACAGGATCAAGATTCGGAATATGGATTCTCGCCGAAAAGTCATCGACGCATCTCGGGTGTGGATCGTCAAGGTCGGCTCTCGCGTTCTCAGTGATGCTACAGGACGCCTGGATCGAGAGTTCATTGGCGATTTGGCGCAACAGATTGTTCACCTAGTGGAACGCGGCAATCAAGTCGTCTTGGTCAGCAGCGGTGCGGTCGCATCGGGTGTAGGGCGACTTGGACTGCCCGGTCGCCCGGCTGACCTTGCAACACTTCAGGCGGTGGCGGCAATCGGACAGGCGCATCTGATTCAAGTGTACGAACAAACCTTTTCTCAGCATCACAGGCACGCAGCCCAAGTGCTGCTGACTGCCCGAGACTTGCACGATCGTTTGTCTTACTTGAATACTCGAAACACGTTTCACGCATTGCTCGATTTGGGAGCTATTCCTATCGTCAACGAGAACGACACCGTCGCCGTCGATGAACTTCGCACAACCTTCGGCGACAACGATCGCTTGGCAGCCATGGTCGCGGGACTGTTTACCAATTCTCTTCTGGTCATCCTCAGCGATGTGCATGGTCTCTATGATCGCGACCCGAACGATTCCGAAGCACAGGTCCTTGCCGAAGTCGCAGTCATCGACGAGAACATCGAGAGCTTGGTTCGCGATCGTAAGACCGGTGTCAGCAAGGGCGGGATGGCAAGCAAACTGAAATCGGCTCGATCCATCACCAAAAACGGTCAGCCGGTGATCATCGCGGGAGGACGAACGCCCAACATCCTGCCAAGACTTTATTCGGGCGAAGCATTGGGAACGTTATTCCTCCCGGTTCCGGAACGGCGAGCTTCGAGAAAGCGGTGGATTGGTAGCTCGACGCGATGTGTCGGTACGTTGGTCATCGATCAGGGCGCCGTGGATGCGATTCAATCCAAAGGTAAGAGCCTTCTCGCCATCGGCATCCTGGAAGTGCGCGGAGAATTTAGTCCCGGCGAAACAGTGTCGGTCCTATCCCAAAGCGGTCGCGAAATCGCCCGAGGGTTGTCGAACTACAACGATCAGGACATCCGCAAGATTCAGGGCAAACGATCGGAATTCATTGCCTCGATCTTGGGACACCGTCCCTACGAAGAAGTCATTCACCGCGACAACTTAACTTTGACCTAATAACGCGAGCACTATTTTGGCTTACTGGTGGATGCTGATCGGTTCCCTGTTTTTCGCAGCGATGGGACTGTTGACTGAATCGCTAGGTGATGAGTATCACTTCCTTTGGATCGTACTCGTGCGCAGTCTCATTTCGGCTGCCGTATCCGGTTCCATGGTGCTGTTGGCGGGGAAACGATTGGTTTGGTTCCGTCCCGAAAAACTGTGGGTGCGAAGCCTAGCTGGCACCGTTGCGATGTTCTTCATGTTCTTTGCGATAACGCACTACGAAGCGAGCATCGTTTTGTCCTTGACCAGTACTTATCCCGTTTGGATCGCGGTCTTGAGTTGGCCTCTCTTGCGCGTCTGGCCAACGCCTTCAACATGGTTGGCCATCGCGGTTTGCGTGGGAGGAATGGTGATCGTCTACAGCGCTGCGGGCGATGCCACGCCACTCGATTCTCGAGCAAACTACCTTCCGCGGTTAGCGATTCCCATGGCTACTGGTGCGGCCGTCTTCAGTGCAGTTGCTCTGATTGGATTGCACAATCTTAAGCATGTTGATAGTCGAGCAGTGGTCACGCATTTCTCCTGCGTTTCGGCGATGCTCGCATTCGTGAGCTGGTGGTTGGTTCCGCACGGATCGCACGTGTACCGCCCGGACCCAAGTGGTCCGTGGCGACTGTTCGCGCTTGGAATTTGCGCGGTGCTCGGACAACTATTTTTGACGAAGGCTTTTGCCGCTGGACCTCCCGCTCGAGTGAGTGTTGTTGGGCTCTCCCAAGTCGCTTTTGCGGTCATGTACAAATGGTTCGTCGAAAATCGAGTTCCATCCAATTCTACTTTCCTCGGCATGGCATTCATCGTCGCGGCCACGATTTGGGTTATGACGCACAAACCAAACGTCGAAGAGTCCACCGACGTACCGCCAACATGACTGCTCGTCTTCACGCTCTTCCCATTCGACTGGGTTGAGGTGATTGACCAGGCACCCTGCACCGACTGGGCGTCAACGATTCGGGTTTCGGTTACCAACGAAGAAAGCAACCGTTCACAAACAGGGCCGCAATCATCTGAAATTCGGCGAACCCGAGCAACTTTGGCGAACGGAATCTTTGCATATTCGCCATATGATCGGTCGCCAGATTTGCATTGAGCCGGTGGTTAACGGATGACAACGCCTCCGATCGTGAACGACCATGTCGTCGTGAGTCGGATATCGAGTCGGTGATAACGATCTGACGACATGGGTAACCGCAACGCGTCCTTCTGCGCTGCGATCAGTGTCCCCCTCCTTCTCCTTCAGCAACCCAAGGAGACGACTGTAGGTTTGCTAATTTCGCTCCCAGGGCGCGAGCCGTCACCCGTGTTTCCCACCGACCGGCACCGGTCCAATCCGTCCGTAAAGTTCACCCGACTAATACGTGAGGAAAAACTTGAGGAATCCTTCCGTTCATTTTCGGATTGTGAGAAATGCGGATTCATCTCATGTGTCGCAAGGATGGCATCATGAAGCAAACCCCAGCCGAAAATCGGACTGGGGTTTGCAAGGCGATCCGCCACGACGAAAAACGATCCTCTTGGAAATCGATTCTTTGGTTCAGCTACTTCTTCAGTGCTCGCAGCATTTCCTTAATTTCGGAAAGCTCGGTTTTCAGCGCTTCCAATTCGCCGCGAAGCTCCTTCAGTTCTTTCACAGCACCGCCAGCCATCACTCCACCCATCATTCCGCGAACTTCACCTTCCATCTGCGGAATGACGAGACCGCCTCCCATTCCTTGAGGCAGTTGCCGAAGTCGCATGCGGAGGTCACCTGGAATCGCCGAAATGATAGATTCCGATTCTTGCGGGGCAATTTCAAACGTGATGTTGCTCTCTCCACGCTGCACTTTCAGTTCGACTTCCTTGCCTGCCGCGCCGGCTTCTTGAACCATGGCAATCAACCCTTGCGTGTCACTGATCTCTTTGCCATTGGCCGAGACAACGACATCACCTTCTCGAACGCCAGCCTTCATTGCTGGAGATTCTTCGGCGACCTCAGCCACCAAGAGCTTGCCATCCTCGGACGTCAGCGATACCCCCAAGCGAAACTTTGGTTGGTCCATCAGCATGTTGAATTGGCCTAGTCTTTCACCGGAGAACATGGAACCCCAGTTCATCGACTCTGCAATTTTGTCGGCCATGGAGGCATCGAGACCCTGCTCTTTGAATCGCTTCCGCAACTCTTCGCGAATATCGGAGCCCAATTCACGAAACATGAATTTTCCATCCGGCGTGAGTTTCAACGGCTCACCTCGTTTCAATTCGAATTCACGCTTGTTCCCTTTCTCGTCAACCATGACGACCTTGCCTTCGATTTCAGCAACGTCAACTTTGGTTTCACCGCTCTTGCTGTCAGCTTCAACTTGGACGGTGACTTGGCCTTGATGACCACCCTTCCGTTCCGTGAGGGATTTCTTCAACGTCTCCATCACTTTCTCGCGAGTTTTGGCATCTACTTTGGCTTCGTCCAATTGCTGCCGTACACGATCGATGATCCCCGCCATTCCCTCATCGACTGCCTGCAGAACCATTCGCTTGACATTCTTTTCCCCCGGCTTATCGGAGTCATCGGAAACTACAGTCACGACCGTCGTAACCTGCTCCGACTTCTTGGATTCGTCATCGGCCCGAACCAATACCGGCACGGACGGCACAAACATCAACGCTCCGCAGGTAAGCCGAAAGAATCGTTCATGAAACTTCATCATCATCCCAACCTCCATCATTAAAAATCCCAAAACCATCCAACCCAAAATCTGCAATATCGCACGCACCTACGTTCAGACCATGCTGGTCAATCGCGTCCTCGACAAGGAACTTGGCTCTCGCCTCCCGCGCTCATTGTCCGATCGAACCTTCAATGCGAATGAGCCTCGTTGCCCGCGCGCATAATCCAATCTGTCCAACCCCTACTGACCATAGGTCCGCAAGCCGACATTCTTGACGGGAACCACCACCCGCCGCCCATCGGGCAACTGACCTTCCAGCATCTCAATTTGATAGTCGAGAGTCAGTCCGTACCGACGAAGATTGCTTTCGATTTGTTTTAAATCCTCTACGGAGTGACCGAGCAAGCGACTTTCAATTTGCGGATAATCAAAAACCGGAATTTCCGCCGGTGAACCTTCACGTTGTGGAATGCCGACAAACTGCAACGTGCCCGCTCGCTTCCATTCCTGCCCAGCAGTCTCCTCCAAGGACCGAACTGGCTCAGCATGCGCTGACGGTTGGACCGAAGCAACTTCACGGTTTGAACCTACATCGCGGTCCGAACTGATACGTTGGTTCGAGCTAATACGGCCACCGATCCAGTAACCTACGAGA
This sequence comes from Pirellula sp., assembly GCA_037440405.1. Lineage (GTDB taxonomy): Bacteria > Planctomycetota > Planctomycetia > Pirellulales > Pirellulaceae > JANMGV01. The sequence goes on along the minus strand of JBBIUE010000009.1, from coordinate 50,100 downwards.
AGTAACGAAATAGAAGCAGCGATGGCGAGGAAATTCTTCCAACCCCCAAGACGCGCTTCCGCTCTTTCGACAGACGATCGCAAACCCGATCGTCCTTGCTCACAATCAGAAACGGGAACAGTGACCGTTGACATCATTGCTTTCTCATTGCGAATCGTCGTCCGAAGCAATTGGTCTTCGACAAAGGCTAGAGCGACCGTGCGCCAATGGGCTACGTCTTCATCGCAATCGCGAAGAAAGTGTATGCGACTTTCTTCATCTAATTCTCCGTCGATCAGTCGCTGTAATTGAAAGCGATCGAGCTGTTGAAGTTTGTTCATCGGATCTCCCCGGAAGACATTTCGAACTGCTGCCTCATCGCCTCTCGAGCGCGAAACAGTCGATATTCGATCGTCTTCACACTGACACCAAGTTTTTCCGCGAGCTCGCGATACCCCCAATTCTCGGAGTATTTCAGAAGCAAGAGTTGCCGATCCGCTTCATCAAGCTGCCGCAACGCCTTAGAAACCATTCCTGCTTGTTCCGAACGCATTAGCCACTCCGCAGCGTCACCAACCTCCGAGTTCAACCCGTTCTCCGCGAAGCGCCGCATCAACTTCCTTCGCCGCCCCAGGGAGCGACGGTAGTTGATCACCTTGCGGAGAGCGATCTTGTACAGCCAAGGGGCGATCTTGGACGCTTCGATCGGCTTGCTCGCCTGTTGAAGAACTGCAACCGCGATTTCCTGAAGCAAATCCTCAGTGGCATGGACATCGTTCAGCCTCGATTGCAACACCGTACGCAACCAAGGCGTATTCGCCTCGATGGCAGCGGTCCAATCGATGCTCGGCCCAATTGCCGATGCGTTTTCAGCCGATGAAATTGCGGTCATGACAAACAGAAAGTCACCCCGCAGCTCGTCTTCCCTGACGAATTGGGACTATTCTTTGTCCTTGGTCCGATTATTTCGGCGAAACTCCCAAGGTGGGGTGGGGGAGGACTCTTCCCATAAGCCCAATTTTACTTCTTTTGCTTTCTCTTCGGCCTCGGCGAACTCTTCACTCTTGTTGTACTGCTTGTAGTGCCATGCGGCACCCATTCGCAGCATCTCCAAGTTGATGAATTTCTCATCGTAATAGATGTGCCCGAGAATCCTGTCGTAGTTGTCCATGGACTTCCACTTCACCGTCACCTCCTTGCCGTTGATCATCTTTTCCAAAGCCTTGGTCGATTCCTTTCCGTAGGGTTGCTTCGTCTCAGGCGCATCGATTCCCTCCAACTGCACTTCTTGCTCTATATCACCGTCGAGAACAAGAATGGTATCACCATCGATTACCTTCTTGACCTTTCCGGAGAAGACCTTTTCCTCTTCACCTTTTTTTGACGATTGCGCAACGCAAACTGCAGACAACCAGCTCAACATCAAGAACATGGCAAATTGTTTCATCGTGATTCCCCTTTTCAGACACTTTTCGAATTTCGTCCCGTTTGTGAGGTTATGCTGATCGCCTTTCGCTCCGTGAACGTTAGCCCTTACGACGCTCTTTCCCGGTTCAACAGGAGAACATCGTTTGGGACACGCGAATAATTTCTCAACCAATGCATGAGTCATCTCAGACCAACAGCGTTCAGAGCACTGAAATGAATCCATTCCATACGGATGTGAGGATCGAGACTCTGGTCCCACGATTCCGGGTCAGACGATGTTCGGTCTATCTTGATCCACCGCTCGCCGTAGCCATTAAGATTCGGTTTGATTTTAACTGAAATGTACGTACCGCGAAACCGTTTCGAGCATTCAACTCGTTGCGATTCGCCGCAACGGACTTTATCGAAACTTCACAATACCTTGTTGGGATCGATGCGATTGAACAATCGGAGGGCATTCTCGGTCGTGACTTGGCTAAATTCAACTTGAGATACTCCGAGCAAGTTGGCGAGGAATTCTGCTGTGTAAGCCACATTGGCGGGTTCGTTCGGGCCTCTGCCTCGCACCGGTTCAGGCGAAAGATACGGGGAATCCGTTTCGACCAGGATTCGATCCAAGGGTATCATTCGCGCGACGCTTCGAAGCGCATTCGATTTCTTATAGGTCAGCATTCCTGCGAAGCTGATGTACAAGCCGATATCTAAACAAGTGCTGGCCGTTGCTTCGTCCGCCGTGAAGGAGTGCATCACTCCGCGAAAGGAACCAGCTTGAGAAGCTCGCTTCAGCTCGTCCAGCATGTCCAACGCGCAATCACGCATGTGAATGATGAGAGGCAGGTCGAGGCTGCGCCCAAGAGCGATGTGCCGATGGAAATAGTCGACCTGGATATCCCATGGACAGTCGTCCCAGTACTTATCCAAACCCGTTTCTCCAATCGCGACCACTTCCCTAAGCTTTGCAAGAGATTCGATGCTGGACCAGTCCTCTCGTTCAGCGTATTGCGCTTCGTTCGGGTGAATGCCGACGCTGGGGAAAACTCCTGGGTAACGCGAAGCCAGTTCGATGGCGGCAATACTGTTCGTAACATTTGTTGCCACCGTGATGACGCTGCGAACGCCACGGTCGCGACTGCGACATAGGATTTCGTCCAGATCGTTCCGAAGCTTCTCATCGGTCAGGTGGGCGTGCGTATCGATCCAGGTCATCCGGCCGTAAAGAAAAATCGAGTGAGGTGATAAAAAACCGGAGCTGAAAAACAAAGCGTATCAATGCGGTCGAGAACGCCAGCGTGTCCCATGACCAGTGAACCATAATCCGTCACGCCCCGATCGCGTTTGATGGCACTCATGGTCATTCCTCCTGCGAACCCCATCATCGCGACAATGACGCTCATCGCGGCTGCTTCCCACATCTGAAACGGAGTGACCCAGTACAACAATGCTCCAACGATTCCGGTAGAAAAAGAACCTCCTAGGAATCCTTCCCATGATCGCGAACTGCTAACTTCTTTCGCAATGACATGCCGCCCAGCAAGCTGGCTCCAACACCACTGCAAGACATCCGAAAGCTGGGACAGCAGCACGAAAAAGAATAACAAACCAGCGTTGCTTCCGTTCCATTCCGATCCATTCGATCGCTGCAAATTGAGATCGAGCAAGGCGGGAGCGTGAGACAGAGAGTAGACGCAGATGAGCAAGCCTGCCTGAATCTGTGCGGAACGTTCCAAGTAACGTTTGTGGTCCCCGGTAAATGCGATACTGGCTGGAATAAAAAGGGATGCGTACACAGGGATCATGATGCTATACAGTCCATAGAAGTTGATGGGCTTGCCCCCCTCCCAACTCCAACCACTTGCTTCCAGTCCGATCAGTAAATACTGCAAGGGTGTGAAAACCACCAAGCTGAAAAACAACGCGCGATGATCGCCTCGGCGGGTTGGCGTCATTGTGATGAACTCACGCAGGGCCCAGAACGACACTCCACAAAAGATCAGGATGGTACCTAAACGGTGCAGGACGAGCCCGAACACCAAAATGGCGCACATGAGCCACCAGGCCTGGACCCGCAGCTCGAACCTCCGCACCAACGCTGAATTCAGCGAGGGATTGGACTGTCGCGATAACCCCCGACTGACCAAGGTTGTGATGGCCAGGATCACCAGAACGACCCCAAGCAATGTATACGTGGGAAGATTGAGCCACGCTTTTTTCATCACCGCATGGGCCGCCTCTTTCGCAAGCTCCAATGGCTCAAACCACGCCAGCACCGAAGAGTTCGTAATGAAAACCTTTTCGAACACGCTCGAATCACCCACCAAGCCCACAGAAAGGGAAATCGCCCTACCGAAGGCAAAGTATCTTACCAGATTTCCCCGGTGAATGAGATGCTCATGATCCCGGGCTTTTCATTTCGTCTCGGAAACGATTGATCGGATCCGCGTGTCGATAATCGTAGACAAGCCAAGTGCCACCCTCATCGATGAATACGATTTCGACATATCTTGGCACACGTCCATTGAAACCGTTCGTTTCAACGTCGACCACGACGCTCATTTCGACGATGGCTCGTTTCGGCTGCGTGTCTTGAAACCGCATGGATTGAATGCGCGTGACTCTTGCTAGTTTGAAACGGTAGTTGGGCATCTCCGCTTCCGCGCGTTGGACGGTTTCAGTCGCTGCGGGATGAATGGCTGCGAGGACCGCTTCTCTACGATTGTTTTCGAGATCGTTGGCGATCGCGTGAATCCTAGCACGAAGTTTTTCTTGAGGCGTTTCTACAAGATGTGACACCAGCACTGCCAAGCCCGTTAGCACTAGCACGGCAACCGCCCCCCACATAGCTTCCTTGCGCCCTGTTTGGAGCCAGACATAAAGCGTTACCAAGGTGATGGCAATTCCAATCGCAGCGACAATCCAAGGGCTTTCCAGCAACACTTCCATCATCTTGTCTTTCTCGTAATCGTTACGGCTCTTTCGAGGGAAGCGGAACTTGCGTCGGCGATTGAAGGTACGCGAACAAATCGCGTTGCTGAGATTCGGTCAGTGCGTCCAACAATCCTTCCGGCATCAGGGAAAGAGTCGACGCTTTGACATCTTCAATATCTTCAGCAGCAATGACGATCTGTTCCTTAGCCGTTTGGATCGTCACGCTTCCCGGCGACTTGGCGATTGGTACGCCCGAGATGACTTGTCCAGTCGCCAACAGATAGGTGCTGACTCGAAAATTGTCTGCCACGGAGGCGCTAGGATCAATGATGTTTTCCAACAAGTATCTGACATTCGAACGCTGGGATCCCGTAAGTTCCGGACCGATCGCCGCCCCCTCGCCAAAAAGGCGATGACAACTTGCGCAGTGCTGATTCCAAAGCAATCGTCCCGATTTCAAGTCTGCGTTGTCGAGTCCTCCGTTTGCGAATTTCTGTTCCAAGGCTTGAATGTGATGCAGCTTGTCTTGGGCAATCAATTTCACGTGCGGCCACAGCGACTCGATCTTGCCCAAAAGTGAAGACTCGCCGAGCAACTGCATCTGTCTGAGTGCGGACGCATCGACGGCCTCTCTCGGCACGCGCCCATCCGCGACGGCAAGAAGCAGGACCTCTATGAAAGCAGATCGCTCAGTCAGCGTTTGTATCGTTGCAGTTTTACCGACGAGTGAAAACTTGGCATAAAGGTCAGCAAGTTTCTGTGCGTCATCGACGGTACCGTGCGCGGAAAATCCGCGAATCGCGACATCCCCCAAATCGCGGTCAAATGCAAGCTTCCACAGGTACTCGCGTAGCTCTCCATTGCCAGCTTCGATCAACGATCGCAATGCATCGCGCCGCGCCGCCCCATCCTGCTTGCTATCAGCGATCAAGTCGCGAAGTATGGCCGCATCGTTGCCTTGCCCGAAAATAACTCCCAGAGACGCTGCTAATTGGCGCACGGCAGAATCGGAATCTTGTTCGAGCAAGTCGCGAGTCGTCGGCCAGGCCTTCGGCATCTCGACCTTCCGCCGGCCGCGCAGAGCCGCGACCATACCGTTCAAGATCTCTGCTCGCTGCTCCGATTGTTCGAGTGCTTCGAGGAGCAGTTCCACCCCCTCAGGAACCGACTGAATTTGGGACGTCAGCCTCCGAGCTAGGAATTCGCTGATGGGAGCAATCGGATTTCGTCGAACCACATTCACGGCTTCTTTGGGATGGGTAGCCGATCGATCCTTCAGCGCGTACCAAAGGACCAAAGGGTAGTCGCGGTCGGATGCTAATTCTCGATTCGTCGCGAGAAGCGATGCCAGCTCCCACCAGCCCTCGCCCGAAAACTGATTCAAAAGCGATGCGAGGTAGAGATGGACCAAAGAGCTATTCTCTCGCTTCAGTAACTGTAGTAAGGCAGACATCGTCTCGGCTTTCGTTTCCGGCATCTCGGCTAACAACTTGATCGCCCACAACCGGACATGCTCATTTTCATCACTGAGCAAGGGAAGCAATGTTTCAGTAGTTGTCAGATCACACACATGCGCCGTCCAAAGATGTTCCAGCTTCTCACGAGCTGATTTTGATTCCTGGACGCGTTGCCATAGAAGCTTTTCCGACTCCGCGTCAAGCTTTCCCGCCACCATCCTTTCATGCAGCACTAGCCTAGCTTGCCTAGCGAACCAAACATTCGCATTCGTTAGATACGCGATTAAATTGGAGTCCGTCTCCGCTCGGAGATCGACAAAGTGAGTCGGTGCGACATTGCCATAGCGGATTCGATAGATGCGCCCACTGTGGCGATGAATTCCATCGTTCTCATGGCACTCGCCGATGTCCGACCAATCGAGCACGTACACGGCTCCGTCCGGACCAACGGTCAAATCGATCCCTCGAAACCACTTGTCGCCCACCATGATGAAGTCAGGCCGGTGTCGGCCAACAAACCCCGCTCCCTGTCGCTCCAAATGTTCACGATTCAACCGTAGACCGTGAAAGTTGAGTGTGAACAATTCCCCTCGATACTCTTTCGGCCACTGGTCGGCTTGATAGATGAGCAAACCCGAATGGGCGTGCCCACCCCCTGCGAGATCCGTTTCCTTGCTGATGCCGATTTTTCGGACCGCCAGCCAGTCCTCTCCGGCGGAGTTCCAGTGCACGTGGTCGGCAACCTGAGGAAGTAAGCGGTAAACATACGGATCGAGATCGACTCCGTACATGCGTTCGAAGTGCGCATTCGGCAACGCATGCCAGAGATGTCCGATGACGGTGTTGATAAAGAACAAGTGCCCGTGCTCATCCCAATCCATGCCCCAAGGGTTGGTTGTTCCTTGGCAGACGATTTCGAATCTCTTCGTCTGTGGGTGCAATCGCCAAATGCAACAGTTCAAAGCGGTTCGTTCGGCGATGGCCTGGTCTGGAAAACCCACGAAGCTCGTTGCTTGAATTCCGTGACGACCATAGAGCCATCCATCCATCCCCCACCGCAATCCATTCACGAAATTGTGCCTGACATTGTCGGCTTCGAAACCATCGAGGATCACCTGTGGCGGACCGTCAGGCTGATCGTCGCCATCGAGATCCGGAATGAACAGCAACTGCGGTGGACAGAGTGCCCAGATGCCACCAAAGCCAACTTCGACGCTGGTCAGCTTGCTCGCTTTGTCCCAAAACACTTTTCGCTGATCAAACTTTCCATCTTTATCACGATCTTCGAAAATGATGATCCGATCAAGCAATGCTGTATCGAAATTTCGTTGCGACTCCGCATAAGTGTAATTTTCCGCGACCCATAGGCGACCTCGGCTGTCCCAGGCCGAGGCGATCGGTTGTTGCACATGCGGCTCTGCGGCAAAGACATCTACCTCAAATCCCGGTGGCAACGTCATGGAAGCTACCGCCTCATCAGGCGTCAATCGCGGAATTATCTCCTCTTGAGTGTCGTAAATCTCTTTTTGGGCCATCGCCCGCCCAGCAATGTACAGGCCAAAGAAGAGAATGGAACCAAACATGCCCAAAGTTTTTGAGAGATTTGATTTACGCACCATCATGATTCAACGACAGCGAATTGCATTCAAAGGGACAGAATCGTTAGCTGAAAAACCGCGACGTTGCATAGGTTACACGCTTAGACACCAAATTCCAACGGATGATAAGAATTCTATGAGTCAATCGATTTCAATCTCGTGCAAACATCATTCAAGACTGAAACGCTGCAAATCGACATGCTTGCGGAACAGCAGCGATCCAAAAGCATACGTGCCGCAGATGAGTTTTCGATACTTTTATTGGGACGAATTGGCCGGTGTCGGATCTTCTCCGTTGTCGGACGGCGAGAGTTACTTGCGGCGTCTGCGTCCGATTTGAGCCTCTAGTCATGATCTGCGCCGAGTCGGTGCGAAGCGAGAACTAGCCGACCGGGTGGGTTTTAGCTGATCGTCGAATGATGATAGAATCTGCGGACTCAGGTTGATTTCGAAATCGAACGTCCCAAAATAGCTGGAAAGAAGTAGGGAAACGCATGATCAATATCGTGATCCATGGTGCAGCGGGCCGGATGGGGAAACGATTGGTGGCGCTCGCAAGCGTGGATACGGAGTTACAGATCGTTGGAGCGATCGAACATCCCTCGTCGCCGATGCTGGGTCAGGATTGCGGTCAGGTAGCGGGAGTTGGCTCGCTGGGTATTCCAGTGAGCGCGACTTGGCCGGACGATGCCGATGTTGCAATCGATTTCTCTTCTCCACAGGGAGCCGCGCACGCATTGGATCATTGCCTTCAAGCAAGCCTCCCGCTTGTGATTGCGACGACCGGGCTCGAGTCCGATCTCTTGGAGTCGATTCAGGCGGCAACCAGCAAGATTGCTATCTGCCACGCTCCCAACATGAGCATGGCGGTCAACTTGACCATGAAGCTCGTCGAGCAGGCCGCGAAAAGTCTGAAACATGTTGCTGGCGGAGTCGATGTCGAAATTCTGGAGCGCCATCATCGATTCAAAGAGGACAGTCCCAGCGGGACAGCCTTGCAGTTCGGAAAGATCATCAGCCAACAGATGACCATCGAGCGACACGTCCATGGAAGAGAAGGGCAAGTCGGCAAGCGATCAGCGTCGGAAATTGGATACCACGCCATACGAGCTGGTGACGATCCCGGTCAGCACACGATTCTTTTTGGCATGATGGGTGAGCTGATCGAACTGAGAGTAGCTGCCAGCAATCGCGACTGCTATGCATCGGGTGCTCTGCAAGCTGCCAAGTACATTGTCGGCAAACCAGCAGGTCTGTATTCAATGTATGATGTTCTTGGGCTGACTTAAGATGGCGCGCTGCGACCAAGGCTATCTTTGCCAAGTCTGCGGCAAAGAAGTTGAAGCAATCATTGAAAGTGAACTCTATTTGCGGTTCGTCATCGGACAGATCGATCCGGAGACGTTGCATACGTCACCCGAACGTCATCTGCGGTGCAACCCAGTATTGGCTCAGTTCATCGTCGATCCGAGATTCGATCCACCGGTTGTCGCCCCTCCGCCATTCTCACGAGAGGAACTGGATCTGAAGTTCGTCGAGGAGCAGACAAAGCTCATGACGGCTGGCTATGCAAGATTGTGGGAAATCTTCAATGAAGAATCCCCACCGCCCATCCATGAGTATCCGCTTCCAGAGTTCGCATCCAAGTGGAGTGTTGAATAGTGCCGAACCAAACCTTGACCTGGAAGACGCGGCGGTCGACTCGGAATAAACGTTGTAACCGGAATGGGTCAGCTCTTCGGGGCTGATTTCGCAAGGGACTGCTTGAGCGGATCATCGGGTCGCCAAATCAAATGTATTGTGGGCACTAAATGGATTCGAGAAAGGAAGTTCAGAATTCAGCCCGCAAAATTAGGGAGTTCCAAATTGCTGTAGTCCGAGGTTTTCTCCGCCTTTTGAGCCCATCGTACGGCGCAATATTTCTTCGCTTTGCTCAAGACTTTCCGAATTCGCCAAGTATACTAGATGGGTTGATTGGCTGATCCTTTTCACTGTCTGACACACACCACTATGACGCAACTTTGCGAAATCCGACAAATTCTTTTTGCCTTGGTGGCTATTTGTCTGAGCGCGATCGGGTTTGAAAGCTTAGCTCAGGAGACCGTTTCGACCGTCGGCAGCGTTCCCACGTCGACATCGACTCCACGCATGCTTGCAGACGGAGTGCTCCGAGTCATACCGCCAGAAGTCCTGCCGGAAGACACCGCTTTGGGGCCATTCGACATGGAGTTTGTCGCCTCGCATCCGGACCTTGCATGGTTGGCTCCCGATTTTCCAGACAACCAACCTCATTTTAACTCCGCGACGGAGACAATCTTGGAACGGGGAAAAGCGGTCACGTTTCGTCACCCCGTCTATTGTTTAGAGTTCGCCTATAAACCGTTGCGAACCATCTCCGTGAACTTGCCGGGAGCCGATGGAAAGCCAAAATCGTCGGTTATTTGGTATTTGCTCTATCGAGTTCGGTACGTCGGCGAAGATTTGGTTCCGAGTGTTGAAATTGCACTCAATGGAATGGAAATGCCGAGCACCCCTGAGATGAAGTTTCACGAATCGGTTTTGTTCATTCCTCATTTTCAAGCTCATTCTCACAAATATGATGAGCGAACGAGACAGCGATCGGAGCGGACCTATTCGGAGCGAATCCTCCCACACGCCATTGCAGCTATTGCGAGACGCGAGCGGGTCGGACGTCCAATCTACGATTCGATTGAAATCACTCGTCGCATTTCCATGGGGAGTCCGGGCAGCGATGATGAAGTCTGGGGAGTGGCAACCTGGAACAACATCGATCCGAGTGCTGACTTTCTTTCGATCTCCGTTGAGGGACTGACCAATGCTTATCGCATCGAGGAAGGAACGGAGGGAAAGACTTTCAAGAAACGCGTCCTTGAATTGTACTTTTGGCGGCCGGGTGACCCGTTTCATGTCACTCAGAATACGATCTATGTCGGCTCTCCGGCTTGGCAGGACAAAGAGCACGTCGACTACTTTCTTAAGCAGTTCGGCTTAGAAAAACGGGTTGATTATCTCTGGAACTACCGATAGAATCTGTCGCTTTGAGAGAACGAATCGGGAGTTTGAAAAATGGCACACAAGAAGGGTCAAGGATCCACCAGAAACGGTCGAGATAGCAACGCGCAACGTCTCGGCGTGAAGAAATTCGGCGGAGAAGCGGTTCAGCCTGGTTCGATTATTGTCCGGCAGAGAGGAACGAAGTTCTTGGCTGGGCGCAATGTCCGGTTGGGATCCGACTACACCATTTTTTCCGTGGCCCACGGCGAAGTTTATTTCGATCGAGGTGGCAAACGGGTCAATGTTCGAATCGAAGACGCTGCAGCAGTGTAATTGCTTTCGTTTTGGCACCGTCAATCTCCTTAGTCGACGGTACGCCTTTGGATCATTAGGACGATTCGAGGCTGATTTTTCGGCGGCTATCTATGTATCGCCAAGCGCGATGGCAGGTTTTTAGTGTTCGTCGATCGCGTTGAAATTGAGTTGATCGCTGGCAGTGGCGGCGATGGCTGTTGCAGCTTTCGGCGCGAGAAGCATGTCCCACGAGGTGGTCCGAACGGCGGTGATGGAGGGAACGGCGGTAGCATCCTGATCGTCACTCGCGGTGGCGTCAACTCTCTGATGGCTTTCTCGCATCAGAAGCAATGGAAAGCTCAAAAAGGACAGCCTGGTTCCGGTTCCGATCGACATGGTCGAAGCGGAGAAGATCTGATTCTCGAAGTACCACCCGGAACCGTGATCATCGATCGCGATAGCGGTCTGGTTATTAAGGACTTGGTCAAGGATGGCGATAGCGTGATTGTGGCTCGAGGGGGCAAAGGGGGTTGGGGAAATGCGCACTTCAAGAGCGCGACGAATCGAGCACCCCGCATTTGCACGCCCGGTCAAGATGGGGAACGTCGCCGCGTTATCATGGAGCTCAAGTGCATCGCTGACGTCGGATTGATCGGAAAGCCGAACGCTGGCAAAAGCACGCTTCTATCTCGACTTTCACGAGCACGACCAGAAATCGCGGACTATCCGTTCACGACCAAGTATCCGAACCTCGGCATGGTCGCTGTCGATCGCGATCACGCCTTTGTGCTCGCAGATATTCCTGGACTGATCGAAGGAGCACATGCCGGAATCGGCCTCGGACATGACTTCTTGCGTCATATCATGCGGGCCGGCATCCTCGTGCATTTGGTCGAGCCATTTCCTTCGGACGCGACCGATCCCATCGAGAATTACTTATCCATTCGCAACGAGTTGAAACTGTACAGCGAAGAACTTGCTCGCCGTCCCGAGATCGTCGTTGTCAGTAAATCAGAGTTGCCTGGCGCAGATGCCATTGCTGCTGAGCTGAGAAATCATGCGACCAGCGACGTAATTGAAATCAGTGCTGTCACCGGAATGGGACTGGACGTACTCGTTCGAAAAATCTATCGGATGCTTCAAGAAACGCCGCAGGCTGAGATACATGCAACCTAGGGTTGTCGTTGATATTGGAAACAGTGGGCTACGCGCTGCGATCGTTGGCACTTCCGCTACGCTGCCAAATGCCATACCCGAGCTAGAAAGCGTCCATCGACTCCATTGGAGCTCGACCCAATCGGGCGATCATCACTTGCAGCACCGCGATCACGATACTGGCACCCGCGTACCTTCCGACCCCAATTCTCCAGAGATATTTCGCGGATTGATTGAGGCACTTACAGTTGGAGGCAATGGCTCGAAAGCGCTCCAAGATTCAGCGTGGACTTGGCATGTCGCGTCCGTCTTTGAAGAAGCGCAGCAGCAACTTACATCGGTCATCCAAGCGGATCGTCCGCACGACCGTATCCAAATCGTAAATCATTCAGATATTCCGATGAAGACCGGCGTCTCAGAGCCAACCAAGCTGGGGATCGATCGGCTGCTAGCAGCTTTTGGTGCATGTGTGCAGGCTGGAAACGTCGGTCCCGTCATCGTGGTCCAAATGGGAACGGCGATCACCGTGGACTGGGTTAATCACAACAAGATCATGGAAGGTGGAATCATTTTTGCGGGAAGAAGATTAGCGTTGGATGCATTGCACGCCGGAACATCGAAGCTACCTCCGATTCAAGATCGTCATCTGGTTGAGGCAGCGATGGACCTTCCCGCCAGTAATACGATCGCAGCGATGCTCAGTGGAGTGAGTCATTCGCTGATCGGCGGAGTTCGGTATGCCGTCGAGCGATATCGCAACATCGATGATCCTAATGAGGTTCCGGTGATCGTCACTGGCGGCGATAGTCGATGGTTGCTTCCTTACTTGCAACCACCCGCCTATCAAATCGACGACCTCGTGCTGAAAACGCTTGCCATGCTTACCGACGCTTGGAGTAATCCGTCGCCAGCTTCTCGATAATTTGCCTTATTGCTTTGCGGCAACGCGCCGGTGATAGAATCTCTGCTTCGGTACCTAAGGACAATACCTTCTGAATGACTTCCGGGTCTTGGTATGCAAAGACCGTCAAGAGATAATGACCATCCTCTAATAGCGTCAAAGATTGCTTCGGATGCCACGGATCTTCTTGGATCCAGCGAGCGGCGGATGGAGTGACGCGGATGTGGTACTCCTCCGTCTTGACGCCGCTAAAAATGCCTAAGCTCTGTCCTAAGTGTTCCTGCAAATCGATTTCCTCGTCCGGAGGAAACCAATCATCGAGAGCTTCCGCTTTCGAGAAACGATCGAGCTTCCAGTGCCTCAATCGCTCTTCGTTGGACTTCCCTTCGTCGCGACCCGTTTCGATCGCAATAACGTAGATGCTCGATTGGAAGATGGCCAGTCCATAAGGCTCTAGCGTCCGAGTAGTAGGTGCGGAATTGCCAATGGACTGGTATTCGATGCACAGTCGGCGATGTTCTTGAATCGAGCGATTGATTGTCTTCAAAATGCCCTGCTGTTTCTCATACGTTTTCGCAGGAACCCCAATGACTCTCAGGGTCCGCCGATAACGCTGATAGTGATCCCACACGCCGCTGGGCAATTGTTCGCGAACTTTGTTCCAGAACGCCTCGATCCCCTGCCAGAACTGAGTCCCCGCCAATGGCACGAGCAAATCCCGCCCCATCGACAATGCGATCAGCTCGCTGGCAGTGATCGTGAGTTTGTGCAGTCCGCGATCCGTTCTCCCCAGCTTCCAAACCTTTCCTTGTTGTGAATCTTCCTGCTGAATATCGAAACCAGCCGCTTGCAAAGCTTCGATGTCTCGCCGAACGCTTCGGACATGCAATGAGCTCAGTCCCAGTTCCTCGACGATCGTATCACGAAGGTCTTCAATTGTTGAGCCGAAACGGCGACGTTCGAGCACTTGCAGAATCTTGTGTTGGCGGATGAGCTGTTCGTTCCTCGCCATCTTGAACTACGCTCCTCGAACTTCATCGAGGACTTCTTCCGCCACGAAAATGGGCAGCACGGGATCGAACGTCACCGCCACCGCAATGGCATCCGATGGACGACAATCAATCTCGACGATCTCGCCATCCTTACGCAGTCGAAGTCTGGCAAAATAGGTGTTATCACGAAGTTCCGAAATGAGGACAGAATCGAACTCTGCCCCTAACGCCTTGGCGACGGCAACGATCAAGTCGTGTGTTAAAGGGCGCGTTAGCTTCTGCGGTTTGCGGACCCTCAGATCGATGCTACTCGCTTCGTAGTGGCCAATCAGAATGGGAAATTGACGAGGACCGTCGACTTCCTTCAAAAAGATAACTTGGTTGTCGCTGATCTCGCTGATAATGATCCGCGTTAATTGCATGGGAATGGGCATCGTGGCACTTGATCTGTGAAGTTCGAGGTTTCAAAGTCGTGAAGTGAGTGAACTCAGTAATGAAGCTTCCAAATCAGCAAGCAGTTACAATGGGAGCCCCCAGCAACTTGGCCTTCGATCTGATAAGGACGATGCCCTACTTCGTCAATATAAGTTTGCCTTGCTTGGTTGCGCGCAAACGATAAACCTGTCCGCGGTATTCGATCCAAACCTCGTTACCGCAGCGACAGATTTTCTCAAATGGTATCAGTTTGGGAACGCCGTCGAGCAATTTGGAAGGAAAATCTGCGGATATCAAACCAGATAGAGGTGCTTCGGACGGTGCAGGCCCCTCGTTCACAGGCAAAGCGTTTGCAGGCGAATCCGGCTCTTGAGGTTCGCGTTTTGTCATCACAGATCCGCAGGGAGAGACTCGGCAGTTCGACCTTTCGATCGGGCCACGCCATTCATTGAAGTCGAAATTCTTTTCCGAGTAGAGAAGTCATTATTGACAACTCTGCGATGTTTGCCAATACTGTTGTTGATACTGAGTCTCAGTAGCAACAATGCGAAGCAAGCGATTGGGCATTTTCCTCAGCCAGCCACGCATTCGGAATTAGCTGTACCCACCATTGTGGTGGCATTCCAATGTCTTTCGCTGTGAGGAATTTTCTATGCACCATTCGAGATCTCTTACTCTTCGACGCGCGTTTACTCTGGTTGAACTGCTCGTCGTCATCGCCATCATCGGCATCCTTGTCGGTCTACTCATGCCCGCCATCCAGTCGGCCCGCGAGTCTTCGCGGCGGATGAGTTGTTCTAACAACCTTCACCAGATTGGTTTGGCCATTCACAACTACGACTCGACGTTTCGGACCTTCCCGGTGGGATCGATTCAAAGCAATTTCATCAGTGGCTTCGCATCGATTCTTCCGTACGTCGATCAGACCAACATCTATCAGCACTACAATTTTTCGCTGTATTACACGCACCCGCACAACCAGGCGGTTTCAAAGCAGCTGATTTCGACCTATCTTTGCCCTTCGATGCCTCTACCGCGAGTCGTACCCGAACCGGTGGGAGGGGAAGTTGGAGCTCCATCAAGCTATTTGCTGTCGGAAGGAACCCGCGACTACATGAGGGAATCCGATGGCATTTTCGGCCTCGCTTGGCCGGGTTTTGGATTCGCCAACCGACATTTGAGTTTTCGAGACGTTTACGATGGCGCTTCGTCGACGATCGCCGTTGGCGAGACGACTTACAATTTCAAGGATTATGTCTGGCCAGCATCCGCAGGGCCTTTGGCGGGCAAGCCCCGCTACGGTACTGCTCGCTGGATCGTTGGCTATCCTCGGGTTTCGATGGGCACGACCTTTTATCCATTCAATGTTCACCGCATGCCCAACATCGGAGGCTTTACGAGCATGCATCGAGGGGGAGCTCAGTTCGTCTTCGTTGACGCGAGTGTGCGAATGGTATCCAATCATATCCATCGCGATGTCCTCAACGCCATGGCGACCCGCGAAGCTGGTGAGGTTTTTGAAGATGAGTCGGTACGCTAACTTTTTCGCTCCGTTGCTGATCGCCATCGTTTCAGTCGTCGGTTGTGGACGGCAACTCCGCGAGTATCCTGTTTCGGGGCAAGTGACGCTCGACCGATCGCCGATTGCGAGTGGGGCGGTTATCTTTGTACCAAACGATGGCGAACGCAACCCTGCATCGTTTGTCATCGAAGTGGGGGAGTTTCGATCGTCAGACCGCGACGGATTGCCCGAGGGTGAATACAGCGTTGTCATTGCTCCATTCGCTTTGGAACTTGAGCAGTACGAAGCTCGCAAAAACGAAGAGCCGGAGCTGTTGGCTCCGCCTCAAATTCCAGAGGTGTACACCAAACCCGGCAAGTTTTTTGCTAAGGTCACACCGAATTCCGAAAACTTCTTCACATTTGAACTCTTTACTCAAGAACAACAAAACTAGGAAACCCTATGTTGACGTATCGTCCACTTGCACTCAGGCCCTCTGTGTTGAGCCGCTTTTTAATCGCGTCTGCGATGTTGGTTGGTATCGTGGCTTTCGGCGCGCTGCGCGTTGAAGCTCATTTTCTTTGGTTGCTGCCTCCCTCGGATGGT
Organism: Pirellula sp.; assembly: GCA_037440405.1. Lineage (GTDB taxonomy): Bacteria > Planctomycetota > Planctomycetia > Pirellulales > Pirellulaceae > JANMGV01. The sequence continues at coordinate 33,814 of JBBIUE010000009.1, read as the reverse complement.
GAGAGCCAAGTTCGATTGGTGTTCAGTGAAGGGCCGGAGCCTGACGATCCCGATTTACTGGACCGACTGGGAGACATCTCTCTCCAGATCGTGACCGATCAGAGTTCATTGACGATTCCGATGAAGAAGGCGAATGATGCTCTGATTGCCCAGCTTGCTTCAGCGACCACTCCAGGTGAAACGAAATTTATGGTTCGCCATACATATGGTGTAATGGAGCGTGGAGGCTCGACTTTTTGTCTTGAGTATCAGGCAACCGCAGTGAGCCAGATAGAGCACTCGATCCAAACCGGGGAGATCAAGGACGGCGCCGGACTAGTCATCGCGGTTAATCGAGTCGATGAATTCGTAGAAGTGTCGCTGAAAGTAAACGGCAAGCCGGTCACAGAAGGCAAGCTTTCCCTGATTATTGACGGCGACAAGAGGTCGCTCCATTTGGGTAATGGAGGAGTTGCTGTGCTTGAAGAAATGCCGTCGAAATCATTTGCGCTGCTGGCGTCTGCTCCAGTTGCTCAAACGGGCACCTTCGACGGAAAGGAGTACACAGAAGTTCGCTACTACGCCACGCTAGTCGTCGGTTCCGTTGCAACGCAGGAGCGAAATGTGTCCAACGTAGCGGTTCGACAATCATCGCTCGAACTGCCCGCGTTGCCTGAGCCCATCACCAGCTTTGGAGCAGCCATCCAAGGCACCACGATCATGATCGCGGGTGGCCATACCGGCGAGTCTCACTCGTATTCGATTTCAGAGCAATCCAATCAGTTCCTCATGGCAGAAATTCCCTCTGCAAAGGAATGGAAGATCAGTGAAATTTCAGACAGGGTCCAAGGGCTGGGAATGGTTGCCGTGCCCGGTGGGGTTGTGCGGATCGGTGGTTTCACAGCTCGCAATGCCTATGGCGAGAAGCATCAATTGGAGTCTCTGAGTACCGTCGAGCGATTCGACATGGTTCGCCAAGTTTGGGAAAAAATGCCGAGCTTACCTGAGCCACGTTCATCTCACGACGCCGCCATCATCGGCAACACAATGTATGTCGTTGGTGGCTGGCGCATGGCTCCAGAGCAACCGACCCAATGGCATGACACGGCATGGTCACTCAACCTCGATGCATCCCAACTTGAATGGGAACCATTGACCGCTCCAACGTTTCATCGGCGAGCCCTGGCGACGGTCGGATATCGCGGGAAGCTGTATGTCATCGGTGGCATGAACGAGCAGGGAGGTCCGACATGTGAAACGGAAGTTTACGATCCTGCGACGAAGTCCTGGTCCCACGGACCATCGCTGATCGGCAAGCCGATGGCCGGCTTCGGTGCTGCGGCCTGCGTATATCAGGACCGGCTCTACGTCTCAACCGTCGAGGGACAACTGCTCGTTTTAGATGACGACGGGGACCACTGGGACATCGTTGGACAAACTCCTTCCAAGCGTTTCTTCCATCGAATGATCCCCTGCGAGCATGGCATTCTTGTTGTCGGTGGCAGCAATCCGGACGGCGACCGACCAACCCTAGTCGAGCTGCTGACACCTTAACGTTATCCGATCGCACCTGACGAATAGTCGCAGATTAAGTTCCCGAAATCGATCTGAGCGGAAGTGTATGAGCACTCCGATTTTGGGTATCCTACGGTTTGTGCTGTTGCGATTGAATCGGATGGGAATCGTAGATAATTCCGAAGTGCGACGCGATGAGTCAATCGAGAATGGGCAGGCTATCTGCTTGCCCATTTTCCAGTTCGTTCGAAACTTGGCAAATCGCTGAAGTACCCTTGGAGCTTACTCCAATATCGTTCCATCGCAGCCAGCAGCGTTCGCGAGTTGAACGTTTTCGGTAAGGGACTTAAGATAGAGCCCAACTTTGGATAGCTGCGGGGACTCGCGAAGCGAGTTATGATCGCGATTCCATGTCGAGCGTGAGGAATCGGCCTCGTTTAGAATCGCCATCCATGTTTGTCAGGTTCGACTTGTGGAACGCGCCGATTCGCAGCGATTTGTCGATCGATCTTTCGATTGCTGAACGATTGCGACAAGCCTGCTTGTCGATCGGCTATCGTTCGAAATAAGAGGTTTGTGCTACCGATGGTTTGGACTCTGTTGACATGAGTGGGAACAACTTGATGACGGCCTCTGCTTCTGGACTGGCCGCTGTGCCGGACGACTCAGGGCACTTCGGAATGTTTGGTGGCCGGTTTGTTCCAGAAACATTGTCGCGGGCATTGGATGAATTGGCGGTTGAGTACGCGAAGGCGAAGCAAGATCCGGATTTTCAGGCTGAACTGGCCGAATTGCTGAAGCGGTTTGTGGGACGTCCATCCCCCCTTTACCATGCGAAACGCTTGAGCGAGAAGTTGGGAGGGGCTCAAATCTGGCTCAAGCGCGAAGACTTGAATCACACGGGAGCGCATAAGATCAACAACACGCTTGGGCAGGCCCTGCTGACTCTGCGGATGAAGAAGTCACGGGTTATCGCCGAAACTGGGGCCGGCCAACATGGAGTAGCGACTGCGACGGCCTGTGCCCACTTCGGTTTGCCGTGTGTCGTCTACATGGGGGCTGAAGACGTCCGGCGACAAAAACCGAACGTATTCAGCATGAATTTGCTCGGTGCCACCGTCCATCCGGTTGAGTCGGGATCACGAACATTGCGAGACGCAGTTAACGAAGCCATGCGCGACTGGATGGCGAGTGTGGAACACACCCACTACATCATAGGCTCCGTGATTGGCCCCCACCCCTTCCCCATGATTGTTCGCGATTTTCAATCGGTCATCGGTCGCGAGGCACGAGAACAGAGTTTCGAAGCCATCGGTCGGCTCCCCGATTTGGTAGTCGCCTGTGTTGGTGGTGGAAGTAATGCGGCCGGTATGTTCTTTCCGTTTATTGAGGATCGAGAAGTTCGTCTTCTTGGTGTCGAAGCAGGGGGGAGGACGAGCAGCGCGGGGGATCATGCATCACCTCTATCTTTCGGCTCGCCGGGGGTTCTCCACGGCAGCTTGAGTTACGTTCTGCAGGATGAGGATGGCCAAACCTCGGATGTTCACTCCATCTCTGCCGGACTCGACTATCCAGGGGTCGGACCAGAGCACAGTTACTGGAAAGACCTGGGGCGCGTCGAATACACGTTTTGTCGCGATCAAGATGCTTTGGCGGCATTTGATTTACTGGCTCGAAATGAAGGCATCTTGCCAGCCCTGGAGACCTGCCATGCAATCTCCAGGGCAGCGGAGCTTGCTGCAAAGATGAGTCGTGACGAGCACATCGTGATTTGCTTAAGTGGTCGCGGAGACAAAGATGCTTCGGAGCTCGCGAGGCTTAAGGGAACGGAAGTTTAGCTGCGGCTGGATATTCTCGTTTCGATCACTGGGTCGAAAGATGGACACTTGAAGGGCCTTCATGACTGCACTTGATGATCTTTTCCAACGTCTACGCGATGAAGGCAAGCGAGCTTTTATGCCGTTTATTACGGCTGGCGACCCCAATCTCGCGACAACCCTCGCGACCCTCGACGCATTCGAACGAATCGGCTGTTCGATGGCGGAAGTCGGAGTCCCCTATAGTGATCCCATTGCCGATGGCCCAGTGATTCAAGCCTCTTATACGCGGGCCTTACAATCCAAGATTCGGCTTGAAACCATTTTCGAATCGCTGACGCAATTCCGCGCTCAGCATTCGATGCCAGTGGTTACGATGGTTAGCTACGCCATCATCCATCGGCAGGGAGTAATGAAATTCATTCAGAGAGCCAAAGATGCAGGCGTGGCCGGGGCTATTGTTCCGGATTTGCCCATCGAAGAAAGTGCTGAGTTGGCCCGAGTTTGTCGGTCGTTGCAATTTGATCTCATACCTCTCATCGCTCCAACGACACCACCCGAACGTGCCATTCGAATTGCAGAAAACGCATCGGGCTTCTTGTACTTCGTTTCTGTCACAGGTATCACAGGCGAACGCCGAGAGTTGCCTGAGGGCTTGGTAGAGCGGATATCTTGGTTGCGAGCGCGCACGTCGCTTCCCATTTGCGTAGGATTTGGAATCAGCCTTCCTGAACATGTCCGTTTGCTTCGTTCCGTCGCGGATGGTCTAATTGTGGGCTCAGCGTTTGTTCGACTTCTCGCCGAGGCGCCCGAGATTGGTGCCGAGACTGCCATCGCGAAGGTCACGGATTTGGCGTCGAGCTTGCTTGGTGCGCTAAACGCAGAAGAATAGTTGGTCAGCTCCACTTTCCACCGAAGTGTCGCTGATTTGCGTCGACTTCAAACCGTCAGCCGTACTAACGCCAGCCAAGGTTTTCTGTGTTATAGCCGACTCCGACGACGTTCAGCTGAATCGACGTGGCACAGCCCGACTCGTGAGCGTCAAGAAGCGGCGGATTTACTTGGGAGAATGAACGTGCCCACTCACGATCAATATCGTCGATCTAGCCTCGCGAGAATTTGGCGAATCGTCTCGGGGCTTTATCTTCTCATCATAGGAACCATCATCGTCGGCTGCGATAGCCCTACGGATGATGTGGATCGCGTGACGATCCAACCAGCGAATACGGCTTCTCCCAAACAATCATCCCCAGAAGCCTCAGCTGCCTTGAGCTCAGAAATCCGGACGAACGATGAAGTCGCGACTGCGGAGCGACTTGTTCGGGCTATCCCAGAGATTCAACATCAAACCGACGCTGAAGGCCAGTTGCGAAGCGTCGATCTGTCAAAGAGTTCCGTCGAGTGGCCCAAGACGATCGAGTTGCTAGGAAAGCTTCCGCAGCTCGATGCGCTCGCGATCGGGGGTCCGGACATTGATGACGAGGTCGCACGTTACATCTCTAAGCTAACAAACTTGCGAACCTTGAGAATCACAGAGTCCAATTTGACCGACGATGGACTCGAATCGATTGGGAAGTTAACGAAGCTGCGAAGTCTACAACTTTGTATTCCCACGTTGAACGAACGAGGCATGAAGTTCTTGGAGGGCTTGACGAGCCTGGTCAGTTTCGGACTGCAAAGATGCACGGTCAACGACGAGTCGCTGAAGGGAATTGCGAATTGGCCGAATCTCCGTGAGCTGAGCATGTATCAAGTTTCAGTCACCGGAGATTTTCTGCGTTTCATTGCTGAACCCACGAAGATTGAGAAGCTGAAGCTCAGCAATGTCGAGACGATCGATGAAAAGGAAATGGAGCACATGGCGGCGTTTTCGCATCTGCGGCAACTAGACCTGTCTCAATCTCCGGTCACCGATGCAACGATGAAAGTCGTCGGATCGCTCAGCCAGCTAGAGGACTTGAACCTGTGGCGAACACGAGTCAGCGATGAGGGGGTTTCCTATGTCGCGTCGCTACCATTGCGTCGGCTCAATCTCGATGACATTGCAACCATCTCAGACGCCGCACTCGTCCATGTCGGCAACTTGACGGAGCTCGAATTTTTGCATCTTGGCAAGACCAAGGTTACCGATGCTGGATTGGTCTCGTTGGAATCCCTACACAAGCTCCGAGATTTACGGCTGAATGGCAGCCAAGCCACAGCGTTGGGCGTTGAACGGCTGAAAATGGCTCTGCCCGATCTGAACAAGGTTGTGCTCTAGAACTATTTTCGCTGCTGGAGATACAAACGGAACCCGCCAGGAATGAATTCTCTGGCCGGATTGGCATGCAGTATTTCGGATTGGCTCGGAAGAATGAGTTCGCAAGTTCATGCGTTGTCATAGCGAATTCATCGGCGCGCGGCTGAAATGTTTATTCGAATGGATGCTCAGCGCGTGATACGCTTGCTATGTATTGGTAATCAATGGGGAACGGTCGCCAACACTGACTGAGTCGCTACAATAATGAAGAATTTGTTGGGATTCAAGGAACGAGAATAGGATTCCTCCTCTTGCGATGAAAGTTGATGAATGAGAGATCAGGACAAGGAAGAAAGTGCGAACCCAGGTGATGAGAAGGCGCGGCGACCGGGGCGGCAAAATTGGTTGTTGATAGCGTTGATCATAGGAGCGGTGGTAACGCTACTTTTTTACATGTCCGCCCCGCCAACTTCGACGATCACCTATGGGTTCTTTCTCGAGCAGTTGGATAAACGCAATGTCCAGTCGCTGGTGATCTATTCGACGACAGCTCGGGGCGAATTCAAAGTTGCTCCGATCAAGCCTCCAGCGGTCGATGGGAGCGGCCGATATCGCTCGGAGAAAGGGTCCGAAAATCAATCGCTGCATAAAAACTTCCTCGTCCAGTTACCTGCGGAGGACGGAGTTCGCGCGGCCCTCTTTGAAAAGCTCAATGCAATCCGAGCGGAATCACTTGAAGTAGAAACGACCGGCAGCCCTCCATTTGATTACGACGTCAGTTCAGATGGAATCTCGCGAGAGTTATTGATGATGCTGATGTTTCTCGCTCCGCTCGCTGTCATTTTGATTGCTTGGTTGATGTTCCGAAGGTCGCGAGATCAGATCATGGGAAGCGGCTTTCTATCGAGTTTCTCTCGCAGTACGGCCAAACGGTACGAAGCCAGCGAGCAGCAAGTCACCTTCGATGATGTCGCAGGGCTGGAAGGTGTTAAGGCCGATTTACAGGAAATCGTCGAGTTTCTTAGCAGCCCCGAAAAATTCCGAAAGCTAGGAGGTCGTGTTCCGCGCGGAGTTCTTCTCAATGGTCCTCCGGGAACGGGTAAAACGCTGCTGGCTCGCGCCATTGCAGGAGAAGCTGGAGTTGCATTCTATTCGGTAAGCGGCAGCGAGTTCATTCAAATGTTCGTCGGCGTCGGTGCAAGTCGAGTGCGCGACTTGTTTCAGGTTGCTAAGGAAAACAGCCCAGCGATCATTTTCATCGACGAGATCGATGCTGTCGGGCGCCAGCGAGGGGCGGGCCTGGGGGGAGGACACGACGAGCGAGAACAAACGCTGAACCAAATTCTCAGCGAGATGGATGGTTTTTCGCAGACCGATTCGATTATTGTCATCGCAGCTACGAATCGTCCCGATGTCCTCGATCCGGCATTGCTGCGACCAGGACGCTTCGACCGCCATATCACGGTCGGAAGGCCGACGCTCAAGGGCCGTGTCGAAATCTTCAAGGTTCATGTGCGCGACGTTCCGCTAGCGGACGATGTCGATTTGCAGCGGTTAGCTGAGGGAACCGTCGGGTTGACGGGGGCGGACATTCGCAACATCGTCAACGAAGCCGCTCTTTGGGCAGCTCGACAAGATAAAACGCGGGTCTCGATGGCTGATTTTGATTATGCCAAAGACAAGGTTCTGATGGGGGCAAAACGCGAAGAGGTCATGTCTCCCGCCGAACGAGAGAAGACTGCTTATCACGAAGGTGGTCACACGTTGGCGGCGTGGTGTTTGAGCAGTGCCAATCGAGTTCACAAAGTCACGATCATCCCGCGCGGTCGGGCTCTCGGCGTGACCCAAATTGTTCCTGCGGAAGATCGACTAAGTATGTCGTTTTCGGAGATTCGCGATCAGCTCGTCGTCCTCCTTGCGGGTCGAGCAGCCGAACGGATGATCTACGGAGAAACAACCGTTGGTGCGGAGAACGATCTCGAACGCGCTACCATGATGGCTCGGCGCATGGTCACACATTGGGGAATGAGTTCGCGATTGGGGCCGGTGTCGTATAAGACTTCCGAAGAAGACCCTTTCCTTGGCCGAGAAATTCACCAGCAGCGAATGTTTAGCGAGCACACTCAAGAGATGATCGACGAGGAAGTGGCCGAGTTGCTTCGTGAAGCGGACCAGCGTTCTTCGGAACTGTTGGAGTCGCATCGGGAAGACCTGAAGAAAATTGCAAGCGCTCTCTTGGAAAAGGAAGAGCTATCGGAAAACGAGATCGAAGCTTTGATCGGGCCAAGTTCATCTGCCAAACCACAACTGCAATCAGCCGAATTGTCTTGACGCAAAGAATCGAGCACCATCCATGGCGAGGAAGAAATCGAAGCACATCCGAATCGAGTTCAAGAAGAACCGAGAAACTCGCCAGCGACAAGCCGACCTCACCAAAGATTTTCATCAGAGCGACGAGGAGATCGATACCAAATCATCGGAGCGCGTTAGCGGTAAGGGAAATCTGACAAGAAGACGGACGGTCACAACGGAGGATGATGGTCGTGCCGACAATCAAGACGCCGCCTCGGTACTTGCCGTTTCAGAGAAGGATACTCTTCTCGGTCGCGTGTTGCGAGTGCATGGGCTCGAATGCGTCGTCTCGACGGAGCGAGAAGAGGTCTATCGCTGTGCCGTTCGAAGATTACTGAAGACTGTTAGCACGGACCAGCGACACGTCGTCGTCGCCGGCGATTTGGTCCGTTTTCGTCCAGAGGGCAAAGACCAGGGTTTGATCGTACGAGTCGAACCCAGACGATCGCAGTTCTGCCGCAGCGTTCGTGGCAAGCGGCATGTCCTCGTATCCAACGTCGATCAATTGCTGATTGTCACCTCAGCGGCCGAACCGAACTTCAAGCCGAATTTGATCGACCGCTTCCTGATTACCGCAGAACAGAATGAATTGGATGCATGTATCTGCATCAATAAATGCGACTTGATCGACCCTGCGGAATTGCAGCAGCCCATTGGCGTGTACGCCCAGATGGGTTATCGAGTGGTCATGTTAAGTGTGCAGGAGGGCTGGGGAATAGAGGAGGTCAAGAACATGCTAGGAACGAGCACCAGCGTGGTTGTTGGCCAGAGCGGCGTGGGAAAGTCCTCTCTGCTCAATGCACTATTCCCAGAATTCAACTTGCGCGTTCAGACAGTCAGTGAAGAGAATCAGAAGGGACGGCACACCACGACGACCGCTTCGCTACTGAAGTTGCCATCGGGGGCGACCCTTGTCGATACTCCTGGGATTCGCCAATTTCAATTATGGGATATCGTCCCAGAGGAACTGACCACGTTATTCCGCGATTTTCGGCCTTTTGCAGACTTGTGTCGTTTTCCAAATTGTTCTCATCAACACGAAACGGATTGCGCAGTAAAAGACGCCGTGGCCGATGGATTGCTCGACGTTCGCCGCTATGATTCGTTTTGCCATATCTTGTCGGACGGCGCTCCTTCGCAGGGTGGCGTCTACGACTACGAAGACTTCGCCGACGACATGTGAGACGATCGACCAACGCATTCGAGCAAGAATTCCAAAACCTCAATGTGTCGGGTCGCCCTCGCTAGATCAACTCCCCAAGCATACAGGCCATGCCGACGGATCAAAAAACCAACGTGAATATCGCCTGGATGGGACTCCCAGTACTGTTCAACTTCATTCCTCAGCTTCGGGATATCTTGAGTGTTTTCGAAGATCGGTAGCCAAAACTTTGTTTCGTGAGTTGAGATGCCTTCGAGTCCTTTGAGCATCTCAAATCCATCGATCAGAATGCCATGATGAGCGGCGAATCGATCGGACAGCAAAGTCCCCCAAACGCTATGTGTATGGAGAATGGCACCAGCCTGTAGCTTGGATGCTGCGGCACAGTGCAGCAAGGTCTCCGCGCTGCTTTTGGGTTGGCCCTCAAAACACGTCTGTCCCACTGCATCGACGATTACAAAATCCTCGGTGCCCAAATTCCCTTTGTCCTTCCCGCTAGCCGTGATGAGCAATTGCAAGGGATCGCGATTCACAACGACGCTGTAGTTGCTAGACGTTCCCAACGACCACCCACGTTTCCAAAATCGATTGCCAATCGCGATGATCGATTGGCGAGCAATCTCCGTCGATTGTGAATCAGTCACTTTCAATTACCGCCTAGAAAGAACCATGAAAAGAGAAAAGGGACTCGAAAATGGGCTGAGGATTACCGAAAGACGAAGTCCGCACCTGGATCATGACCATATTCGTATTGGTTTAGCTGTGCATCCTTGGGAGAGTGCTGCCGCGCGCCAGAATTTCTGATTCCCAAACAGACAGTTCTCGAAGTCGATGTGTCACCTTGTCTGCCGACTGAAAAAGTTTGGCCAATCGAACGTAGGTTGAGTGATGCCTGGCTTCCGATTCGAACAACGAGCCGTAGAACTCCGATAACTCCGCATCGCGCACATGATCGCGCAATATTGAGAATCGCTCGCAGGATCGAGCTTCGATGAGACCCGCGACAAGCAGGCGATCGACGGCGCGGTCTGGTTCGTGAAGTCGAACCAGCTTGTTCAATTCTTTGCCGTAAGGACCAGCTCGAAGCTTGCGGAACGGAATGTGACGGCGTTCCAGCAGAGCCAGGACAGCATGAAAATGTTCCAACTCCTCGTGAATGATCACCGTCATTTCGCGGCACAATTCAGGCTGGTCGATATACGAACCCATTAAGCTCATCGCAGTTGCGGCGGCCTTGTGCTCGCAATGAGCATGATCGATGAGAATGTCTTCCAAGTGCGAGTCCACTTGATCGAGCCATCGTTGAGTGGTTTCGCTCTGAAGATTCAACATACAACAGCAATCCGAGTCGAGCCAAGTCTCTTGATGAAAGTCGTGAGTAAGATTGACGAAGCGTTAGTCTTGCCGCCGAACTTGCTGAAACAGCCACTGATAAACTTCCGGATTCGCGAACGTGGCGGTCCAACTATCGTGCCCCACCCCTTCGTACTCGGTGTACTTCGGATTCCCACCAGCTTTTTTCAGAGCGTCGATCATCGTACGGGAACGTTCGACTGGGACGGCGTTGTCACGATCACCGTGAAAGCACCAGATAGGCAGTTGCACATATCGTTCGACGACCGCAGGATCGCCTCCTCCGCAGATCGGGATCGCCGCTGCGAACAACTCCGGATAGCGGGCAATCGCATCCCAGGTTCCATAACCACCCATCGAGAGTCCCATGATGTAAACTCGCCGCTTGTCAACGTTGGCGCTCGTGGTCATTTCGATAACCAGATCATGCACCAGTCGAAGTGTATCGCTGGGCTGTTCGGGATGGGAATGAGAACTCGCCGACCAGTCCACTTCAACCCATCTCTTGCCAGTGGGACACTGCGGAGCCAAGACGTAACAAGGATAATCGTTGCGTCGCTCTGGAGTCAGGAATTCCTTCATGCCATGTTTCAACTGTGCAGTATTGTCGCTACCTCGTTCGCCGGCTCCATGAAGAAACACCACCAATGGATAAGTGCGGTCTGGGTTAAAGTCAGCGGGCTTGAGCAAGCGGTATTTTAGTACACCAACTTCTTGCACTTGAAACTCTCGCGGCTCGAACTGCTTCATCCAATCCTGAGGCTGCAATTCTTGGCTCATGGCAGTTGATATCAATAGAGAGAAACCAACGATCCAATGGATGGAAGGCATGGTACGATCGCTTTCAAGACACGGAACCTGTCAAACCAAACGGAAACCACGAGCCATCAATCAAAGTAAGCCATTTGTTGAAGGACTTCAATCCGTCGACTGCAATAGGATGGATCTTCATGAATCGAACTCGATGATCCCTCGAATCGTATCAAAAGACAATTCCAAAAGGTCCTTGCAAGTGCTTCTGTTTTCTGTCATTGTAGAGTATTCAAGGTACTCTTTGGCAAGTCCCCGTTTTCCCTCCCGCCGATCCAAATTCATGCCCGCCGCGACCTTCTGCATTTTTCGTCATCTGGTTGTCTTCGCCCTCATCGTCATACGACAATTGGGAGAGTCCGCTGCGCGATGTTTCACTTGTTTGCTGTCTCCTCATTTGCGTGCTCGGCTCGTTCGTCTGTGTGAATATTCTGTTGTTTTGGCCTGCATCGATTTGGCTGTGGCGCAGGAGACCGTGCCGCTCGAAATCCCAGACTCGGTGGCAACGACCGAAAGTGATATGAAACGCTATGCTGAGTTGATCGAGCATACCGACGCCAAAATCGACATGATTCCCATTCCGAGCGGGCGATTCTTGATGGGCAGCCCAGAGGATGAGCCTGGACGTCAGGAATCGGAAGGCCCTCAACGGGAAGTTGAAATTTCCGCATTCTGGATGTCCAAATTTGAAATCACTTGGGACTCCTACGACATCTGGATGTCGGATTTAGATGTTTATCGTCGCGAACAGTTTCAATTTCAATTAACTCCGCGTGACAAGGCCGCTGACGTCTTCCAAATCAGCCAACCGACGAAACCGTATTGCGACATGTCGTTCGGCATGGGAACCAAGGGCTACCCAGCGATCTGCATGACTCAACATGCGGCTCGGACTTTTTGTAAATGGTTGAGTGCCAAGACAGGTCGATACTATCGGCTTCCGACGGAAGCAGAGTGGGAGTACGCATGCCGAGCAGGTTCGACCACGGCTTATTCGTTCGGAGACGATCCGGCTGAACTGGAAGAATATGGATGGTTTGCGGACAACTCGGACGAAGGCTACAAGAAGGCAGGGAAGAAAAAGCCCAATCCTTGGGGACTTTACGATATGCATGGCAACGTCGCCGAGTGGGTTCTCGACCAGTTCACAGAAGACGGCTATCCCGAACTCTCGGAAAAGGAACGTCGCGACCCGCTTGTGATTCCAATGACGTTGTATCCAAGAACTGTCCGCGGGGGCGGGTGGGACAAATCCGCAGAGGAATGCCGCAGTGCGTCTCGTGAAGGTTCGACGGAGGATTGGATTGCACAAGACCCTCAAAGCCCAGTCAGCATTTGGTACCTCACGGATGCACTCCATGTGGGATTCCGAATTGTTCGCCCCCTCAGAACGCCCTCCCTCGAAGAGATCGAGTTGAAGTGGGACAAGTCGGAACCAGTTCAACGCGAGCGTACGACTCCGAAAGTCGAATAATCAAGTAACTCTTTTGAATCCGATCCTACCTGAATACAAGGAACCCTGTCTCATGTCGTCGAAACGAAAAGCTGATGTCGATTCCCGTCGCGTTTTCATCAAGAAATCCGGTGCTGTGGCGGCAGCAGGAACGATGCTCGCTTCGGCGGTGCCTGCTGTCCACGCATCCGAGGATCATACCATTCAAGTCGCATTGATCGGCTGCGGGGGTCGAGGAACTGGGGCTGCCTCCAATGCTCTGTCCGTGAACAACGGGCCGATCAAGCTGGTTGCCATGGCGGACGTTTTCCCCGATCGAATGGAGTACAGTTTCGATCAATTGAAGCGGGATTTCGGCGATAAGGTGGATGTTCCACCGGAACGTCGATTCGTTGCTTTCGATGCCTACAAGCAAGCCATGGATTGTTTGCGTCCAGGTGACGTTGCCATATTCGCGACGCCGCCCGCGTTTCGATGGGTCCACTTTGCCTACGCGATTGAAAAGGGTATTCATGTCTTCATGGAAAAGCCGGTGACCGTTGATGGCCCCGGCAGCCGCAAGATGTTGGAATTGGCGGAAAAGTCCGTCGCCAAGAACCTGAAGGTGGGCGTCGGCCTCATGTGTCGGCATTGCGCTGCTAGGCAAGAACTGTTCGATCGCATTCAGAATGGAGAGCTAGGCGAAATCTTGCTCATGCGAGCCTACCGAATGGCTGGCCCAACGGGATCGGCAGCTGCCAAGAGAAAGCCCGAGAACATGAGCGAACTGGCTTATCAAATTCGCAATTTCCATGCATTCTTATGGTTGTCTGGTGGTGGCTTCAGCGATTTTCTCATTCATAACATCGACGAATGCTGCTGGATGAAAAATGCCTGGCCAGTCGAGGCCAAGGCCTGCGGTGGCCGCCATTACCGAGGAGACTACGTCGACCAAAATTTCGATACCTACTCGGTCGAGTATACGTTTGCCGATGGGACGAAACTCGATCTGCATGGCCGCATTATGCCTGGCTGCCACCAAGAATTCGCCAGCTACGCGCATGGCACGAAAGGCCTAGCGGTGATTTCGACCGCCGCTCATACACCAGCCAAGTGCCGTATCTTCAGCGGCCAGCGTATGCGCAATCGCGACATAGTCTGGCAGTATCCGCCGAACGAGCCCAACCCGTATCAACTGGAATGGGATCACCTAATCGCCGCCATCCGGAATGATCAGCCGTATAACGAAGTCGAACGGGGCGTTATCGCCAGCGTGGTTACTTCGATGGGACGCATGGCTGCTCACACCGGACAGATCGTGACCTACGATGACATGCTCAATTGTGAGCACGAATTCTCGCCCGGGCTTGAACAGTTAACCATGGAAAGCCCCTCTCCATTGCAAGCAGACAGCGAAGGTCGCTACCCGGTGCCGCAACCAGGTCTGATCACCGATCGCGAGTATGCGTGAGCGATTAGCTGGAATGTGATGCTCTTGAACGAAGAAGGATCATAGCCGCTTCGAGCTTTCGTAAATTCGGGCCATTCCAAGCGAGAGCAACATTCTCATGAATGCTGCTCTTTCTCGCTCGACGCGGACCTGCCGTCTCGGATTGACTCACATAGACTTGCGCCTGTGAACGGTCGCCACTGTAATGTATACGCTCTGAATGATGACGCTGAGGACTAGAACAAGGGATCAGTCCGTTTGCGAATTGGGCCGATTCGCTTCGTTGCCAGCGACCAACGATTCAAATGCCTCGGAGCTTCGCAGGGGGGCGAGATCCGGATCTGTGCGCAGATGATCGATATCAGCGTAACCCGCATCGATCGCCATGGATAAAGTTCTCACACCTTCGGCAAGGAGCGTTGCACGATCGGGTTCATCGCAGCCGACCGAGGCGATTCCCAGGATCGCTGCCGCATGCATCAGTAACTGACCACGAGTCAATTCCGTTTTCAGGGGAGCTGATTCCTGAGCCCGCGCGATCATTTGGCGTGCCTCTTCGATCGCTAAGTTGGTGTTTCCGCTCCACGCACGAACGAGAGCCAGTCCGATTCTCGACGATATCAAGAGGTCAGGGTTCTCTCTGGTCGCAGCAAGGTCTTGCTGTTGGCGAAGATCGAGATCTCGAATCAACTCGCAGCGTTGAAAGTACTTCTTCGCGAGTTCGTTATTCTCCATCCCAACCGCCGCTAGTCCCAGCCGATAGTAGCCCATGGCGAGCCCTCGCTCGGTCAGGTCGTGAAGGGTGCTATCACTGAACAATTGCCGTAACTGCATCATGCCGACGACATATTGAGCTCGGGCTCCGACAGGGTCCTGCAACTGAACCAAGAGGAAATCTCCGAAGGAGGAACTGTAACGCAGCAGGTTCGTCCGATGAGCAGGTCGCAGCGGTTCTAGCTCAACCAATCGTTGCGCTACGGAGATACACTCCGAGTAAGATTGCTTCGCTTCTTCCCATGCACCAAGCTGAGTCATAAGCGTTGCCCGAATCTCCAAAGCAACTCCAAAATCTCGTAGGAGATTCGGGAAATAGTCATCACTCTCGGATGCCGATTCGATCGCTTTTCGAAGCCAAGTAAGAGCCTGGTCAATTGTTAGGATTGCTTTGTGAGGGGTACTTGATGACTGCTCGGTTGCTGAGGAAAGCGATTCCGTGGCCAGATAGTAGGACGCAAGATTGCTATACTCGCGTCCAAGAAGTCCCATCCGTTGTCCCGGTGGATGTTCCGAAAAGGAAAGATCAGCGACCTGAGTTCGAAGTTCAATGGCCTTCTGATAGAGAGATTCAGCAACGGGATCATTGGCAAGTTGCTTCACGGCGGCGCGTCGAGAAATTGCCAGGGCCAAATTTCCCATAGCCTTGCCAGGGTCTCCTTCACCTCGATCGAGGACTGCCTGGACAATCGATTGAGATTCAGAGAATTGTTCCTCCGCCTCAGTCAACATTTCAGAAACGGAAGCAAGATTGGAGTCGCTACGACGTTGCAGCTCAGCTTCCGCCAAGAGTAGATCACCCTTTCGAATGGCAGTTCCGCCGAGCCCCCACTGCCGCGATGCTTCTGCGCCTGCGGATGCAGCATCGCTCGAATCCAAAAGCTGACGGGTCAATTCCGAAAGCTCTTGGCGGATTCCCGTCGCGAGAGGTACTCCTTCAAGCAATTGCGGAGCTCGATTCACAAACTGTGATACCGAATCTTTATAGAGTAGCAACCGTTGATCCGATAGCTTCTTCGCAACCGCAATTTCATCACGTTGGTGAGAGATTCTCCATGCCGCCCAAGTCGAACCAGCCGCGATGGCTACGATCAGAGCAAGGAGCGTCCCGGCCATGGCAACTTCACGCGGGTATTTTCGGCATACTCTCAAGGCACGCTCTGTTCGGCTGATGGGGCGAGCCAATATGGGTTCATCCGCAAGATGCCTCTGCAGGTCGGCAGCTAACTCCGCTGCGCTCGAGTATCGCTTCACTGGATCTTTCTGAATGCATTTCAAGCAGATGGTTTCGAGATCCTTTGGAGTATCCGGCCGCAACTCGCTCGGCGATGTGGGGTCAACCGTGCGGACTAAGTGGATCACTTCCCAAACCGTTGCACCTTTGAAAGGTGGGCGACCAGTTAGCAGTTCATAGAGAATGGCCCCCAACGAATAAACATCGCTCAACGGCCCCACCGCGTGAATCGAGCCCGAAGCTTGTTCCGGCGCCATGTAACTGGGAGTCCCGAGGATGGTTCCGTCTCGGGTCAGATGACTTTGATCTTCCGTTCGACGAGCAAGCCCAAAGTCCGCGATCTTCGGAACACCTTCTTCCGAAATCAAGATGTTCGACGGTTTTAAGTCTCGATGGATGATTCCTTTGGCGTGTGCGTAAGCAACAGCACGACTCAATTCCAGCATGATCTCCGCAGTTTCGCGGTGAGGCAGCAATTGCTTGGAAGTTCGTTGCGACAGCGTTCCCCCGCGAATAAACTCCTGAGTAAAGTAGGGCAATTCATTGACGACTCCAACGTCGTAGACTTGCACGATGTTTGGATGCTGCAACCGGGCCGCCGATTCGATCTCGGTTTGAAATCGGGCGATATCCGTTGGTCGCGCGTGCTCGGCGTTGAGCATGATCTTCATGGCAACGATCCGATCCGCTCGGACTTGTCGAGCGCGGTAAACTACGCCCATGGCCCCGCGCCCCAGCTCCCCAAGAAGTTCGTATCCGGGAATGACTGCAGTTCTTCCCTTCTTGGATGGAGTTCGTTGTTCGCTACCTTCTTCAAAAGCCAACTCGGAAATTGCGTGACTCAATTCTGTCGTGGCGTCAGCGCTGAGTTCGAACGAGGCTGTAGCTTGGGCTGACTCGACCATGTCAGCGGTCTCGTTACCGTCGTTTCGCCGCGAAGGTTGTCCTTCGTCATTGTATGCGACCGTCGCGTCCGATTGAGATGGTTCCGGACTCATGACATGACTCCCGCTTGCTTCGCCTCATAACTTTGTGGTGCGGCTTGCTGTACCATTGCCCCGCGCAATTCAGCGTTCTCACCACCAACGATCAATTTCATCCACCAGTTCGTCCCCAGCCCTTCCCTGAATGGTGTCGAGTTCTCCGTCTAAATCACTGTTGAGGCTTGCGAAGTACCAGTCGCGACCTGTGCTACCGTTGAGAATATCACGCTGGCCATCATCAAAGACCGAGTTTCCTAACATGTCATTTTGAGAAATGGACAAAAAGAAATCGCCGTTACTTCGCGGACCTGTTCCCGAACCTCGAATATTGTTGACACGGTCGAGATAGCTTCGGTTACTTTTCCACTCGGACGAAATGGACTGCCAAGCAAGCCTCTGCGCAGATGCATCCAATCGCACTTCCGATGAGAAGGCAGGGGGAGCGAATTGGTTGAACTCATCTTCGAAGGCTGTCAGACCACCAATCAACAGATCGTCGGACGAACGACCGACAATTCGGTCTGCACCACTTCCACCGATGAGTAGGTTTCGGCCATTTCCACCCTGGAGAACATCGTTCCCAGACTCGCCCAGGAATACGTTGTCGCCATCACCACCGGAGATGGTGTCGTTGCCTTCGCCTCCCCAGACAATGGCATTTATTCCCACTTTGTTTAGATTGATTCGATCATTGCCTCCCAAACCGTAAACAAGTATCTGGTCGATATCCCCGTCCAGCCTTCCTCGAGTTTTGACTTTGGATTCTCGCTCTCGGACTCGGACCATCACATCACCCTGCCCGAGTTCCCTAACCATGATGTCGTCTGCCCCATGGCTTCCCACCAGAACCAGCATGTTCTTTCCTGGAGAGCTGGGATTTGGAAGCACACCCCAACCGGTGACGGTAAACCTTAGCGTCGTGGAAGCACCGGTCAGGCCCCGCGAATCGGTTGCCATTGCCGTGATCGCGAAATGGTTTTGAATCGAGACAGTCGAATAGGTATGAAACACATCGATCGAGGAGGTTCCGAGGGGAATCACAATGGTTTGTGACTGACCATCTCCCCAATCGATCCACATTTCGAATGGACCGTTGGCATCCTGCGGATCGGGATCGCTGACGGAAAAAGTGAACTTCACCGCTTGATGGAGGTTGCCAGATCCCGGACCAGCAATAGCAACGGATGGAGGTCGATTCTCATGTTCATCGACCAGAATCGTCTCGATGGAGGTGGCCGTATATTGATACGGAAATCCTCGAGCGTCCAACGTGTCAGCGCCTTCCCGTCCGTCGAGTACGTCCCAGTCACCGGGCAAGGAACTCGATGCAAGAAACAGGTCATCGGCAGCGCTTCCGATCAACGTATCACTTCCGGTGCCTCCCATCAACGTATCACCTACCGCAGTAAGGCTGGTGCCAACCGCGAAACGAGAGAGGAACAACTCGTATCGCCCGCCTTCCGACAAGAACGCCGGGTATTCAGATAAACCGATTTCAATCCAATATTCGCCGTCCTCCGGAAGGATGAAGTCGAGAATGGTTGCATCCTTCGTTCCCTCGAATTCGTCATCATTCCAGGCAAGCTGGTTTCCTTGAGCATCAAGAAGCCTGAGCTCACTGTCGAACATCGTTCCTCGCAAGGGACGCAGACTGTTCGCCATCAGTTCGATGTTAACGATGTCACCCGCCTGTCCGTAAAACCGATAGAAATCTCGCTCCGTCTCACCTGGACCAAGTGGAAGTAGTTCCCCAATGACTGCCAATGCAGAGACCCTGAATTCCTGACCAAAACGGGCAAAAGATGCATTGGGAGCCAAATTCGGTACGTAGAGGGGTTCCAGCCAACCCAGGGATTCTGCGGTGCCAACGGTCGCATGCTCACCAGGTAGTGCCGCTAACTCTCGTCGGGTGCGACCAGTTTCATTGAATGCCAACTTGATGGATTCGCGTTCGCCGAAGTAAGTGATTCCTAGCGCATCGGCGATCGTGGTGCCGACACTGGCCGGGCTGGCCATGACTCGTGATCCCGTTTCTACAGCCTCGATCATGCCTTCGTACCAAGGATAAGTGCGACCAAGATCGGTCGATTCATAGTATCCCGATCCAATCGGCCCAAAAGCATCACCATGTCGCAGGCCTGCTGTGTGCGCAAGTTCATGGGCTGCAATCGTTGCCGTCAGGGACACGATGGCGTTCGATAGCTCCTGTGCCGAGAATTCATCGCCATGCTGATCGATCAACCATTCACGGATGGTGGGGAGTAGAGGGTTGATGTTGACCTCACTCGTGACGCTTCGGTGAATATTCCGGAAGTCGACTTCGCCAGCATCACCGCTGATCCCCCCCCCGCGTCCTTTATTGAAGCCAAGCCAAACGAATCGCCGCGCTAAATCGAAGGACTGTTCTCTTGCTACAGTTAAGCTTTGAGTGAATATCCAGTGGAATGGCGAGAACATCTGCTCCAATCGATCTTGAATCTCCGTCCGCTCAGCTGGTGTATAAGCATGGTCGCCACGTGACTCGCGATAAGCAGAGTCGAAATCCAAGTAGACGATCTGCGGTAGATCACCGACCAGTCGGTCATTGCCCGCGCGTCCGTCGAGGTAGTCTGCTCCGCCAGCACCAAAAATCGCATTGTCACGATCATTACCAAGAATGACATCATCGAAACTCGTTCCAATGACGTTTTCGATCCCACTTCCTGAATGAATGGTCAATTCCAATTCGACGAGATTCTGGGGCGAAGTTAGGGATAGATCGAGGAGGAGGGGTGCATCGAACGCTGCAAAATCTAGGGTGTCGCGCCCCGAATACGCGGCGAGCTCGCCAATGGTCGTCGAGCCCAAAGAGCGACCTGAGAATACGTAGATGTCGCTTCCTTCACGGCCATTGACGAAGTTATTTCCGCTCAGTGGTTCGATTCGATTATCAAGCCCATTACCTAAAATGATATCGTCGAACTCGGTTCCGACGACATCCTCAAACTCGCCCACTTCCGACTGAGACGGCCCTTGACGAAGCGATAGCGAAAGGAGTCCATCTGCAACCCATTGAGCATCGCCTAGCTCAAGATCCAGAGTTGCGAGTCCAACGGGCATGCCCCGAAAATCTAGCGCATCAACCCCTTCATCATTCAGTTCATAGACGATGTCGCTACCAAGTGATTGGCCTGGCACCGCTTCAAAGACATAGCGATCGTCACCAAGCCCTCCGAACAACTGATCGTTTCCCTCTCCGCCGATGAGCAAGTCATTTCCATCAAGCCCGTAGATCAGATCATTCCCTCCTCGACCATCGATGAAATTGTCTTCAGAGGATCCGATGAGGATATCATCTTCATCCGTTCCAATGATATTATCGAATGCGCCGATCAAGATCAGTTCAAGCTGTCCTGGGATGACCGTTTGGCGTCCAACGTTGGAATCCAGGAGTTCCCCCACGATCCCCAGATTTACGGTGGCTGACGCCGAGAAGGACGAAAGGTCCAGGGTATCAGAGCCTCGGGATTCCGTATCGAAGTCATCGAAGCTGATAAAGATCAACTCACGCATCCGAACCAACAGAGTCTCTAAGTTACCCTCCGATGAAACGGAGATCGGTCGATAGCTGTCGTCGCCATCATCACCGTAGAGATCAACGCCACGACCGATCGCTTCCAAAATATCATCGCCATCACCGCCCGAGAGAATCGTTGAAGTTCCACCATAGAATCGGAGATGGTCACGTCCAGACTGCCCCAACAGCAATGACTGATTCCCACCGGTGGCTTCGAGCAAGTCGTTACCGGCTCCACCGGCGGCAATGGATGCAACGCCTCCAGCCACGAGGAGATGGTCGTTACCTTGTTCGCCCGATATCGTATTCCGCTGCCCGCCGTCGATGCTCATCGTATCGGAACCAAGTCCGCCCCGTGCGAAGCTCTGCTTGCCATCTAAGATGCGAAGAAGGTCGTCACCGTCGTTGCCAAAAATTCCGAGCCTGATGCCTTGAGAAGCAATCAGTTCATCGTTGTCACGATCTCCGAATCCACGATTGTCGAAACCGGGTGAATGCAACTCGATCCGATCGTCACCAGCTCCACCTGAAATCTCGCTCAAACTGCCATCGTTAAGCATGATAGAATCACTGCCATCGCCTCCCAGTGCGTAGAGCCGCAATCCTCCGGACAAGTTGATCTCGTCGTCTCCCGCGCCTCCCAAGAGAAGCAAGGATGATGCGACGGACGATCGCACAGGGAAAGCCACCCAGTCGGGGACATCAAACCAACTTGGAAAGAGCTCAAGCGGATCATCATCGAACGTCGGATTCAGACCTCGATCGGCCAAACTTAAGAGCGGTCGCACGATCAGAAGATCATTGCCGTCCTGACCATCCAGCAGTGCATAGACCATGCCGGCATCGAGTGCTCCACCGAGTGAACCAACTACGGAGAGCGTATCGGAACCCATTCCTCCGTTCGCTTGAATGCCCACGCCTCCGAACAGCGTGATTCGATCTTGCCCATCATCGCCACGGAGAATCAGGGATTCACCTCCAAGAACAATGATTAGGTCGTCCTCCATACCTCCATCCAAAACCATGTTTTGGCCGTCGACCACAATCATCGCATCTTCCCCGGTGTCGCCAATACCGTATATCTGTCGACCTCCGTAAATCAGGAGAACATCGTCGCCGTCCCCCAAGTGCAACAATAGTTCTTTCCCGTCGCGAACTTCAATGGTGTCGTTACCGCCGTCGGTGAAGGCTACGACGGCGATGGTCTGCTCAATTTCGACCTGATCTTCACCATCGCGCAAGAACAACCCGATTTGATGGCCGCCCGAAACGACGATCGCATCCGACAGCGACGTACCAAAAATACCGATGTCACCACTGTTGCCAGATACCGCCACACGAATGCCACCTTGCGATACTCCTCCAAAAACACCTCCTTCGACGCGAACGAGCTGTGAGTTCTCGATCGAAATGTCATCTCCATGACCACTGTAGATGCCGACATTCTCTGAGGAGGCGACGCGGACTGTCGTAGGACCGGTACTGCCGAATATCCCGATATCGGAGCTTGCTGAAACGGAAATCGTGCCTGAAACAGCAGAGCCAAAGATGCCTACCTCTGTGGATTGCAACACGGTTGCTACCAGTTCGGTGCTCTGATCCGATGTCGATCCGAAAATTCCAATATCGCTGGATTGTCGAACCGTAATGCGACTCGATCCGGATACGATTCCAAAGTCAGATGCCGAAACCACGGCGTGAGTAACTTCCTCGAGCGTTGCGCTGCCATCCGCAAGATTGAAGATGCCAATATCCTGACTGTTCTTGACCGAAATTTGATCGCCAGAACGAGTCGATCCAAAGATTCCGATATCGCTCGAATTCTGGACCGAGACCGTCAGGGTACTTCCCGTCGGAGACGCTGAACCAAAGATTCCAACGTCCGATGCGTTCAATACCGTGATGGTTGTCGGCTCTCCAGTTGCCGAACCGAAAATCCCAACATCACTGGATTGAATGATCGTCGCCGACAACGATGGCCCTGTAGGAGAGGTCGAACCGAAGATGCCAATGCTCGATGAATCTTCCACCGTTACATGGATACTCGATTCGGAGGCGGTCGATCCAAATTGGGATGCTTCGATTCGAACTTGACTCGATTCCAATAGTTCGATATCCCCTCCCGACAGCCCAAAGATACCAATATCGCTGCTGCTTCGAATGGCGATTCGCTTGTCTCCACTGACCGACCCAAAGATGCCGATGTCGGACGAATTGGTAACCAGAATTTGCTGAGTTCCGATGGTCGAACCGAAAATGCCGATGTCCGAAGAGTCGGCAATGGTTATTTGATTCTTGCCGGTGGCAGACCCGAAAATGGACACAGCCGTCGAATCGGAGATGGACGCGATCCAGGAATCGGTGTCGCTCTGAAATGAACCGTAGATCCCAATGTCAGAAGAATTGGTGACTTGTATACGAGCGGAAATCGGGTTAGATGTTGCGATCCCGAACAACGTCGTCTCGATGGAAACGTTCGAGGAATCGCTGATCAGCATGAGTCCTGAACCATAGATGGAAACATCGCTGCTGTTGAGGACGGTCACAGAACTGCCGGTGGTCGTTGATCCGAAGATCCCGATATCTTCAGAATTGCTAACAGTGATCGTCGATCGCGAACTCGCGGACCCGAAGGCATCCAGATCCTCTATCTCACCACCAAATCCGGCGTAGATCTTCCCGCTGAGATATTCACCTGACAATTGATTCTGTCCATCTCCCAGGGAGATCGAAACATTCGCAAGATCGGATGAAGATCCACTGATTTGTACGTTGTCATCGCCATCTCGAGTCACAATCAGTGTCGTTCCCGAAGAAGTCAGGGTTCCGGAGATGGTATTGTTGCCATTGCCCGTGAGGAATCTGCCGGAAGCGTCATTCAGGAGCAACGTATTATTGCCGTCCCCACCATTCAGAACGGTATCCGAGCCTGAGGCGACGAGAACATCATTGCCAGCCCCACCAAGAAGGATGGTCCCCGGTGTACTTGTTTCGAGGTAATCATCGAATGGACTACCGATCAACTGCTCGAACGCGCCGCGGATCGCAAGTGTACTGCCGAGAAAAACCGCCTGAGGTTCTCCCTCATTGACACTCAGGTTCAGTGTGACCCCTTCCCGAGACTGAGAAAGATCGATGATATCGTATCCACCTGCATCTTCGACCAAGACTTCGCTAAAGTGAATGACATAGTAGTCGTTTCCGGAGCCTCCATACATGGAGTCATTGCCACCACCTTCCAAGCGGTTATTTCCTTCGCCTCCGACAAGGATGTTGTTACCGGAACCGGCGATAAGCAAGTCATCTCCAGATCCACCGAGAAGCGTATCGTCACCACTTCCTCCGATGAGGACGACGGCGCCAAGTGCCGATGATGCGTCGAGTGTGTCGTCGCCATCGCCACCAATCGCGATTACACGCTTCGTCACGGAAGCATCGATGGTAATGATGTCGTTGCCGTCTAACCCAAGCACAAGCAAGAAATCGGCAACTCCCGAGGCCGATTCTGTCGCGGCGTTTACGTGAATGACATCATTCCCTGGCGAGCCCTGCACGACGTAGTAGTTCATTTCGAAGACGCCGCCGTCACCATCGGTGATGCGAAGATCGACGCCCACCAGCCCGATTCTCGAAACCGTGAACTCAGAGGACGGAGACGGAGCGGAGTACGTTCCTCCGTTGATGCTCCATTCGAACTGCAGGTCGGGAACATCTGCCACACCAGGATCGTTGGCAATAGCCACGAGTACGATCTCGTCGGACCCACCGAGACAAATAGCATCCATGGTTGCGAAGGGGTTCGCGTTCTCAATCAAGATTGTGATCGTATCTTGCGATGACAAGCCCTGCGAGTCCACGACCGTCAATCGCACACTGTATTCGCCATCGTCCACCGGCACGAATTCGATTTGGGACGGTTCGCCCGGACGGGCGCTCATACTGGTGAAGGAGCCTGCAGCCGGTGATCGAACTTCCCATCGGTAGGTCAGTCCAATAGACTCACGAGGATCGACGGCATGGGCCTGCACGATAACGGGCGTTCCTTCATAGATCGGGGTGGATGATGGAGACAGGACTTCGATCGATGAAATCGCTGGAGCAACTCCGGAAACGACCAAGGGGCCGTAGATTGCGAATGCCTTCCTATCATCGCTCCATTCCAGGTTCACTTCGATCCAATAGGAGCCGCCTTGCAGCGGCGAGAAGGCGAACATCTCGGCCGTCGAGGAAGCTACCGTCGTGCCATTCGCAGCAACCGCGCGCCAGGAGAATTGAGCCCCGCTTTCAGGTACGTCAACCGTAAAGACATAGTGCCCTCCTTCGACGAACGGTCCAGCTGGGGCCTGGATCTCGATTGGGACATTTTCCCTGGAAACGTAAATCACCCTTTTCGTTTGGTTCTCGCCTCCGTCATCGTCGACGGCTTTTGCGGTTACCACATAGACTCCAGCAGCATCCGGAGTGAAGGTAAAGGTCGAACCTGTTCCGCTCATGCTCGGGAGATTCTCGCGATCGCGTTCGACCGTCCAGTCGATGGAATGCGTGTCGGAACTTCCCGGATCGGTAACTGCAGACGAAAGCGCGATCGCCGTTCCCACGAATCCGAACTGCGGCGCATCCTGAATGGTGACGAAGGGATGGACGTTCAGAGCAGTGACTGATTTCGATTCGATGGTTAGGGTCGTCGACCCTTGCTGAACGACCAACTCGATTTCATAGATGCCATCGTCGTCAGGTACAAATTCGATCACTCCCGATGACGGAATGAGAAACGGAAAAGCGGTCGTTGATGAACCACTGATCTTGAGCAATGTCCAGTTGAATTGATACTGCTCGCTCCGATTCAACAATGATTCGGGAACGTAAGCACGAACCGTGTCGCCTTCGTTCACGGTCAAGTTCGAGACCAATATCTCTGCGGAAGCGACGAGGCCGGAGACCTCGATTTCTCGCGTTACTCTGCGAACACCAGCATCTCCATCGTCGACGGTCAGCGTGACATAGTAAAAGCCACCAAACTGCGGAGTGAAGCTTGCTTGAAGCAAGCTTGATGCTGCCTGTTCAAAAACAAGGGAACCGGTCGGAGTTCCGTATCGAACTTCCCACGCCGATGTCAAAGAGTCTTGTGAACCTGGATCCTGCCGGCTGCTCGTGAGGATCAATTCCACTCCAGCTTGCGGGAGGGACGGCGTGTAGTCAAAACTAGCGGTTGGGTCAATATTGTAAACGTCGATGGAATAAGGGCCTAAGAGATACTGGCTTCCATCATCCATCAGCACGCGCAGCGAAACCTGGAAGTCGCCCTCATCATCGGGAATAAATTGAATTCCACCCTCTGTTTGTACTCCATCTTGGCGCGATTCGAATGCATACGGCTGTCCATTCTTGGTAAGCGTCCAGAAATAACCGATAACGGGATTCGTCGAAGCGAATGCCGAGAGGGTGATCGGCGTACCTTCCGGGCTGCGACGGGGTAACCCTAAAATGACTGCTGGAGTAGCCAGTACACTACTGGATAGCTCCGAAGTGCTGACCATCCCGTAGCTACTTAACCCGGTCAAGGTAGCGGCGATAAATCCATTGGCCTGCCCGACTGGCGGAGTAATGGCAAACTCCGCAAAGCCGGAGGCATCGGTGAATATGCTTTCGGACCCGAGATATTGGTTTGCTTGGCCGGGTGAGGTTCCCGAGAAGAGTCCGATATTGTAGGTCGAATTAGCTTCGGCTTGAATTTCCCCCATGACCAGTGGTGTGATTCCACCGACGACCTGCGTGATGAGGATGCTACCCGGAGCCAAGCTCGATGGTGACAAGCGAATGGCTTGCCCTCCCATTTGTGCGGTTGTATTCCCCGTGAGAACGGTGCCTGGACCTTCGATCAGAAAATTGTCGGCAACCGAAAATCGAACATCGTTTTCTTGAAATTGGTTGTTGCTGCTTTGGTCATCAACATAAATACCAACTTGGTTTGCAATTTCATTTCCGAGAATGTTTGCGCCAATCCTGTTGGCGATGATCTGATTGCTCGTCGCGCCATTGATGAGAGCGATCCCCGCAACGGATGCATAGCCGATGGTGTTCGGCGCTCCGAGGGTTCCTACCTGATTCAGGGCTGATCCGTCGAGGACGATCCCCTGTGGAGCGCGAGTCGGGCTGGATCCGGGAAGAAGTTCAACATCGACAGCGCCGATGCCAATGCGATTTCCCTTAATTTCATTGAAAATGGAGCCCGCTTGCAGTTGTACTTGCCCGAGCACGTTTCCGGCAATCGTGTTGTTTTGCAGAATGCCATGATCGCCACCCGCAAAGACCACTCCGAAGGTCGCGTTCCCTAAACTGATGCTGCCGGTCCGATCGGTTCCAATTAGGTTGTTATCGACAAGGACCGAGTTGCTGAGGATGCGAATGCCAAATCGTCCATTTCCACTAACGACGTTTCTTGACTGAGGTAGGGGCCCGCCGACAACGACTGAATTCGGCAATTGATTGTTTACCGAAATTCCACCAAGCGAATTTGGAATGGGGTAGGTCCCGGTGCGATCGGTTCCAATCAGATTACCCTCGATGGAAACGGTTTGCAGCGGCAAAGCAAGTTGCTGGGTCGAGATTCCGATGCCGAGATTTCCCGAGATCAGATTGCCTGCCCCTGGGGCACTACCTCCAATCAACACCGAATAAGAGCTAGATACTTCAATTCCGCTTAGTCCATTGGGTACAGCAGATGTTCCGTCGCGGTTCGTTCCAATGAAGTTGCCTTGGATCAGTAGGTCGGACGGACCACCTGACAATCCAATACCGTTTCCAGCATTACCAGAGATGACGTTGCGACTCCTTACGTTTCCGTCCTCTATTCCGTCATCCAAATCTGTTCCACCGATCGTATGAGGCAAGCCATTGGCGATGGCAATGCCGGAGCCAAGATTGGGTCGCGCGACGACTCCCGCAGCATCCAAACCGATTAGATTTCCGCGTATCGTTTCACCATTCGAACCATTGACGTAAATACCAGACAAACTATTGCCAGATATGACATTTCCCTCGCCCGTACCAGGAATGTCCGTAAAGTCACCGATTCGATTGTTTTCACCTCCGGACAAAAAAACACCGTATTGTCCATTCGCCACCACAGTCGTACCGTCGCCACCTAAGCCAATCCAATTCCCGACGATCTTGTTCGTATTGGTGCTCGCGCCAGAAATATGAACTCCACTTCCCGAATTACCGCTGATGATGTTGCGAGCGCTCGGTGAGTTGCCACCAATCGTTGCGCGGGACGCGCCATTGGAGATACTCACCCCAGTAATGTTTCCAAAAGTTCCGGGCAAGCTCGGATGCAGACCGATGTAGTTTCCTCGAACTTGATTGTCTGCCTGAGAATTGGTAAGCTCCACACCAATATCGTTGCCAACAATAATGTTGGCTTCTCCGGGCACTTCCCCTCCGACCGAAGTGAATCGCGATAATTCGCCGAGTCGAACACCAATGTCATTGCCAATCGTAGCCGTGCCGGCTCCATTGAGCCCAATCCGATTGCCAATGATGCGATTCCATTGATAGAACTCGACTTGTACACCGGTGCGGTTGCCAGAGATGACGTTGGCCTCTTCGGGGGACGAACCTCCAACGACTCCGTGATCTTCGAGCAAATAAATGCCAATATTATTGGGACGGGCGATCGTTCCCGTACCATCAACGCCGATATAGTTACCGCGAATGCGAATTCCTTGCGTATAATTAATAATGCCCACATCGTTTCCGCTGATGATATTCCTCGCGCCGGGAACAGAACCTCCGACTTCCGTTTCGAATGGTAAATCATCCAGATTCATCCCGTAAAATGAATTGGGAATCGGATTGTTTCCATCGCGATCGAGTCCGATGATATTCCCTTGAATTTTGGATGCTGAATTTGAGTTGCCATAAATGCCTGTTTGATTACCTGAAATCAAATTTCCTTCACCAGGATTCGAACCGCCGATCTGAAGGTTGGTTGAATCGATGACAAAAACACCGGTTACATTGGCAATCGAGGCCGAACCAAATCGGTTGGTTCCGATGTAGTTGCCTTGAATGGTCAATCCTTGACTACTTCCAACCGAAATACCGTGTTGATTACCTCCGATGACATTGCGCCGATGCGCAGTCCCATCGCCGATTCTCGAATCAACGGCGTTGACAAGTTGGACTCCACGAAAGTTTGGGGCGGCTGCCGTTCCTGCAGTATTCACCCCCAAGTAATTGGCGTAGATTTGGATGTTCGAGGCATTCTCAACTAAAATTCCGGCGCCCGTTCCGAAATTGGTGATAGCCAATCCACTGATGATGCAGTCGTCCGCCTCAATACGAAGGCCATTCGTTCCTGGAGGAGCAGCCGCACCGAAGAGTGCAATGATTGGCGAGGAAGTGTATACGCCAAGCTGGGTGGCGTTGATCTCCACGGCCTCCGTAATTGCTGGCAAGGCTGAAAGCACAACGATCGGCGCCCCAAGAACTCGAAAGCCAATCAGAGATGGGTCCGGTGAAGCATTGGCAAGCAGGATTGCTTCTCTCAGGGTCCCCGCACCGCTATCAGCGAAAGAATTAACGACGTACACATTTCCATGAAAGGCAACATTCGTCGCGTTGTGCTCCAAGGTGAAAGGCGAGGTCAATTCAAAGTTATACTTTTCAGCGTGAAGCTCACTGAAATTTCCGGATCGACTGTTGAAGATGAAGGGAGTAAACCCTTGCGTTACGTCCAGGGGATCGTTGGTCGTGGGAATGAGCAAGAACCTTCCGTTGAGATTCGCTTGGCCAGACACAATGACTTGACCTGCTAATGAATTACCAAGAGGATCAACGACCGTCGCAAAGGTTCCAAGTGGCTCCTGCGTGTAGTTTCCATCGATGTTGAAAGGGGATGTAAAACCACCTCCGTTATCGTCCCATTGAATTGATCCTTCACGATTGATGACGTCGGATGCTGTGAGGAGCGCATCAGCACCTCTCAGGTAGGCTTGTTGGTTGAGGAGCACCGAGTTCGATGTGAGACTACTTCCTAAAATGAAGATATCCGCGTGCTCTGCTCGAACAGTCGAAGCGACGACGAGACTGGATGAAGCAAGAAGAGAAAATCGAACCTTCGCATCTTGGCTGTAATCCAATCCAGTAATGGTAAGCGACTGCACCGCAACGGATGAACTCAGTTGCACCTCGGTAGGAGCAGGCCCCCCCAAGAAGGGCAGGAACACATCGTCAGTCAATGCGGGTAACGAGTCGGAGTCCCAGTTCAACGGGTCCTCCCAGTTGAGGTTATCTCCACCACCATCCCAAGTGACTACGGCGAGAAGATGACGTGATTCAAGAGACTCAATACGTGGCAAGAGCCGCCTTCGGCGATCCATTCTTCGCAGTCGTCCTCGCAAGCATGACGAGTTCGCGGATTCGTTAGTGATGCGGAATCTGGTGGTATCAGCTGATTTCAAACGGGAACGTGGCATAGTGGATGGGCTCAACACCTGGGGAGTACAACAGTCCGTGCGAGAGGCAACGGACCAAGTCGAAAATGAATGTTGTGGATGCTGGAAAACAACGACAGAGCCGCTGAAAAAGGGTCCTTTTTCAGGCGATCAAACCAAAACGGACCTAGTTCCGTGGTCGAGGTGGAGAAAATCTCCATAGCTAGAAATGCAGCCTCGAGCCCATCGTCTCACACGATCTGAAGGAGAATGGGAATTTTCTTAGAAACGCTGAAACCTGCAGGGAGATCAGTGAGGCATTTCTGTTTCTTTGCGGAGAATGACGGGCCCCGCACTCGTTCCAGGATTGCTTACTGCTTCGCAGGTAGAACTTTCACTGTAAACTGTCAGGTAAATCGATCTGGTTCGATGTTGATGAAGAACGGCGGTGATCATGTCCGACAGCGAGCTCATGGTTTCGATCGCAAGTACCATGTCGTCTACGGAACTGTCCAGGCAAATCGAAGGGATCCGCCCCAAACTGAAGCGCATGGTGGAATATCGCCTTCATCCGCAATTGCGTGGTCGTATTGACGGATCGGATGTTGTCCAAGAAGCATTGATGGATGCGGTGAGAAAGCTTCATGACAAAAGAGACTTTCCGGAGATGACGTTTCAAGGTTGGCTGAGACGCATCACTTGGCTGAAGATGGCAGAATTGCATCGCAAGCATCTCGGTACGGCATTGCGCGACGCCAGCTTGGAAGTTCCCTTTTATGACGGCATGTTGCCGAGCGTCGGTTCTTGCGTCTTGGCTTCTCAAATCTTGGAAAGTGGCCTGACTCCATCGAAGCAGTTAACACGTCAGGAGGAAATGGAAAAGCTGCAACAATTGATCGGTTCCATGAATCCTTTTGACAGAGAACTCCTGTTGATGAAGCACTTTGAAGAGCTGAGTCTGACTGAGATTAGCGAGCTACTTGAGATTCCTCGTTCGACCGTTGGGCGCAAGTATCTGACTGCATTAACGACTCTCAGGAATCTGATGCGTGCTGCCCAAGGTGGGGATTCCTTTTCTTGAAGAGGGTGACCAGGAGATCGAAAAACAGTGGTACCTGAGTCGAATGTTCCTGAACTGGATCAAGTCATCGAAGAATATCTCGATCGGTTGCGACGTGGTGAGCTGCCGACGATCGAGGACTACACAAGTCGCTTCCCTATGTACGCTCAACAGATTGGCGAACTGCTTCCTACGCTGCACGCGCTGGAGCATTTTCGTTCTCAGAGCAACAGCGACACAGTTCGAGGGGGATTCCATCCATCGCTGCAGCTCAACCAGATGTTGGGCGACTTTCGACTCATTCGAGAAATCGGTCGGGGCGGCATGGGAATTGTTTACGAGGCCGAGCAAGTTTCGCTAGGTCGACGCGTTGCGATCAAAGTATTATCCGATAACCAGCTTCGAGATGAGAGCTTTCGGAAGCGATTTCTGCGTGAAGCTCGGTCTGCTGCCGCGCTTCACCATACCAATATCGTGCCCGTCTTTGGAGTCGGAGAGCAGAACGGTATCCACTTCTATGCCATGCAGTACATTGATGGACTGGCGTTGGATACCGTGTTGAAGACGTTGCGATTGGAGGATGTAACTTCTCGCCCTCCAATCGCTTTGGCGCTAGGCGAGCCATCGACTCCAATGTACTGGAAGCGTATCGCCAACCTCGGACGTCAGGCGGCTGAAGCTCTGCACTATGCTCATCAGCACAGGATCATTCACCGCGATATCAAACCGGCGAATCTCATCGTGGATGCGCAAGCCACCGTTTGGGTGACGGATTTTGGATTGGCGAAGATGGAGGACCAGCAAGACCTGACGCAGACGGGAGACCTGCTTGGCACACTCCGCTACATGGCACCGGAGCAGTTGCTCGGGAACGTCGATCTGCGAAGCGATATCTACTCGCTGGGAGCCACGATCTATGAATTGCTGTCGCTTCGTCCCGCGTTTCAGGGAGAGACGCGAGGAAAGTTGATCTACCAAATCACCAACGAGTCCGCCACGCCGCTTCGAAAATGGCGATCGGATTTTCCTCGAGATCTCTCTTTGATTATTGAGAAGTCACTCGAGCGGGAGAGCGCTCATCGATACCAGAGTGCCAAAGATCTCGCGGACGATTTGCAACGATTTCTCCGCAGTGAGCCCATCCTCGCGCGACGCATCTCTTCGCTCCATCGAACTTGGTTGTGGAGCCGCCGTAATCCTATCTTTGCGACGATGGTGACGATCCTGGTTCTCATGGGACTGTGCTCTCCCTTTGTCGCGCTCTATTTTAATCGACTCATGCGTGAAGCGCAGCGTGCTGAGGCAAGGGCAGAGAAGAGCCTCATGCAATCTCTCCAATCGACCGCGAATGCCCGACGTTTCAGCAACCGTCCAGGCCAGCACTTTCAAACCTTGGGGGCGATTCGCGAGATCCAAGCAATGGGCGACTCCGACGTCCTCTCGGTCCATGAAATCGAAAACATGCGCGGTGACGCCATCGCGGCTCTCGCATTGCCCGATCTAGTACCGATCGCCGAGTGGCCTGTGTCGGGATCCTCTGGGCTTTCCACTCGCGACGTCGATTTCTCCATGCAGTATTATTGTTATGGGGATTCCCAAACGGTGATTATTCGACGATTCAGCGACAACGAAATGATCGCGAAGATTCCAGTAAGCAACTCCTACGAGAAAGTTCGGTTTAATCCAGATGGCAGGCACCTAAGCATTTCCTTTTTCGCCAACGGTTCAGGAAAGGTGGAGGTTTGGAATTGGCGAAATGAGAAATGTATCTATCGCGTCGATAAGCCTTCAACGATGTTTGCGAGCGACTTCAGTTCAGATGGACGCTTTCTTGCGGTTGGACACTTGGACTCTACAGTTTCGATTCATGACCTGTTGAGTTTGGAAGAAGTCTTTGAATTTGAAGTTCCTTCAGAGCCAATTACCGTTGCTTTTCATCCAAAGGCTCAAATTCTTTCGGTCAATTGCGAACGCGCCTATCTGACTCAACTTTGGGATATCGGCCAACGCAGAATGCTCCGAGAATTCCTGCATCCTGAAGACGTCTATGGCCAAGCGTGGAGCGCGGATGGAAGGCTTCTTGCCGTTGTCGAAGGGGACCAGATTTTCATCTGGGATACACAAAGCGAATCTTCCGAGCCCTATCGCACCCTGTTAGGTCATTCTTGGGTGGTATCCGAATTGTTCTTTCATCCCAACGGTCGATTTCTCTATTCTCATAGCTGGCGTGAGAATGCAACCAGCATGTGGAACCTCGCATCCGGAGAGCAAATCTTAGCGATTGATGGGTTCGTCTCCAAAATATCGCGAGAGGGAGAACTCATGGCGTTTCGAACTCCCAACTCGATCGGACTTTGGAAGATATTAACTGGAGAAGCCCTGATTCAGCCGTTCTCGGTCGAAGGATTTGAAAACAATGTCGCAACGGCTGAATTTAGCTCCGACAGCCGGCTGTTGGCAACGGCCAGTGATCGGGGAGTAGGAATCTGGGATACAAGTACGTGGAACTTACGAGAGCATCGGTTCATGAGGAAAGCTCATGCCGCGATTTTCAGTCCCGACGCACAAACGTTGTATGTTTCGAGTCGAGATGGTATTCAGTCCTGGGAAATCCACGATGGTTCCTCAGTCACTCTACGCTCTGCTCAAAGTTTGCCGGTG
>JBBIUE010000008.1:0-87723 GCA_037440405.1 Pirellula sp. | reverse complement strand
CGAAGGCCTGGAAAGGAAGCTCTTCGGTTCAGCGGTTTGGGATCGTCGCTTTACGAAGGAACCGACGCGAAGCAATTGCGGACGCTCGCTTGCCCGCGGTGATAGCTTTTTCCTAGCCGCTCCGCGTCCATGGCCATCGATTCCGAACGGCCTGCACACGAACTCGTCCCAAAGTACCGTTTGTACTCCCACACCAGGTCTCGCCACATCGACGCTTCGATCCCAAGCTTCGTTAACAGCCCCTGAAGATGTTTCGGTACCTTCGCCACCGCATCTTTCACCTTCTGCTGAGCAGTCCATCGCAACAAAGCCCAGTAGTCCTGCCAGCTCATGCTCAAAAAGCCCGTGTCGCTAGCTCGCAAGCCCCCGCGATGCGGTTCTGCGTCACTGGCCAGCTTCCGCCGCGACAGCTCCAGCGGCGCAAGCCAGCTATCGCGCAATACACGCCGCCCCGTTGGATTTCGCCGCTTCGCTTGACGCTGCCGTTTTAGCTCAGCTACCGGTGTCTGACGAATGCGTTTTCCGGCTTCTTCATTTGTTATGGTGACCAAATCGAACGCTGCCGCGTCGATCGTCACACCCTTGCCAGCCTCGATTCGGTCGTAGGCGGAGGTGTACTTCGATCCCTCTGGTGTTGCTGCCATCGCCGCTCGAACCGGATTCAAGTCCACATACATCGCACAAGCCAACAGTCCAGACTCATCGACGATCCGCTGCGCTTTGAATCGCCCTTCCCAGAACCGGCCGGTCACCTGATCCTGCTTGTTCGACATCCGTGCAATCGGCTCAGCCAATGCCCGCATAAACCAGGAAATATCCGACAAACGCAAGCGAATCTGAGCGATCTTCTCAGATTCACCAGCCAAGGCGCGCACATCGCTTTCGGTGGGTTCGGCCAGTTGCTCGTCCAGCATCCGTCCAGGAAAAACTCGCAGCCAGCGTAAAGCGACCTCATGATCGGACCAGGTAGCCACGACATCGGGGCGATTGCGCAGAATAAGGTGCAAATGATTGCTCAGAATGGCATAGGTAAGAACATCGATGCCGAAAACAGAAGCCAGAGCCTCCATCCGACGGCGGATCCATTCCCGTCGGTAGGAGTAATCTTTCCCAGAAACCGGATCAACGCCAGCCAACCACGCGCGGCGGACGCAACGTTGAACGGCATGGCAAATACAAATCTCATCCGGCACAAAAATCTCAGACCGCAACGGCCTCCCCATCACCTTCCGTCCTCCCAGAAAACGCTCCGAATCGGACAATTCACCGACGATTGTGAACGCAGCTTACCCAAATCCCCTAAGCCTGTCAACAGTGTATGGATGGCACTTTGCATTAGCACTTTGCATTCATCCCGTTAGATCGGCAGCCATGCCGACGACGGGCAGGAAGCCTGCCCCGTCCAGGGTCAGTTGAAGCCCGTCGACCCAGTTGGACGATCCGTCGCTGATGGTCGCTTGTTGAAATTCAGGATGGACGTTGACCGTCGAACCCATCGGGTCAGCAGCATCGCGGGATCCGTCGAGGTAGTGTTCGAACGGGTGTCGTGGATCCCAGTCAGGCTCCGTGAGGATTTGAGTTTGCCAGCCGCTCGTACCTCCGCCTTCATCTCCGAATGAAGAGGCGAGCGGCGAAAGGATTGTCGTCACTCCGGTTGCCAGGTCCTTTTCAATGATCTGGATGAACAAGCCGGCGTTGGAGCCGAAGCCAGGACCGCCGGGCGACGTGGAGGCGTTCGAGCGGCGAAGATAGTCATAGGTGTTACCCGTTACGACCACCTGGCTGTCTCCGATTCTCTCTTCGTAGAAGACGGCCATTTCGTCGTCACCGGTTTGTTCGGTCTCGACCTCGGGGAGTTCCAAATCCTCCAGCGTTGCTTCTTCGGAGAGATGCTTGACGATGGTGACGTCGTATTTCCCCTCTCGCAGGATGGTTCCACGCTTGAGCGATTCAGGTCTTGAGATTTCATAGCTACCGTCGACTTTCGAGTAGTAATGGAGTGACTCTCGGGATCGAGCCTCAGCACCTCCTGAGACCGTGGGGGTCGGTTCGGGTTGGTTTTGACTCGACGTCGAATCCGGAAAGTCGCCCTCCACATTGACGTCGACGCTGGACTTCACGATGTACGAAAAGTTGTAGCCCTGCTCGAGAACGATGGAAGTGGAATTGAAACCGGGGCCTTGTCCGTCAACGCTCGTCGCGTCCGAGATGGTTTCCGTTCTGTCGGACGTCTTGAAGTAGTTAATATCTTCGAAACTCGCGACAAAGTCGGAAACCAGGAACGAGCCGGAGTCGGTCTCTTCTTCGCTGGCGGAGCTCGATGCACTGGCGGACGCCGATGTGATTAGTACCTTCGCGTTCTTTTCCGTATGAGTGATGCCCCATTCATTATCGACGGGAGGGACAATGACCTCGCCGTTTAAGACAGCCTCGATCAGTTCAAATTCGATGGGCGTGCCTGCGACGGAAGCACCAATTTCTGCTTGTGAGTTATTCTCGGTGATGGTGAAAGCTTGATTGGAATCGAGCCCAACTTCGACATCGAATTCGTCGTCTAAGGAAAGGCCTACGCTGGCCCGAGCGTTTTTTCCCGCTGTGAGGGTGGTAAGATGCTCGTAGTCATTGGAGTCTTCCATCGCGAGAGTTAGCATGTAATCGTCTGCCCCGCTGGCTTGGATTTGAGATTTGGCTTGATCTCGCAATCGGCCTGTGGCTTCGGAGATCATTCCGTTGGGAGCGAACTTTGCACGTAGAGAAGTCGAAATCGTATTGTCACCGCCGAGTTGCATGGAAGAAGATTGAGAGACCGCCAAGGAGTGACCGTTGCTGGTTGGGGGTGGTAACGGAATGGGTGGCTGATTTACGAGAGCTTCGGCTGGGGAAAGTGCTAGATCAAGACTAGTGGTGTCGAGAGCAACCGAATTGATGAACTCACCTCCAGGTGGGACGGGGAGGGCACCGGTGCCTGAGCTCGATTGATGGGATTAACTGAATGACGAGGTGAATTGACCAAGGTGCTGTTCAGTTTCGTCATACGCGAAGTCGGTACCGTAGAACGTCGTGCTGCCCTGCGAGATCGGCAGGGGTGTTAGGGTCATGTTCAGGCTACCGGACTTTGTGAGAACGGTTCCGAATCCGAAGCTCCACTGCGTGGAATCGCTGTATCCAGTTGGTGGTGGCGGTGGCGCATTGATACCTCCAGACTCGGACAATGCGCTCGGTATATGGAGAGGATTCAGCGCAGTCGACCCCGATCCGGACGCCGAAAATGTTAATGAGCGAATATCCAAATACGACGAGGAGAACTGAAGAGCTACCCCAGCATGCGATGGGAATTGGATGCCGCGACTGGCGTGAAGAGTAATGAACACATATCCGAATCGAGTGGCTTCGAACGATGCGTTCGCGTGTCCTCCCACGAGCCACTGCGGAGGTTCGTTTCCTTCACCACCGGTCGGATCCTGGTCTTCATGAGTGAAAGCACTGTTCTGCGATTGCGAAAGGTTGTAAGCAAGAACAAACGTTTCCGAAATGCTCCATTGTTCATTCGAGACCACATGGATTGACACCATATGGGACCACGATACGCCTTGAAGATGAAGAGGCGCATTGGATGGGTCCGCCATGCTGGTGAAGCTTCCATACTGCTGCTGGAATGTACCGGAACTCAGTCCTTCAGGCTCGAATTGGTCGATGGGAGTCGCGAGGTTGGCCAGAACGAAAGTGGGCTGCGTTTCAAGCTGCACAATGAGAGCGTGAGGTGGCTCTTCTTCGTTAGCGTTATCGCCATTCGTCGAATTCTCTGATTCGCCCTCACCCAACTGCGTGATGGCGGAATGAAGACCTGCGTGGAGGTATGGAGAGCGAAAATTTCCATTGCGATCGCATGACCAACCGATCCAAGAATGTTCTTGACTCAGATTGGTCTCGAAAGTTCCATTCAACCCGGCGAGCTCTGAGAGCGGGTTCGGAGCCTCATCGCTATTTTTTTACGATTGGCGCCACCGTTAGATTGTCGACTGTCAACATTGGTGGAACTTGCGAGATGGCGAAAGCCTCCTTCGTCAATTCCCCAAGTTGCGCAGTGGCTCGTGGCGAACGGGAAATAGGCACGACTCTATTCGCGCGCTCATCAGCCGGAAGCGACGGACTGCGGGAGTTGTGCTGCTGATAATTCTCAAATTCAGACTGCATCATGGACTGAAATTGATCGACCAGCGGCCCTCCATACTCATTAAAGGACGCGACCCCCAATCCTGCTGCGTGTTCGAAGTCCAATTGGCTAACATCATCTGTGGAGACCAGATAATTGCTCAGCCCCTGAGCAACCAACGGCAGCGACGAGGACTGAATCGAGGAGGGCTGTCCAGCAAGCCGCACGAGCAAGCCATCGATGAAGTTCTCGATCTTCAATGGTGACGGAGGAGACAACGACCCTAGTTGTGAAGAGACGGGAAAGTCGAATTCGGTGGATGGGCCAATAAGCGACCGAGGTAATTCAAGGTCTCCAGCAAGAAAATGCCGTGGCTCCAATTGCTCTGAGAGGAGAGTCCGAACGATTTTGCGCTTTAAGTTGCGCGAGCAGCGAGGGATGAGGGACGAGGGATGAGGGACGAGGGACGAGAACCTCGTCGGCGTGTGTTCAACATGACATTACCCCTATAACAATAGAAATCTTGAACCGGACTGTGCTAGAGGATAACCACCGAGATGTAAGGATAAGGGTGCAGACAATTTGTCTAGCAAATCGAAGAAGCAATTGCAAGCATTGTCATCAAAATTCTTCGTAAGTTTCACCTCTCGGAGCACGGCTCCATTCGCGGCGAACTACCGATCGGTCACGCCATGAACAGCACGAATACGTTCATTCCATCGAACTTGGCTGGCTGGACGTCGAGTTCAATCAGTACAAGATTCGCGATCAATTCAAGGTTCGTTCGCTTCCCAAAGAAGACGTGACCGACAACCTGCCGCTCAAAGATTTGGTGTTTCTCATGTTCTGAAGCCGCTGATCGGGCAGCATTGCCTTTTTGAGTTCAACATCGATTTAAGAATCGATGCGAGTCTCGAAATACTACAGTACATTGGCTTCAAGTGTGTTCAGAATTCCAGTAACTTGCTACCGCTACTGAGATTTGCCTGCCTCCGAAGCCATCCCGTCTTGCTGGCAGGTCGCCGGTCAATTGAACGTCATCCATGTGATCCGATAAGGGGGCACGCCAGGAGTGCAGGGAAAGGCATGCAGTGGTCACGGTAGAGCACGGAGTGCAACGCCGTTCGTCCGTTTCCTGCGAACCAATCAGGACGTGCTTCGCGTGAAGCTATGGAACCACGCCGCCGCAGAGACCTATTTTGGTGACGGATTACCGGTCCTACTCCTCAGAAGCTCTGGAGCGAATCAGCCGTTCACGCACCGCGCAAATCGCGAGAACAATTCCGAAATTAAGCGGAGCAGGCTGGCGTCCGGTTCGATGGTTCTGATTGAAGCCACCTACGCTTCGGAATTACGGCAGGTGATTCGCGAACTTTCAATTTGGAACGAAGTAGCCGATTTCCTTCATTCGGCACGAGCGGCAGAAGTCCGAGCGCCTTTGACAAGGGCTCAGAGTCATCAACTATTGGATGAGCACTGGACTGGTCCCTTGCTGATGGGCGTGTTGATTTCGTCGCTTTATCAGCCGCTGAGCGCCAGTTCTCGGTTAAATTTGAAGAGGTTTGAAAGCAACAACCGGACGCGATCGCGTTCCGGCTGATTCAATCAACAGCCCGTGTCGTTTCGGTTGACTTCTGTTGCTCGCGTCACTCGCCACTGATGCAGTAGAGATGATGGCTGGATCGGACGAAGATTTGGTTGCCAGCGATTGCTGGAGTCGCGCTGAAGTCTTCATTATCGCTGGTCACGCGATTGACTCCCAAATGCTGAAACTGGCGACCGAGCTTCATGACATGAATATCTCCGTTGCGCGTGACATAATACAACTTTCCATCGGCGGCAACGAGCGATGAATAGTCTTGCCCGCCCATGCCGCCACCGCCCCGCTGACCACGACCAGGTCCGCCGCCCTGTGGTGGACCACCTTGTGGTTGACCGCCGGGACCTGCTCCGGGGCGAGGACGATTCGATGCCGGCGCGGATGCGGATGGCAAGCGTCCTTCGTAAACAGACGATCCTGTATTCGCATCAACACACTGGACGACCTTACTGTTAACAAAATACATCAGACCATCGTGGATGACAGGACTACCGATGCGATTTCGCAGGCTTCCTTTCCATAGGACGTGCGACGCGGAAACATCTTCCTTGCCACCTGCGCGAATGGCGACGCCTCCTCCCCCACGACCTTCAAGAGAATAGACGATGTCCTTATCGGCGACGACGCTGGAACAATATGAATCGGTATCGGGAATGGCGCAGAACCATTTGAACTTGCCTGTTTTCGGATGGAAGGCCCATACTTCGAAGGGTACTCCAACCACCAACTCGCTTTCGCCACTTGCGGTTTGAACGATGATCGGTGTACCCCAAGTACTAGAAAATCCGTCTGCCTTCTCTTTCCAAACCTCTTTGCCCGTTTCTTTGTCAAATGCATAGATGGTCTGGCTTTCCGCAGCTGCCAGCACGATGACTAGGTCTTCGAACAAGACGGGGCTACTCGATGATCCCCAACGCCGATTGTCCAGTCCATCTCCAACCAAAGCGTGCCACTTCTCATTGCCATCGAGATCATAAGCATACACGCCGGACTTACCAAAAAACGCGAACACGGACTTGCCATCCGAGACGGGTGTGTGAGATGCGTATCCATGCTCCGCAAACATCCCCTCATATACATCTTCAGGAAGCCTCGCAGCAACCGAGCGATCCCAGATTTGCTTGCCTGTGTTTCGATCGTAGCAAAGAAGATGGCGTTTCAAGTCGGCTATCTTCCCGTCGGGTTCCTTCGGTGTTCCATAGCCTGTCCAGCAAGTTACGAAGACTCGATCACCAACCACAATCGGCGATGATGATCCGGGGCCCGGCAACGGTACTTTCCATTTCAGGTTCTTGTCAGCAGAGAATTCCGTCGGCAAGGCTGCCACGGTATTCGAGATTCCCGATCCGTTTTCTCCTCGGAATCGACTCCAGTCCTCTCCGCAAACGAAGTGCGTACCGATCATGAATGCGAAAACTACTGCAGCGAAGCGCTGAAGCGAATAGCCCAATTGCCGTGACATGAATAGTTCCTTTACCAAGCCGATTTCCATGCGATCACTGTTCCCAATTGCGTGGCAGCCTTTGAGGTGGCTGACCTAAAATTTCCCTATCGTAATCCAACGCCTGAGTTTTCCAGTAGCACGCGTAACTTTACCTGCTGCATGAGCATTAGGAATGCATGGCCCGTGATTCTTCCCTTCCTGAACCAACGAGTGTCCAGGTTGACTGGTTCGTCACCAAACGCACAAATTCCAAAAAACACGGAAGCTATTGACCCTCAGGTAGACTCTGGATGTTCGGCCCAC
Source organism: Pirellula sp. (assembly GCA_037440405.1). Classification (GTDB taxonomy): domain Bacteria; phylum Planctomycetota; class Planctomycetia; order Pirellulales; family Pirellulaceae; genus JANMGV01. Next base: position 80,223 of record JBBIUE010000008.1, on the reverse strand, counting down.
GGATGGTAAACATACACCAACCCCAAACTTCTGGGTGGGACGACTCATTAATCCACTGTCGTATAGGGGTTTAAATTTGGTGAATGCTCACTTGCCGCTGATATAGCTACAAAAGTTCACCTGCTGCATCAAGTTTCTCAGGGAATACCGTTGAACTGATACTATTCAACCCCGAGGATACAAGTTGTTCCCATAGGGCTCGCAAAATTTCACGAAATCGCGAACTGGTCACCCCTCCTTTGGGCGTGTTTGGGGAACTGTATTTGAGCCGGATTGCTGTCATCGCTTTCAATTGAGTCCAAGCAGATTTGGCGACGAACCTACTGCCAACGAGCCACCTGCGGCTTTTAGTAAATATCCGAGGGACAACGCGTCAAATGCGAACCGTTCTGTTTCAAGAGGCCCCCAGCATCCAAGAACCAAAGTCGATCAGTCTTTCGATTGATCAAAAAAGTCGAAGACATCGTCCAACGCAGCTTGCACGATGACTAGGTGCTCGACGTTCGGATACTCCCGATAGGTCACCGACCTTCCCCCCTTTTCCAAGCTGCTTGCCAAGGCCCACGCACCAGCTTTGCCGAAATCTTGTTCTCCCGCGCCGACAAACCACGGAAAGTTCATGTTGGCAGGGACACTCACGATTCCTCGACCACCTCCCAAGGCAGCTGAAGCCTTCGGTAGCTGAGGATAGGCAAGCGCCTGTTGAATGACCTGGGCAGCTCCCATGGAGTGTCCCATCACGTACACGCGGTTCTTATCGATCGGAACCATTCGAGCCAATTCGTCCAGCATTGGCTCAAGGTCAAGTCCCAGTCCAAGAAGTCCTTGTCTCGGGCACACGATGATCCACCCTCGCTCGATCGCCAAGTCAATCGTTCTTCCAGCTCCGTAGGTTTCAAAGAACATGTTCTCGCTCCCACCGGCACCGTGATAGGCAACAAGTACGGGGAAGGGGCGTTGTCGATTCTTGGGTAATCGAAAACGAACAGGCAACGTCTTGTTGTCGCTGACAAGATTCATCCAAACACCACTGTCACTGCTGCTAAACTCGACCATCGGACTCAGGTCATTAGGATCGGCAGTTAGAGACTCGGCCGTAGTCAGCAATTGCACCGCTGGATAGTCCGTTTCCTGGGTAGCCTCCGATGACAGACTTTTGAAAAGCTGATTCCATGAACGCAGACTGGAGCGCAGAGTTCCGCTTTCCCACCGACTCTTGTCCTTCACAGCTTCCGATAACTTCATCAGTCGATCGTTGAGGTTGGCAGCCACGGAGATCGTCATCGGCGGCATCTCCCATGCTTCACTTCCGCAGTTCATGCGCACGATCAATCGATAGTCTGCTTCCAGAATGTTGCTCAGAGAGAACTCCCATCCCCGCTCGTCGAATTCCACTCCATCGGCCAACAGAATATGGCTTGGTTCCGCTTCCCTTAACGATTGCAGCGCGATTTGCACAAGAACGGTTGCTGGGCGATGCCACGAAATCGGGTAAAACGGTTCGATTCGCAGTCGAAGCGGCTCCTCCTGACGAAACAATCGACGCTCAAGGAGGACATGTTGAGCGATCGACCAGCGCTCAAAATCACTTGGCTCTTCTTTCTTTGAAGTTACAAAATAAGCTTGATCGACGAATTCTGCAGCAGTCAAAAGACGCAAGCTGAAGAAACTCGTGACCGCTTTAGAAATGGGTTCCACAGCCCGTATCCGATCCTCGGCGGTAGCTTTCTGCCAAGCGACTTCAAAGCGATGGACCCGCTTGCCTAGTTCAAATCGCTCGGTCTGACCGTGAGCGGCCGAGAGAAAGACGGAAACGACCGCAAGAACGCACCCAGCAACGAATTCACGAAGTTTACACATCGTTTCCAAAACTCCACAACAACGAAGTAGCAAATAAAATGCAAGCGGTCGCTTAGCGTTAAGCTGGCATCGAATTCGATGGTCAATCGAGTCATCGATACTATTGTTATGCAAAAACAACCCTTGCATTGTGTTGAAGGCCAACTCCGCTCCATTTGATCCTCGGGAGACCGACGATAAACAATGAGCTCGCGCCGGCCCGCTTCCAGAGAAGAGCGGATTTTATTTCGCGAGAAATCCTTAGCATTCGGACTCTCTCGACGCCCATCGGGCAGGATTTGCGGGATAAACAGCCTACAGAGCAGTTCGATCTGCAACGCTTGAATTGTGGGAGGTACAACTCCGCCAGACAGGCAGATTCAGAATGTGCCATCCGACGGAAGGTGAAGGATGTCACATCCTGATGACAGAACGGGTACATTGTGGAAAATTCGTATTCCCAATGTAAGCGAAATTGGAATGGTGACGTGTTCGCTGAGCGGACCCGCACATGCGAGCGTGCTCCATTCGACGCGTAGAAATTTCTAAATTACCCCGAACAGATTTGAACTACCTGCTTTTGAACCGCACTGCAATCGCCAGAACCATGTTCACTGCAAATACGACTGTGCGGCTACAAGAGAAGTGCACGACGAACCAGTATCCAACGAGAGTGGCCTTGCCGAGAAAGGCAAAAGCCACAGACCATTTTCAACCAACAAAGAACTGAAGATCGTCAGGCAGTGACGGCGGGGACGACCCAAACCTTGAGATCGGTCGTGATCTCTTGGTGGAGTTGGATCTTGACGGTGTAAAGTCCCAGTTCCTTCAGAGGACCAGCGAGTCGGACGTGGTCATCGCTGATCGAAATATCGACTTGACGCAAGGCCATGACGATATCGTGGGCACCAACGCTGCCGTAGAGGTGGCCATCATCATTCGCATTCGCTTCGATGTTGATGGACTGCGACGCAATGCGATCGGCCAACGCTTGAAGTCCGGCCAAGCGTCGCTTTTCTAGCTCGAGGAGCTTTGCCTTGTGTTTTTCCACCATCCGTTTGTGATGGTCGCTGGCAACGATTGCTAAACCCTGCGGGAGAAGGTAATTGTTGGCGTATCCAGGCTTTACCTCGACGATCTCACCGGCTTTGCCGAGGTGGTCGACCGATTGAATCAGCATGAGTTGAATGCCACCATGCTTTCCCTTGGGAAGGGGTTTGTGTCGTGCAACGAGAGTTTTTGAAGTGCTCATATTCTCATATCCTCAATCAGTATTTTGGTAGTCAATAATGGCGTGATGTTCAAGATTGTCAATCAGAAAGGGACGTCTTCGCCGGCATAGTGCTCGTTGATATCACGTACAACTTCTCCCGACGACTCAACATATACTTCCGTTGGCGGTGCGGATCGAGTTCGCGTTGTACCATCGGCATTGCGGGGAGGCCCGATGAACTGCATGCGTTCAACGACGACACGCAGCTTTGATCTCTTTTGGCCATCGGTTTCCCATGTGTCCAGCTTCAAACGTCCTTCGATAAAGATGGGCGATCCTTTGCCAAGATATTCGCTTGCTATTTCGGCTGTTTTGCCCCACAAGACCAAATCGACGAACGTAACCTCGTCAATCCATTCTCCGGTGGCCGATTTTCTTTTGTCGTTCACCGCCAAGCCGACCTCAGCCACCGGGGTCTTATTGGGGGTAAAACGCAATTCGATATCCCTCGTAAGATTTCCCATCAAGATGACGCGATTGAAGGATGCCATGGCAATTGACCTCGATACAAGACGATTCTTTTATCTAACAAGCTGCCATGCCGGACACAAGCTTGCTTCCTGGTTCGCTTGCTTACAGGAAATACTTTCGTTGTCTGGTTATTATTTGCACTTACTCAACAGAATCATTACGCTGACATTTCGGGTTCCGGGTAGCGCCAAGCAGTTTCCCATTGACTGCGCCCCGCCTGTTTTTCGTGGCTAATCTTCCACCGATTCCTCGCTGGTTTCTTCTACGTCGTCGACAGCGACCGCAGCCAGATTCGCCGCGATTTGTTCTCGCTGTTCCGCCAATGCTGCCTGTCGACCTTCCGCGTGAGCCACGAGGGTATCAATCAATCGTGGATCGACATTCGTGATCAAGAACCGAATGATGTTTTCATTGAGCTGTGCAGCACGATTGAGTTCCTTCAATCGCAGGCTGTCCATTTTGAAAAACGTCAGCCAGTAGGTCCCTTTCTGGTGCTTCTTGATGGGGTAAGCGAGCTTCTGCTCCGCCCAAAGACGGCTGACGAGGATTTCTCCGCCAAACTTTTCGATGGTTTGACGGACGGATTCGGCAACACCGCTAGGATCGCGAGCATATCGGTTGCTATCCAAAATCAAGAGACATTCATAACATTGTGTTGCCAAGTGATTTCTCCTTGCGTTCTATTCCTTCGATCAACACAACGACGAAGGAAGGGTTGCGATGTGATTGCCAAATATTCAGAGTTCGTTCGGTTATGCCTTGTTAAAACGATTCATGCAAGAGTCAATGCCGTGCTCAATCCAATCTTCGATGGCATCGACAGCCTTTGCAAGGGCCAAATCGATTTCGAATTGTTCGTCTTTTTTGAATTTCGCTAATACATAGTCTGCAGGGTCCCAGTTGGGAGGTGGCGAACCAATCCCGATTCGCAGTCGAGGCACGTCCTGAGACCCTGCTGCGCGGAGGATATCACCCAGTCCCTTCTGCCCGCCACTCGACCCTGATTTGCGAATGCGAATTCGCCCTAGTGGCAAGGCTAAATCATCGCATACCACGATCAAATTGGGCAGGGGGATTTTGAAAAAATTAAGGAACTGTTTGACGCTTCGACCGCTGGCATTCATGTAAGTCAGCGGCCAGATCAGGCAAACTTGACGACCTTGTAAGACACCCTGACACCACTGGGCCTCGAATCGAGAGCCGATACTGGGTTTGCCGATCCGTTGATGCAAGCGATGCAGGCATTCGAAACCGACGTTGTGGCGAGTCGACTCGTAACGAGCCCCAGGATTCCCTAACCCTACAATCAATTTCCGTGAGTTCAGATCGGAAGGGGGAGGGTCTGGAGGTGCCATGACAAGTCACCGACCCAATTAATCCTTGTCGGCTGTTTCTGCGGCCTTTTCTTTGCGGATGAGCTCTGGCTCCGTTCCGAGGGTGGTCGCAGCCTCTTCCGTCACTGCCACCGGTACAACGACCTGAACTATGACAATCCCGGGAGGAGTGACGGTCGTCGCGTCTTCCGGCAAGCTGACTTCGCCAGCATGAACCGACTGGCCCAAGTGAAGATGCGACACACTCACTGATATGAACTCAGGAATCGATGCAGCCGGACAGCGAATGGTCATCTCGTGGGATACAAAGCGAAGCTGACCACCCTCGCTCAATCCAGGCGCTTCTCCAACCAAATGAACAGGGAGCGTGACTTCGACCAGCTCGGTCTGCGAGACGCGCGCGAAGTCGAGGTGCATGATTTCGCTCCCTAAACTATCCCACTGCACGTCGCGAACCAATGCCGTGTCGTTCACATCTCCGGTTAAGCTGACCAATTTCGTGCCATGGCGAACCAAGCTCAGAACCGTTTCACGACGAACCGACAGGCACACGTTTTCTTCGCCGTGACCATAGAGTATTGCCGGAACCAAGCCCTGCGCTCGCAGCTTGCTAACCTTGAGACTCCCGATGCCCTCACGCTTTTGTACTTCGATCGTTTCGATCATATCGACGGATGACTCAACAAAAATATGTGTACGACAATTGGATACGTTGATCGATCCTGTAGAAATCGACCAAATTCCTTCTAGGCTGGTTCCCCAAAGGGCCCTACAGTATGACAATTGCTGTACAGTTGGCAAGATCAAATGTGTCCGGAGTGATTATGGCAAAGCGGCAGGTAGAATTCGAGGTTATTGAACCCATCGGCCCAAGAATCTTGGTTCGCAAGGATGAGCCAAAGCGGGAAACCAAAGGGGGAATTGCCCTTCCCGATGCAGCGGAAATTCCGACCATTACTGGCAGGGTCGTTACCATTAGTAAGCAGGTTGAGAACGACGAGGAATTGCCCTTGCGCCAGTACGACAAAGTCCTCTTTCATCCAAAAAATGCTATTCCAGTCGATTTCGAGGCTGACAACCAGTTATATGTCGTCCCCGTCGAGGACGTCGTCGCTGTTTTCCGTCGCGATAAGCCGCCATCGGAATAGTCTCACTGCTCTCCACTTTGCGCGTAATGATCACGGCTCCCGGCAGTGCAAGCCGGAGTCCTCAGAAAGGACTTGGCTCAACGATTCACTCGCTCGTGCCCATCAAAGGTACGCATTCGGGTGTCTTGCGACGGCAGCGAGAACAATCGATTATGACTTGTCGCTTGTTCGCGTTGCAGCTTCCCATTCTCCAAAAAAATCCAGCAAGTCGCAGATTCAAGACTCGCTTCATACTCTTGCGTCATGACGTGACCATTCACGTCAATGCAATGATCGGTACGTCAACCCTTACGGCGATCTGTAAGCAGCGAGGTGTCAATAGATGAAGATGCTTCAGTGCTCGTTGGGATGCGGTCCGATGTACTCTTTGGCGATGACGACATTATCGAAGTGAACGATGTTCGTTTTGACCTTGGTCCAACGGTCGGTGACGTAGCTTTCTAAGGTGAAGGCATTGGCCATGAGCTTGTCATCGGTTCGCCAGTTGAAGCCCGACCAATGACCGATGAGTTTGCCATCGATCCAAAAGGCTTGCTCGCCGTCATCGAGTCCGGGCGTATTGTGCTTGAGCATCATCTCGACGCATATCCAGACATCGCGAGGAATATCCTCTTGAGATTCGGGCCGAAAGCCGTTGCCCCAATACTTTCCATCGGGACTCGGCTTCATCTCGTGCCAATAGCTATAAAAGTTCCATCGACCCGGCGGAGGCCACTGGCCCCAGTTTCCCCATGGTTCAATCGCCGTCGAAAAGCGTCGAGTACCGTCGGGTAACAGACCAGCACCACCGAACCCGCTCCACCGGTCACCGCCGAGCAGGCTTCGATTAGCGCGAAGGGTACAAAAGTGATGAACATAATCGCATTGCGCGTCGAACCGAGTGTAAAGGCGGATAAACAATTGGCTCGCCGATGGAAACCACTTCGTCATGCCTCCTCCCTCGTTCTCGCCGAGTGTGGCCGTCACTTTGAGTGAGCGATTTCCGAAGATCGGTGAATCAGCGGAACGGTCCGAGAAAGCCAGGGCAGCACTTCCTTTGTTGTTGATTTCGTCCCAGCCTTCGCCGATCTCTCCCTGTTCGAAATCGTCCATGAAGATAACGGACGGATGTTTTGACAGATCAGCGTTGGCATTGGTCCCTTTGGCGATACCGTTACCAGATGGGAGCGGACTTGAGAATACAAGAGCAGGCTCGCCGGTCAACACAGGGTGATTAGCGAATTGGCAAACCAATACTATTGCCATCGCAACGGTCTTCCATTGCATTGAACAATTTAACACTTCGATCAAGACCTTGCTTGATCGCCATCGGAAAGTGATCGCCATGTGCTTTACCATCTTAAAAGAGATCGCTTCGAGCGAGACACTCATTTTACGTTACTCTCCTCATGAATGTTGGCTCGTTTCATGGAAAGCTCGAAAACCCTTTCACACCTGACCATCATTAAGAGGGAGCAACCACCAAAGCAGTCTTCGATCGTCGATCCGGTTAACTTGAGCCAAAGCTCGTGCGATCAGTAAACGGTATCAGTAGGATCCCCATCGTTGTTGCCTGGGAAGATGAGCGAAATCATCTGGCAGCAAATCGCGAAGTTTTGGCCATCTTGGAGTCTGTAGTCGGATGGGCCTTGGGGTCACGCAGCGTCGTTTCGTGATCAAGCAATTAGCAAACGAATCTGCTCAAGAGGCGATAGCTAACGCCCATTTCGTGGCCGTTGTCGAGGATGATAAGATATCCTAGACAACAAATCTTCACTTTTTTAAGTCTGAGACAGCATTGATTTGCATGCGTTGGATCACATTGGCAAGCATCTTGGCTTGGCTGTTCAGTTCTGCGGCGGCGAACGAATCAAACACAAATTGGATTGGCGCGCAAGCCGAGACGAATCGCGTCGTCTCGGCGGCTCTTGATCAGCATGTCCGCGAAATGTTCGAGAGTCTTTCGGAAGAGGGCAGGGCAGGGTACCGCTTGTTGACAGAGAAAGTCTACCTGCCGGCTGACTTCGACGAGGAAGTGCTGACACGCTTGGACAGACTCGGCGACGCCCCTCCATTCAACGACGTTGGGCCGCCGCGCGACGATCGCCAGCGGACGTGGTCGCGTTATGGACTCACAGCTCGCATCGGGGATTCGTCGAAGCCACTGCAATACGTCGTACGCGAGGATGGGCAGTATGTGATGAACTGTTTTGCATGTCATGGTGGCAGTGTCTATGGGAGCGTATTTCCAGGTGCACCGAATACGCTGTACGGCCTGGAGTCGCTGACGGAACAAGTGCGTCGGGCCAAACTGTCGCTGAAGAAACCGATCACACACATGGACGTCGGTTCGGCGTTCATGCCCCTCGGCACAACGGTCGGAACCAGCAATGCTGTGATGTTCGGAGTCGCTCTGATGAACTTTCGCGACAAGGACTTGAATGTCGTCGTCGAGCGACCTGCACCAGAGCTGTCCAACCACGACATGGATGCTCCAGCTTGGTGGCACTTTCACCGCAAGAAGTATCTATACATCGATGGTTTCGCTGCAAAGAACCACCGCGGCTTGATGCAGTTCATGTTGGTCAAAGAGAATGGCCCGAAGCAATTTCAAGCTTGGGAAGAAGATTTTCGCAAGGTTTACGCGTTCATGCAAGAAATTCGTCCACCGCGATATCCCTTGCCTGTCGATCAGGCTCTGGCAGAGAAGGGGAGGGAACGGTTCGAGACTTATTGCTCTTCTTGCCACGGTACGTACGGACAATCAACAGACTATCCTGAAATGATGGTCCCCATCGATGAGATCGGGACCGACCGAGTGCGATATGACGCGCTGACTGAACGACACCGGGCCGGCTACGGTGCGAGTTGGTTTGCGCGTTTCGGCGAGGATGCGAATCGTGAGGATGTGACAGGATATGTTGCACCTCCGCTCGATGGGATTTGGGCATCGGCTCCCTATTTTCATAACGGCAGCGTTCCGACGTTGTGGCAGGTTTTGAATCCCGCCGAACGTCCCAAAATCTGGCGACGAATTGGTTTGGGTATGAATACCCAGGAAATCGGGCTGCAATACGAAGTGCTGGAAGCGACTCCAGCCGGTCTCGGCAGTTATCAGCGACGTTGGGTCTTCGATACTCGGCAAAATGGAAAATCGGCTGAAGGTCATGACTTTGTCAACGTCCTCAACCACGAAGAAAAGCTCGCCGTTCTCGAGTACTTAAAAACGCTGTAGCTCTGGAGTGGGGCAATTGGGGTTGCCTTCATCGCACCGAATTGCATCTGTCAGTCAGCACGCAACTTGGTAAACTTAACGTTCGTTTGGAAAGATTGATTTAAGACAGAACATCAGACCGATGCCATCGATCTGCATGAGAGGATAAGTTAAGCATGACTACACAACTATTGGCGGCACGAGCTGGCGAACTCACCAAAGAAATGGAGTATGTTGCCCAACGAGAGGGCCTATCAGTGGAAACGATTCGCGAAGAGGTCTCAGAGGGTCGAATGGTGATCCCCGCCAATCATGTCCATGCCGCCGGCCGACTGGAACCGATGGCGATCGGGATCGCCGCTCGTTGCAAGATCAACGCTAATATCGGCAACTCAGCCGTGACCAGCAACATAGAAGAAGAGCTTGAAAAACTCCATACGGCGGTTCATTACGGAGCGGACACGGTGATGGATTTGTCGACCGGAAAGGATATCGACAACATTCGCCGAGCCATCATCGAGAACTCACCGGTTCCCATCGGAACGGTGCCGATCTATCAGATGCTCGAAGAGCTTGGGGGCAATATCGAAGACATGAAGCCCCAGCATTTCTTGGACATGGTCGAGCACCAGGCGAAACAAGGGGTTGATTACATGACCATCCATTGCGGCGTCTTGCTGGAGCATCTCCATCACACCGTCAATCGCGTAACGGGCATTGTCAGTCGCGGTGGTTCGCTGATTGCCAAATGGATGATGGCTCACCAACAGCAGAACCCACTGTACACGCATTTTGATGACCTCTGCGACATCATGCGTCAATATGATGTGACTTGGAGTTTAGGGGACGGCTTGCGCCCAGGCTGTTTAGCCGATGCGAGCGATGCGGCCCAATTTGCGGAACTGGAAGTGCTCGGTGAGCTGGTCCAACGTGGGCAAAAGAACGGCACCCAAGTCATGGTGGAAGGTCCTGGGCACGTTCCGATGGATCAGATCGCGATGAATGTGCAGAAGCAAATCGAGATTTGTCGAGGAGCGCCTTTTTACGTGCTGGGTCCGCTAGTGACGGATATTGCACCGGGTTACGACCATATCACCAGCGCGATTGGAGCAGCTCTAGCGGGCTGGTCCGGCGCCGCCATGCTGTGCTATGTCACGCCGAAAGAACACCTTGGCCTTCCCAATCGCGAGGACGTGAAACAAGGCGTCATCGCCTACAAGATCGCTGCCCATGCGGCGGACGTGGCCAGACATCGACCGGGGGCTCGAGATCGCGATGACGCGTTATCTCGAGCGCGATTTGCTTTTGACTGGAAGGAACAATTCCGGTTGTCCCTTGACCCTGAAACGGCTCAAGCCTATCACGACGAAACGTTGCCTCAGGATACGTTCAAGAGCGCGCACTTCTGCAGCATGTGCGGGCCGAAGTATTGCTCGATGCGAATCACCGAAGATATCCGAAAGATGGCACAAAAGAATGCGTTGGTTGAAGTAACTCAGCCATGAACGACGCGACGATCGAGTCAACTCCGCCGCGTTCGGAAGAGGAATCCAAGGCGTTCGATCGAAGGTCGTTTGCTGGCTTGACCGTGACTCAGTTTCTCGGCGCTTTCAACGACAATCTTTACAAGCAGATTGTCTTGCTGATGGCCGTGACAATTATTCCTGCGGTCGCTGCGGCTGGAGGCAAGAAGGAAGTCGGCGATGTCCAGGGATGGGCACAGATGGTCTTCGCGTTGCCGTTCGTACTACTTAGTGGCGTTGCTGGTTATCTCTCCGACCGATACAGCAAGCAGCGGATCATCGTCCTTTGCAAGATCGCAGAAATCGGAGTCATGCTGCTAGCCCTTGTGGCGTTCTTGGCTTATGGCTGGTTGGGAAGCTATGGCACGTGGTTGGTACTGTTCTTGATGGCAACGCAAAGTGCTTTTTTTGGTCCTGGCAAATACGGCATTCTTCCAGAATTGTTTCCTTCCAAGGATTTGCCTTTGGTTAATGGTTTAATCCTGATGACCACGTTCCTGGCAGTCATCTTTGGAGTGGTTCTGGCGGGGATGTTGGGCGAGGCATTCATCGAACGCCAAGCCGATGGGACCGTCTCGGCGAGCAACATATGGGTGATCTCATTGATTTGCATCGGCATCGCTGTCGCGGGAACGATCGCCTCCTTGTTCATTCGAAAGACCTCGCGAGCTCAGCCCGGTTCCAAGTTTTCTAGCGACGATTGGGGAGTGTCGGTCGAAGTTCGGTGGATGCTATGGAACGACTTGCCGTTGTTTTCGGCGCTTCTGGTGTCCTGTGTCTTCTGGATGGTTTCCGCAGTGGCGATGTCGACCGTCAACCGCCTGGGATTGGATCAGTTGGAACTGACGGAATTCAAGACAAGCGTGTTGGTCGGTTCGATTGGAATCGGGATCATCATCGGCTCGATCCTCGTCGCCGTCGGTCTTCGAGGGGTAACTCCAAGAATGCAATCCTCCCTTGGTTTGTGGGGGATCATTATTGCCGTAACGGTTCTTGGAATTTGGAGGGCGGGGGGGCAGCACCTACTCGGCTTCAGCGGCAGCATCATCTTCTTATTGATGGTGGGAGCATCCGCCGCCATCTTTTCCATTCCGGTGCAAGTCTTTCTTCAGGATCGTCCTCCAAGACAATTGAAGGGACGCATGATCGCGACGATGAACCAAGCGAACTTCATTGGCATTCTGTTGGCTGGTCCCATCTACCAGCTTTTCGAATGGATCGCTCGTTTGCTGGCTTGGCCTGTCAGCTCGATCTTTTGGATGATGGGACTCTGCTTGCTACCGCTAGCTCTGGTCTTTCGTCTCGGTGGTAGCCGCTTCCAACGATCCTGAACGCACCGCCTGCGTTCCACCCGTCGCCTAGAACCGAAGTGTGTAACTTTCCGGTTGCATCTCCCTTGGCTCTGCCTCTGCGGCTTGAAGGGAGAAGTCGATAAGGATCGAGATCATTGCAAGGTCAAGGCGTCTCGAGGGGGCGAGGTTGCTCCGGCAATTGTGCGATGGTGAGTTTCCGAAATCGAATTTTGCAAGAAGGATCGTGTGCTTGAATCATGATCGTGCCGGGCTGATCCCGTCGGCCCAATCGAGGGTTTTCGTGGAACTCACGAGTATCCGTCCAGTCGACAACTTGAATGCCTTGCACCCAGGTTGCAAAGTGGTTCCCGTCAGCAATCAGCGTAGCGCTGGCCCAAGATTGGTCATCGCTGAGCACGGCCCGAGCAGCTTGTCGTCGAAAAATGGCCCCCAAGCCACCATCGCTCGGCTGCGATCGATTCTCCTTAAAGCCATGATGGATCTGCATTTCGTAGCCGTTCATGGTGTCCCCTGGAATGCTGCGGAAGAACAAACCGGAATTGACGTTCGGCCGCTCGGTGAGGCACTGAAGCTGCAACAAGAAATCGCCGAATGCCTCGCGAAGTTCCACTTGCCCTGGTCCGCCTTGGATCGACCAAGCTCCACTTTCGTCGATGTCAACTTCCGCAGCAGTCGCAGTCCATCCTTCCATGCTGTTTGATGGAATAAGCGTCCGATACTGGACCGGTCGCAACAGGATATTGCGAAACGCAATTCCTCCTTCACGAAACTGAAGTCCGATGTGGCCGACTTTCAAATCCGTGGGGTCTCGATAATCGACGACCTGTAACCCGTCGACCCAGATTTGAACTTTTGAACCATCGAGGAGAGCATGAAACTCATGCCAGTGCTCCGGATCGAAATCGGGAAGCTTGGCTGGTTCGACGCGACTTCTCGCAACTAAACTCCCCGTCGGAAAAGGATTGTCTGGGGGAGCGATATTTAGCTCGAAACAGTCCTTGTCCGGAGCGGTTGGTTTCATCGGAGTCCTCAAAAAAACACCGCTATTGGTATTCACTTCCGAACGAAACTCGAGCTTAATCTCGAAATCTCCGAATCGACTCGTTGTGCACAGGAGTCCGGTTTCACCCGCATCCGCCACGATGCAACCTTCTTCGATTCGCCAATTCGCATTTCCAGCATCGATCCACCCGAACAACGATTGACCGTCGAACAGTCGAATCCAGCCTTCATCTAACATCTTGTCGTCCAACCGCATCGCCATGAGCTGTTCGACGTCATAACTTACGGCCGTTCCCTTCGATGCCGCTTCAACTTGGTTGACTTCTGATTTTTCTGCGGGGCCGTCGACCCGCTTTGGGGTGTTTGCTATTTCCGGTGATGGACGAGAGCAACCAATCGCAAGCAGCAACAGGATGAAGATTACTCCACCGAGCGGCTTGAGATTTCCAAATAGGCTTCGAGGATGAACGGATGCCGGGGCCCGATTGCACATGGCTCGCTAGCTTCTTCTGAAGAATCGGATGAAAACTGAATGGACCAGTCATTGAAGTCTTCAAGTATATCCGTAATCACAGCGCGCCAGAGTCCCGCTTGCACTTCCATCCGCAATGGCTGACCATTCAGCGAGGCTGAGACGCAGGATTGTTCGCTCCGAGGTCGCATTATCAACGCAACTTCATCGGAAGCCAATAGACCCGTTGGCCGATGAAACCGACGTCGGAGAAGAATCTTCTGATCCTCTCGATTCCAGTCCCACTTGCCAACTAATCGAATGCGATGCATGGTTGAAATGTTTGGAGGAAGCAGATGGCAACAGGAAGCCGACACTTCGATAGGAAGATTCGACAGCGGAGCGACTTGTCGTTTCGCCACAAGGCGAACGTTTCTCTCGCTGAAACACAGAGCTTGCAGAATTGTAACCATTCCAACTCGCTGCGCGGATCGATGCATCTTTGGCGAAGGGATTCGTAGCAATTCCGCTTGGAGAACCATTACGTAACTTGCTCTGGCCCCAGCAATTCAGGGATGACAGCTGTACTGCTGCTGGACTGTCGCAACGATTCCTACCGTATTCCCGAAGGGATGTCGAGTTCGCGAATTCGGGCGGCGGCAGCGGCGCGTTCGATCTCTTGCTGTTTCGCGGCAAGAGCTTGCTGTTCAATCACCTGAGCCTTCAGCGAGGGGTCCGTGAGGGGTGTGAAACCAGGCAGCAGTTGAGCCAAGCGCTGAGCAGGAAGAGTGATCGGACGGGCAGCTTCTTTCAGGAAAGCTCCGGTAGCACGGCCTTGGCAAACAGTCGTTTCTTTGAGTGATTCCATCGAAGATTTGGCGTCGCTGAATGTGGACTTGACCTTTTCAATTCCTAAGAGGTGAGCGACTTTTTCCTTCACTGAGCGACCGTTCCGATAGCTAACCGTCGGCTGACCGATTTTGGGAAAGGCAACGATCACGGCTCGGTCTCCAAAATCGTATTCAATCGATCTCGCGGAGTAGTGGACGACAGGTGAACCGGGAAGCATTTGAACCGGCAAATAAACCAGCTGACCATCGTTCGGATGCTGAGCAACGATGATGGAAGGACCACCCGGCAAGTCGGGCCCTCGAAAGCTGCGATCGCCGTTGTAATAGTATCGATGAACGATCAACGAAGGTGGGATCTCGACGTGAGCCCGCCCAAGTGGATCGGTCGTGATTTCGATAGCGGGATTGCCCCGAGCGTCTCGGTTTGGGTCAATCACTTCGATTTCCATGACGGGCGATACGCGGCTGGTCAGCCGATCGCAGCGCGAAGGGGCAAGGCCGTCAGGATGTTGCGCCAACGCTGATGAACTGCTCGCGAAGAAGCCATAATTTGCGCAAGCAAGGGACAGGATGCACCAAACCGTAGCCATAGTCTGTCCATTAGCGGACAAACATGCAAGCCTGCGGGCCGACTTCCAAGGTCGGAGGTGCGGAGCACCATCGGCAGCAGCCAGATGAACCTTTCGAGATAGGATTCTGAGCAAGCTCATCTTTAAGGCTCCTGTTGCCAGGGTTGTACGACGCCTTTCCCGTTACCGGTCAGCGGGTCGAGACGAATGAAAATCTCGAATTCAGCCTGTTCGATGTCGAGAAAGCCTTGTGCGATGTCTTGGTTATTGCCGGTCTCGACGATGGAACGAGGCGCTTCTCGCTGGACCCAGAATTCGGGAATCTCGATCACGGCGAGGACCAGCTTACCTGCTTGATAGGTCCGATCCTCGGAGCCGACGGAAGGGCTTAGGTTCTCGCCTGACGCGCGGCTAGAACTCAACAGGCGAATCGTCACATTGAATGCGTTGCGTTTGAGTTGAAGGTCGAGGTTTCGTTCCCGACTCGCGTCGTCGCGAAGGTAGTTCTGGTCAGCCTTGAGGCTGACTCGCCAGTTACCATTCGGCTCGATCCTCATGGCGATGTCACGGACGCGGCAGTGAGCGATTGTAATGTCCTCGGAGGCTATCTGAATCAGTTTGGATCGGGGAACTGTCGACTCCTCGATTAAACGACGGCCTTCGAGCTCCCGCATCAACAGCTCGTCACTGAATCGAAGGTACTGCTCTGGAGTGATCTCAGCGTTCTGGTCAAGGCGATGCTGAAGCTTCGCGATGTTCTCCCCGTTTTTCCGTATCGCGGTAATGGTTTGCTCAACATCCGCTTCTGAATAGCGACGGAGAGTGAAATGGCTGCGAACAATCACCGACGGCGTGCGTGCGTGATGCTGATAGTCTTGCATGGGAAGTGCGCAGAGCGGCGCAATGCGTCGCCGCCCTTTGCGCAGCGTGATCAAATCGTCTGCGACCGCCAGCGAGTGCTGGGCAAGCCAAGCGAATCCGGCACCAAGCCAGAGCATGACTTTGCGGCGATTGGGCGGCAAGCTGCTGGTTGCAGATTCCGGTCTCGATTCCTCTTGGTTCATTGTCCGCCTCGTGTCGAATAACTCCAGCCGTCATCGAAACTGACAGGTTTTTCCGATGAAGCCTTCCCGGCCTTCGAATCGATTCGAAGAGCTTGGATCTCCTCACCGTTTCCGACGGGAAAATGGACATCGGGTACCTCTTCAATCATCAGCGAGCCAGGTTGAAATCGGTTTCTACCATCGTCGGAGTAGGGCAGGGCAGAAGAATCGCGCCGATGAATGTCGGTCCTGCCGTCCGAGGAATGTCCGGGAGCATAACCGGAGCGGGGATACGCCGAGCCTGGATCATACCCTTCGCGCATCGTGCCACTCTTGTAGTCCAGTCCTGGACCGTAATAGCCATTCGGGTGAACGATGGGGAGGGTTTCTTGAGACCGATAGAGGTCGGCCCGTCGAACGTCTTCAGGAATGCGCAGGAAGTCATCGACGCGGGCGCTACTGTAATCGTAAATGCGATTTTCAAGGTACTGATGCCGAGTCCTGACAATGTACTCGCGATTGCTGAGACGAAGGGGATCGAGATCGGCGACGGCAGGAGCCCAACGCAAACCCATCAAATCAAACAAGGTGGGAAAGATGGTCGCCTGAGCCATGATGATGTTCTGTTGCAGGGACTTCTCGGCACTCGGAAGCGGGCGCCACAACCC
Source organism: Pirellula sp. (assembly GCA_037440405.1). Lineage (GTDB taxonomy): Bacteria > Planctomycetota > Planctomycetia > Pirellulales > Pirellulaceae > JANMGV01. The sequence goes on along the minus strand of JBBIUE010000008.1, from coordinate 63,545 downwards.
GCCGATGACCGGAATGTCTTGAAGAAGCGGCACGCCTTTGGCGGTTCGCGCGGCTTTCAATGCGACGACGTAACGGCTAACCTCGCGCAATTCGAAATTCGAGAGCTGAACGTCCGTGTCGATCAGATGTTGCTTCACGCGACCTAGGTGCTTTTCGTCGGCGCGCACGGGCTCTCGAATCTGGGTCGTGTAAAGGTAGTGAAAATTGAACACGACGGCTTGGCCATCCGGAGCAATCACCGGTCGAATTTCAAAGCCGGTTCCGGTTTCGAATTTGTAGATCGCCGGATCCGGAATCAATTTCTCGACATTCGATTCAAGCTCAGGACCCGAACCGGCATTTTGGGCGAGCAGCATCTCGGCAGTATCGCTGCGCAAACCAGGCAAGACATTGCGCACAGCACCGTGGCCCGCCAACGTGCCTGCCGCAGCAGTTGCAGGAGAACTTCCGCTCTGCATCTTTGCCAGTGCCAATAGATTCGGATCGTTGACCAAGGCACCCACATCATTGTAGATCGCGAGGGCCGAATCGATTCCTTCCTTGATCAGTATGTCGCGGCGCGGTAGGTCGAATTCCATGGTTGCGGACGGAGAAACTTTGCCGAGTTCGCGGTTGTTGCAAAGGACGTTGGTGGTTTCGGTCTGTCCGAATTCGACTTGACGGGCCTGGCTTCCTTGCCGAACCATGCGGAAGGCCGGATAGTAATACTGCGTGTTGTAGTCGTCGTCGAGAGCCGTGGTGATTCGCTTCAAGTAGTTATCGATGTTCGAAGTGTGGGCCCGTGTTCCTTCAAGCAGCTCGATGTACTTCTCTTCCAAATCATCGATCAGCATGTCAAGGAACTTCTTGTGATCGATGGGACGCCGCGCATCGTAGGCAATCGATTGTTTGGCCTCGAGTTGACTCAGCGATTGAACCAAACTGTCGAGCGATGCATCGACGGCAGCGAACGATTGCAGCGCTCGTGATTTGGCTTCGGATGGCTGATCTGACTGGTAAAACCCGAGTGCTAGGCTTTGGAAACGCTGATTCAGACGGAGCAATTGCGTGGCTTCAGCCAGCAGATTTCGCTCGCGTCCAGCATCCACGTCGAGACGGGCCAATCCTTGCAGTAGCGCCGAACGAGCTTCTTGCAGTTCCTTGCGATAGGTTTCGAATGCCTGGTTCCGTTGAAGTAGGATCAGAGCGTCATCGATCGCGTCGTAAATCTGTGAGATCGTTGCCACAGGGACCCAGGGCTTCGAATCGGATACGGCTGGCAACTGTCTTTGAAGTTCATAGACCTGTTTGACGCCTCCCCGGAACCGATCGATGGTGGCGATGGACTCGCTGTCTTCTTTGCGGAACTCGCTCAAAGGTTTCCGGAGCCGCTCCAGAGACAAAGCGATCGTGTCGAGCGTTCGCATGACTGTATCCCGCCCCTCGGGGGTCGCGTAAAGGACGATTTTGTCATCCGGCCGCTGTGATGCTCCATCCGTGGCATGAATCGACATTTCATCAGGCGCAAATAATTTGTAAGGCAGTCCGATCGGCGTAACTTCACTGTAAAGACTAAGAGGATTCGCATCCTGGGCGGAGCCTGGTATTCTTTTCATGTCTTTCAACTTTTCCTCGCGATTCGCCTTGAAGGCTTCCATCAAGTTTCTAGCAGCCTTGAGATCCAATTCGATCTGGGATATCGAGTCGGTCTGATTGTCCGAAGGCATCGAGGCCACTGCGGAAGGAACGGCAGTCCGTGATAATTCTGAAACTAGCTTTCTGAGCAGCGAGGCGGCTTCGCCGATCGCTCGAGTAGCTTCCTCATTGAGTCCTTGCAACGCATCCGTGCCTGCAGTTGCTTTCGCGATGTTCGGAAAGACGGTGGCGCGAGCATCCACCAGAGCTTGCTTTGCTTTTTGCACTTCTTCCTGCGCCAAGCGTTCCCGCTCGACTTGTGCTTTGCTATCGTCAGCAGCCGTAGTGCGCTCTTCGATAACGGCACGCTCCATGACGCGCTGCTTGTATTCGAGTTCCGTGATCAACCGGGCTTTCAGAATCTGAGCCAAACGGACCACTTCGCGTTGAAGGGGACTCATCGTGTCTTCGTTCGAAATCTGCGAGTCGAAGAATCCTCGCAGGCTGGTGAACGACGACTGAGGAGCGAGAAAGCACAGTGGCGGTGGTTGGTGGCACTTGCAAATACGCTTCCTGCATGCGTTGCATCCGTCGACGGAACAAGCTGCGACTGCGTTGTGGATGTATTGCTGTTCTGCCAGCGGAAGCTCAGTGCGCACTAGGCGTTCGAATTCATCAAGAATCTGCAATCGAGTGCTGTTGTTCGCCAGCGCCAAGAGCATGAGTGCACTCGACAAGCTGGTGACGTCCATGGAATGGAGCGACAGCAATTTATTGCCGGTTTGGAGGAGCTCCGAGTCCATGGCTCGAAGCTCATCGATGAAGTCACGACCAAAAAATGCGTGGAGGTAGAGCGCGTCCCGGTCCGCTTGGCTGGTCGCAGCAACCATCCCCCGAACTTCCTCGGCCCGCATGGCAGCGACATGAACCACTGCTTTGCGAAGCATTTCACCGGATTGAACGGTCAGGAAGCGGGCCTGATCGATGTACGTTTGAATGCGGTTGGCCACGGCTTCCAGCTCGGCGGCTTCTTCCCCATTGATCTGCGTTGAATGGACATTGACGCGAACCTGACCTTGCGGTGCATCGATCTGATCGATCATCATTCGGACTTGGTTGATACCCTTCAGCGGTCCACGAAGATGGATCAATCCTTCGCCGATAACGGAAATGCTGACTCGAGCGACTGGGTCTTGGCTCTTCGGATTCCCTGGAGCGAATGTATCCGGATCGGCATGAGCGGCTGCCGTTTCCAAGCGAAATTGTTCGACGCGAGCCAAGTCTTCCGCGCGTTGGGATTGTTGCCATTTTTCATTGGCCGCAACTTCACTATCGCGGGCAGAACGGATCTGCGTTTCCAGGGCAGAAGCCTGATTGGCAAAGCTGCGAGCGGCCGATTCGAGTTGGTTGATCACTTGTGGGTTCTGGCCGCTGGCCGATGCGTTCTGGAGTTGCTGGAGCGTGGATTGAAGAGATCGCTGAACATCTTTCAGTTGACTTTCTAACTCGCGGGTTCGTTGGGCGGCGGCCACCGCACTCCGCTCGACCTCCTGCCGAATCGTCGTTCGCGAGTCCGCTTCCTGCCGCGCCTTGTCGGCCAATTGCCTACGGACGGTGACTTCTTGCCGGTTGTAAGACTGGGCCTTGCGGTTGAGAATCTGTGCAACTCGATGGGCATCCCGGTAGAAGTACAACCGCGATACGCGAGTCTCCACCTTGTCGCTCGGGTTGAAGCCTTTCGAGGTGGTTGCACTTGCAAGGAATTCGGGGTACTCGATGTGTTCCGCTTGACCGCGAGTCACGCCCGGCACGACCGGAAAGGTCGACGCAGCAAGCTGCACGCCGGTACCGAGTTCCGCAACATGGATGAGCTTGGGGGTACCACCTACTTCAAGGAAGTTGCCGTGAGCATCGCGAAGCTTCGAACCGTCGATCCGCACTTGATAGATGCCTGGTTTTGGTGGCAGCGACAGTGTCAATTTCCTGGTATCCGAGTCATCCAAGCTTTCGGAAACGATCGTTTCAACTGAGAATCGGCCTTGGGAATCAAACTGGCCTGACGGACTGTGCAGAATGGTGATCGCATCCGCAAACTTTTTCGCAGGATCGGCGAGATGCGGAGTTCGCGAAAAGGCAATCACAATTTTGTCTTTCCCCAACGTACTGCCAAAGTCTTGAGGTCCAACATTGGTGACCACGAATCCACCTGTTTTGACGTCAACCACGACTGTTGCGGTACCAGTAGGAATGATCTCCTTTTGTCCGATGAAGAACCGTGCAGTGACATTGGATATTCCGTCGGGAAGGGACAGATTCTTGAACTCCATGGTGGCTGCGGCGAGTTGTGGCTCGCTGACGGGCGTATTGGCCGAAAAGAGTCGACAAGCAAGGATGGCTGCTGGATCAATGTCGCAATTTAGCTTAATGGTCGAGTGACCATCAGGATGTCGGCTCAGATAAATCGATTGCGTTCCAGCGATCACGTTGGCAAAGGATACTGCAGAGACTGACTCTCTCGCGTTTTGATCGATGATTGTCAACGGAACATTATTGAACACATGATTCGGTGCATTGCTGTTCTGCGACACGGCAAACCAGTGCAACTGTAATTCTTCGCGATCGTTTTGTAAGCTGATATTTTGCTTGAATTCGTTCAACTGTTGAGCGGAGACACCGGCTAACTCGATACTTTGCTGCACCCGGTGTTCATCGCCGATTTTGCTAATCAAGATGCTTCCAAGGCGATCGGTGCCGCTGTGTGCACGAACCTTAAATCCTAGCTCGTAAGGCGGAGTCGAAAGCTTCTGGAGAGTGATCTTGGCTTGCGTCAGAGGCTTCCACGGATAATGTTCCCCCAGTCGATACTCCACCGCGTCGGGAGATCGAGGACCGCGATCCAACACAGGCATGAAGACGGAAATCGTGTTGGCGGAAGCTTGCGCTTGCGTTTTAACATCAATACCGTTCCCATTCTTCGTGACCAGAATCGAGAACTGCGTTTCGTTGGTCGTCGCTCTGTCAATGGGAATTTCAAGTCGGCCAGCAACCGCTTGAATCGTGTTAGTCGAGTTAGTCGTCTTAGTCGTCGAGACTACCGAAACTCTAATCTGATTGTCGGCAAGCGATTCGTCGTTGACGAGGAGCTTACATTTTCTTCCCCGGAGCCAAACCGACTTCGTTGGAATGGTGGTGAGTTGCCAATGCCACTCCGGCTGCGATGAGTCATCGATGATGTCAAAGGGGATGGGCGTGCCGGATTGTACAAAAGTGGTTGCTGACGCCAGCACAACGCCGTGTGGAGAACTCTCGATTTCCGCCGGAACGTCGAAATCGCCAGTCGATGCCAAATTGGAAAGACGCTCCGGCTCTCGAGTCGGTTTTGTTTGCACGAGCCTGCCGCTCGCATGAATGAGGCAACCCGCAAGCACTCCAAGAACGACGATAGCAGATAGTTTCCATCTCACGGAAAACGCCCCCGGATTGCGCGGTCACCGAAATGCAACTGCTGCGAATGCAAGTTTGTCCGAGCCAGCTGCAAAGTCCTTCTTCGCCGAATAACCCCTAAAATCGGTAGGGTCGAGTTGAGAAGTTAGTAATTTCACGGAGAAATCGTGTTTAGCCGAAAGGGAGTGAGAGAACCCATGGCGCGGGCGTTGAAGAAAAGTCCGTAAACAGAATGCTGTCCAATGGATGATTAGTTCGCTAGCATGAGCCCGAAAAGCTCGCGCTGGTAAGCCTCAACTATCATCGACAGGAAAAGACCGAGTGAGGTCGGCTGCGCGCGAGGGCATCTGAATCTTGCTTTTCACTGAAGTACTGGGGCATAAAGTGAACGACGGACGGACTCATGCCAGTCCGAATCGTTCGTGAGGGACCCAGCATGGATCTCAAGCGGCTGCAGCGGGTTCGGATGAGCAAATGCGAGCCTGCCGCTCGCTCAATGAATGTGTGGGTTAGTAGCGAGAGGTTTCTCGAATAGCAGAGAAGCCATAACCGAATTCGGCAAAGCCTCGGCGGCGAGCCTGAAGGATCAGACCGTTCGCGTCGCGTAACATGGGTGAGAAACCTTTGCACACAATCGGTTTGCCATTCGAAGATGAGGCGGTCTCATCCAGATCGCTCGTGGTGTAGGATTCGATGCGAATCGGCTGAATGGTAATGGGATACCAGGTCCTGCCATCGCTGGTAAGCTGAATCTGAAGATGCAGTGTCGTGGGCGTCTTGGGTTCCAGGTAGGGAATGGTCAACTCCCAATGTCCGTCACCAGTTGCCGTCAATTCCATTCCTTCGAGAAGGACCATCCCTGTTTGAGGGACTTCTTGTGCACTTCGAGCATATTCGGTTCGAGTGAATACGGCTGGTGACTTGAACTGAACGCGCGATACGATCTTCCTGGTTTTCCACACGTTCTCTGCCTGAGCCATCTGATCTTCAACCAATGAGAGATCTTCCTCGCTGATCTTCGCCATAGTAGCGATTTCTGAACCAGTCGCCCCAAAGATGGACGGACGAGTCTGAGGTTCTTTTTTCGTCACCGTGTAATCCAGGCTCACTTGCGCATTCAAGGTGATTCCGAGAAACCCGAACGGAACCGATCGCTCAACATGTGGCACTAATCCATGGGCTTGTACTTGCGATTCTGAGTTGCGGCGAAAGATGGTGTCAAGCTCGTTATACGGACAGCAGACATCATATGGTCCGGATTGATTGCAAAGAAAGCTTTTGAAGAATTCTAAGGAAGTCGTGGAAAACTCGTTTCGTTGCCGAAATATGCTCGATAAGAAATGCCGACGCTGAGCGTTTTCGTTTCGAATCGACACCAAATCAGTAACTGGCTGATAGTCCAGCTCCAACGGAATCGTCTCAGCGTTCATTCCAATAGCTGGCGTCTCGAATCCGACGTTGAGACGAACATGGTTGATACCGATTGCGAGTACTTGACTGACGCAGAACCGATAAATCCCATCTCCAATCGGTGAGCCTAGGATGGGTGTCGAGCCCTCGGCATGCAATTCCACCGTCATGGGCTCATGTATATCGAACAGTACCAAGAGCTGGTCGTTGTGCAGAACAATTTTTTCATCACCAAGGACGCGATGAAGCAAGTAGCCATCGCTACCAATGGCAAGAAATCGCGGGGATGGATGTGCAAATGGATTGGTGACATCAGGACCTGTCAAAGAAAAGGTAGGAGTACCTGGCGCGTCGATAGAAGTGGATTCGAGAGAGAAATTTTGAGGGGCGGCATCGGGGCGGTCCTGTTTCACGGCCGAGACCGGCTCAGGAGAAGGACTCGCAGCTTCAGGATTTGATGCACCGATTTTGGGGCAGTCGAGCGGACTCGCGAGCGCTTCCACGTCCTGTGCAGTGAGGTCGCAGTAGGAGCCCATGTATAACACTGAAGCGATAAAGGTAAGTAGCAACATGGATGGCTTGACGAATTGGATCATGGCACGGTTCGATCTAGCGAGCAGCGAAGCTGTGTTGACTTAACGATGGCAACATCGGAATCGCACCCCCTCATTCAAGCAGTGCAACTAGCGACTTTTTCACCGAATTCCAGTTCAGAGTGAGTAGCTTGACGCACCTGATTATTAGTGCGGTAATACCGAATTCATCGGTTGCATCGCCTCTGCACGTTTTTGCTTCTGTTGTGCATCACGTTGAGAGTGCCTAAGAGCTCGTGGTTAGCCAGTGAAGTCTCCGTGACAACGCATGGACCTCGAAGCGAAGTCGCAACTTGCGTTATCACAACGAGCATTGATTCAAATCGACCATGCTTGGCTGATGATGAGCGGTCGCCATACAATGCGGTGTGTTGATAAGGTAAGACGCTCTTTAGCGACGCAGATAAGAAGGCCCTGAGACCATGCAGGAGTTTGAACGTAATTCCGATGGGGATTGGAATCGTAGCTGAACGAGCTTGCTGTGGAATCCATGATTGCCACCGAATTCGGGTGAATCGTACCCAGCGTTGTGCCTAGCAGCGAAGGCAAGTTTCATGGCAGAGTAAAGCGGACGGACAATTTCAGTTGCGAGCGATCGCCAAACTGAGACGTAATCGTTGTTGCAGCCGATCGCATCGCCTGATTGCGACTTGAGAAATGAGCGACCAATGAGGCGAATAACAAGAGACAAGGGGCAAACATGAATTCGCGGATGATTGTCGATGCGAACGAAGCGGTGGCGCATGTTGCTTACCAGTGCAGCGAGGTAATTGCGATTTATCCAATCACACCGGCCTCGCCTATGGGAGAATTCGCCGATGCTTGGAACGGCGAGCGGCGGACCAACCTATTTGGAACCGTGCCGGAAGTTGTGGAGATGCAAAGTGAGGGCGGAGCGGCGGGAGTCGTACACGGAGCATTACAAGCGGGAGCACTGTCGACGACATTCACGGCGTCGCAGGGTTTGCTCCTGATGATCCCGAACATGTACAAGATCCCAGGCGAGCTGACTCCGACCGTCTTCCATGTCGCGGCAAGGACCATCGCCACGCACGCTTTGTCCATTTTTGGGGATCATAGTGACGTCATGGCTTGCCGCTCTACCGGCTGGGCCATGCTCTGTTCTAGTTCTGTCCAGGAGGCGATGGATTTTGCTGCGATTGCTCATGCTTCGACCCTAGAAAGTCGCATTCCCTTTCTACACTTCTTTGACGGCTTTCGAACCTCGCATGAGATCAACACCATTGAAGAAGTGAAGGCACACACTTTGAATAGGATGCTCTCGCGACAGGCCATCGATGCCCATCGACAACGAGCCCTGTCTCCCGATCGTCCGATGCTTCGGGGTTCGGCACAGAATCCGGACGTCTTCTTTCAGGCTCGTGAAGCCATCAATCCGTTCTATGATGAGCTACCGACTATCGTCGCAAAGTCGATGGCTCGTTTCGCTGAGCTCACTGGGCGGCAATATCGGTTGTTCGATTATTATGGCCATCCCGAAGCAGAGCGGCTGATCGTGATGATGGGATCCGGAATCGGAGCGGCGGAAGAAGCGATCGACGAACTGAATCGCCGTGGTGAAAAGGTAGGTTTGATCAAAATCCGTCTGTTCCGGCCATTCTCGATCGATGCATTCACTCAAGTTGTCCCGTCAACAGTGAGAGCGATCGCCGTACTGGATCGAGTCAAAGAACCCGGTGCGATAGGCGAGCCACTTTTTCAGGACGTCGTCACGGCCTTCGCGGATGCTCGGCACGCCCACCCCACGGAGCCCAGGTTTCAAGCCATGATCATCGGCGGACGCTACGGTCTTGCTTCCAAGGAGTTCACGCCGGCAATGGCCGCAGCCGTTCTCGACGAGCTAGCTGCTCCGAAACCGAAAAGAGGATTCACGGTCGGCATTGTGGATGACGTTACTTGTCGAAGTTTGAAGGTTGACACGGACTTCATTGTCGAGCTCGCCGACACACGTCAAGCGATGTTCTACGGCTTGGGTAGCGACGGCACAGTGGGGGCCACGAAGAGTTCCGTCAAGATCATCGCTGAACGAACGGGCTGGCATGCTCAGGGTTATTTCGTTTACGACTCGAAAAAGTCTGGTGCGATGACAGTATCGCATTTGCGTTTTTCTCCCCATCCGATTCGCTCGACCTACCTGATCCAGAAAGCCGATTTTATCGGTTGCCATCAATTCGGCTTCTTGCAGAAAGTGGATGTGTGCGAGAAAGCAAGGACGGGTGCAACAATCCTGCTCAATTCGCCATGGGATGCGGGGCAAGTCTGGGATAAGCTTCCTCGTGAAGTTCAGCGAACACTGATCGATCGAAAGATGCGATTATTCGTTGTCGATGCAGAATCGGTGGCGCGCCGCAACGGATTGGGCAATCGCATCAATGTTGTGATGCAAACGTGTTACTTTGCTCTTTCAGGGATCTTCCCAATGGAAGAAGCAATCCAAGCCATCAAGGATTCGATCGAGAAAACATACGGCAAGAGGGGAGCGACCGTCATTGAACGCAACTTTGCCGCTGTTGACGCATCGCTGCATGGTCTGCAAGAAATCACCATTCCTTCGGTTTCGGACAGCAGCCTGTCGCGGGTTTTGCCGAACCTACCAGTGGATGGACCAAAAGAGTACCGAGTAATCGAATCCATCTTGGCTGGACTCGGTGATCGACTGCCGGTGAGTGCTATGCCGATTGACGGAACTTTTCCAACTGGCACGGCGAAATTCGAACGGCGCAGCATCGCTGCAGAGATTCCGGAATGGAAGGCGGAATTGTGCATTCAGTGCGGGCTGTGCGCACTTGTTTGTCCGCACGCAGCGATTCGCATGAAGAGCTTCCCGTCTGCCGTCATTCAAACACCACCTGAACACTTTTTGACCATTCCTTGGTCCGGCAAGGATCTGCACGACCATTCGATGACCATTCAAGTCGCGCCAGACGACTGCACAGGCTGCGGAGTCTGCGTCGACGTTTGTCCTGCTCGCAGCAAGGAAGCCATTCGCATCAAAGCGATCAACATGGTACCGAAAAAGGATATTTGGCAGCGCGAGCGAGAACGATTTGAGTACTTCCTGACTTTGCCAGATACAGATCGCACTCTGTTAGATGTTGGGACAGTGAAAGGCTCTCAGCGATTGCTGCCTCTGTTTGAGTTTTCAGGAGCGTGTGCTGGGTGCGGAGAGACACCGTACCTGAAATTGCTTTCACAGCTATTCGGCGATCGGAGCATCATTGCCAATGCCACTGGTTGCTCTTCCATTTACGGTGGCAATTTGCCGACGACTCCGTGGACTCAGAATCGCGAGGGCCGCGGACCGGCTTGGGCAAACTCTTTGTTCGAGGACAACGCAGAGTTCGGATTGGGCATCCGGCTTGCCCTCGACAAACAAGAGCAGTTAGCTCGCAGGCAGCTTGAAAAATTAGCCGTCCACTTTCCAACAGCACTGGTCGATTCTCTGTTGGCTCGCGAATCGCCCGACGAGAAATACTACGCTGCCCAACGCGAGCGAGTTTTCGAGCTAAAGCGTTTGATCACGATCAACAATGCGGTTGATCAGGATTTGCGTTTACTGCATTCGCTTTCCGATGCTTTGGTGCCTCGCGATGTGTGGATCGTCGGCGGCGATGGCTGGGCGTACGATATCGGTTTCGGAGGTTTGGATCATGTTCTGGCCTCGGGGCGCAATGTCAACGTCTTGGTTCTCGACACCGAAGTGTATTCGAACACGGGAGGACAAGCTTCGAAATCGACACCGCGAGCTGCGGTGGCTAAGTTTGCGGCATCTGGGCGAGGGATCACGAAGAAGGATATCGGCATGATCGCCATGGCTTATGGACATGTTTATGTCGCCCAAATCGCTATCGGAGCGCATCCACTCCAAACGATTCGAGTTTTTCAGGAAGCACAAAGCTACCACGGACCGTCCTTGATCCTCGCGTACAGTCCCTGCATTGCCCATGGCATAGATTTGTCGACGGGAATGAGCCATCAAAAGGAACTGGTCAATAGCGGATACTGGCCCTTGTATCGTTACGATCCGCGAGTCGCGCATCAAGGAGGCAAACCATTTCATCTCGATTCGAAAAAGCCGAGCATACCGTTCCGTCAAGTCGCGGAAAAGGAGGCCCGCTTCTCGATGTTGCTGCGAAGCCAGCCAGAGCGGGCGGAACAATTGCTTCAATTGGCCCAGCGCGATATTCACGATCGATGGCACTACTATGAACAAATCGCCAACATTGATCGATCCTTAGCTCCATTGATGGATGAGGTCCCGGAATGAACATCGACCTGACCACGAACTACCTTCACAAGCAACTCAAGAATCCGTTGATTGTGTCCGCCTGTCCCCTCACCGGGTCGATGAGCTCCCTTCGTCAGTTGGAGGAAGCCGGAGCAGCTGCGGTGGTTTTGCAATCCGTGTTCAGTGAGCAAATTGAGCACGAGGAATACGAGATCTTTCGATTGCATGAATATGCGTCTGAAATCTCCGCAGAATCGCAGTCGTATTTCCCTGAGTTAGAAACCTACAACACCGGTCCGGAGCCCCATCTTGAATTTTTGGAGGATGTCAAACGGACGCTGAGGATTCCTGTCATCGCCAGCTTGAATGGCACTTCGCCAGGTAAATGGGTCCGGTTCGCGAGGATGTTCGAACTGGCTGGCGCCGACGCGCTGGAACTAAACATCTACTTTGTTCCGACCGATCGAGCAATGACCTCCCATGATGTCGAGCAACGTTACGTTGACATCGTTCACGAAGTTTCTCAGTCCATACGCATTCCTGTCGCCGTCAAAATCGGTCCGTATTTTTCTGCATTGCCAGCTTTCGCCGCGAAGTTAGTGGCGGCGGGTGCTGCGGGATTGGTGCTCTTCAATCGCTACCTTGAACCGGAGATCGATTTGGAATCGTTGCGTGTTCAACCTCACTTGGCGTTGAGTCACCCAAGCGAACTGCGACTTGTCCTGCGGTGGCTAGGGATTCTGAGTGACCAAGTCGAATGTTCGCTGGCGGCTACCAGCGGAATTCACGATGCCGATGGAGTGTTGAAGGCGCTGTTGGCTGGTGCCGATGTTGTTCTCTTGGCTTCATCGCTACTCAAACACGGCCCAAAGTATTTGACCAAGTTGCTGACGGATATCGAACATTGGTTGGCCGAACGTCAGTACGCTTCCGTTCAAAGCTTAATTGGCAGCGTAAGCCGCGAACGAGGAGCGGATGCCTCAGCGTTCGAGCGAGCGAATTACATGAAGGCCCTCGTCTCGTTCACGCAGAAGTATGGCTGGTCATGAATAAGCTGCTGGTCATGAATGAACTGCTGATCATGAATCAGCTAGGTCGTTGCACCGCCAACAACAACGCGGAAGGCAATGATTCACTGCATACTTTCACGAGGCCCTCGTTTAACCGTCAGCCGAAGGCGTACGTCGCTGCAGCGCCGGACAACGCATTCGCGTACGCCTGCAGCTGACGGTTAAACCACACCAGATGGAATCACCCAGCGGCTATCGACAGCTACCTGTGAACGATTTCGATCAAACAATGAAAACGGATTAGGGGAGATGTTAAGTTGTGACTCTTCGACTAGCGCGGTTCGTGTGACCACGTCTTTGTATTTCTATTCAGAAGTTTTCCTTGGCAACGACACTGCCCAGATGCTGCCTTCCATTCGGAAATCGCCAACCGGTCCGTTTACGAATACAACTGAATGGCACGGACGATGGCGTCCATTTCGTTGGGGACGGCAACGGAGCGATTGGCATAGGAGGCACGCCGAACGCCGCGACTGCCGAGCACCTCATCGAATTTCGATTGATCCGTTGTGTGGTAAGCAACGGTGGCGGTCGGGTCCTTCAACTCGTGGCCTGTAAGGATGCACACCACGCGATCGCTTGGAGCAATGATGCCTTCCTCGCGGAGCTTTTTCGCTCCTGCGACGCTAGCGGCACTGGCAGGTTCACAGCCAAATCCTCCCAAACCGACTTGTGCTTTCGCATCGAGGATTTCTTGATCCGTCGCTTCGCGAACGACACCATTGCAAGCGTCCAGGGCTCGAAGGCACTTTTTCAGATTGACCGGTCGATTGATCTCAATGGCGGATGCAATGGTGTTGGCTCGTCGTTGATCGGATTCCATCTCGACGAAATAATGGTTGGAAATTCCGCGATTCGGGTCGCCGTCATTCCATCGCAGATGGCGTTGCTCGTAGAGCTCGTAAAGCGTGTTTGCTCCCGTCGCATTGATGACTGCCAGACGAGGAATACGGTCGATCAGTCCCAAGTCGTGCAGTTCGATAAAGGCTTTCCCAAACGCGCTACTATTGCCAAGATTGCCCCCAGGGACCACGATCCAGTCGGGCGCCTCCCATCGTAGCGATTCCAGCACTCGGTACATGATCGTCTTTTGGCCTTCGAGGCGGAACGGATTGACACTGTTGACCAGGTAGATGCCGAGCTGTTTCGAGATTTGTTGAACACGCTGCATCGCATCATCGAAGTCGCCAGCGATCTGAATGGTCAAGGCTCCATAGTCCAAGGCCTGTGAAAGCTTGCCATAGGAAATTTTGCCGCTGCCGATGAAGATGATGCCGCGCATGAGCTGCGTCGCCGAACAGTACAGAGCGAGCGAAGCACTAGTATTTCCGGTGCTGGCACACGCGGCACGTTTTGCACCGATCATATTGGCGTGAGTGAAAGCCGCGCACATGCCATTGTCCTTGAAGGAGCCGGACGGATTCATTCCCTCGTATTGAAGAAACAATTGCCCGGCGTTCATGCCGACGTATTTTGCAACGGAATCCGAACGTTGAAGGAGTGTCTGACCTTCGCCAACCGTCACGATCTTGTCGAGCGGCGAAAACGGAAGCAACTCATGAAACCGCCACACGCCGCTGAAATAGACAGGGTGATTTCGCTGCGCCCAATAGCGCTCGAAGCTGTTTAGGCGGCGCGGGGTGGGGAGACGATCCCACGCATAACGGACGTCCAATAGATCTCCGCACGAGGGACAGGCCGTTAGGACTTCGTCGACTCCAAACGTGGCGCCGCAATGTCGATTGAGACACTGCTGGAACGTGACTTCCAAAGTTTGGCTGGTGCTGGTCGAAGAAATCGACATCGTTTTCATAGCGTCCTTTCAAACTCGAAGGCTTGCAAATATGTAGAGTCTGTGAAGACCCTGCCCATTCTACGATCTGATGGATCGTATTTCCTTTTGGATTACCATGACAAATGTAGGTCAAAACCGTCATCTTGCTCTCCGATTTGCGCCCACCGTGCCATCGCTGTAGGGCGCGAACGATTGACGCAAATCGCAAGCATTTCTAAAATTCCGGTTTTTCCGATTTTAAGCTAGGATCGCACATGGTATCCAGAAAGACAACGAAGAAGTCCAAAGTCGGTCTCGATGCGAAAGAGCGGGCCCAATTCAAGAAAGTCTTGCTCGAAATGCGGGCTCGAATGAGCGGCGATGTCAACATGATGGCCGAAGAAGCTCTGTCAGGGAACTCGGAGGGCCGGTCATCCCATGCGCCGACACACATGGCCGATTTGGGTTCGGACGCCTATTCCCAAGAATTAACGTTGGCGATCATGGCTAGCGAAGGTGGACGACTGCAACAAGTCCAAGAAGCCCTTGAACGTATCGAGTCCGGCCAGTATGGTTCGTGCCTGGATTGCGGCGGTCGCATTCCCAAAGCGAGACTCGAGGTCCTTCCGGATACACCATTTTGTGTCAAGTGCGCATCCAAAACCAGCACCGAATGATCCTCTATCATCGACGTACCCCCATCCGAAGGTCACTTCGGTTGCCTCCTCAAGGATTGTTCGATCGCGATACTTCCTATTTGCATTCTTGGCCATTGGGGGTTTCCTCCTAGACATCTGGTCGAAGAATGCTGTCTTCCAATGGCGAGGTTCACCGTTCGAGCAAGGGGAGCCTTGGTGGTTGATTCGAAACTACGTCGGCATCGAGACCGCAGTGAATCCTGGAGCCCTGTTCGGCATGGGAAGCGGTTTCGGCTGGCTATTTGCCTTGGTCTCGGTTGTTGCGCTAATAGGCATCATCGTGTGGCTGTTCGTCTACAGAGCTGCCCAAAGCAGTTGGGTTACTTTCGCCATGGGGTGCATTGCCGCGGGGATTTTGGGAAACCTGTATGACCGGCTCGGATTGGGATATCAGCCCGGATGGCCCGATTCGTGGAAGAATGGCGTTCGCGACTGGATTTTGCTACGCTACCAGACATGGACTTGGCCAAACTTCAATATCGCCGACAGCCTACTTGTTTGTGGTACGATCATGCTCTTCTGGTACACGTTCCAACAGCCGAGTGAGAAACACAGCGAGCCGCAAAAAGAGGCCTCTATGTGATCGGGATCTTCTTCCGAAGATTCGAAGCCTTTCAAGAAAAGGAGTGCGCAGAACGACGATCGTTTCCTCATTGTTGCGCCAGCAAGCTACTTTCGTGACTGTTCGCGAGCAGGGCCACTGTCGTCGTTGAACCGCCGGGCCTGAGCAAGATTGGCGGCGGGCAGCTTGGCGGATGAACCATGATTCCATTCGTCAAATCTGCGGCGGCCTGCAGTTGCAGCGTGAACGTTTGCTTTCCATCGAAGCAACTTCTTGAAAAAGGAGGAACGGATGATTCTAAGAATAATCGCAACGTTGGTCATAGGGTGTCTTGGGCTGGCCTCGGCCCAGAGCGAAGAATCGCTGCGATTGGTTGAGGTCCGAAAAATCTGGGATCGAGCCCCTCACAACGCCTTTACCGATCTCATTCATCAACAAGGTCGATGGTTTTGCGTGTTTCGCGAAGGCCACGAACATGTTTCACCCGATGGGGCGTTGAGGGTGATCACTTCGAACGACGGAGTCGAATGGACCTCTGCGGCTTTCATCACTTCACCGGACTCCGATCTCCGTGATGCGAAAATCGTGGTAACTCCAGTCGGGCGATTGATGTTAAGCGGAGCAGAGGCTCTGCACAAACGAGAGAATCAAAGCCATCAATCGCTGGCGTGGTTCTCGGACGACGGATTCCAATGGAGCAAACCGGTCCCGATCGGCGACCCAGATTATTGGCTATGGCGTATTACCTGGCATCGAGGACAGGCTTTCAGCATCGGCTATAGCTGTACCAGCGACCGGAACATCCGTCTGTATCGCAGCAGTGACGGTAAGAATTTTGAAGTGATCGCCGATTCGATCTCGAAGGTTGGCTATCCAAATGAAACGTCGATTGTGTTTGATGAGGATACGGCGTATTGTCTTCTTCGTCGGGACGGCGAACCAAGTGACGGGCAATTTGGAACGGCACGGGCCCCATTTACCGATTGGACTTGGAAATCCATTGGAGTGCCAATCGGTGGTCCACACATGGTTCGAATGTCCGACGGCAGATTCCTCGCCGCAGTTCGTCTCTACGATCATAAGGTGCGTACCTCATTGGGCTGGATTGATCCAGTGACCTGCCAATTCTCGGAAGCACTAACTCTTCCGTCTGGGGGAGACTGCAGCTATGCAGGACTGGTAGTTCACGAGGACGAGCTATGGGTCAGCTACTACTCGTCGCACGAAGGAAAGACCGGTATCTATCTCGCCCGGGTCGCAATCAGTGGGGATTAGTACGAGCGGCGATCGAAAATTGGTCGATCAACCGAAGGTGCATGAACACTGATGAATCGCAGTGTTTGCGCACCGCCGAGATCCGTCTATGGCAGTGTAGCGCAACCTGCCCCGAATTTGTTCACCTGAGGTTCGCCCTCGAACCAAAGTTGAGGCAACTGGTCCATGCGACTTGTGAGAAAATCAAGATCGACGGTGGGTGACCAAGTGTGGTTCGCAGCCCTTGTCGAAGAAAACCAATTACAATCTTGATCGTTCTTGAAGCAGCATTCCACAATGATTTCAGGTTTCCCTTGATGGCAGCTCCCATACTTCGACTCCTGCGCACAATCTTTTTCATGGCCATCAACTTGAGCGGTGCTGCCTTCGCTCAAGAAGCAACCGACAACGAGACGGAATGGCCTCCCAATATCGTGTTGATCATTTCCGACGACCAGGGATGGGGTGATTTCGGCTTCATGGGACATTCCGAGATTCGGACCCCCAACCTCGATCAGTTGGCGAGAGAATCGCTCGTGTTCCAACGAGGATACGTGCCGCACTCGCTTTGCCGAGCTTCGTTGGCTTCGATCATTACTGGCTTATATCCTCGACAGCATAGAATCGTTAGCAATGATCCAAGGCCGACCGATGCCATGCGAGAACGAGCAGGATCACGGCTCATGGTCGATCCGGACTACATGGAACTACGGAGCAGGTATATTGCGCATATCGATCGCGTCGCCACTCTCCCGAAACGGTTAAAACAACGAGGCTATCAGTGCCTACAAACGGGAAAATGGTGGGAAGGCCATCATCAACGGGGAGGATTCGACGTTGGTATGACCCACGGTGATATGACTCGGGGAGGCCGCCACGGCGACGAGGGTCTCAAAATCGGTCGCCAAGGCCTGCAACCCATCGAAGACTTCATCCAGCAATGCTTGGATCAACGCTCGCCATTCTTTGTCTGGTATGCACCGATGATGCCCCATACACCTCACGACCCTCCTCAACGATTGTTGGATCAGTACTTATCAAGAACGCCTTCTTTGCCGGTCGCCAAGTACTGGGCGATGTGCGAATGGTTTGACGAAACCGTGGGAGCGCTTCGCCAAGTGCTCGATCGCCACGGAGTTGCGAAAGATACGGTCATTTTCTTTGTTTGTGACAATGGCTGGATCAATGATACGCAGGCCAGCCAGTACGCGCCGCGCAGCAAGCGAACGCCGTACGAAGGTGGCATTCGGACTCCGATCATGGTCCATTGGCCCGATCACGTCCAACCGCGAACGGAAAAGGAGCAACTCGCCAGCAGCTTGGACGTCGTTCCTACAGCGTTGTATTTAGCTGGATTGCCTCGCGATCCCGCTTTGCCTGGCGTCAATCTACTCGACACGAATGCGGTTGCGAGCCGTCAAAGCCTTTGTGGAGAAGTCTATGATCACGATGCTTCTTCGATCGACGATCCGTTGGCAAGCTTGCGGTATCGATGGATCATCGATGGTTCTTGGAAATTAATCGAACCGACCCCACATGCGAGTTCAGCACCCTCCGAGACGGTTCAGCTATTCGATCTGGCCGCAGATCCCAGCGAGGCAATCGATCTTGCCGAGCAGCATCCCGCAAAAGTCAGTGAACTACTCGAACAGCTTCATCGATGCTTCGATACACGGTAGCTTCGAAGTCCCAGCGAGAAGCTCGATTCCGAAGCGTCCGCGAGCATTAGCACGAGGCCGCGGACAACTGGACTTTGTCAGCCACTCATCTGCATGATCAGTTCCATCTGATCATAGGACTTGAGCATATTGCGGGAGACAACCTCCATTTTCGTTTTTTGGGCCTCGCCCAGTTCATCGAGAGATGCACCACTCCCCGTCATCGCGTCCATCTTCGCGACGAAGCCTTGCTGGAAGTTCGGAAACTGCGTCACAAGCAAATCTGCGAACTGCAACGCTCGCTGGAAATCCCCCGCGTTGATCAACCCGCGCGCCATGTTTAACAGAATACCCGGATTCGAGGTCGCTTCTGGCATGGATTCGATGTATTTCAAGGCCTGCTCGGCTTGTCCTTTTTTGACGGCTGCGGTTGCTTTTTCCAGCGGAGTCTCGCCGGTTGCCTTACGCGCTAAGGTCACCGTGATGACGCTAAACAATTTCGCGATGCTCCACAAGAACGAACCAGCAGCAAAGATCAGCAGAATCGGGAAAAAGCGATTGGCGAAGACGATCGTAGCTAGATTGAGGAGTCCAATCGCAATGGCAATTCCCAAAGTAACAAAAAAACTCTTCCAGACCATCTTGGCATGGCAACCATAGCATACCGAGTGATCGGCAACGCCCTTGGCAGCATTGTTCGATTTAAGCTTCGTGTAATATTCGCAACTCTAACAGATTCCGTAATCCGGATCGTCCACGTTCAGCTTGGGTGACAGGAATCGACTGCAATTGTTGCAATACAGCGTTTCGAAGTCGGCATAGGGGGTGATGTCGATGGTTGTCGAACACGTTGGGCAACGAGTGATGACCAAGGAGTCCGGATCGCTCTGAGACCGCAAATAGTTTTCGATCTCTGAGCGTTGGACGTTGTACTGAATCTTTTGAACAAGCTCTGGCCCAAGCTTCTTCGGAGCTAAATGAAAAATCCATTTCACGACTTGCTTGGGAAATTCGTCCTTGGTTTGTCCGGGATGCTTGGCCTCGAATTTCAATTTCGTGATCCAGGAGTTGTAATCCCATCCAAGGACGGCTAAGGTTAGTTGTTCGGGTCGAAAAAAGGCGATGGCCCACTGCGATCGTGGAAGGGTGATTTTTCCTTGTTTGGTTGTGACGACGGCCCCCTCCTGATCGAGCAAGATCGTGCATGGAACTTTTTGATCACCATGCTCCAGCGAAGCGGCAAACTCAACAGAACTCCACGGAGCAGACATCATAGCAGGCAAGATGTTTTCATAACTCATGATCGCGCCCCTGATTGGCAGAGTTAAAGATAGCTCTGTTGATTGACTAAGCTTATCAAAAATACCACCAAGGAAAAGCAAGAGTACGTCCCTTTTCTCGCCGATAAACTAGCTCATTTTGCAATGGAACGTCCGCTTGGTGCGTGACCGGCGCTGAGGGCTGGAGTTTTTACACTCCGTCGATGAGGCTTCCGATCAGCGTTTTCTGAACTGAGACTAAATGCCGATCACGATACCTGCGCATAGTTTTGGTCTCGACTGAGCGAGAAAACTCAATCTTAAGGTTTTAAAGTTCAAGTTGCGAAGAAAGTCTTGCTTGTTATGCTGCTTTGCGAGCCGATTGCCAAAAGCGGTCTCGTGATTGCAGTTCGATAATTTGCGAAATTTCGTCTGGATCGTGTAGGACGAACTTCGATTCTCCAACGCGCAGTTCAAAAATCGGAGGTTGCCCTGAATTAGCTAAGTTGAGACTGATGGTCGAGGATTGTCCTCGAGCGCTTTCGTCATCGATCACTACGGCCGCGACGCCAATTCTGGGAAGCCAGCGAACTTCGCTAACATGACACAACCCGTCGAGTTGCGAGAACAATTTGCCAACGAACATCAGGAACGATGGATCGTTTCTGTTAGGCTTAGCTTCCATGCCAACACACCATTCCTTTGCCGATTCTAATGAGAATTGCCCCGAATCACATTCTTAATGATATCGAGCATATGGAGAAATCTTTCAAGACCAGTTTTGTCGAGCGCGTTATAAAGAACTTCGGCATGCTGTCGAAACTCATGGAAATCCTCAACTGTTTCTCCGTTCTTGTCTTTCTTGGAAACCTTCCAAAGATTCGTTGAACTCTCGGAGGATTCTTTCTCGAGTTTCTCAATGGCATTGAATGCAAGCAAATCAGTTAGAGGTATTTCTCCTGCCTTGTTGAACCAACTACGTCGTTCGAAAAAGACCCGGCTCAGCCAACGACGAAGGTAAAAGCAATCTCGATCATAGTTTCTGATTCTCGACCTCCAAAGCCACTCGATGTGCTTGCCTGTTGACTGGCCAAGGCTTTCGATTTCGCCTAGGGTTACCGCTTGTTTTTCGCCGAGATCGGCGACGTGCCGCACGATGGGTGAGGACAGGCGATCCCAATAGATCGGCAGCACATCTCGGACGGGCAAGCCGAGTCCATCATGGAAGCGGGCAACATTCATTTTGCGGCTGGTCATCAAATCGATGGCCCGCTCAGCCAGCAATCTACTTCGACTTCCCGCGGTGACTGCAAGATACCAATCGCCTCGCGTGGACACATTGCCGGGAAGGGACAGCAGACAGAGTTCCTTTCCCGAGTGTTCTGGGAGCCTCATCATAGCAGAGGCCGTCGAGTACCATTGTCGCGAAGCAACAAAGCCCTTCGTTGAATAAACTTCTTCAAAGCGATGATCAGAAGTTCCACGAATCTGTTTGCAAGCATGAAGCAAACTAATCAAGGCCGACAACAATGACACAGTATGTGCTTCAAAAAGTTGCTTTAGTGAAGGCCATTCTGTACTTTCCGGAGGTTTGCGTTCGTTCAGCTTTTGGAACTTGGAAGTCTGCCCAGGGTTTTCCGATAACGACTTAGATATCGATCCCCACACTTCGAGTAATAGACAGGACATGGACTCCGTGTTCTTAATGTTGATGTCAAAAGCCGCGACTCCCGGATGTCGCGAAGCGATTCGTTCGCAAGCTGTAAAGAAATCGATCCAACTTACTTCCTTTTCCGATGAGCCCCGATCGCCGAATCGATCTTTCTCTAGTGCCAAAGCATTCCAGATTTCAGCGATGCGGACTGGATCACCTTTCCAACCCATGAAGGAGTCATCCTTGCAGCCCTCCCATAAATGCCGATCGGCAACTAAGAAGCCAAAGTCCCAGTAGTACGGTATTCGATCAATCACTTGGTACGCCTGATTGTCACTTCGAGTCATGTCGCAACGTCGCGTACCTAAGCTTTTGGCTTCCTTCGCTTTATCGTTTCGGCTCCTGTAATAGGAGACAGTAATCGGATTCAGGCTGCTGTCCTCTTCCCACTGTCAATGGCTGACTGATTCGAAAGCACGTGAGGATGCCATACTCCGTAGACGTCATTTTGCGTTACCGAAATCCACGAGTCCTTTTCTGGCCCGAGATATTGAGCAACCACGTCCTCGATCCAATACTGTTTGAGTTCCATCAACGTGCCGGGGCGAGCTCCCCAAAACTCGTCGATCTGAATAATGACCGTTTCTTTGCCACGACTGTCGTCCAACCAATCGGCGTAAGTCGCGAATTCGTCGTACTCATCGAGAGAAACAAAGGAAACTCCCGTCTCCGTTGATTCGCTAGGAAAAACTTTCCGCAACGTCTGATTGAGCAAGGAAGGATAAGAAGAACAGAACGTCTCTGCCTCGTGACTGCCATGGATTCCTTCCACGAGTTGAACACGAAGCGGCACCCTATAAGCCTCTCCGATTTCGACGCCTCCATAGAGTCCAAACTCACGCGATATGGAAAGACACTCATCTCGAGTGCCTACGAGCGGGATATCGAACGCCCCGGTTAACCTTCGAAGGTTGGGATAATCCTTGATGATTGCTACCAATTCTTCGGACGAATGCTTTCTAGCAACAGCCTCCCTGACTGCCGTCTCCATTGTCTGGGGCCAGTTCGCGCCGGCGTCCGAATAGAATTTTTCCAGGTACTGTGAAAAACTAGATGACGAGAATTTTTCAACGACTTTACCCAGAGAGATCCAAGGCTGATCAGTCGACTCTGTGCTTTGAAGATTGATGGGTAGCAATTCGAAGACATCTGGCTCCCTTTGCCCGATACGATCGCGTAGACAAGTGATCGCAGTGCGACGCTGTCCGTAAAAGGAGACCCCCCATGTGTAGATGTGCTGTTCGTCGATCTTCCTCAAATCGAAAGCAGGAGTCTCCGAGGTTGGAATATAGGGCTGTCCAGGTTGTGTCGACACCAGTAGCGCCGTGATTCCTTCTCGCTTCAGGAACGTAATCAAGCTCTGAACCAATAGAGGGTCCTCAGCCAAATTGGGATGCGTCTCCAATACCGCATGCCAATCATCAATCACCAGGCGAATGCAACCGTAGAACTGCGCGAAGAACTTCGTGTCGATTGCATCAATCGACTTTCCAATGAAACCGGAAATCAACCTGCGCAATCGCATCTTTGCCCAACGCACTTGACATTCGACAATTTTCAGAAAGTGGGCGCTCGACAAGTGCCGCACACTGAGTCTTCGGCAAAGAAGTCGTTCCGTCTTCTCGTCTGATTCTTGCTGTTCGAGTAATGCGCGTACGGCAAAATAGGGATGATTGGTGTCTTGGGCTATGTGAAACGCCAGCCGATCAAGCAACGAACGCTTATCCATCAAGTCCGTCGTAATCAAAATGCCGATGCCGAACGGAACTTGATCGGTTGTTTGACTTCCACATTCCTTCCCCAACGCGATCTGAGCAAGAAAGCGACGAGCTAGACGTCCCTTGTGGGTGCCCGCGTCACCTAACAGGAAGGTAATTGAACCTTCACACGTTTGGAGTTGTCCTTGAGGCTTGGAACCGCTCAATGATGCCTGTGCGTTTCGAAACACGGATCGATTGGGCTCTCCTAACAAGGAATCAATCCAAGGCAAACCGAAGGACGCATGTCCATTTCCAGGAAGTACGTTTTCTTTCGCTTCACGCACATTCCTATTCCAACTGTGGAGCGAATGCACAACACGGATATGTGAGAGATAGCTAAGAGTAGGCCATTCAATGAACGGAACTCGTGGTTCGTCGAGATGGAATTTGACACCTGTTAGGGTACCGTGTCCCTGACGAATCGAAAGCTCGTGCTCGCCTCAAGAGTGCCAGGCGCCTCGAAACTTTTCAACCGCAATCGTTCGTTTTATGTAGTCGGTTTCAACCTGCGTCGAGCAAACAAAGACGTAGTCCGCAATAAACTGCTCAGGTTCTCGCTTGGAGTCGCTCTGCCGCTCAACAACGAATAAGACATTCGTATCAGAACGTACGCAATTTCGAACGAGTTGCGCCACACGGGATCGCCTCGTGCGTGACTCGCCAAAAGTATCGATATCCCCGATAAAGGCCTCCAGTCCTTCGATCGCATCAATAATGAGCAGATTGGGCGTTTTCGATTGACGCTCGGATTCAAATAACCCCAACAAGTGGTTGATGAAGTTCCAATCATCACCGGCCGTTTCCTTCTGAAGATCAAGAAACCACACTGTATTTCCTGATTGTGCTCCAAGAAGTTTGGCCAAGTCCTTATCATCATTGGGAGAAACGGCTTTGAGCTTAATCGCCCTTCTTGATCGAGCATCCAAACTTTGTTTGATTTTCGTTTCAATTTCCGATGCAATCTTATCGGCAGAATAAAATCGTTCGTAGGCCCAGGTCAGAACATCCCTACGCAATTCAGGACGCGATAAGCCGAAGGCGTTCCAGGTACTCTTCGCTTGGCTCAGTGATAAGTCCGTTGAAACATAAACGACTCTTGGAAATATGTCGGCCTCTCGGTAGGAACGAATAAAATCAGAAGCAACATGCATTGCCAGGATCGACTTGCCGGTTCCATCCGGCCCGATGATTGCAGCACTCCATGGCCCCTCGGGAACTAATCCTCTTCGTTCCGTGACGAGTTCATCCAACTCGGAAATACCGAATCGAAATCGTCCAGCATGCATAGGCATGATTCGATCCGCCATGGTATCGGTACCCTCAACGTATTGATTTCACGGATTGGATAACTCGCGCAGGTCTTCGCGCTGAGCTTGCGCGAGCAATGATTGTTTGGCCTGGTTCCCTTCGATGAGTGATGTTGTGTTGCCCTGAGAGAGCTCAAATCCTCGTCCAATGGACGAATCAAGTTTTCGAAGAAACTGCGCACGGCTAAGGCAAAAATCGCCGTTAGGTACGACGGAAGATAGTCCGTCGGCGGTTAATTGACTAACTGCATTCACATTACCGATCCATATGGAAGGCATTTGCGCCAGACATTGCACAGATGACCCATTTGCGTTTCCGAAACTGATGGGATACAACGCTGCGTGTACGACAGCCAACAAAGCATTAGCGACGGAACGGCGTCCCTGAGGTGTCTTGACTTCCATCGCACTGAAGATACGAAGGATTGCTTCTTGAATGTTGGCCGCATGAGTGGTGACGACAATAAGATGTCCCGAGCCGGCAAACTCCACGACGCTTTGCCAATCTGCTTTCTCCCGTACCTCACCAACAAGATAGCAGTTTGGTGTTTGCCGGCGCGCATCTTTCAGAGCTTGAGAAACCGTAACGACGTCAATTCCCAATTGACGAGGGCAATAGAATACACCGTGATTAAACATTTTTTCAACGTCGGACTCGGGACTGTCAGCGTACCATGTTTCAATCGGATCTTCGCAGGTCACCAAGGTCTGAAACTTTCCTTGTGCTTCTGGCCGACTCAAATAGGATCGCACCACCTGCTTCATGAGCTCCGTCTTGCCCGATTTCGTCGAGCCAGCGATTACTAAAAGCCCAGAGTGCGATCGCAATTGACCACCGTCAATGCATCCCCAAAAGGCTGTCGCGATTTCAGAATTTTCTACCGGCCAACGCCGTTTAGTTTCTGTAGTCGTGAATGGATGGGAGCCGCCCATCGGTGACGCTTCTGCGGGTGTTTTCTTGCCTTGCGGTAACCTGCATGTGAGATACAAATGCTTCCGACTGCAGTTCGATGAAACCTGAACACGACTCGACGGGTACGTGACCCCGTTAATGTCTAACGTAAGTGACAAATCCAGAGATCCGCATACCACTTGGTTCAGCATCGCGTTTCGATGCCATTCCTCGTATTGACTTGGATCTTTGGGCGGAATAACGCTGTCTCGAAGATTGTTCCAATCGTTGCCTGTAATTCTCGAAACGGGTACACTCAACCCGAAGTCGCTGACTTGCCGCGGAATTTTTGACGAGAAAGAGCTCAAGTCGAGGTTTTGTGGGATTTCCAACTAAATTGCTTTCGTGAAAGCGCGTAAAGGCGGAAACCCTTTACGCTATCAAGACAAAAAGGACCAAGAATGGTCGAAGTTTAGTTACTGAAGATTCAATTGCAATAGACTTACCTGAACCCTGGGATAGGAAAGTCTCGATTGGCAATACGTGCTCACGTCACATTTAGCGGAGTATGATAAAAAGATTTCCACAAATGCCATGTAAAGAAAGGCAGCTATGAATGTTCGGTGGATGTTGTTTTGGGGAATGACGATGTTCGTTTTCCCGGATGTTCAACCGGTGGATGCCCAACAGAAACCCGTTCGTGTTTTTGTCCTTGCTGGCCAGTCTAATATGGAGGGGCATGCAGAGATCGGCACGTTTGATTACATCGGTGATGATCCTGCAACGGCTCCGCTACTTAGGCAGATGCGCGGCTCGGATGGCAAACCGACCGTGTGCGATGGCGCTTGGATTTCGTACCTGACCGGCGCCGATGAATCCAATTTCGATGTCGCCGGAAGACTGACGGCAGGTTACGGATCGTTGTGGGGACAACCCCCTGGCAAGCTCGGCAATAAAATTGGTCCCGAGTTTACCTTTGGACTGACCATGGATGCCGCATTGGATGAGCCTGTCCTCATCATCAAAACAGCTTGGGGGGGAAAGAGCTTGCACACCGATTTTCGATCCCCGAGCGCAGGACCCTATCAACTGAGTTCCTTTCAAATCGAAAACTATCCGAAACAAGAAGGTCATGGCATTCCGAAAGACTTCGAGCAGTGGAAAAAGGAAAAGGAGAAAGCGACAGGTGTCTACTATCGGCTGATGATCGAGCACGTAAAGAATGTTCTTTCCGATCTGAAACAGGTTATTCCCGATTACGATTCGCAACAAGGTTACGAGCTTTCGGGCTTTGTGTGGCTTCAGGGTTTCAATGACATGGTCGACAGTCATGTCTATCCGAAGCACAACCAGCCAGACCGATTTGATCTTTACTCGGAGTTGCTTGCTCACTTTATTCGTGATGTCCGCAAGGACCTTGATGCTCCACGATTACCTTTTGTCATCGGCGTGATGGGCGTTAGTGGACTCAAGGATGATTCCAAAGAGATGATTGCATTCCGACGAGCCATGGCTGCGCCGGCAGCGTTGTCTGAGTTCCAAGGGAACGTCACCGCCGTCGAAACCGCTCCCTTCTGGTCGGATGAACTAGGAGCCATCGACGAGAAGCGAGCAAAAATCAGCCAGATGCGCTATTTCCTTGATTCAAAGCACAAGGATCACGCCAATGCTGACGGCAAGATGACCCAGGATCAGAAAAACGAATTTTTGAAGAAATACGAATCAGAACTAATTTCGTCTGCTGAAGCGGCGCTTTGGAAGCGCGGCGCCTCCAATGCTGGTTATCATTATCTCGGCTGCGCGAAGACGTTTGCTCTAATGGGAAAAGCATTCGCGGAAGCGAATCTCCAAATGCTGACCGAATAAAACGATCCGCAAGCGAACCACTATCCGCCCAAAAGCCTAAGTGAATCCCAAACGATGATTCCTCGCTGACGCAGCGGGCGGTGATTGATCATTGATTATCTTCCGATCGACTAAGAAAGGTCCTTCAATGCTGTTCACCATGATGAAGACTCGATGGACCGCTACGGTCTGCGCGGCGTGTCTTGGAAGCATCGCATTTGCTTGGGCTGCAGCTGACGATCAGCGACGCGCTATTCCTGATTTCACCAAGGGCGATGTCGTTCCTGAGGATGCCACGCATGATTGGAATCTTGGACCAACCGGCTTACGGGGCTGGATGTATTGCGACCGGCTGGTGACAACTGATGCGCGCCAGATTGCTGTCACAGCAGTGGAGCCCGGCTCTCCAGCAGACGGACGGATCAAGGTTGGCGATGTGCTGCTGGGTGTTGGTGGATCGAAGTTTTCGTACGACCCTCGGACGGAGTTTGGGAAGGCGATCACGAAGGCGGAATCCGACGCGGCTGGAGGACGGCTCGCGATCACCCGTTGGCGAGCGGGCAAGATCGAAGAGGTGGAGTTGAGGCTACCCGTACTTGGATCATTCAGCTCCACCGCACCATTTGACTGCCCCAAATCACAAGGGATTCTTGCAAAGGGTTTAATGGCACTTGCAGCCCGAATGGCGGAGTCCACGTATTTGGAGTCGGTAGAACCTATTCCGCGCTCGCTGAATGCACTCGCACTTCTCGCCGGCGGCGACGAAGCTCACCTTCCGTTGACGAAGCGAGAAGCGGAGTGGGCAGCCAACTTCACGGTGCGTGATTTCAGAACTTGGTATTACGGCTATGTGATGATTTTTTTAGCCGAGTACATTACGGTGACGGGTGACACTTCGGTGTTGCCGGGCCTGCGTCGGTTGGCATTGGAAGCAGCGAGAGGCCAAAGTGCGGTGGGTTCGTGGGGGCACACGTTCGCCCTTCCGGATGGGCGCTTGCAAGGTTACGGCATGATGAATTCTCCGGGCTTGCCGTTGACTATTGGGTTGGTGCTGGCTCACAGCGCAGGGGTGAATGATACCGAAGTTCAGCAAGCGATCGAACGCAGCTTGCGGCTCCTTCGCTTTTACGCGGGAAAAGGAGCGATACCTTACGGCGACCATGCACCTTGGACCGAGACGCATGAAGATAATGGTAAGTGCGGCATGGCTGCGGTACTATTTGATCTCGTCGGCGAAGCGGAGAGCGCCGACTTCTTCACTCGCATGGCGGTAGCCTCGCACGGCAGCGAACGGGATTGTGGGCACACTGGGAACTATTTCAATTTATTGTGGTCTTTGCCCGCTATCGCCCTGGCTGGTCCACAGGCAACTGGTGCGTGGATGGATGAATTCGGTGGATGGTATCATGATCTCGCGCGGCAATGGGACGGAACATTTGCGCATCAAGGGCCTCCTGAACCAGACAATGACAGCTACCTTGGTTGGGACGCCAGCGGGGCCTACTTGCTGGCGTATGCATTGCCCCTCAAGAAGATCGCGCTGACCGGTCGAAACGCCAGCGTGGTGCGGCCGCTCGAAACCGAAGACGCGAAGACTCTGATTGCGGACGGTCGCGGCTGGGACAATAAGGACCGCACCAGTACCTACGACCGATTTGGCGTTGATGAGCTTCTCGAGCGTCTCGGTTCTTGGTCGCCTATTGTACGAGAGCGAGCAGCCGCTGCGCTTTCCCGACGCGAGCAGCATCCCTTGGCCGAAATCATCGCGCTCCTTGCTTCCGAGAATCTCAACGCCCAGATCGGTGCGTGTCAAGCATTGGAGGAATTGAGAGGTAAGGCAGCGATGGCCGTGCCGCAGCTTCAGCGGATGCTTCACCACGACGACCTGTGGCTGCGAGTCCGGGCGACAACGGCGTTGGCGGCTATTGGAAAACCAGCCCTACCTGCGTTGCCTGATATGCTGGAACAAGTTGCCCGTGGATCTTCGATGGATGATCCACGCGGAATGGAGCAGCGTTTCGCGTCGTTCGCCATCTTCGGCAAAATGCTCAGCAACTTGAAATCGCTTGATAGCGTCGATCGCGACAATCTTCGAAATGCCATTGCTCGAGGTTTACAGAATCAAGACGGCCGAGCCCGAAGCGAAATCAGTGCCATCTATCGACGCCTCAGCTTCGAAGAATTGCAGCCTCTCTTACCCACCGTGCTCGAAGCCGTGGAGAAGCCAGCGCCAAGCGGAGAGATGTTTGCCGATGGTGTGCGCCTCAATGGATTGAAAGTTCTGGCAGCGCATCGCATCGAGGAAGGGATGCAGGCCTGTGCAGATTATCTTCGCACGCAGAACCCGTGGGCCAGTGAGAACCGCACTCCAGAGATTCTTGAAGTCCTCGATTTGTACGGCGCGGAAGCACGACGACTCATCCCCCACTTGCGAGAAACGGCCGAGATGTTCGAGAAAGGGGAGGTCAATTTTCCAAAGCAACTCAGCAAGCAAAAAGCGAAAGCCGTGAGAGATGCGATCGCGAGCATTGAAAAGTCGCAGGAGCATCCCAAACTGAGGAAACTGAAATAGTTCAACCAGCAACCGGTACTAGCCCGCCCTTTGCAACGGCGGCAATGGCATCTCGTCCAACGATTCATTCATTGAAAAGGAAAGTACACCCGGCAGGATTCGAACCTGCAACCCTCGGTTCCGAAGACCGATGCGCTATCCAATTGCGCCACGGGTGCGAAGATGCCTTTAGGCATTTGGTTGCTGCAAGCAAAAACACGCATGGAAAGCGTGGAAGCCAATCAACTTCGCGACCGATTATACCAAAGGCAAACTGGATTTGAAGTCCTCAAGTTCCTTGGAAGTTCACTAGGTGATATTGACAGTGCGGTTCAATGGTACGCTCGTTCCTCCGCTACCGTCGTTGAGTGTAAAGCGGACGGTGCGAGCGACCGAAGAGGTGCTACCTACCGTTCGGAATCCAATGTTTCGTATGAGCTGCTGAACAAAACCGATTGTCGCTTCGTTATTGAACGTAACCACGAATGGCGTGCCGCCGATACCAGCTTCAGCATTGACGCTGCCGATCTCGACACCGTTTCGCCGAAGTCGGTTGTCAGCACCAATCGAAAACAGAGTTCCTTTGAGTTCGATGCGATTTGTTGCAAGCTGGCCACCAAAAGCTTGGATGGTCAATGTCCCACCAGGAAATCGATGGTTGTCTGGATCCTGCACGATCGCATTCGGAGCAACGCGAATCGAATGCGGAGAATTACGTAGGTATTCGACGGGCCCACTGGAATCGGAGATCGTGGGGCGATTGTTGACCCGCTCCACATCGATTGGGACGATTCGTGCATTAGAAACTGCTCCCTCTCCATCGAACAAGCGAATGCTAATGCGGCGTCGCTGTTCTGCGGGATTTTGCGATGTCGAATCGTAGGCAAGAGAGCGAAGCAATTCATTGGTGGCTGCTAAAGTCGCATTGTGATTCAAATCGATCCTGAGAGGTTGGCCGTTTGAGCCTCCCGATATCGATCCGATGATGACCTGATGGAATTCAACCCACCGGCCGTTCACGGTGATGTTACCACTCGGGCGGACAACGAGCCTATCTCCAGGAAAGGAACGCAAGAGTTCCGCAGTTAACATCCCGCCACGGAGGATTGGAGTGTCAGCATCGGCCAAGGTACCCGTGGGAGCCAAGCGAAGCGGTGGCGTGCCTTCGCGATAATTCAACACGGTGCTCGGTATATTCAAAACTGGGGCACGAGAACTCGCTTGCCAGACTTCGCGGCCTAACGGCGAGTTGGCTGAAAAGTAAATGACGTTGTTGATCACAGAGAATTCTGCAGGGTTACTACTCGCAGCTCCAGGTTGAATATTCGCAGCCAGCGATGCTCCCGGCGCGGTCCCGTGAGTTCTCCAAAGTTCGCGTCCATGAATGCCATTGTTTGCGGAAAAGAACAAGACTCCATTCAGATTCGTCAAATTTGTTGGGTCGGAGCTGTACGGCCTGGAATTGTTGGGATTGGAACCGACATAGATGTCGCGCACGAGGCGCGTGCCGGCGGCGGTGCCGTCACTCTGCCATAACTCTCGTCCATGCATTCCATCGTCAGCAGTGAAAAAAGCCGTTCCGTTAACATTCGTGATATTCTGTAGTTGAGAACTTGGCGATCCTGGACGAATATCTCGAACACGTTGCGTTCCATCCGTCGTCCCGTCGCTCTTCCAAAGTTCCTCGCCGACAACGCTATCGTAGGCAGCGAAGAACAAGTCGTTTCCTACGATGGTCATGCCTCGCGGCGAACTCATGGTGGGGCTTTGCCCTTTGACGAGCGATGTTCCCTCGGGTGTACCATCGCTTCTCCACAATCCGCTTCCGTTTTCGTTTCTAGCGGAAAAGTACATGGCGTCTTTGAATAGAACGAGGCCATTCACACCCGAGCTATAAACGTAGTCTGAGTATGGTTCAAATCCCGGCCAGAGATCCACGGCCACAACCGTTCCGCTTTCCGTGCCATCGCTCTTCCACAGTTCACGTCCACCAGCAGCATCTGTAGCGGCGAAATAGAGCGTTCCTTGAAAATTGACCAATCCGCTCGGAGACGAAGAATTCTTGAAGAAGCCGTAACCGTATTCGTACGTTGTACCCGGATAGATGTCTCGCACGCGAACCGTTCCGCTGACCGTACCATCGGTCTTCCATAGTTCCCAACCCTCGGTATCACCTCCGCGGAAATACCAGAAATCGCCAACCTGAGTCAGAAACGGCTCTCCGGGAGTTGCTCCCATTCGAACGTTTTTTAGAAATACCGTGCCGGCGGTTGATCCGTCACTTGTCCAAAGCCCTGATTGTCCAACCGGACCAGAAGCGTTGAAGAAGAGCCTGCTTCCGACCGAAGTCAGGCCGCTAATGAACGAACCATTGGGACCGGGAAAGATGTCTTTGACCAATGTCGCTTGGTCGTTTTCGAATTTCCATAGTTCCTGTCCCGTGAAGCCATCACTGCCAGCAAAAAACAAAGCTCCATTGAACTCGACGACGGCCGATGGACTTGCGTCGCCGGAACCTGGGCCCGGGCGAATGATTTCGATTGCCGCTTGTGCGACATCTGGATTCCGTTTCATCAAACGGACTGGACTATTCCACTGAAGGGACGAGCTCAAGAACAAGTGATCCCCTGCACTGGTCATGCTGCGCATGAAGCCCTGTTCCAGGGCGATTGTTCCCGCTGCGGAACCATTCGTGTTCCAAATGGCATTGGCCGCGATGAAATAAAGTTTCCCCTTGTGATTCAACCAATTTCTTGGATAGGAACTATCCGCGTAACCTTCGTTAAACCCAGGCGTCAGATCTTTGATCATGACGGTGCCTGTCGTCGTGCCATCGCTCTTCCACGGCTCAGCACCGTTGCCGTTGGGAACAGAGCCTCCTGAGAAATAAAGTGTTCCATTGAAGTTGAAGAAGTTGTCCAGGTCCCCACCAACAATCTTGATTTCAACCGTCCCGTCGGACGTTCCGTCACTTTTCCAAAGCGATTCGCCTGATGCAAAAAACAGAGTACCGCTGACGTCCGTGAGTTGGTAGGGAAAGCCCCCTCCGTTGGATAGGTCCTTGACCATCGTCGTGTTTGCGCCGGAATCAGACGTCTTCCAGAGACTTAGTTTGTTGCGAGCGAAGAACAACTCATTGCCCACCTTGGTCAAATGAGCGATATTGCCAGCCGGCACCGCAGTGATCTTCGCCGTTCCGACGGCGGTTCCGTTCGTGCGATAGAGTTCACGACTGTTCCCCGGACCTTTCGCAGTAAAGAAAAGACCGGTGTTGACCGACGTTAGGTTTTGAACCTGGTCATCTATATCGGGTAGCAAATCAACCAGCCGAAACGTTCCGCCTGCGGTTCCATCGCTGCGAGTGAGGTGGCCATTAGCGACGAAAAAGAGCTTGCCCTGATGCTCTCTCAAGTCTGAAATGGTCGAGCTACTCGGGCCGGGCGTCAGGTCCTTGACCATCATCGTCGTGGCGACCGTACCGTTCGATTTCCACAGCTCGTGACCTCTGGCCTCACTAAAGCCTCGGAAGTAAAGCGTCCCTTGAACATTCGTAAACCATCGGTTTTGGCCGTCATTCGGGCCGAGGGAAACGAGCTTGGTGGTCGTTTCGGGACTGCCTTGAGTCACCCAAAGATGGATGTTGCTTTCTCCGGGCTCACTAGCAACGAAATAGGCGTTGTTCCCAATGGATGTAAAGCTCTCGATGGTCGCCCATGGATTGGTCAAGTTCAAGTTAAAGGCATTGACGACGTCGACGGCAAGCAATTGACGCTGTTCCAAGGTTTCCATTCGGAGTTGCTTTTTGAACCTTGAGCGTATTGTGAGACTTCTCGGTAAGAACATGGGATCGATCCAGTTGTCTATCTGAAGAAAAGTTGAAAGTTGACTTGGAGGAAGTTGAGGACAAATCACGAGCAAAACCAGCCTTGTCCAACCCCGTGCCATTGCACTTCTACCTTCTCTTCGAAGGATTTCAGGTTCGATCTAGGTTCTGGACTGGTTCTAGTGTAGTCTGTCGAGGACAGAACAGGGTTCCTCAATCTACGAAAAATGAAGTGGTGAACTTTCCAGTCTCACGAATGATTGACATTGAGGGAAGAGTCAACGCATTCGAACCGACTTCAACTTGAATCTTCCCGTCGCGGTCTTCCGAAAGGAAGCGGATCGGATTCCGGCTTCGTCAAAAATGATCTTCCTTGGAACGACAAACCTTGTCCTAAATAATCACTCTTTGGAATGCCAGTTGCTGACGCCCATTGGAAACATCAGGTGCCATTCGACCCTGGATTGGCGGACTTGTAATCCATGGTGAATCTCGGATTGGAGTT
This sequence comes from Pirellula sp., assembly GCA_037440405.1. Classification (GTDB taxonomy): domain Bacteria; phylum Planctomycetota; class Planctomycetia; order Pirellulales; family Pirellulaceae; genus JANMGV01. Next base: position 29,562 of record JBBIUE010000008.1, on the reverse strand, counting down.
GATGCATTCTGACGACGCATGGTTCAGCCAAGCAGTCGATTTTTCGTACCGTTGGTCGAATCAAAGGCTCGCAGTTCTAGCCGCCATCGGTTCCGTGGGCTGAAAAATGTGAACGGTATCCCTTTCCTGCGGACCAGCCATAATTCAATGCGGCTGAAAGGCCCTTTGAGCGAACTCAATGGCAAATGAAATCGCAATGAAACAAAGGCATTCACTGCGAATGAAGAATCGGTGAATCCAATTTTGTTCAGCGAAAATTCCTATCGACAGTATTAGAGATTTGATATGCTATTGGAGCATTGGACGTGCCTTTTTGTGGTTCTGAGAGAATGTGTCTCTCACAATAGCTGAAGTCGTATTCGGTTCGCATTTTTTGGAGTAATTCATGTTTCGGTCTTGTCGCAGTCGACAGCGTGTTGGTTTCACGCTGGTCGAGTTATTGGTGGTGATTGCCATCATCGGCATTCTTGTAGGATTGTTGTTGCCTGCAGTGCAAGCCGCTCGTGAAGCGGCTCGCCGCATGTCCTGTCAAAATAATTTGCATCAAATCGGCGTTGCTTTAGCGAACTACGAAACGGCCTTCAAGGTCTTTCCTCCCGGACGCCTTCTTCCAGATTGGTCGATTAACGGAGCGCCACTTGCCAGTTACACCAACTACAACACGGTGAATCAGAATCCCGGATCCGGCCATTGGACTGGCTTTCGGTCCGTGCATACGTTTCTTCTTCCGTTCATGGAGCAAGCGAATACTTACTATCTGATCAACTTTTCGGTGCCCACGGCGGTTCGCTTGACCACGAACGGCGTGCCGAGCAATCCAAACTATGAGGCCTATCGACGCCAAGCAGGCTTGTGGCTCTGCCCATCCTGTCCCAACACGAGTCCGCGCAACGTTTCTGAGAACAACTATCGGTACAACTTTGGTGGATCGACTCCCTACGCGGGCGCAGAGAACACAACGAACAACAACAATAACAATGCCTTCTTTGGAGAGCTGAGTTGTCGTGGAAACGGAGCCTTCACGATCGGTGATGCTCTTGGAGCTCGATCGTTCTATGACGGTCTGACCAACACCGCGTTCTTCTCGGAACGGTCGAAAGGAAGTGGTATGAACGTGGTAGCGCGACCACCGACGCCCGCTGAGGTGGTAACTTCACCGAATCGCGTCAACATGATGTTGGATCCCGATCAAATGTATCGCGACTGCTTCAATTTTCCTCCAACTCCGAGTTCATTCAATTTCAATTCCATGGGGCGTTGGCTGGAAGGCAGCGACTTTTCGAACGGGTGGCCGTTCGGTTTCTATTCCAGCACCATGTATAACCACGTCGCAACTCCCAACTGGCGGGCGCGTGACTGTGGTAACTGGAGCGCGATTCCCGATGCTCCCGGCGAGCACGCGATCATTTCTGCCCGAAGCTTTCATCGTGGTGGCGTCAACACGCTCTACGGTGATGGTAGTGTTCGCTTCTACAGCGACAGCACCGATCTTCAGGTGTGGCGTGCCATGGGAACAAGAGATACTGGCGACGTTGTTCCGGGCGACAATTAATCTTTCGCTTCCAGGCGATCGTTGGCATCGCCACTCAGAATCATGTGTTGCGTAGTTCAAGGCGGTCTCAACTCGAACCTGGGACCGCCTTTTTTCGTTGACTTACCGTTCAGTCCGATTCCTTGATTAGGTGCAGTTGTTTATGCGTTTTCTTTCAAGTGTTGTCTCCGTTTGCATTTTATTGTTGTTGGCCGGAATCGTAGGGTGTAGAAGCGATGCTGTCCCCTCGAATCAAATTGCTACTTCCGAAGCCGGCTTTGAATTGGCCCTCACGTTGATCGAGTCGAACAATTATGCCGACGCGCTGTCGGCGCTGGATTCTGCGATTAATTCGGGAGGAGGGCTCAATCCCGATTTGGTAACAGAAGCCTACATCGCAAGGGCGCTGTGCCACGTCCAGCTTGGCGATGTTACCAAAGCGGAAGCCGATATCGAGGTCGCGGAGGGCGGTGTCGGTGGACTCGCACAACTGCTTGTCGTTCGAGGTCTGATCGCCCGCAAGAAAGGTGACGAGTCTTCTGCCGAGCAGTTCTTCTCGCGAGCTCGAGAGGTCGATCCAAACGTGAAGATTCCGAAATAGCTCTTATTGCATCCAGGGGGGAAGCGAACCGCGTTCTGGCAGGACGATCGATCGCACCTTCTCAATGGCATGACCTATCGATTTGACTTCCTGGAGGGCTTCGTCGGAAGGCAGGCTGTCTAGATTGAGAACGCCGATAGCTGGACCTCCCGGCAACGCGCTGGCACGGCCCACGGACATCTGTGCAATGTTGACCTGGTGCTTTCCAAACACCGTTCCCACGTGTCCGATGATCCCCGGAACGTCGCGATGTGTGAACAAGAGTAAGATGCCATCCAAATAGGCTTCCAATTGAAAGCCATCGATCATGATCAGACGTGGCATCGCATTGCCGAATAGAGTCACGGCAGCTTTCGAGGTCTTGCCCCCCCCTGACATTTCGGCAGTGATCGTTGAATTGAAAGCTCCGCGTTCGTAGGAACGGCTTTCAGACGGTTCGACACCCCGCTCCCGCAGCAGCATTTCCGCGTTGACGATATTGACGTCTTCGTTGAGCGCCCGTTCCAAAAGACCTGCACAGAAAGCTGCCGTGAGCAACTTGGTCTCTCGATCAGCGACTTCGCCTCGGTAAACCAAGTGGCACGAATCGATCGCGCGGCCATGCCACTGCGCCAACATCAATCCCATTCGATATGAAGCATCGATGTAGCCCGATAGGGCTTCGAGCGTTTTGGGATCGAGCGCGGCAACATTCACCGCGTGTCGAATCTCTCCATGCTTGAAGAAGTTGATCAACAGCTGTATGCCTTCGATAGAAACTTGAGTTTGAGCTTCCTCGGTACTGGCTCCGAGATGAGGCGTGCAGACGACGCCGGGCATCCCGAAAAGAGGATGCTTTGTGCAAGGCTCCTCTTCAAAAACATCCAACGCGGCTCCGGCGATGATACCTCGTTTCAAACCTTCGACAACTGCCGCTTCGTCATAGATACCACCCCGTGCGCAATTGACCAGTCGAATGCCCGGCTTGACGATCTCTAATTCCGGAAATCCGAACACATGCGTCGTTTCCTGCGTCAGCGGAGTATGGACGGTCAAAAAATCCAATCTAGGCAGCATATCCCGAAAAGTGGGACTCCGCTCGACGCCCAGCTTCGATGCTTGTTCGTCCGTGAAGAAAGGATCATATGCGATCACTTTCATGCGAAAGGCAAGCGCTCGATGAGCGACTTCGCGACCGATCCGACCCATGCCAACGATCCCCAGCGTCTTGTCGGCAAGCTGGTTTCCCATAAACGACTTGCGATCCCACACGCCGTTGAGCAAGCTTTGGTAAGCTGGAGCGATCTGTCGAGCCTGAGCCAACATGATGGCGAAGGTGTGCTCCGCTGTGCTCAGCGTATTGCCGTCCGGCGTGTTCATCACCACGATCCCTTGACGGGTCGCGGCATTTTTGTCAATGTTGTCTGTGCCGACACCCGCTCGAACGATCGCTCTCAGTCGTCGATTGCCGGTTAGGGCGTCAGCGGTGATCTTCACCCCTGATCGCACAATCGCTCCGTCGAATTCACTCAATGCTTCCCGGAGAGCGTCCCCTTTCAATCCCAGTCGCGTTTCATGTCGAAAACTGGGCTCGGCATCCAGCAAGTCCAGGCCTTCCTGAGCGATCGGGTCCAGCACTAAAATGCGAGTTTCAGCCATAATGTCCTTAGGCATGTCGTTGTGCAAAATCGGTCATGAACTGAGCAAGGCATTCCACACCTTCTCGCGGCATTGCATTGTAAATGCTCGCGCGAATTCCGCCGACGCTTCGATGTCCTTGCAGTGCGTCCATTCCTTGCTTTGCCGATTCGGAAAGGAAGGCCTTTTCCACTTCGGCGTTTGGCAATCGGAAGGTAACGTTCATCAGAGAGCGGCAACCAAGTTGGGCATGGCCGACATAAAGCTCTGGATAACGATCAATCACGGAGTAGAGTAGGTTCGCCTTCTGCCGATTCATCGTAGCCATCGCATCGAGACCGCCAATGGTTTCCTCTAACCAATTCGCGACTTGTCCCAACACGTAGATGGCAAACGTCGGGGGAGTATTCCACATCGAATCCGCCTTGGCGTGATTCTGATACGAAATATAGCCTGGCAAATTGTCTGGACAGGACGCTAGCCAATCCTTCCGAATGATGACCACGGTTACTCCCGCTGGCCCTGCGTTTTTCTGGGCACAAGCATAGATCAGACCATATCGAGTCACATCGATCGGGCGACTCAAAAAATCCGAGGAAACATCGCAAACCAACGGCACGCTTCCCGAGTTCGGTTCTTGTGCGAACTGGACCCCCTGAATGGTTTCATTGCTAGTGAAATGAAGATAAGCCGCTTTGGGATCGACGGACAAAGTTGCCGGGTCGGGCAAGCGATCGTAGTTCGTTGACTTGCCGTCCCAAACCACTTGAACGTTTCCCTCTCGCTTGGCTTCGACAAGTGCCGTCGCGCCCCATGTACCCGTGACGAGATACGAAGCCAGCTCGCGACCCCGCAAAAAATTCATTGGAACCATCGAAAACTGAAGCCGTGATCCACCCTGTAAGAATAGAACGTCATATTCGCTTGGAATGTTCAGCAAGCGAATCAATCGCTGCTTGGCCGACTCCTGAATGGCGATGAACGGTTCGCTCCGATGCGAGATTTCTAGAATGGACGCTCCACAGCCAGGAAGGCACAGCATCTCATCACGAATCTGCTGAAGTACAGGGACCGGCATTACCGCTGGCCCAGCCGAAAAATTGTAAACGCGTTCCTGACAAACTTCGGTAGTCATCGTTATCTCATACCCAATTCAACTGCATGTCATCGATCGCCGCAGAAAGCGATCCATTTTTCTTCCCTTAGAACCTTGCTCAAGCGACTTTGAACTCAACGGAACGGCGCATGCCGACGAATTTGTTCATTGAAGACCTTTTCCGGCATTCGCTCAGTTGGCTCAAACTCCAGTGGAGAATCCATTCGGATTTCCAACAAATCAACTGTTGATACTCGGCTGACGCAACATGAAGCGGCCAAGCGCTGTGTCGGCATCCGAAGCATGACCTAGCGTCGGCTCATTGATAGCCATCGCGGACATCGATTGCTCCGTATTTCGTTAAACGACACAACATTTTATGAGCTGACTTCCCAATCCGTAAGCCCATTCCGGTATGAGCACTGTCACCTGATGAAACATCTTGGCAAGGCCAGCTTGACCTCGAACGCTTCTACGCGAATTGGGACGAGACGTAATTAGTACCGTCTCGGTGGATTGATTGGCTGTGTGCCCGTCGCCGTGCTTCCCGTTCGTGTGATAGCTTGTTCCGCTAAACGGATGTTAAGGGCGGCCACTCGCTGATAAAGTTCTGGCTGCAAACTGTTCAACGCGAGGCTCTGCTGATAATCGACGACGGCTTGTTCCAAGTCTCCTGCCAACTCTCGCATCCGCCCTTTGGCCGACCATGCCTTGGAGTTGTTCGGATCGAGCGCCAGTGCTTCATCGAGCAAATGTTCCGCCGTCTTCGTTTGGCCGAACTCATGGTGCAAGCGACTCAGCTCGACGCGGGGATCAGCCAGCGTCGGGTTGTTCGCCGCCCAATTCTTCAGCAACGTAAAGGCTTTGTCCGGACGTCCCGATTCGGCTAACAACACCGCCAACCCACGGTAACAATCGACGTGATTCGGTGAGATATCTAAGCACTGATTGTAGAGTGCCTCGGCCTGATCGATGAGCGTGTTGTTCCGCTCCGCTACTCCGAGCTTGTGATAGGTTGCGGCCAAGTTGTAGTAAGTATCGGGATTGGTTGGGTCCGCTTGCCGCGACTGCTCGAACTGCTGCATCGCTTCTGCGAAACGCCCCTGCTGAAAGAGCTGCACTCCGACCGTGTTCTGTCCGGTACTCGTCCATCGGCAGCCCCCGGTTCCGACCAGAGGGAACAGCATCAAGAGGAGGGTCAATTGAACGCCACGGACACCTTTGAATTCCAGCCATCGAAGGATCGGAGCGAACGGCGTCCTGCGACCTTGATCAGCTTGATATGTCATCTCCGTATCCCCTGCAATCAACCGCGCCTCAACAGCCAAGGATTGAACTGGCCTCTTCGGGCAAGAAGATAGTGAACTTTGGAGATGCAGAACAAGACCAACTTGACGGTTGTCCATTTGCTAGCCCAAGTTCCCCAGTTGGAGTGTCGTGACAAGTTTGAGCGTTGGCTTTCGTAAGATTCCTTCCACAACATTTGGGCCAATTTGAAAATGTATGGAAGTCGCAAGCCGAGTCGAGCCAGAAGGATCGATGGATGCTTGGATGGCTGCGTGACGCATGGAGTTCAACTTTCTCTGTTTGAATTGGTGGGCGCATCGACATCTACCAATGGCCACGCGGACGATTCCCAGCGCACACAGCGAGTTCACGCTGATTCAAACGCCGATTTAGCAGAAATCTGCAAGAATGTTCGTGTTTCGCGCAAGATTTCGGATCCTCGTTCCGTCTTCCTGCTAGCAGCAAATCAACACATTGAGCCATTGCACTCATGAAACCGATTCACGAATTAACCCGAGCCAGCCTTATTTTGCGGCTTAAAGACGTAGAAGATAAGACTGCGTGGGAAGAGTTCGCAATGATTTATGGTCCCGTCGTCTTCAAGGTTGCCAAGAGCCGCGGATTTCAAGCGGCAGACGCGGACAATCTTGTTCAGGAGGTGTTTATGGCCGTTGCCAGCTCGGTTTCAAAATGGCTTGAGCGGGATGAACGAGGCAGTTTCCGTGCCTGGATTTTACGAATCGCTCGTAACGCCGCAGTCGATATGATCACCCAGAAAGCGACTAGTTCCTTGGGAGCAGAAGGTAGCCAGGCCGAGGTACACTTGGCAAATCTACCCGCACCTTCTGAGCTCTCCGGTGCTTTGGATCGCGAGTACGAACAAAGGGTCTTTCAATGGGCTGCTGAGCAAGTGCGCAATTCCGTCGCGGAACACACATGGCAAGCATTCTGGCTGACAGCCATCCAAGAATTGTCCGTCGAAGCTGCAGCCAAACAGCTTAACACTCGCCCCGGCAATATTTACTTCGCTCGCAGTCGTGTCATGGCACGGATCAGGGAACTCGTCCAACAATATCGGGACCTTCAATGAATAAGAACCGAGAAACTTGTGATGACGGAGCGCTGGAACTCATGCTCCGAAGCGAACCGAGGTCGGAGCCAAGCGAAAATCTGATTGCGCACGTCGAGTCCTGTGCTCGCTGCCAACAGCGAATCAGTGAATTGGCCGGCCCAGTGGCGCTGTGGCAAGGTTTGAAAGCCGCTATCTCGGAAAATTCAAGTGTAGATTCGTGTCGCCATCTGACTTCTTGGTCGCATGATCAATCAGCCATTCGTTGGACCGAGTCGATGGCAAAGCAATTGCTGTCACCACCGAACCATCCAGAAATGCTCGGGCGACTCGGGCGATATGAAGTCGAACGTTTGATCGGATCGGGCGGAATGGGTGTGGTATTCAAAGCCTTCGATACCGAACTGAATCGACCGGTCGCAATCAAGCTCCTAGCTCCCTATCTCGCAAGCAGCGGACCAGCCCGAAAAAGATTCTCGCGTGAGGCACGGGCAGCCGCCGCCATCGTACATCAACATGTCGTACCAATCCACAATGTCGAGACTGAGCGAGAAGCTCCGTTCATCGTCATGCAATACGTGTCCGGCGAATCGCTGCAGGCTCGCATCGATAGCAATGGCTCACTCGAATTGCGCGAGGTCCTTCGCATCGGGATGCAGGTCGCCGATGGTCTTTCTGCCGCACATCAACAGGGACTTGTACACCGAGACATCAAACCATCAAACATTCTGTTGGAAGAAGATATCGATCGCGCGCTCATCACTGATTTTGGACTTGCCCGCGCGGCCGACGACGCCAGTCTAACTCGCTCTGGATTCCATCTCGGCGCGCCACAATACATGTCACCCGAACAGGCATCGGGCCAAAATGTAGATGCACGTAGCGACTTGTTTAGTCTAGGAAGCACACTGTACACGATGTGCACCGGGCGTCCACCATTCCGAGCTGAGTCTTCCCTCAGTGTCATGAAGAGAATCATTGATGAATCTGCTACACCAATCCGTGCGTTGAATCCCGATATTCCGGAATGGTTGGCTCAGATCATCGAAAAAATGATGGCCAAAGAAAGAGCCCAACGTTTCGATTCCGCTGGTGAAGTTCATGAGCTCCTGGCAGCGTGCTTAGGCCACGTTCAGCAGCCCGAGAATTTCCCTCTGCCCCCTCAGCGAATTACAAAAAATCAATCCGCTGGTCGAAGTTGGCTTACTTCCAAAGTCCACTACCTATCCATTGGGATTCTGATGATGTTTGCTTTCATAGGGGCGATTGCCTTGGGGAGCTACTTTCAACCGAACTCAACAGTACCCATTACGCAGTTTGATGAAGCCAATTCGGAGGTACTTGGACACGGTTACTCGCGGCAGGGTGACTTTATTTTTTTCGATAAGCAGCGCATCGATCAGGCCGGAAGACAAGATTTCGACAGGTTCGCTAAGGCTACCAATCTAAAGTGGACCCAATGCGCGAACGTCGATGCAGCGAGCTTTAAAGCACTGAGCGAAGAGTACACCAAGGATAAGAACAAAGTCTATTACAAATGGATCAGTCCGGGCCGCTATTGGGTCGTTGAACTTCCATTGGCTGATGTATCAAGTTTCGAGGTGATAGGCTTCAATCTCGCTAAAGACAAAAATCATGTGTGGTGGTACGGCGAGCCTCTCCAAGAGGTCGATCCTCAGACTGTAGAACTTGTGAATGACGGATCCGTGTGGAAGGATGCTCAAAGTGTATGGTATCAGCGAACAAAGATTTCCGGTGCCGATTCAAAATCGTTTCGGCATCTTGACCAAGCGTTCTATCGGGACGCGAATCGTGCCTACTGGTCATCAACTCCATTGGATGGGGCCGATCTCGATACTTTTCGTACCTTTGGTAATGACAGTCCGTATGCCGCAGATCGGTACAGTGTGTGGCTCGCCACTTCAAAGATCGTTGGATATGATGCGCCGACGTTCCAGGCAATTCACCAGTCTGTCGTCAAAGACAAAAACGGTGTCTATTTGGGGGATCGAGCGATTGATAACGCCGTTCCTCAGACTTTTCTGAAGGTAGTTGATCTCGACACGACGAAAACAGCACTCCTCGCTGATGAGCATAACTACTACCTGTTTCTGCCGCTTTATGGAGATATCTATCGAGTCACCTCGACTGACAGTTCCCTGAATGTTCAGCGTTCGATCTGGCCACCTGGCGTGAAACAACGGGATCCGATTGCGATCGCAACAGCAGAGCTTACCGAATCTGGTTGGAGGAATTTTCAGATCGAGGCAGACCCTGCCATCAACTCGTCACAGTTGCAAGCTCGAGAAGCACAACTCTTGAATAGTTACACAGCGCAGTTCATCAAAGCGTGGGAGATTGTTCGCCAAAGGAAGGTTCCCAGCGGCACGATCGCACAGATGCCAACTGCAGAGAAGGTCGAGCAAAATGACAGCCCTAAAGATGTGAAACCATCAAGCGACGGCTGGAGGTCTGATATTCTTGCCTTCGACGCCTACCTAGGCGAACTCGTTGGCAAGGCTCGTGTTCCAGATAAGTCATCGTTGGAGAAGCGAGTCACAATTTCTCCTGGTAGCGAAAATACGAACTCGGAAGTCATGCCGATCACCGATGGTGCCGGTGGATATGTCGATTTGGCCCCTGCCGAAGACACCGTCCAGTTTCAAGTGAATAAAGCATTGCAAGGGCAAATCGTTCATTGGGAATTCGAATTGGCACAGGATGCAGCCAAGAATTTCAATGGTGTCGTACACTTGATACCGAAATCTGTACGCACAGCGAATCCCAACCCGTTTCTCGATGCACTTGTCATCGACACAACGGATAATCTCTCGTTCAAGGCAGGAGACAGTGTAAAACTGGAGGGCACGATTGGCGATACATCCCAAGACAATGGATTTGGTAGTTTGGTATCACCATCTGGACCTATAGCGATCTACCATTTGGACGCGAAGCCGCATCCAGTTTTCTGGTTGGGATTCAAGGACGCAAAGATTTCTGGTCCCACTCGGACGACCGCACCCACAACTCAGCCCGCTCCAGAAGTAAACGCTTTTGTAAAAGATCTGATTCGGGCTTGCATGGTTTTTGACGAGAAGAAGTTGAATCAACTCTATTCTCCAGAAGTGCAATTGCTGCCAGGAAATCGTCTGTTCTACTTTGGCCTCGAAGTCCCAGGGAAAATGACCGAATCTGGAGTCTTAGTAAAACGTGATGAAATGCTGGTAGCTCTTAAAAAGCAAGCAGCCGTGGATCCAATACCCTCTTTTATTGTTGGCGCGATGGTCAACTCGCTTCGGATTGAGCAGGTTGATATCCCAGCAGGCGACTATGTCACGGAAACGAATCCGTCGAGCGAATCATTGTACCGTTCCATACGTTTCAAGATCAAAGTGAACGACGTCTTGCTCAAGCTCTCGACCCCCGTTGCTTTCCGATACGTTCAGCTACGCAAGACGGATAATGAATGGCAAGTCGTCGCTGAGTACTGATTGAACTTTGTTACCGGCTTCTTTGAGGAATGGAGTACAGCGGTGAGAGATAGGAATTGCGTCGATGAATGAAGACTCGAACCATTTCGCAGGTCCGCTGTCATCTGCATCGCTTCCGATGCACGACACTTCGATCGTCTCCCCGACAAGTGTGATTATGGGTTCGCTACTTGCGATTCTTCCATGGCCAGTGTTAGGCATCGTAGCATGTGTGGAGTTATCACTACTTGAAAAGCCTGTTGACGCGATTTTTATGTTCGGAAGTATTACGATGCTCTTTCTTCTTCCTCTCGCGTTCGTGGGAGCTGCAGATTGGATTTACGGTGTCTTCATCGGAATTGCATGGCTGATGGTGCTACTATCGCCTCTTGGTTTCGGGCAGAGGTGTTTACGGCCTGGTTTGCAAATGGGCTTGGTTTGGGGGGGGCAATCGCTTTTCTCCGCGATCCAGGCGGGGTTTGGGTTTTTGATGATCTTGGGTAAACAGTGTTAGATGCGAATGTCACCAAGTCGACTGGAACGCCCGTAATCATCCAGGTTTGAATGGATCTCTAGGCTTGGGCATCAACGTGTTGAACTGGTTGGCGTACACCTGTACCCGTCGGTTCGGCTTCTTCGTGGGGTTGATTTATGGGGTAGTGTTCGGCAGGGGCAGTCGTTATGGCTGCCGAGTCCTACTTTTGAAGACTCCATCAAGTCGAGTCGATGGAGAATCGAACATAACGCGCAACTACACCCATGCCCAGATCTACACGCCACGCGACCGTTCTAAAGCCTAGCCGAGGGACGGGTTTCGTCAGTGCCAGTCATTTGCGACGCCCTGCTGTTTCGAACCAGTCGCGTCGATGTGCTTGCTCGACTGGATGTGGTTGCGGCTGACGGCAGAACGGAGGTTTCGGAAAGGGACGACAGTCCATCTCATCTGGTCGGTTGATTGCGATGACAAGGTGCCGCATAGTGAGCTGGTTGAAGGCGAGCAACCGCTGACCAATGATGGCCCTGCTGCTGTCCGCTCCATTCAGCTAGTCCGCGCCTCCGCATCCGTCTACAATATCGAAGTCCACTTCCAGCACGTCTACCAAGTCGGCGCAATCGGCCTATTGGTGCACAACAGTTGTGCCGATGAGGTAATTTCACTGGCTCGCGGCGAGGCGGCAGCTGGATTTATGACAAGGAGTGGAAGGCTAATTACAGCAAGTTAAACACTTGGACATGAAGAACTTGCACTGACTGTTCCGCACCTGGCGCACATGGCAACGAACGGTCAGGCAATAGCTTTTTAAGTTGGGGAAAACGTCTGATGACGTTTTGAAGATCTTTGGAAGTGGCAGATTTCCGGTTCCTAACGGCCTTACTGAAGCAATGAAGAGTTTAAGTCGAGCATAGTTTCCAAATCTTATGAAAGTTTAGAAATACCTGAAATATGTTGGTTCGCGTTTGATTGCGATTCTCGCAAGCTATCGCGATCCTGGATTTTAGCAAGTTCGCGCAATCAGCCCAGTTTGTTGGCGGATTGCCGATCACATCCATTCCATCTCAGCTTTTCGGTTTCTTCCAGCTCGCTGAAATTTTTCGACCCTGTCGTAATAGTTCGACTCGAATAGCGTCATTCGGACGTATGTTATGAAGTGAATGCCGAATCACATCCGTTTCGCGCAGCAAGTCAGACCGATCTAGAAATTGCACCACAATGTCATTTGTCTGTACGCCCGCTTTATCGGCTTCGTTGTGGGGGGGATACTTACCGACATGCTCGACGCGCAGCGCCATCGTGTTCTTGGGTATGCTCAGCGATGCGCGCTCTTCGTTCGAAAGCTCCTTCAAGAGGAGTCCGCCTAACGCGATTCGCCGTAGTTCCCAGGTCGTTGCTCGCCACGAAAGATCATCCAGCGCCTTCCAATCGTCCGGAAGATCGACGTAGCGATCGAGCTGTTGATTGTCTCTGTCGATACGCACTTGGAATCGCGTGCTCGTGTTCGGTAAGTGATGCAAGACCCATTGTAGGTCCGCGATACTAATGGGCGGCTGATCTTCGATGGCGACGATTCGATCTCCAGGACGTAGACCGGAGCGCTCCGCGATCGACCGAGGCAAGACGTCTCGAATGGTCGCTGCTTCCTTCGGGTCCATCATCAACCCCAGGATTTTGGGATGCGGATAGGGAAAGAGCAGCTCGTCCGACAAGCGACCATCACGCTTGAAAACGACATCGCGAAGCGACTCGCCCACCTGATGGCAATGGATGCACGATCGATCCACTTTGCCCTCGTAGTCGAGCTTCGACGCAAATCGCCCGACATGGTTCGGAAACTGCTCGGGTCGCTGAACCGGCGGTTCTCGGCCCGTCTTGGCGGCGAGGCTTGGTCGAACCTGATCAAAGTTCTCATGCAACTTCAGAACGGCAGACATCGCTTTTGCCAGCCCCTCAACCGATACATCGTTGACCCATTCGGTGCGATGCGACCTCGTTCCGTATCTACCGTAAATCGTTCCATCCGCGTTGAAGAACATCACGGTAAACGATTGATCGTAATCGAATTGAAACTTTCGAAGATCGATACCATTCGTGGCAATCTGCCGAACGCGGACAAAGCGCCCCAGCAGCGTACGGATTGTCGGATGTTGTTCGATCACGTCATCATCTAACTTGACGCACTCCTCGCAGGGAACGCATCGCAGCACCACCATTACAGGCTTTCCGGACTTCTTCGCATCCAGAAAACCTTGCTCGATGTTGTTGTAGAGCCAACCGTCGAGCAATTGAAACCGAGCTAGATCGTTGCGGACTTTTTCTTCTCGAGTTTGGCCCAGTACCGAAGCCGGAAGGCAGGCGAAAAGCGAAATCAAGTGCCAGGTGACCAGTCGAAGCATGTTCGGAACTCCATATTGTCGTTCCATTTCCGCGTCGGTTCGAGGTAGGTGCGCCATCAATCGAACCGCCCGTTTGCCCAAGCTGTCCATCCGATAACCAGCGGGGATCGAGTTTCGTTTCGCTTTGCACGTGCATTAGTCGGAAGTCGGAATCACTTCGCCCCCTTCGCGCGAGCCTAATGCGCGCCAAGTTGTCATGTGAGTCGCATTCGAAAACGATCGAATACTTCCATCAGCAAGAGCTGCGTGAACCAATCCGGTATGGTAACTGCGAGCGGTAATCGCGGCATAGGTCGGCCGTCCCTGCTCCCCATTTCTCCCTTCCTGCCAGGAGTTGTAATCGCAGTCCAGTAACCGGCCGATGAACATCATGGCAACGCGTGTATTCGGAGGGAACGTGGTGGTGAACCCGGTATGGTGAACGCGACCATCTGGCCATTCCGTGTGAGCGGTGTCCTTGAAGTCGGTTCCACTTGTTGCAATCGCCGCCAGTTCCGCCACGGTGTTTGGAGCGTGATCGGTTGCCGCTCCTCCGTTTCGGAAATAAGGAGTCCACGCCTTCACTTCAGATACGAGCAGTGTGCTCGACATGCCATCGGTGATTTGAGATAAACGGAGGAAGCTATTGGGAAAGAACAATCCTTCGCCTGGAATCTTGGTTACCGGATCAAAAACGTACCAAGGTCCGTAGTTGAAGCCATAACTCGTCGGGTACAAAAACGGCTTGCCTCCGCCTGGGTCGCGAACGCGATCGGACTTGATATCGCTCGGGCAAGCGAACTGGGGTATTTTCACCTTGTGGATCGACTGTTGAAAATCCCATGCAGCTTCCAATTTGATCGATACCGAAAGATTCTGAAGCTCAATGTAGGGAAGAATTCGGCCGTGGACTCCCCAAGAAAGATTGTTGGATTGATTCGGCCAATGGTAGTTCACCACACACCCTGCTGGCAGGCATCGAAAGGCGCTCTCGTAATTTGCCACCGCAAGGGAAAGTTGGTGTAGATTGTTCGAACAGTGGACGCGGCGCGAGGCTTCGCGAGCCCCCTGAACGGCCGGCAGAAGCAGCCCAACCATGATGCCAATGATGGCGATGACAACCAGCAGCTCGACCAGGCTGAAACCGTCGCGACGACTTGGATGTGAAGAAAACAAGCGTCTACACTGAATTGCTTCGAAACTCATAAACATGTGCCTCTAACGTCGGGGTTCAAAATCTCTACTGTTTGCTTCGTCTGCCGCAAGAATTGAAGCCTTCCCATTCCTGAAAACGAACCAATAGATTGCAAGCTCGACTTCTACAAAGAGCGTTAACGAAAATGAAACGGTGGCAGGTGTGCAGCTCATCGGTATCCCTAATCAATCGAACTTCGGATAAAGCGATTGGCTGGCTATCGAATGGCTGGCTAACGCGCGGTTGGCTCGAAGAGGCACAACTGCGACCCAATCCTTTTAAGAGTAGACCACATGCTTCAATGATGTCAACAAAGAGATTAGAATCAAAATTCACAGAAAGTGCGCCTTCAGAGGTGTCAAGGAACCACGGATCAACAAACAAGCAATGAGAGAGTCTCTGCGAAATCAGTGGTTTATTGCGTTCATTGGGACGGCACTATTGTCAGTTGCCGTGGTCACGGGATGGGCTTGGTGGTCAGCCATTGGCCAAACGCGAAAAGATGTGGAGACGAGGTTGCGGGAAATCGCATCGGTGATTAACCATCCGAACTTTCCCCTCAATATCCACATATTGCGAAAGGTGGCGAAACTTGCCGATGCGGATGCAGTGTTGCTCGACGGACGGGCTCGTGTCATTGCTTCGACAGATGATTCCGTGATGCTGGGCAATGTCTATTTGCCACCAAGATTGCTTCCTGCCAGCGAAGTTCCATTGCTGATGCATAACTTTCGACTTGCGACCAAGACATCGTATCATGCGGCGTGGATTCGTTGCCATCCTCCAACCTTCCAAGAATCGGAGGACATGCCGAAGTGGCTAGGGATTCTTGTTCGCGCTGAAGCCCTGAGAAAGAATGAGCGACAAGCCGCCACTTTGCCTCTGATCACGGGAGCGTTAACCGCCATTGGATTGGGCCTAGTTGCCTGGGCCCTATCCGCTAGAACGGTTCAGCGGGTGCGCGATGTCCAAGAGCAAGTTCGCCGAATTGCACAAGGCGAATATGACACCATTCTGGTTGCTGGCCCTAAAGATGAGCTCTCCAAATTAGCTTCAAGTGTCAATCACATGGCGAACGAACTGAAAACACTGGAGCGCCGCATCCATGCGACGGAACGCGAGCGACTGGTCCATCAACTTGCCAGCGGATTGGCGCACGATCTTCGCAATACATTGACCGGCGCACGACTAGCCGTGCAATGGCACGCGAGAACCTGTAAGTCCGGCGATCAGGAAGCGAGCGATGTTGCCACCCGACAACTCCGCTTGGCAGAGGATCAATTGCAGCGTTGGATGCAGGTGGCATCCAATCGAGTCTCGGAAACTAGTCGAGCTAGTTTGGGCGAAATTCTCGAAGATGTGTCGGGACTAGTCAGCCCCACCGCTGTCCATCATCATGTAACCATGGAAATTCAACGATCCTCGGAAACCGACCCGATCGAAATCCCAAGCCAGGAATTGGTTCGATCTGCCATCCTCAATTTGATGATGAACGCCGTCCAAGCTGCTGGAAACCGAGGTATCGTGAAATTGCAATCGCGACTCGAAAATGACAAACTGGAGTTGGAAGTTTGGGACAACGGTCCTGGACCAAGCGCTGCAGTCCAAGATCGAATGTTTGAGCCATTCGTCACTTCCAAGGCAGAAGGGGTGGGTTTGGGCCTAGCCCTTGTTCGTCAGACGGCGGATCGGGTCCAGGGCTCAATCCAATGGCAACGCCGTGATGGTTGGACTGTTTTCTCATTAACTATTCCCGCCCACCACGCTTTAGAAACCGTTGGATAGCTTTATGAGCCGAGTTTTGGTCGTCGACGATGAACCCTCCATCTGCTGGAGTTTGGAGAGGCTGCTTCGAGCCGAAGGGCACGACGTGATTACCGTCTCGAATGCCGAGAACGCTCTCCAGGTTATCGACGTGGAAGCGATCGACGCCATGATCCTGGATGTTCGGCTTCCGGGCATGAGCGGGCTCCAAGCCATACCGCAGATTCGCAGCAAGCTAGGAGCGATTCCGATCGTCCTCATTACCGCGTTCGGAGATCTGGAAACGGCGATTGAAGCGGTTCAAAACGAAGTCACGGAATACTTGACCAAACCTTTTGATCTGGACCATGCGGCTGAGGTTATTCGCGATGCGCTTGCTCGCCGCGGGAGCACTGCAGAAGATGCTGCGGTGTCTGATCCTTCTGCACTTCATCGCTCGACGCTAGTTGGACGCTCCGAGCCGATGCAGAATGTTTTCAAGAAGATCGCTCTTGCGGCTCGGAATGACCTACCTGTCCTCATTGTGGGAGAGACGGGAACGGGCAAAGAGTTGGTGGCAGCTGCCATTCACGAAAACAGCATGCGGCGCAGTCGGCCTTACGTCCCCATCACATTACCTGCCATCAATCCAACGCAAATTGAAATCGAACTGTTCGGGTACGCTCGCGGGGCCGTGTCCGGTTCGACCGAAGCTCGTGAGGGCATGTTCGCTGCCAGCGTCGGAGGGACCATTTTGCTCGACGAAGTCGGTGAATTGCCTCTCCCCGTCCAATTGAAACTGCTGCGCCTTCTCGAACAACGGGAGTATACGCCGCTGGGTGATATTCGTGGACGCGAATGCGATGTGCGCGTTTTGGCGGCAACGAGTTATGACCTGCGGCCCAGGGTGACCTCGCAACAGTTCCGCGAAGACCTTTATTTCCGATTGGCTGTGTTCGAAATTCGCTTGCCGCCACTCCGTGAGCGACTCGAAGATATTCCTCTCTTATGCGAGTATTTTCTGACCAAGCTAAGCTATCCGAATCCACGCTCCGCCATCGACCCAGAAACGCTCAACGAACTTCGATCCCGGCCATGGCGGGGAAACGTCCGAGAATTGCGAAATGCTCTGGAGCATTCCGCCGTGCTGGCTCGCGGCCAAACGATTCTCCCACAGCATCTCCCCGAAGCTCAACAGTTGACGACGGCTGCCGCTGGAACGGTCGAGCGCACCGTGACGCTAACCGATATGGTACAACTATGGTTGAAGCGGCAGTTAGAGGGAGATACTGGCAACTCCGAGGATGGATTGTTCGATCGATTCCTCGCCGAAGTCGAACCGGTCCTGATTCGCGGAGTCATCGAAGCATCGAAAGGCAGCCGAGCTGCGGCGGCTCAGCGGCTGGGTATGCACCGAGCAACGCTGCGAGAAAAGATGCGACGCTACGGGATCGACGTCGATGACATTGGATGAAGCAACACCATCGTGGGATGCAGTTAGGGCAAGCAATCTTCAGATCGAGATGGAATGATGGCACGCGAAAGGATTCTCTCCGATTCAGACCCGGAAGCAAACGATTCGCCCTCGGAGACGATTCGCGAAGAGAACGAGTCCATTCTCCGCCCCCGCACCATTTCGGAGATGGTGGGACAACGCGAAGTGGCCGAAGTCTTGTCAATTGCCATGGAGGCGGCTCGGCGCCGAAAGGAACCGGTGGGGCACATCTTATTTGATGGTCCGCCAGGGCTCGGGAAAACGACCTTTGCGATGTGTGTTCCTCGCGAGATGGGGGTCAGCATCCAAATGGCGAGCGGGCCCGGCCTCAAAGCTCCCAAGGAACTCATCCCCTACCTGACCAACCTCGAAGAAAACTCGGTCCTCTTCATCGATGAGATTCATCGGCTTCCCAAGGCCGTCGAGGAGTACCTGTATACTGCGATGGAAGATTTTCGAATTGATATTGTTTTGGGGGAGGGGGTGAACGCCCGAACGCTCAACTTGTCCCTGAAACCATTCACATTGATTGGGGCCACCACTCGCGCTGGTATGCTTAGTGGCCCTTTACGAGATCGTTTTCAAATCCGACAGCACCTCGGTTACTATACCGTTGACGAACTTGTTCAGATTATTCTCCGCAGTGCCGGGAAACTTCGAGTCTCCATCGACCAAGACGCTGCCCATGAAATCGCTCTGCGTTCACGGGGTACTCCGCGCGTCGCGAACAATCGGCTACTTTGGGTTCGCGATTACGCTACGAGCCGCTCCGATGGCCATATCTCGCTCGTCGTGACGAAGCAAGCGCTGACCATGACCGGGATCGATGACCGAGGGCTCGATCGGCAAGATCGTCGCTATATGGAAACGCTCATTCGCGTTTTTGGAGGTGGTCCAGCAGGTATCGAAGCCATCGCGCATACGATGAGTGTTTCCAGCGATACGTTGGAAGATGAAGTCGAACCTTTTTTGCTGCGCAGCGAGTTCATCATTCGAACGTCGCGAGGTCGATGCGTGACTCCGCTCGCTTATCAACACCTCAAACAACTTCCACCGACCGGCTGAATCGACAAACTCCGTCGACGAACGTCAACACCGCTTGTCCGTACATCGTGTCCCCAGCCAGGGGCGTATTTGAGGCTTTTGAAAACAGAGTTTCTGGATCGGGATTCCAGGCGATCTCCGGATCGATGACGACGACATCGGCATTGGCTCCGATACTCAGAGTTCCCGACTTCAATCCTAATACCTTCGCGGGCCCAACCGTCAGCTTTCGAATGGCATCGAGCCAGCTCAGGATTCCTGGTCGAACCAGGTGAGTGATCACCGCCGCTAGAGTCGTTTCCAGCGAGATCATTCCAAAGGGAGCGGCGTCCAATTCTTGCAACTTCTTTTCCGATGCCATGGGGCGATGTCCGCTCGATATGACATCGATGGTGCCATCGGCCAAGGCCGCAAGACACGCTTCGATGTGCTCGGAAGACCGAAAGGGCGGATTCACTTTGCAGCGGGAATCGAAGTTCCTAAGCAAATCATCACTCAAGTGGAAATTAGCGGGATAGATACCGACGGTGAAGGGTAGGCCTCTGGCCCGAGCTCGACGGCAGATATCCACGCTACCCTGCGTCGAAACGCACATCAGGTGAAGCCGTCCTCCCGTTGCTTCGACTAACCGTAAGTCGCGGGCCGTCGCTAAGTCCTCTGCCTCTGCGGGCATGGGAGACAGACCAAGAACGAGTTGAGTCAAACCCTCATGCATGACGCCGCCGCGACTGAGCGACATGATCTCCGGATGATCCAGGATCGGTCGGTCAAACATCGTGCAGTATTCGAGTGCCCGTCGCAACAAAGCGGTATTCTCGATCGCGTCCGGCAAGTCACTCAGCGCAATGACTCCCGCTTCGACCAACGCACCGATTTCAGAAAGTTGTTCACCACGGCGCTGTTTGCTAAGGCAACCAATGGGGAAGACCTTACACAGATTCAACTGCGACGATTTTTGCAGGATAAATTGAACTCCTGCTGCGGTGTCCACGGCGGGCTCCGTGTTCGCCGAACAGGCAACCGACGTGAAACCTCCCGCCAAGGCGGCCATGCATCCCGCCGCCAGGGTCTCATCCTCCTCTCGCCCTGGTTCTCCCAAATCCGCTCCCATCTCGATCAATCCCGGTGCCACGATTTGATTGCGCGCATCGCAGCGCTGAACGTCGGGAGGGATATCACCGTCGGAGGGGTCGATCGCTGCAATGCGGCCGTCAACAATGAGCAGCCGACCAACTTGGTCGATGTTGTTCGCCGGATCAATGAGGCGTCCATGCTCGATCAGCCACGAATTCACCTCCCCACGCTCGATCATTTACGCTCCTTTTCTGCTAAGCAACAGCCATAAGACCGCCATCCGAATGGCAATGCCATTGGTTACCTGCTGCAGAATGACGGAATGCGCTCCATCAGCAACATCCGGCGTCAACTCGACTCCGCGGTTAATAGGGCCAGGGGCCATAATCAAGATGTCCGGTTTGCTTTTGCTCAGTCGCTCCTTGGTCATCGCATACAGCAGCGCATACTCGTGGACGGACGGAAAGGGCCGAGTCGCTTGACGTTCGAACTGGATGCGAAGTAAGTTGAGGACGTCGCACCGGTGTAAGATGCTGTCGAGATTGT
Organism: Pirellula sp.; assembly: GCA_037440405.1. Classification (GTDB taxonomy): domain Bacteria; phylum Planctomycetota; class Planctomycetia; order Pirellulales; family Pirellulaceae; genus JANMGV01. Next base: position 8,923 of record JBBIUE010000008.1, on the reverse strand, counting down.
GCGCGACTTCCACCCCCAAACGCTCCCAATTCTTGCTGACCAAAGTCGCTGGTCCACAAACGATGACATGAGCACCCAGCTTCTTGAGTCCCCAGATATTTGATCGGGCAGTGCGACTATGCGCGATGTCGCCTACCAAAGCGACCGTCAATCCTTCGATCTGCTTGCGCTTTTGGCGAATCGTCAGGATATCGAGCAATCCCTGGGTCGGATGCTCGTGTGGCCCGTCGCCTGCATTGACAATGCAGCAATTCAAATGCCGAGCCAGCAAATGCGGCGTGCCCGGAGTCGCGTGCCGGACCACAACAGCATCGACTCCCATCGCTTCAATCGTCTTCGCGGTGTCGATGAACGTCTCTCCTTTCGAGACGCTCGATCCACTCGAACTGAACTCAACCGTGTCCGCACCGAGCCGCTTGGCTGCCAATGAAAAACTGTTCCGCGTTCTGGTGCTGTTCTCAAAGAAAAGATTGGCAATCGTCCTGCCTCGCAAAATGTCGAGCTTGTTCTTCCCACCCTGTGTTTCTGACTGCAATTTCTCAGCGACGTCGAGGATGAAGATCAATTCGTCCGCAGAAAGGGATTCGAGGTCCAGCAGGTGGCGGCGTTGCCATGAGCTAGGAATCGCTGGCATTTCGATCGACATTCGTCTCTCCAATGGCTTCCATTTCGGGAGGAATTGTAGCGACTCCAAAAAACGTGGGGAGGACTCCCGCCGTCAGTCCAGGCAATTCAGGGAAATTTTGCCGGTTGAGCAGAGTTTTCTGTTTAGTCCCAACCCGCAGTGATCCGATAATCGACAAAGTTCCGTGCTGCGCGAGACCATCGGGCTTTCACCGTTGGCCGTTTCAGCGGTGGGAATGAGGATCGCTAACTCGCACTTCTCCGTCTTTCCCAATGTGGAAGAAAATGAACTCAAAACGCAACTCCTTGTTATTCATTTTGGTGTCGGCACTCGTTATTCATGCATCTGGCTGCTCCCTTTTCGCGACCCGCGATGCCAAGGAATCTGCGTTCAACACCGAAGCCGCCAAGGCCCTCGGTTACACCTTGGGCAGCAACGGCTTCGAACAGGCCATGCCGACCGCCGGAGATCAGCCTTATGTTTATTTGGAAGTGATCAATAAGAAGCAACACCTCGAGCGCATTCCTATGCCGGTCGACAAGCCAATGTTCATTGATGACATTTTGCAGGAGGCCAAATTGCCACAGCGTCTAGGTCGAATCGATGTGGTCATCCTGAGGCCGACGGGACCGAATCGACCGCCCGTTCGCATGGAAGTTGACATGGATCAACGATCAGGAAGCGTTGCTCACGGCCAAAACTATTCATTGCGTCCTGGCGACAAAGTGATCGTTTCGAAAAATCGAGAATCGGCCCTCGACCGAATGATGAGCTCCGTCATGCCCATCAGTAGAGCTGCCAAGAGATGAGCGACCGCAACATTCAACGACCCATTTCTTCACCTTCATCGCGTCCCTCTTACAAACCGATCAGTTGGGCAGCCTTCATAGCTGTGCTACTGATTGCCATCGGAACGATTGGTGCGACCTGGTACTTTTACGGAAGAGGTTGGGCCGAAAAAGTTGCGACGCAGATGGTCATGCCGATGGGGTTGCTTTCGCTGCTCCTGCTCTATGCCGTTCTTTCGGGTTTCTTTCGGGGTTTGTGGCGATTGTTTTTTGCCTCGTCGCTGTTGTTTGGCATTTTGTACACGGCGGGTAACCCGATGGTTTCTAGCTATTTGATGTCCTATCTGGAGACCCAGTATCCTCCGCCATCGATCGAATCCGAGCCGCCACTCGATGTGTTGATCGTCTTGGGGGGCGGCGTGACTTCGGATCGTTTTGGCCGAAGCCAATTGAGCACGGCAGGTGACCGCGCCATGCTGGCTGCGCGACTCTTCAAATCAGGTCAGGCGAAACTTCTCGTGACGACCGGTGATTCCATGCCCGGCCCACACGCGCAACAACTCGATCCTTCCGAAAATACGAAGGCCATTTGGCTTGAGCTGGGCATTCCGCAGGAGTCCATCATCGAGCTTCCTGGGCAAAACACATTTCAAGAAATCGAGGCCATCAAAGCGGCCACGGACTTATGGCAAAATCGTCGTGTCGGTGTGATCAGCAGCGCATTCCATTTGCCCCGAGTGATGCGGCTCGCCAATCGAGCTGGCGTTCCCCTCATCCCGCTTCCGGCCGACGTGCGAACGCGCCCGAGGGAGTTCAATCCCACCATGCTCATCCCTAGTGCCGAAAGCTTGGCGGGGACGGAAATCGCCATCAAAGAATGGCTCGGAATGCTTTTGAAGCGATAGTGTTGTTCGTCCTGGGCATGGCTCGGACTCAACGCAAGCGCGAGGTTTGCTTGCGATAGTTGTCGATTGCGCAAAACAATTAGTTCTTGCCATGTGGTATCCGTTGGCTTGGCAAACCCGTCATCAACGCGAAACGCTCCTTCCATTCGCAGCAATCGTGGCTCAGGAATTATGTGATCCGTGCGGTGAATTGAATTGTTCATTACCTCCGTCTCCATCCCGAAACCGTCATTCCAATGCCCGTAGCGTGAGCGAGTTGTTGGCATTAGGAGTCTCACTTCTTGGAGATTGGTCTGCCGCTCGTCACAAGCATACGAAGGAACCGCTCCCTTCGAGAATTCTCTCGTAGCTGCGTAACCGCCCGCGAACCGGCGCGCCCGGAAGAATCGTGGCTCTTAGCGGTTTGAATAGACACAAACCGCAAACAGACCCAATCGCATGAAAGTAGTTTCGTATCCACCGAAAAAACTTTTTCAGACCGCCCCAGGGAACACAATGCTTTCGCTTTTGCATCATTTTTTGAATGCTTGTCATTTCGGCCCGTGAGCGATTACGCACCTGCAGCAAGGTTCCTTCCTTGTCGAACTTTGCAAGCCAACTATCGCATCATCCCAACGCGAAGGCATAGTCGGTCGGTGCAGAACAAGAGCGGCTAAAACTGGCTCGCTTAACGCGCGGCAAAAGTTGGGGCAACCCGTATGGGAGCGGGGCTTTCGAGGTTTGGCGACATGGGGCGAAGCATCGATATTTGCTTCCAGAGCTTGAGATCGACCGATTCACCGTAGAAATGGATACTGCCGTCGAGCATACAGACATTGACGCCGCCGGAATGGTAGCTAGTCGCCGTGATCCCTGTGTCACCGCTCTGATCCAAGTACTCCCCAGCAGCGTAACATAACGGAAAAGTACCGTTAGGGCCCTTGCGATGCGTGTAGTAGGTGTCAAAGATTTTCTCCGCGATAGGTGGGCCGTGCATTCCCAGGTACCTCGCCGAGGGCTTGCGGGAACTTGCTTCGAGACATCGTTCATCCCAGACCTGAGCTCGCCCCGTGTGATTGGGCCGAAATTCGCGGTGGCTAAAACGGATATTGTAGGCTCGATATCTAGAAACTCCCGGAACCGTTTCAGAGAATCCGGCAGTGTGACTCAATCCGCGAATCACCTCAGAAGCCTTTGTTCGAACTCGTAGCCCGAACGGACCTGGATAATCTTCCGGCAGATACCAACCTGGTCTCGGAATGTACTGTGCTGTCTCTTGAGGCCCGATATTTGCTCGATAGGTTGTTCCAATTTCAGACGAATTCGATGGGCATTGAAGCAGGTACGGTGGCTTTTGATTGTAAAGACCTTGATGCGATCCTGGATCGGAAAAATAGTCAACGGTCATCGTTCGATAGAATGCCCTTTCAAATCCAGAACTGTATCGCAGAGCTTGAACGATGGGACCCATCGCATACTCAAACGGAATGTTTATTTTCTCAAACGATTCCATGGTCGTGCCATCGGGTAGATAACTCGTCGCATTGATGTGCATTTGAATCCCTAGTCCCAATTGACGCAAGCGATTACTACATTCCAATTTGCGACTCATCTCCCGCGAGCTTGAAATGCCAATGAAAAGGATGGAAACGAGAATGCTGATGATCGCTAGTGATACGGCAAGCTCGACCAGGGTCCAAGCACTCCGGTCCTGCTTTCGGTTTGAAATGGCACTGGCCGTCTGGGGCAATGAAGGACCCAAAGTTTTCCAGCGATGAAAACTCGGGCCATCGCTGATGGCGTCAGGGTTTACTTCGCGCAATATCGGTGTCGCGAATTTATTCTTCTGAGTTCGCACGTATTCTGATCGGCACATGAGCCAGATTCTCCCCTTTTTTGGTTGCAACAATTCGACCGACCTTCACTCCTGAGAGCTCGACTGATCGGTTGAACTCAATCTCCAACTCGATAACCTGACCGCGTCTGCGCTGTTCATGGATCGTGACGGCAAGACCATCCTCCGCTTCTTGGGGTAGGAATTCAAACTCCAGCTCGTCCAATTCCACTGATGATGGATCGATGGCAACGACACACCGTCGCCGGACCGGTTGGCCTGCTTTATTCAACGAAAGATAGATTTCGCTCGGTGAAAACCGAACTGGCCTCCATGGCCGAACGATGACTTTTGACATCGCTAGAAGCGAATCTCGGAACCGAAACGCGATTGGCAAGACCAACTCACGATCGTCCTCTGGTACCGTTCCCTCGACGACAACTTTATTGTTCTCTGCATCGACATTCAGTTTGTATGAGACCAACTTTCCCAACAACGGATCGGCATCCACCTTCAGATCGGTAATGGAATCATCCAAGCTCCAAGAAAACGTTGCCTCCAAGGTTCCACCCGATGGAATATCATCCACAATGATGATGTCAGGTGAAACAGTCAAACCTGTAACAACTTCCCATTCCAGCTGCACCTCCTCGATCCACTCATCCTTTGAGGCATTGGAACAGTGCAATCGAATCGTTGCCGTCTGCCTTCCCGGCTGCGCTAACGATAATGTGAATAGAGCATCACCGGATGTATCCGGTGGAAGTTCCGTTTTCGGCAAATCAACTTTAAGGCATCCGCAGGATTGATCTACCTTGACGATACGAATGGCCTCCTTGGTGCGATTCCAAAGAGACAATCTCATCGGAGTGGCACCTGCCACCGTTGCATTTCTTTTGCCCAAATCAATGACGTCGGACTGGAACAACCGGCGTTGAACTGTCTTGGGAGGCGAAGGAGGTTCACGATTCTCATCAAGCGATTCGTTCGTCTGTCGAAGGGATACTTGGTTCGATGCGTCATCCGTTGAGTTCACTCGAATACAAGCAACTTGCATCGTACAGAACACTACCAGGACACAAAGCACTACCAACGATGGACGAACCTTCATCGTTGCCTCCACTTGCGGATTCCGAGGATTCCAAGGAGGAATATGCCGACCATGCCAATCGCCAAAACCATCCCTTGCCGCCACTTCCAAGCCTTGCCTGGAGTGTCGATCACGATTTCCTCCTTGGCCATCAGCAATGCGAATCCCGACCAATCATCGAGCGGAATAATTTCAAATTTCTCTTGGGACGGATCGAATACGTGCGCTATGTTGGCTTCGAGATCAAAATCGTTCATCAACACATAATGGTTCGATTTTAAGTGCAGCATCACGACACAAGGGGAACCGATGAGCATCAATGACGATGGCTCCCCTTGGTAGATGCGCGCGTACAATCCAAATTGTTTCGCAACATCGCGAAGCTGTGTGAGAGGATAACCTTCGCTCTGCGCCGGACCAGCAGCATTTCGAATCTCTCGCAGTTCAACATCGAATCTGTAGAATCGAGCCGCCATGAACAAACAGTCCAGGCCACATTCAACCGAGCCCTTTGCCCGAGCAGCGGATGGCATCCCACCCAAAAGCAACACCAGCATCACTGCCAGGTGCGACGGGAACGCTCGGCGACTATCGCGGACGCAGGTGTTTTGGAACATATTGAATTCCCATCAGCGATTTCAACATGGCTTGAATGTGCTCCCCTTCCTGGCCTCCTCGTATGTAATAGTCACCCTGCGGAGTCATGATCCGAGTTCCCGATTTGGTCCATCGCGTCGAGGGAGCCAGCGACATCGGTGACAAATGGACCGTTTCAAAGCTCTCGACTTCAAAGGTGCGAGTCGACATCGGCAATCCTTTTTTCATGGCATCGAAGTTGACGAATGATTCAATTACTCCTGATTTTGGATAATAATCACCATTCGCATTCCTCTCCCAAACCCAGGATCGCTTGAATTCTTGGCCTCGTCCGCCACCCGTTGGATACGACTCGCGAATTCGATAACCGATCTTGGGATCGACGATGACTTCCAGGCCATAACCAGATGAATATGTTCGCTGAATCGCGTAGACTTCATCCCGTTGCTGGATGACGAATTTGCTCACGATCCCTTGAGGAGAGATAGGGTCAAAAGCTCGAAGCCACCGAAATACAGACAAATGACCCAAGGCATCATCGCGATAAGTTTCGGTAAAAAAACTTATCGCAAGTGCCGCCCCACTATGACCTTGAGTAAGTTGCATGGAGAACCCATCAAAAAACTCTCGATACGACTCGCCCTTCCCATACCTTTCTAACACGACTTGCTTCTCATTCGTCTTTGACAGTCCTGGTTGGAACAACTCAAAACACTGAATGAGGAACTCGTCTCCCCTCGCAAATACGTGAAACTTCGCAGTTATCTGGCCAAATGGCTCTTCAAAGTACTTGGCGGAGACGACCGCGTCAAAGTTCGACATGATCGATTCCTGCTCGCGGTAGGCATCGAGCATCTGGTCAAGAATTTGTCGATCACCTTCGATGGGAATCTGAGCGCGACTCACTCCCATCCACAACCATGGTAGCAACAACCATGAGCAATGAACGACCAACACACGTCGGAATGCTTTGTTGCTGTTCCCTTCCATCACGACGATCTCCTACAGGGACGAGGCTACTAAAACTCTTCCTCGATACAAGATGCAGGCACATCTAAGTTTTGTTGCCAATTAAAACTAAAGCTTGCAGAATCCTGCAGAATAGTCGAACCAACAATCCCATCTCCAAATGGCGCAAACGCGCCTCTCGCCAAGGCCAGTTTGACATTGCAAACTGGGATGAGGTACGCAGTCGAGAGGATTTGTGATCTCCCCATTGGTCACTTCCGGAGAAACGTCACATTGAACTGAAGTATACTGAATGCAAGCTTTGGTAGGCAAGCTACAGTACCACGGAACCTTACAGAACCTGAAATTAGAAATCTGTCCACCAAAGATTTTCGAAGCGGCTTCATCGGAAGCTTCCGTCAGTCTGGCATCCCTGTGTCCGACACTCAAACAAGTGATCAAAACGACAGAAGCCATTGAAAAAACTGCCATCAGCGCGGGGCTTGTATGAATGATACATCGCTTCATAAGTCTGCTCCTAGTAGTAGAGGTCAGTGATGCCGAACGTTCGAATCACAAAACTAAAGCTGCTCGCGGTTGTTAGCGAACCTGCTTAAACCTTGAACTTGAATTTACGAATTGGCTAGGCATTGATGCAGCCGTTTACGGCCGCAGTCAACGAAGGCATGTATCCGCAGCGACAGAACAAACTTGGAGTCGATACGGCGGAGATGGTGCAACTGAAGATTTCGCGTATCCGTTCACGACTCACGCGCGGGCCGCCGCAATTTTGGCGGTTGGAACGGATATGTTTCGCCAAGTTGTCAATCGCCAACATTGCTCTGGCCCTGCGGTTAAACGAAGAGCCTGACTTCATTCGTGAACGCTGAAGATTTCGCTTACTTATCTTTCGCAGTTCTCGACGTCTCATCGGTTGCAGGGTTGCAGCTGAACAAACTCCTTTCACACTCTGAAATCTTTAAGTCTGATAGCAGCGAAAACCGACCTTATGCGCATCCTACGACTGCTTTCGGAGCGAGTCAATAATCAAAAAAAAATCGAAAATTCTTGCTTTTTCTTGAGTTGATTCGCCTTCAGACTTTTCGGGATGACGGGGCACGAAAAAACCACCTCCCGAATGGACGAGCAATCACCGTCTAAATTTTTAGACAACAACAATGTTGCGTCGGTCCCGATAGCGGATGAACAACGATTCCGTTGCTCAAATCTTCGGCGACCCGCGCGAAGAGCGTGAACGGCTACGCGCGATTCTATTTAAACGGGAGGCGAATTCCGGCGTCCAAGCGTATGACCGTGCCGTTGATCATCTGATTGCTCAGGATGTGCTCGACCAAGGCTGCGAACTCTGCTGGTTCACCAAAGCGATGGGGAAAGGGGGTTACGTCCAGCAGGGCATGGCGAACTTTCTCTGGAGCGGCCTGCATCATGGGGGTTTCAAAGACGCCCGGGGCGATGGTCGCTACACGGATACCGTGCTGTCCGAGTTCGCGAGCTAAGGGAAGTGTCAGTGACGCGATCGCTCCTTTCGAAGCAGCATAAGCACACTGCCCAATTTGCCCATCGAATGCCGCCACGGAACTGGTCAATACGATTACGCCTCGCTCTCCTCGTTCATCGGGGGCTTGAATCGCCATGGCTTCGGCTGCGAGCCGCACCACATTGAAGGAACCGATCAAGTTGACCTCGATCACTTTTCGGAATGCGTCAAGCGAATGCGGGCCGGACCGCCCCACGGATTTTTCTGCGTGAAGTATCCCCGCACAGATGACCGCTCCGGATAGCTTGCCGAAGTGCCTGATCGTTGTATCGATCGCATTGCGAACCGCATCCTCGCTGGTGACATCCATCGGAACAAACATCCCGTCTCCCGATGGCGTCCAACCAGGCTCTTTCACATCGGCGATGACCACTTTCGACCCGCGAGACAAGAAATGCTCACAGCACGCACGCCCCAATCCCGAACTCCCACCGGCAATTAGAAGAACCTGTTCACTCAATCTCATCTTGTTTCTGTCTCCTCAAATGAACATCGACATTGTCCAAACAATTCGGTACGAGGCTATCGGCCGAAGTTGTTTTCTTTGGGCGGATGTTCATCTCAAACGCACCAACGGGCCGCATGGGCGCGAGAGGATT
>JBBIUE010000007.1:43815-90036 GCA_037440405.1 Pirellula sp. | reverse complement strand
CAAGTTCCGGCCGCATCGAACTTCGCGGTTCTCGACTCACCGATCGTGACCCCACCGACAGCTATCGAACCTTTCAGGTCACCCGATTTGAAACGGTGCATTTATCCTCGATGCCGCTGAAACCATCACTTCGTTGGGACGAACACGGACAACGGATTATCGACGAGCATGGGGATTGGTTCACTCGAGGTGGACGGGACGGAGAACATATTCAAAATCTTCTACAGGCAGTTCCGACGATTTTATTGGTTCCAAAAAGCATGCGAGAGCAAAAACGGTGATTTGTAGTGGAGCGAAAATCATGGTGGGACCGTTGAGCATCCGTTCCTTTTTCTTGCTGGCGTCCATCGTGGTTATGCTCCAGTCATCGCTGGTGGCGCTCGGAGACCAAGAGTGCGGCTTGGACTGCGTATTCATGGCTCTCAAGAGGCTCCGTGGGGATGAGATTTCACTGGTGCGCCTCCGATCGATGGCAGGTCCGCCAACAGAGAAAGGATACTCACTCGCTCAACTCCGAGATTTGGCCGCAAAATTGGGGCTATACCCCCGTATCCTTAAAGGCGAGCCGATGTCCGTGGAATCCATCGCAACTCCATGTGTTGCAATCATGTTGCTCAAGTCAGGTCATTACGTCGCTATGAATGACTACGATCTCGAATCGAGTTTGATGTCCGTTTTCGACCCAACCGAGGAGCGTTTCACCACGATCACTTTCTCAGAGTGGTCGGGTTATTGTTTGCTTCTCGGCGCTGAAGAGATCGTAATCAGGGAGCCGTCGAAAAAGTCGAGCACTGGCACTTGGATCGCGGCTATGACGGTCTCGATGATCGTTATTTTGTTGGGAGGGTTACTATGGAAGCTTGCTCGAAGCAGTTAACCAATCGGCAAGTCCGCCTTCATCTAATTGTTTGTTTGCTCTTGGGTCTGCTCGAGGGTTGTGCGAGCCCTGTCGGCAGCGAATCGGTCGAGTTATCCGTCGAGGAAACATCAACCGATCGCGAGGTACGAGAGGACGAAATGCTTCCGAACGCGGGAATGGAAATCCGACGGAATTTACTGCCCAACGAGACGATGGACTATGGAGTCCTCAATGCATCAGCCATCAATAACGGAAAGCCCATTTTCCTGCCGCTGAAAAACAATGCATCGGACGTCATCCGAATTTTGGAGGTGGAGAGGTCCTGCGGATGCCTGCAGGCAGACGTTTCCACGTCAGAGATTCCTCCCCAACAGTCTGCAACACTGCGCTTCCATCTCAGCACTCTGACCCCCGGAGATCACAAAGGAACGATTACGTTGCATTGCATCGATTCTCGCGGTGCAAAATGGATTGAGCAGTTGCATGTAGTTTGGTCCGTGCGAAGTTTGGCGAACATCACACCGGACTTCGCCAGGATTGAGGATCGGGCCCCTGGGGAACGCTTCGCGGTCAAGTTTCAGTTTGCATTGAATTTCGAACAAACGCCATCACAACCGTTACGGGTAGTCTGTGATCCAGTCCGGTTAAGAGAGATCGAAGGCTCGTTGGACCTCAACGAAGAGACGAAGGAGATCCTTGTCGAAGGAATCGTTCCCACCGACGCCGACGAAGTGATGATTCCCATTCATTTGATGGAAGCGAGTCAAGTCCTAGCCAAAACCTCCCTGAGCATAAGACCTTGGCGACATCTACAGTTTTCACCGCGAGAGGTAATCTTCCGACGAGACCCCGAGATTGCCGACCTACGCCGACTTTGTATTGTGACCTTGGCGCAGCCCGCTTCGGAAGTGGCTTTTCGTTACCTTCCGGATGCTCCTACCTGTTCCGCGATGGTTGATGTAGCGATACTTCGGCAGACCGATCGGGTTTATACATTGGAATTGAAGATGCGAGCTGACGCGGACGTTGAAAGCTGCAGAACGGGAAGATTGGTGGTTCTCATCAACGAAGAGGAGAAAGGACATGTGCCAGTTACCATCCGGTAGGACATGCCGACCGACACGTCAAGGTCTAACGTTCGTCGAACTGGCAGTATGCATTGGGCTCATCGCCATTTTGGTTTCCTTGATCCTGATCGGCGTTCAACACTCGAGAGAATCGAGTCGCCGAACCGACTGCATGAATCGTCTGCGCCAACTGGGGATTGGTATTCAATCTCATATCAACGCAACGGGATTCCTGCCGGATTCGGAGGCCGAAAAGCACACGATACGTGGTCTTAACTGGGAAGTTGATATTTATCCCGGCCCAATCATCAAGTCGCTTCGTTATGTGAGCGGATATGAGCGTGCGTATGAAAATGAAATTCGCACTGGTGCCGATTTCGATCCCGCTGAGGAGATATTCGTTAGAAGAAAGAAGCCACCGAGTCTCTTGCAGTGCCCGTCGAACGGATCGGAGTTTGGAACCTCCTATCGGGCAAACATTGGACCCGGTGAAATCGCATACAGTCACTCGCTCAAGGTACTTCGTGATCTAGGAATCGACTCACCCGGGCCATTCGCAATGTTCCTAAAGTTGCATTCAAGCATGGTATCTCGTGGCTTATCCCAGACCGCAGGCTTTTCAGAAACGATTCCTGGGGTATCCAGATTCAAAGTCTTCAATATTCATTTTCCATGGTCGGAGTTTCCACCGGCCCTACCCGATCGATCCTTGCGATGGGATGAACGATGTTTACAAACATCCAAGGTCGACTCACCAGCTCGATTTCTAGGAATGCAAGGTCCTCCCTGTGGTGGCCGCATCTTCGAGACGTACTACACCCACCGTAAGGCCCCGAATAGTGCATTCCCGCTTTGTTATGCTTACAAACAGAGGCTCGGCATCATCCGAAGCGGCGATACTGGCATTACCGCCACCAGTAACCATTCGGGAGGCGTGAATCTCTGTTATCTCGACGGAAGCGTCCACTTCTTCGGCAGCGCAACCGATGAGAAGCTGTGGAAAGAGATATCGACGATCCAACCACTGCCGCATTACCCTGCGACGGACTCCGATCCATCGAACGTTACCGCTCCTGATACGCGCCTCGATTCCATTGGCTTGCGCATCCTTGATTAAGCTCTGTGTGACACCAAAAGATTCGGGATCGTAGCAGTTCGGCCGGCTCCACTTCGTCCGTATCAACCCGATGCGTGCGGGGACGACTCTTTCATCCTCGGCAAGATGCGTCACCGTGATGGGCAGAAAGCTCGATAGGGTAATGAAGGCAGGAGATTGCAAGCAAAAAAAATCTGCTTGGGATCACTAAAAATCCCATCACAAATGCACTAGGCTAGCAACTGCACTGTGCCATCAGTCCTGATGTAGGACACTACCCAATGGCTGGTAACGACGGCATCCACGGCTGGTAAGGGTGGCGTCCAAAGCTGGTGACGGTGGCGTCCACGGCTGGTAACGATTTTCGTTCCGCATTGCATTGGACTTCCCCCGACGTGCATTCGCGAATTCGTTGATCGTGAGCTCGCCAGTCTTGCGATACGCTCTATTCGACTCGATCCGTTCGGGATCAAGGTTGTTGAAGTCGAACCTGATAAAGAGCATGATCAACCATTGAGAGGCAGCGCTGGGCGGCCGCCAACTGGCTGGCACCGATTGGGCCCCCACCTGCAAAAGCTTGGTTCCCACCGCATTCGTAGAATCGTGGCGACTGCTCCAACAAATGAAGACTACCAAAGACTCAATCGCTCAAGGGCTCATTCGCCGGGAGCGATTGTTTTCGATGCCTCGTTTTTTTGGATCAGCGCATACAGCAGGTCCCATTCCATGTCCCAGCGTATCCTGCGTATCGATCCATCGCACATCGAAACGTTGATCCCCGCAGGGTGCAACGAGAAGGGATCGCTCATATAGTTGGATTGCAAATAACGTGGTGAGTACCTGCGCTGCTCATCGTTAATAATCCAGTAAACGTAAATATGCCCCGCTGCAAATCCTGGCCATCCCTTGAAGTGACCATGAAGTGAACTGCCCTCCGGAGATTCGAATTGATCTTCCGCTTTATCCGAATTCTCGAAGTAGAAGAATTGAGGGGAATTGGAGCGAAGCCAACGCGAGATGACAAGTTCCTCTCCTCTCTTAACCTGCTCTACAAGACCAGCTCCCACGGTCTCCCATGCATAAATGGTATTCGACAGTCCGTCGGTGATCGACGCCTCCTTAATCGGCTCGCTCTTCTCTTTCAAGATGGCGAACGGCCCCATGCCTCCAAAACCCCGATGCGGGAAACTCATGTCAAAAAAGCCGAGATTGCCCCGGTAGTCGGATGTCTCCGTGCTGATTCCCGTTTCTATCGGGTGGCCGACCAATGTAGAAAAGTCTTCCACCTTCTGTTTGATGATCGATGACGGACATTGGAGAATTGCAGGGGCCGTGCCAAAAAGACCGGAATACGCCGACTCGAACGGTCGTTGCGTTGATGACCACTCATTGGCCACATTCCCAATGAGAAAAGGAGCGATCATCCTTCCCCACATCCGCTCGAAGGTCCCTTGCCCAGTATTCGAGTCGATGCCAATCCGCGATTCCGGAAGAGCATTCATTGCATCGGAACACTGCTTCGAAGCAAAAGTGAACTCGCGTAGCCGCGATTGGCAGGACATCAGTCTCGCCGCCTCCCGTGCCGACTGGACGGCAGGTAGGAGCAAGCCCACCAGGATCGCCACGATGCTCAAGGCAACCACCAATTCCACCACGGTCAGTCCCGCGAAACATCGAAAGCGGAGCACTCTACCAGAGGAACGGCCATCCCTCGCGGGCAACCTTAAACGTGCGTTTCTCAAATACATCGCTGGGTTCTCCGTCTTCTTGAGATTCGATGAGCCCTTTCCGCAACTTCCATCGAACAAGGCACTTGGAATGATCGAAGTCCCGAAGAGCGACGCTTGCCTGGACGTTGGCCACGACCCCGAACCATTTGGCTAAGGATGCCCATGCTGAGGCCAATGATCACATTGAAGTTACTCCGGCCAGCACAACGCGAACGCCATCTGAGAATATACCAGTCCGAAATGTAAGTGGGGCAGGAAACGATGATTCCTCGATGACTCAGCGGGCTATCATTGGTCAATTTTTTCTTCCGCTCTCCCATCCGTCTGAACGCCTCATTTTGCGTCACGAGGTTTAGTCGATTCACCTTCCATCGCCGATATTATCCGCAGCTTGCACGCCACCACTTTGCCGGATGCGTTCTCCACCGACGCGGTCACGATTGCTTGTTCATCAGCTCCGGCCTCTTCCCTCCAACGCAGTTCAACAGTAGCTTTGCGGAGCTCGTCCTGTTGGTTGACGTCGATCTTCAGAGGGCCGCTCGACACGATCAACTCCTTGAGTCGCCAACCGTCCAGCCAGTGAAAGTCGATCGTGGACGTCTGCCGAGACACACTAATGATCCTTGTTCCAAACGACCCAGGTGATCGCATTTGAACATAGGCAGGACGAATGATGACCGACGGATGAAGCAGCGGATGCGATATCGAAATCGTTCCCAAGGAAAAAGCCGACTCGTCTGCCGGTAAATCGACGGAAATGGGAATGTCAAATTCCCTGGTTTCGAAGACATTGACAGGGGGACCATCGATGGTTATTCCGGCGATCCCACTGACTTGAACCTGGCTTGCCATTTCGATCGTCGGGGTCAGCACCCGAATCGTCGCCGTCCCACGCTCTCCCGCATATCCTTGGAAACGGACCTTGTCATCTTTAATCGACCATTCCAAATTTGTTTCGATAGAGATGGGGAACGAGATTTCTCGCTCCACAGGCTTGAGCAACTTCGCCGTGGCGACGGCTTCGTTTACCGGCTGACCTCGGGCCGGGTCGATAATCACTTCCAACACACCAGACTTGCCTATGGGTATGCGCGTCGAGCGCCATTGTGCACTAGCACAACCACAAGAGGTCGCCACGAGCGGATCGAACTCGATATCCCCTCGAGAGATATTATGGACAACGATCTCCGCGACTTTCTGGTGTGTCAACTCATTCGCATCAAAGAACAGTTTGATCGCGCCATTCCCTTCCTGTTCTAAGATCGAATCGATCAGGACCGTTCGCGATTTGGAAGTTTGAAGCTGGCTACTTGACGAACGATTGCTACTTGACGAACGATTGCAGCCAACCGCTGAGGTCAAGGTTACGGTCAGCAGGACGAGAAAGAAATAGCGACGGGCGGCCAGGAAAACCACCACCGCCAATCCTCCCGAACCAAGCAGGATCAATACGGTTCGCGTCCAGTTCCCTCTGGCATCAGGAGCACGCACGCGCGCGATGATCTGGCGTGGCTCTCTTTCAACCCGCTTCGCGGACGCTTCGGGAGTCGGTTCCGGCGGTCCCGTCACCGTATTGGTGATTGCGTTATACACACGATACTCCGAAGGAGCTTCGAAAGCATAATTCGCGATCGGCGAATCGCTCATCCGCAACGATGAAGGTTCAACAATGACCAATGTTGCTTTGGCATCGGGATCCTCGAACTTCGAACTAACGACTAGCGAACTTGTGGCGAACCAGCAATTTTGTACCTTCAGGTAGTCTCCTACCATTCTTTTAGTCAAAGGAGACTTGCCCGAAGCAGTAACATAATGCACTTCGATTTGAGTCGGCATGTAACCATATTGGGGAGCGACTTGCAATGTTACTTCATAGTAATTTTCGTTTTTCCTGGTTGCAAATACATTCTCAATAGTAAATGTGTTCGGCGATTGGCGCCGGATATCGCCGGCATACATGCGATTGATCAATACTTGCGCTAACGAATAATCGCCGACGTTAATGATTCTTCCGATCTGCCAACCCATCCCATGTGCTGTCGAAGGACTAGGAAGGTGATGGCGCACCCGCTTGACATTTGCAATCTGTGTTTCTGGGTTCCAAGAATAAGCAATCCCATCCTTATACGAATTGCACCATTGAAAGCGACCACCATTCTCTTGGTCGATCGTTAGAATCGTGCGGAAGTCTCCGGATTGAAAGTCAAGATGAACATTGCTTGATGACTTCCGATTTCCAAGAGCGAGCAGGGGCAATAAGGACTCGCCTGGTTGAACCGTGCTGTAGCTCCTGTTTGGGACTTCGTAAACCTCAGCCTCAAAACCAACATGCTGCAACCTAGAGTACGATTCGCAGTACCGTGCCAGCTCCATCGGAATGGAATCATCTACTGCATTCTCTTTCGGATCGATTGCGATAGCGAATGGCATCCAGGCTGCGGCAGAGATCGAAATCCACCAAAGCGCTAACAGCACACAATGGTGGCAGCACTTGCAAGATAGATACATACTTCGCCTCGTGAATGGGTATCAGGGCTGCGTACTCAAATTTTCAAAAAGTTAACGCTGGGAGCAACACGATTGCTCCCAGCATTGGTCAATCGTCTAATCCTGTGTATTTTTCTGCCGAAACTTGATGCTATCTAGTCTATCAAAAGCGTTGCAGGAGGAGCGTGAAACACTCATGCGAAGTCGGCGCATTTCGTCGGCAAACTTCTCCTTAGAAGTCCTACTCCTATTCGGATGTCCTCTGGCCTACACCAACCAAAGCGATTTACCGAATGCACTCACATCAATCGCTCCGATCATTCGAACATGAATGGTCAAGAACAGGACGTAGAGAGAACGTACGGCTGGTTGCATGCGAGAATCATTGCATATCGCAATTTACTCGATTTAGGTCGCAAACAGTTAACCAGCACTTATCACTAGGGTCTGGCTGAGCGCCGTCATTTACAACACAGCTCGCTCCAGTGTAGTAACACGGATCTTCAACACAATGTCCTGGCAATCTTACGGCACAACCAACCCTGTTGAATGCTGTGGATTCGGCAAAGCAACACTTGTTTGGCGTTTGCCGACAATGTTTCGAGACTGGCAGACCAGAAGACTCACATATGTGACACTCTCCAAGAACATTTGGACCAACCTTTCTACAGTTGCCTTGCCAACCATCGCAAAACGTATTGACACATTCTGAGTCCTGCAACATCGGCACATCTGACTTGACGTCCGAATGAAAGCTACAAAGGCAAACCAATACTGCCCCTGAAGCGAAAATCATTCGATACCAATGTGTTCGCTTTTGACTGGACATAACTCATTGCTCCTTAAAAGGAATTGAAATGAACATTCAACCGATCAACTGGCAACTCGAAGGAAACGGATTTCCATCGAAACTCGCTCACCGTTGCGCAACAGGATATGTACGGGAACAAATAGCATCTTGCTTGGATAGTACTCTTCATTGAACTCATCTCGGGAAAAGCAGATTTCCATCGCAACTGCAGGTTCTCCCCTAGCATCGCGAAAATCTCGAAAGTTCACTGCGAGCAATCGCAAGAATGTTCAACGTTTACGACATCCGAAGCTGACCTTATCCAATGGGACAGTAGTCGAAATGCAACGAAGTTCTCTCGTTCAACGAAAACGACTCCCGCGTCATAAACCAACTTGTCGTCGCCAGGAATCCTTGAATCGGTAGCAAGTTTTCGTACTTCTTGCTTTGGTTTCAATCGTGCCGCTTGTTCGATTAACAGGGCCACCTCATTTTGCGGAGTCGTTTCCAGGTAACATCCCCCGCATTGAATGAGCAGGCAGGCCATGGCGACACCGACGAATGTCAATCGATCGGAGAATGTTCGCAAACCATTTTCACTAATTCGGATCGCAACCCAGCGATGAAGCGACGAAGCGATGAAGCGATGAAGCGATGAAGAGAAGGATGCATTTCCATATCCTTGTGAGATCAAAGGATGTTCATAGGAAGCATTTTTTTCGGATTCTACTGGATGCAATCAATACTGTCAAGAATTTTTCAATTTGTTTTGAGGTTTCGGAAACATCTTCGTCGAAGGACATTTGTCGAACCTTCAATCAAACCGAAACCTCCAAGGGAACCAATAGGGACATTCTGTTGACAAAAGTAGCCCCAAAGAGGTAATTCATTACCGTATAGCGATCGCGAGCATGGCAGCGGTGAACGCTTTTTGCAGCCAGTGAAAGGATTCGATGGCGCGTTGTTTGGCGGTTTGAATGATCGACATGAGGGTGGCTTGGGCCTGTGCACCGAGCCAAGTGCGGTTGCCGCCCCAGACTTTTCAACTGCACTGTGCCTCCCAATCCAACAGCTGCACTATGCACCCAATCCAACAGCTGCACTGAGCGCCCCAAGGCTGTTAACGGCGGAGGCCAAGGCTAGTAACTGCGGCACCGATTGGTGATAAAGCGGGGTCGCAGGCTGATAGCTTCGGCACCCAGCTGTGGTAACTGCGGCATCCAAGGCTGGTAACGGCGCCGTCCAATGCTGGTAATGGATTTTCGTTCCTCATTGCATTGAACTTCCCCCCGGCGTGCATTCGCGAATTCGTTGATCGTGAGCTCGCCGGTCTTGCGATACGCTCTATTCGACTCGATCCGTTCGGGATCAAGGTTGTTGAAATCGAACCTGATAAAGAGCATGATCCAACACTGAGAGGCAGCGACTGGGCGGCCGCCAACTGGCTGGCATCGACTAGACCGCACCGACTAGGCCCCCACTTATAGACACAGCCACAATTTCGGATCGACGCTTCCTCTGCCAGCTCTTTTATCAATTAGGCTGATTTGGAAAGGAAACTTCGGGGGGCGTCGGCCGCGAACTGTTCGCCGAAGACGCACCTTTCGGTTGAATAAGATCATCCAAGGTCACTCGAAGCTTCTTGTACTCGGACTCACTGATCAAGTAGTACCATTCTGCAAATCGGGCATTCAATTCATCTACCTTTCGGCGGGCATTAGCCAGTTTTTCATTCCGATCATCGATCGCCCTCTGATTATCGCGGGTGATCTTTTCGCGAGTTGCCTCTAGTCGTTCCTTGAGCTCCTCCTCCGTTTCCTTCGCAGGAGGTTGATCTTGGCTTTGTCCCGAAGCCGCTTCGGGTTGCTGTTCTGCAGAAGTCTCCGATGCGCCATCTTCAGGCGGTTGAGTGCTTACGAAGTAGGTCCTTCGATCAGAAACTCTTGCTTGATCTTGGCCGCCGCCACCTTCACTTTCACTCGGTGTACCGTCATTAGGCTTGTTCGAATCCTCAGCTGACGCTTCCGATGAAGTAGGCGAAGAGTCGCTGGAATCCTGATTTGTCTCTCCAGAGAGTGTTGCTCGAGTATTGGCTGGCACCAAGTGTTGCTCGAGTATTGGCTGGCACCAAGCAGGGCCTGATCATCAATCGGATGCGGTGGTCAAAATCATCCCTTGCTGACCGGCTTGTTGATTTAATCAGCCGGAACGCGATAGCGTCCGGTTGTTGCTTTAATACCACTGCAAAATGAACCGAGAGCTAGCGCTCTGCGGCTGATAGAGCGACTAAATCAACAAGCCGTGACGCTACGGTTTATTCTTGTTGTTCGTGTATCGGCTGGCACCGAGTAGGTCGTCTGACTGCTTAGTGGCACCGACTGCTTAGTGGCATCGACTGCTTAGTGCGATACGCTCGATTCACTCGATCCTTTCGCAATCAAGGTTTTTGACATCGAATCGGATTAGGAGCTTGATCGAATACCGGCACGAAGCGACTGGGAGATTCCCAAGACAATTCTTCGCGATGCGCGGGCACCGATTGGGCCCCCAATCAGAACGGTTTTGAGCAGAAGTTGGCCCGTCCAACGACTACGAGCGACGAGCAGTAACTCCAAGTTGCTCGCCGCGAAAGAAGCGTTACCCGCAGCGATAACTATCCCGAAAAGTTACCCGCAGCGATCACTATCCATCTGGATCGTCTAGCAGAGATTGCAATCGCTCGCCCAGCGATGGAGGAAAACGCCCTGGCCACGTCGAGTCGATTAAACCGATCTGGATCATGTCTCGCAAATGGGTACGATCCTTGTCACGGTAGCTGTTAAGCTTCATTTCAACAAGCGCCTGCAGCTCGACCACTCGTTTGTTATTGATTTCCACCGCTCGATCCACCGTGGGAGTAGGGCTTGCGTAGTCTGGACGAACCTTGCGATTGGCGATGAGAATATGGAGTCCTTGACTGGGTTTTCCATTAGGACCATCCAGAAACACGACCGTACCCATGACCATGTCGCGCACAAAGCCTGCCTTCTCTAAAGCCTCGGTGGCCTGAGGAAGATCTTCCTCGGCCAGCAGCAAATCGACATCTCGCGTATTGCGAACGGCTCCATCATCAATGGTAGCAACCCATGCTGCAACGGCGTTGCCTCCAACCAATGCATAGGGCACCTGGGCAGATCTCAGAGCCTCACATGCTCGATTCAAACGTTCTTGAACGAGTTCCACTGCGTGAAACATCCTATTGAATACATCGATTGACTGTTCACGAACAGCATCGACTAAAGCTTTGGAGTCCATCGCTTCATTGTACCATGTATTTCGTCTATATCGATTCTTTCGTGGTGCTCAATCCTCTATCCAGCGCCGTGTGCAAGCGAGAGGAAAGGAGCTGACCACGAAATGCACGAATGACACGAAAATGTGAAGAGGTAGCAGCTCCGATTGATGAGGCCTCGTTCTTTTGGCTAGGATCGGTGAGACGTTGATTGCATGGAGTCGAGGATTCCATGAATCATACTCCATGTTGATTGTCGAAGAGCGACATGCTGCTCAGTGAACTGATCCTACTTCGTGTTATTCAGTGATGCGGCAGTGGAGGCGGCCTCGCGAGAAGCAGAAACCGTTCATGTTCCAAGCACGAGCCGCTGCAAGAAATGGCGAATGGAAGCGTTGCTTCTCGGCAAATTTGTTGATGGCCACGTTTGCATTAGCCCTTCCGTTAAGTGACTAACTTTGCGAGGAGCGTCAGTGCACGTAAAGATTTCTCCAACTAGCACTCGAAGTGAATAGCTCAGCCCATGCGCTTGTTGTTTGCAACGACATTTCGATTTTAGCAACCGCACGTTGCGAAAAACAAATTCGCCTTCGAGTAATGATCTGCATCGTGCTGCGACGTTGTTTCCGCTCGAGCAACAGCCGATTTTGGCGAGGGTTTGATAGAATTTCGACAGTGGGTGGCCTTCGAAAAGTTAAGGGACAAAAGGTGCAAGGAATAAACTGTGACAACATTACTGAGCAAAACGATTTTTGGTAAACATCTATCCGAACGGTATCTGGTATCGCTGTCGAACTTTGGAAAACACCTGGAACTCAAAGCTGGCGAGACGCTCTTTCGCGAAGGTGAGCGGAACCGCGATTTTTACGTTCTCATGGCAGGGAAAATGGATTTGACCGTCATGGTTCCAGGGCGAGGAGCGACGCGAATCTTGACTCTGGGGCCGGGTGATTTGGTCGCTTGGTCTTCGATCGTTGGCGACAAGACCATGACTTGTTCCGCTACGTGCGTTGAGCCGTCCAAACTCATCGCCGTCCCCGCCGCTGAAGTCGAGGAGTTAGCAGAAAGCGATCCGAAATTCGGATACGAATTCATGCGAATGCTGGCATCCGCGATTGCTCAGCGCTTGGTCGCAACCCGCTTGCAGCTTCTCGATCTGTTTCAAGCACCGAAAACCTAATGGTCGGTCACCACGCGAGATTACAGATAAACCTTGGGGCGCGAATACGCGACTGTCGGGAACTTGCCAGACGCGAAATCGATGCCTCTCAAGATGAACGCCCAACAAAAACAATGACGGAACACTAATGATTCGGAACACGCGAGATACTTGGAACACGCAAGTTTTGGCATCTCTAAAGCTCGTGAGCTACTCTGTATTCCCAAGGAAAGGATAACATGCATTTCCTCGAAAGACCGAAACTCCAGGCCCTTCTGGATGCGCTGTCCAGCTTGGGATTCACTTGCGTCGGGCCCAAATTGCAACAGGATGCAGTCGTCTACGATCACGTTTCATCAGTTGACGAACTCCCGATCGGTTGGACAGACGAGCAAGCTCCAGGGCGCTATCGGCTTTCGAAAACAAACAGAGATCGCTGCTTCGATTTCGTTGTCGGTCCACAATCGTGGAAGAAATTCTTGTTCCCGCCCTCGGTTCCCGTCATGCGAACAAGAATCACTTCCGACGGTTTCCAGACCCACTCGCCGGAGGTCGAACATCCCAAGTTCGCATTCATTGGAGTGCGAGCCTGCGAGCTGGCGGCGATTGCCATACAAGATCGCGTGTTCATCAGCGAACACTACAAGGACCCGATCTATGCAGCTCGGCGTAATCAACTTTTTATTGTTTCGGTTCAGTGCACGCGCTCGGCGGAAACCTGTTTTTGTGCCTCCATGGCAACGGGCCCTGCGTCTGAGGCCGGATTTGATTTAGCGTTGACAGAACTGGATGACGGTTTCGTATTGCAGATCGGTTCGGAAGCGGGCGAAGCGGTCGCGAACCAGTTGCCGCTAAGAACGGCAACCGAAGACGAAGTTCGCGCTGCGACGGCGGGCTGGAACGCAGCGGCGGCTCAACAGACTCGCAGAATTGACACAACTGACTTGCACCGGAAATTGCTGAACCAGCTCGATCATCCGCATTGGAGCGATGTCGCCAAACGCTGCCTGAGCTGCGCAAACTGTACGCAGGTATGCCCGACTTGCTTCTGCAGTTCCGTTGACGACGTTACGGACCTAGTGAATGAAGAAATCGTTCGCCAGCGGCGCTGGGATTCCTGTTTCAACTTCGATTTCAGCCATATCAGCGGCGGACCCGTGCGTGGTGACATTCGCTCCAGATACCGCCAATGGTTAACGCACAAGCTTGGATCGTGGGTTGAGCAGTTCGATACCTCCGGTTGCGTTGGTTGCGGTCGCTGTATTACCTGGTGTCCGGTCGGCATCGATCTAACGGAAGAGGTAGCGGTGCTATGTGCTGATTCGGAGATCGCCACATGATTACTGCCATGCCGAAGACTGCGATCGCGAAAGAGAATCCGTGGCATTCGTTCACTGCACGCTTGGAACGGGTGCGGCAGGAGATCGCGTCCGTCGCAACCTATTGGCTGCGGATCGATGACCAGGCTATTGCCAAAGAATATCGATTCCTTCCCGGCCAGTTCAACATGTTGTACTTGCCGGGCTGCGGTGAGGTTGCCATTAGTCTCAGCGGAAGTGCTGAGTCGAATGAGCAACAACTGGTCCATACGATCCGAGTGGTCGGGCGGGTCACCGAGGCGATCGCACGGTTGCCCGTCGGTTCGACGATCGGGGTCCGTGGTCCTTTCGGTAGTTCCTGGCCGATCGATGTCTGCCAAGGAAAGGACGTCGTCATCGTCACCGGAGGGCTAGGCATGGCTCCGCTCCGTCCCATGATTTACTGGATCATGAACCATCGGAGCGATTTTGGTCGGGTCGTTTTGCTCTACGGAGCTCGGTCGCCCGACCTGGTGCTGTATACCGATGAACTGGATTCCTGGCGAGCTCACGAGATTGAAATTCAGCAAACCGTTGACCGGGCTGACGATGCGTGGAGTGGCGCTGTTGGCGTGGTGCCTCTTCTCCTGGACCGATTACCAGGATTGCGTCCGGACAGTACGGAAGTCGTAACGTGCGGACCTGAAATCATGATGCACTATGCGGCGCTAAGTGCCAGGAAGCGGGGCATTCCGAAGCAATCGATTTGGTTGAGCATGGAGCGTAACATGCAATGCGCCGTCGGACTTTGTGGTCACTGTCAACTTGGCTCCACGTTCGTCTGTCGCGATGGCCCCGTGTTTCGTTATGACGCCCTGGAACCTTTCTTGCGTATAAGGGATTTTTAATGGCTGCAAAACCAAGATTGGCCGTGATGAAGTTTGCGTCGTGCGATGGATGCCAACTGACGCTGCTCGACGCCGAAGACGAATTGCTCACCATCGCAGACCGTGTGGAGATCGTTCACTTTGCGGAGGCTTCCAGCCGTCTTGAGGACGGCCCCTACGATGTAACGTTGGTCGAGGGATCGATCACCACCGAGCATGATCGAGAACGAATCGTTCATTTACGTCGGGAGTCGAAATTCCTGGTCACGATCGGTGCGTGTGCAACGGCGGGAGGCATTCAAGCGTTACGCAACTTCGCGGACCATGCGGAATGGATGCGAGCCGTTTACGCAAGGCCGGACTACGTCGATTCGCTGGCGACCAGCACTCCGATTTCCGCGCATGTCCCAGTCGATTTTGAACTACGCGGCTGTCCGATCGACAAGCATCAGTTGATCGAGGTGCTGAGCTCACTGATCGCCGGTCATCGCCCTCGCACGTCCACCGAAAGCGTTTGCCAACCATGCAAACGCCGCGGAACAGTGTGCGTCGTCGTCGCCAAGGGAATTCCTTGTTTAGGCCCAGTTACCCAAAGCGGTTGTGGTTCGATCTGTCCGGCCTACGATCGGGGTTGCTACGGTTGCTTTGGACCTGCCATTCAGACAAACGTGCCAGCGCTGTCACAGGGAGTTCTTTTACCGGTCCTGAGTCCGTCCGAGGCGTCGCGATTCCTGCAGAGCTTTCATGCTTATTCACCGGAATTTGCCGAAGAAGGTCGTCGGTTGATCAACATGGACCAGTGATGGCGAAAACCAATGGCAACCTCCCAAAATCGATGGAGTTCGTTCGATGGTAGATTTGAATAGCGAGCGTCGGATACGTGTGCCGATCCTCACCCGAGTCGAAGGCGAGGGGGGGCTATATGTCCAGCTCGATGGAAACGAGATCAAAGAGTGCCAGCTGAACATCTATGAACCACCTCGATTGTTCGAGACCCTTTTGATCGGTCGTTCATTCGAAGATGTGGCTGATATCACAGCTCGAATCTGCGGCATCTGCCCGATCGCCTATCAGATGACAGCCGTGCAAGCACTCGAAAACGCAATGGGAGTGAAGGTCTCTCCAGAAGTCGAGCGGATTCGCCGTCTGATCTATTACGGCGAATGGATCGAAAGCAATGTACTGCATGTCCATCTACTGCAAGCTCCCGACTTTTTTGATTGCGACAGTGCCATTGAACTCGCCAAGCGATTTCCCAACGAAGTGAAGCGCGGACTGCAAATGAAGAAGTTTGGCAATCGATTGTTGGAGGTGTTCGGTGGTCGAGCGATTCATCCCATCAATTTGGCCGTCGGCGGCTTTTACCGGCTTCCCAGATTCGACGAAATGGCATCGTTGCTCTCCGAATTCGAGTGGGGATTGCAAGCGGCGATCGAAACCGTCCGATGGCTGGCAGCTTTGGATTTTCCCGAATATGACGGTCAATACGATTTTGTTGCTCTCAAACACGATGACGAGTACGCCATCCATCGCGGGAAGATCGCTTTCGGGGCCGATAGGCTGATCGCTATCGACCAGTATGAGCAGCACTTTGGCGAAGAGCACGTCGCACATTCGACGGCTTTGCAATCGTGTCAGTTGAATGGTCGAACTACGTACTTCGTTGGGCCGCTCGCACGTTTGCACTGGAATCGAGACCTGCTTTCCTCAAGCGCGAAACGGATTGCCGACGAAATCCACTGGAGCGATTGCCACAATCCGTATCGCGGTATTGTGGGTCGATCCATCGAGGTTGTTCACGCCTTTGAAGAAGCGCTAAACATCCTTCGATCTTACGACCCCAAGGTCCCGCCGAGAGCCACGTTTACTGTTCGGGCCGGCGAGGGGTGTTCGGCCACGGAAGCGCCGCGCGGCTTGATCTATCACCGCTACCGAGTCGATGATGCGGGGAAAGTCCAGTTCGCAAAAATCGTTCCACCGACGTCTCAGAATCAGGCACAGATCGAATCCGATCTGCGACGCTTGCTGCCGACCATCTTACAGCGTCCGGACCTGGAAGTCGGAATTCTCTGCGAGAGATTGGTTCGCAACTACGATCCCTGTATCAGTTGCTCGACCCACTTTCTCAGAGTCACTCTGGACCGCGGAGATGGCAAGCCTCCAACGGTGATAAGGGCTTAAGCCATGAACGCTCAGCACTTGAATGATGAAGCTCAAAAAGTGAAGGCCTGGTCGATCTTTGGCATTGGTAGTCCGATCGGCGACGATCAAGCTGGATGGCAAGTCGCGACGGCTCTCCGCGAGCGAGACCCGGAGCTCGTTCGAATGGAATCCGTCAGAGTTCCCCTCGATTTGTTGCATGTCCTGGATCAATGCGAACGGATCGTCATCATCGACGCATGCAGGATTATCGGCATTGAGGAAGCTGGAGATCGCGCCTTGCCTGAACGAATTTTAGACTGTGATCGTGCTCGCGTTTATCAGTGGCATTGGCCTTCAGCGAAATTGAGTTCGGCCCGTTGGTTGAACTCGCACGGCGTCGGAGTCGTGCAAGTCCTCGAGCTTGCTGATGAGCTTGGAATCCTTCCGAGTGAGGTGATTGTCTTTGGAATTGAAGTGATTGGCGATGTGGTCTGCGAAACGGAAATGCCAGCCGTGGTTCGGTCGCCACATTTGGATCCCGACTGGAAGTCGATTGCCGAATGTATTTGGCAGAAACTACACGTGGAGCTCGAAGCTGTCTGAAATGCAATCTGTATCATCCGGGAGAATGGAGCCATGCACGAGCGTTCGTTGGCGTCGAGTTTACTCCAGCAGGTTTCACAGTTGGCCCACGATTTCCGGGACGGGCACCTTGCGAGCGTGGAGGTCGAAGTAGGACCGCTCAGCGGCATTGAGCCGACGTTGTTCGAAGTTGCTTTCCACGATTTGGCCGTCGAACGATTCGGTCATGACGTCGAGCTTATCATGCGAGAAGTCCCCATGGTGCTTCTGTGTGAGACTTGCCGTCAGCAAACGCGGTGCGATACGGTCGACTTTCAGTGTGACAAGTGCGGTGGGAATTCGGTTCGAGTTGCAAGTGGGGATGCGGTGATCCTGGTCAGCGTTGACTTTGCAACGGACGCCAGCCCCGACGCAAATTCACACGAGACTGCGATGACGGTTCCAACTCGACGCTAGAGGGAGAGGGAAGCTATGGTCGATTCCGAGAACAAGAAGCCAGTTCTGGAACGAAAGCGAGTAACCGTTCGCCGCGATATCCAGCTCGAATCGAAGTTGAACGCGCAAAGGGAACGCGAGCGATTGACGAAGCGTGGCACGTTGGTCGTAAATTTGGTTTCTTCGCCCGGTGCGGGCAAGACTTCTCTCTTGGAAAAGATTGGTCAGCGATGGCTTGGTAGTTACAGGATGGCTGTGCTGGTCGGCGACGTCGAAACCGACCGCGACGCGCGGAGATTGGAACCTTACTTTCCGGTCGCGCAGCTTACCACGGGGGGGGCCTGTCACTTGGAATTGCCACTGGTGCGGCGTGGGCTTGAAGCCATCGGCGATCCGGATCTGGATTTTCTAGTCATCGAAAACATTGGCAATCTGGTATGCCCAGCCTCGCACGATCTGGCAGAACACGTTCGAGTCACCATGTTGAGTGTGACTGAAGGAGACGACAAACCTGCCAAGTATCCGAAAATGTTTCGCACCAGTCATGCGTTGATCATCAGCAAATCGGACTTGCTTCCTTACGTCCCGTTCGATCCAGAACTGGCGATTCAGGATGCTCGCACGATTCAGCCAAAGCTCATGGCGTTTACCTTATCCGCCGTCGACGGGTCAGGCATTGATGCATTCTGTCTTTGGCTGGAACAGCAACGCAGGGAACATGTCCTTGTTCCGAAAACAACGTGAGGGGCGAATGCTTAAAGCCAATTCGTAACAGGAACTGCAGTCGATGGCACACCTGAAACCGCTTCGATCTGAACTTATCGCGAGGCATTTTGTGCTAAGCGGATACGTGCAGGGGGTTGGTATGCGACCGGCGATCGTGCGTTTGGCAGTCGAGCTTGATTTGACGGGGTGGGTCTGCAACTCAGAACGCGGGGTCGAGGTGTTTGCTGAGGGGCCTGAATATCAGGTGGATCAGTTTCTGGCTCGCATTCCCTCCGCTCTATCTTCTTTCATCGCAGTCGAAGTATTATCCGAGGAACGTTTGGACTCTCGGAAAGCAAGCGACTTCAGAATCGTTGCGAGCGAGCCGGCGCGTCGGCTTGCAATTCCCGTACCGCTCGATGTGGTTACATGTTCAGCCTGCTGCGGTGAAGTCTTTCGGCTTGGCGAACGGCGCACTCATTATTGGTTAACGACTTGTTGCGAGTGTGGCCCCCGATATACCGTGATTCAATCGATGCCGTTTGAACGTCACCAAACGGCGATGGCCAATTTTCCGCTTTGCAGGGAGTGTCAACAGGAATGGTACGACGTTCGAGACCGCCGCTTTCATGCGCAAACCATGGCCTGCCCGAGATGTGGGCCTGCCTACTGTGTGTACGACCTTGATGGTCTTCAGGATGACCTACGCAAGGGCGACACTGCCGATCAAGCCGTTCAATGGCTTCGCGAGGGGAAAGTCATCGCATTGCTGGGGATCGGCGGTTATCAGCACATGGTCGATGCTCTGAATGAAACGGCGATTGCGGAACTCCGGGCTCGAAAGGAACGAAAAGCGAAACCTCTTCCCATCTTGGTCGCCGATATTGCGATGGCAGAACGTTTCTGCATCTTGTCCGATGCTGATCGCGATGCGTTAACCAGTCGTGCTGGCCCAATCATCGTGGTTCCGCAACGCCCAGGATGTTTGCCCAACAATGTGGCTCCTGGTTTAAGTTCCATCGGAGTCATGCTGCCAACGAGTTCGCTGCATGCTTACCTGGCCAACGCCGTGGGGCCGATCATCGCAACAAGTGGCAATCGAGAGGGGATACCGATCGCCTATCGGCACCCGGACGACGAGCCGGATTTGCTTGAGATCACTCCGCATATTATTTTTCACAATCGCGAAATCATCCGACCGATCGATGACAGTGTTGTTCAGTGCATCGACCAGCAAACGCGTTCCATTCGATTGGCGCGAGGACGTGCACCGTTGAGTTTGCCATCGCCCTGCCGAGCCTTCGCGCAAGCAGCCGACGTCTATAGCAGCAACTCAGTACCAGTACCAAAAATCCTTGCCATAGGGGGACATCAGAAAGTAGCCATCGCCATCTACAACGGAGAGCAAGCCGTTCTTGGGCCGCACCTGGGGGACATGGATTCGCTGGAGTCGCGTCGTCGATTTGCCGAACACGTCCAAGATTGGCTGGAGCTTTATCACTTCGAGCCAGAATGCATCGTGACTGATCTTCATTCCGATTACTTTACGACGCGATGGGCAGACGACTTCGCCCGCGAACGAAACCTTCCCAAACAATCGGTTCAACACCACCATGCCCATGTCGTATCGGGAATGATCGAAAGCAACTGGCTAGACCGCCAGGTTCTCGGCATTGCCTGGGACGGGACGGGGGCAGGACCGGATGGTACCGTGTGGGGAGGCGAATTCTTACGCTGCTCGGTCCGTGGATTCGAACGTCTTGCTTGTTTCCGACCTTTCCTGCTGCCAGGTGGAGAGCGAGCGATACGCCAGCCGAAGCGGATCGCAGAGTGGTTGTTAAAGCAGGCAAGAGGACACTCGTCGGTTCAAAGACCAACCGACGTTGTCACTTCAAGCGCCGGTCGATTATTCGATGCCGTGGCCGCTCTAATTGTGCCGGAAGAGATCGTCGCAGGTGGACAGTCGTATGAAGGGCATTTCGCGGCCCTGCTCGAGTCTCTCGCGGATGCCGATGAGACGGGCTGCTACTCACTTCCCCTCGTGCCAAGCGAAACCCTGCTCGACGTCTTGCCCGAAGTCTTATCGAATCGCACCGTAGCTTTGCCTCCGTACCTGCTCGATTGGTCCCCATTGCTTCGCGATTTGATCGAAGATGTTCAACGCGGTACTCACGCCGCGAGAATAGCCATGCGGTTTCATCGCGCACTTGCCCATGGAATTGTAGATGTCTGCCAGCAGTTTGCCTCGCTACCGGTGGTATTGAGCGGTGGAGTGTTTCAGAATAGGTTGCTTTCCGAACTTGTGATCAATGAGCTACGAGCATGTCAGCGAGAGTTCTGTTATCCGCAAGCAATTCCAGTCAATGACGGAGGCCTGGCCGCTGGGCAGTTATTCATCGCTGCAAATGAGTTGCTGGCCCAATCCCCGAGTCCGACCAAGTATTCATGTCATGATCGCAATCGAACATTATCCGCACTACGAGGTGGCACATGTGCTTAGCAATACCAGGTCGAGTTGTCCGCTGGCTCGAACGTGAGCCGCCATTCTGCGAAGCCGAAGTCGAATTCTTGGGAATTCAGCGACGATGCAATTTGTCCTGCGTCCCGGAGGTCGAGGAAGGCGATTATGTGCTCGTCCACGCAGGTGTGGCCATTCAAGTGCTCGATCAACAAGCGGCCATGCAGATTCTGGACGAACTCGGTCGAACCGAGATCGAGCAAGAACTGAGCGGAGGAGAGTTATGAGATTTCTGAATGAATTCCGCGATGCTTCGCTCGCGTTGAGGTTGCTCGAACAGATTCGCGCGACATGTTCACGCCGCTGGACCATCATGGAAGTCTGCGGTGGCCAGACGCATGGCCTGCTGCGACACGGCATCGATGAAGCTCTTCGGGATAAAGTGGAACTGGTACACGGTCCGGGCTGTCCCGTATGTGTTACGCCTGTCAGTGCGATCGATCGAGCTGTTGCATGGAGCAAACAACCGGACACCCTGTTGATGACATTCGGCGACATGATGCGCGTCCCCGGATCGCGGCAATCCTTGATGCAAGCGAGATCGGAAGGTGGTAAGGTCCGCATGGCCTACTCGCCGCTGGATGCGGTCACTCAGGCTCGCATGCATCCGCATCAGAACGTCGTCTTCTTCGCGGTTGGCTTTGAAACGACGGTCCCGGCAACGGCGCTGGCGGTGCTGCAAGCCCAGCGGCTGGATTTGAGAAATTTCTTCCTGCTCAGCTCCCATGTTCGCGTTGTTCCCGCCATGGCAAAGATAGCGAGTGACGTGAACTGCGGTATCGATGGTTTCTTGGCTGCGGGCCATGTTTGCTCGGTCATGGGGCTTGAAGAGTACCAGCCATTCGTTGAACGGTATGGCTTGCCAGTGGTGGCCACCGGCTTCGAACCGGTTGATTTGCTTTACGGCATCTTGGAGTGCGTCAGGCTGCTCGAAGCCCGACAGGCCAAAGTTGTGAACGCTTATGCCAGGAGCGTTCGGGATGAAGGTAACCCAACTGCAAAACGCTGCATCGAAAAGGTTTACGAAATCGCTGATCAGGAATGGCGCGGGTTCGGGGTCATCGAGCAAGGGGGTTATGCCTTGCGGCCCGAGTTTCATCGATGGGATGCAAAGCACTTTTTCACCGGGGCACCTGCTACCGATTCGAGTGTGAACGTCTGTCCCAGCAGCGATGTTTTATCGGGCAAACTGAGGCCAGACCGATGCCCATTCTTTGGAAGGGATTGTACGCCAGAACAGCCAATGGGCGCTCCGATGGTCTCCTCCGAAGGTGCATGTGCAGCATACTTCGCCTACCATCGGCGGAAAGAGGAAAGCGAGGTGGTTGCGCCATGAGCGGCATTCGGGGGATGACATGCCCGACTTGGACCTCATTGGAAAACAGCAAGATCACGCTGGCGCACGGCAGCGGGTTGCGAATGAGTCGCGAACTGATTCAGCGATTCATTCAGCCGAGGTTTCAGGGCGAGAGAGCAGCTCACTTTGCCGATGCAGCTGTTCTCGGCGAGTTGCCCGGTCCGCTGGCGATGACGACGGACAGCTTCGTTGTTGCACCACTCCTTTTTCCGGGAGGCGATATTGGAAAGCTGGCCGTCTACGGGACATTGAATGACCTGGCGGTCGCGGGTGCCATTCCGAAATTCATCAGTGTTGCTTTGATTTTGGAAGAAGGCTTAAACCTTTCGCTGCTGGCTCAGATTCTGGAAAGCATGGGTGGCGCGCTCCGAGAGGCGGGTGTGGAAGCAGTTTGTGGCGACACCAAAGTCGTACCGCGCGGTGCTTGTGACGGCATGTTCATCAACACGACTGGCATCGGTTGGGTGGTTGATCCGGTGCCGCCAGGACCGTCACAGTTAGCCCCTGGCGATGTCCTTATTGCGACCGGTCCTGTTGGGCAGCACGGATTTGCAATTTTGAACGCTCGAGAACAGCTTGAAATTCAAGGCAACATTCTCAGCGATTGCGGTTCTCTGCTGCCTGCGGTGGAATCGCTGCGGCAAGCGGGCGTTCCCGTGAAAGCGATGCGAGATGCCACGCGCGGTGGTGTAGGCGGCGTGCTGCACGAATGGGCAATCGAATGCAAACAAACGCTTCGCGTGTTCGAAAGCAAGCTACCGATCAGCGACGAAGTTCGAGGCATGTCAGAGATCCTTGGCCTCGATCCGTTGTTTGTCGCCAATGAGGGAGCCATGGTTGTCGCGGTAACGGCGGCTGATGCAGAAAAAGCGATCGCAGCACTTCATACGACCCCAATTGCTCGGCGAGCACAGATCATCGGTGAAGTCATCGACCGAACGATTTGCGGAGTCGTCATCCGACGGTCGCTCGGCCGTGACGTCCCCTTAGACGAACCCTCCGGCACCCTCCTCCCCCGCATCTGCTGAATGGATTCTAATTTGACTTCGATCTTGATAGAGAGTAAGTCTGACTTCATCAGCCAGCCAGTTGTCACGGATCATACGGTTGCCGCCATGCAAAGTCGTTCAGTTGGGCTCACACAGAGGCACAAAGGCACAGAGAAAATCTCCTCCTACACATCTCACTCCTCTGTGTCTCTGTGCGAGTCATTCGTCGGCGTCAAGGATAGCCGATTTGTCGGTGCCAGCCACTTTCACACCGATGGAGCGGACACGAGCGACAAAAGTCAGTTGACAGTCGGCAATCGAGTGGAGATGTTGCTCAAAACAGGCGGAAGAGACCGAGACCATCTCTCGCTGACGCTTTAGCGCATTGTTGTTGTTCGTGTCGAGCTTGCATGGAAGAGATTTTCTCTGGTTGGCTTAAGCCAAGGCTGCGTGCAATTTGCTTGCTGGTGGCAGGCCGACGAAGCGGTCTGCGACTTGGCCGTTGCGGAAGACCATCAGCGTCGGAATGCTCGAAATACCGTACTGCTGGGCAATCTGCGGTTGTTCGTCGATGTTCATCTTTCCAACCTTGACCTGACCTTCATATTGCTTGGCGAGCTCTTCAATGAACGGAGCAATCTGACGGCACGGACCGCACCAGGGTGCCCAAAAATCCACAAGAACCGGAATTGGGGATTGGAGAACGTCGGTCTCAAAGCCTTCGTCCGTAAGTTCAACTGCAAAACCCATTTAAGAAACCTTTCGCAACAAACGAGAAACTCGGTGAACTATACAACAGTGACTAACAAATTCAGATGCGCTAGCGATGTCATTATCGCCAACGATTCTTTGTCAGCAAATACCTCGCTGCAAAATTCGGGCCACAATGAAAGGATCACAGGTTTCTTTGTACGAATACTTTTGAGCAGTTGGCACCGAATGCCTAAGTATTCCAAGGTTTTCTCATAGTTGTCACGGCTTGTGAACCCCTCGGCGACCGTTTACATCCTGAGCTCACTCGCTAGAATCCGAGAGTTATGGCAGAGCTCCGCATGTCGATTTGTCTTGTGTACAAATCGTTAGCGGCATGCCATGAACACTTTTCGGAAAATTGAGGTAAGAGATGACGCACCATCTGCAAAAGGAATTTGTCGTTGTTTCCGCTCCAAACGCGGGCTGCCGCAAACTTAACGTCTGGATGCGTTGCTTATCCGTCAGCTTGTCAGTCGCCAACTTTGCTTTAGCTCGGCGGTTCAACGATGAAGGCGGCCCAGACCGTCAACGGTTACGAAAGATCTTTTTTTGTGCGATTTGGTCGCTGGTGGCGTGTCTGCCATGCATTACGTTAGCAGCGAAAAATGATCCGCCCGCCTCGGAAACAGATCATCCAACCACGCAGATCACATTGTTCGATGGCGAATCTCTGAATGGTTGGGATGGCGACCCGAGGCTATGGACGGTTCGTGACGGCATCCTACGAGGAGAGACGAACGAGGAAAACAGGGCGAACGGCAACACGTTTCTCATTTGGACTGGGGGAGAAGTGAAGGACTTTGAGCTTGAACTATCTTTTCGTTGCACTGCTGCAAACAACTCCGGCATCCAGTATCGTTCGTATCGAGTGGCCCCAGAGAAAGCATCAAACAATTGGGTGGTTCGTGGCTATCAGCATGAGATTCGGAACGAACTCACCCTTCCAAACGTAGCAGGTTTTCTCTATGACGAGGGGGGAAGCCGTGGGCGGATGAGTCTCGTCGGCGAACGAGCCAAATGGACCAAGGATGGGAAGGAATCGCTTGAGACGTTTCTCGACCAAGCCCAATTCGAGACGATCTTCCGACTGGATGATTGGAATGACGTCAAGATTGTGGCTCGCGGCAATCATCTTCAACATTTCCTCAACGGCTCGCTCGTGTGCGAGATCTGGGATGAGGATTCCGAGAAAGCTCGGAGCGAGGGAGTCCTTGCTTTGCAAATCCATGCAGGCGCTCCGATGTGGGTCGAATATCGGAGCATCCGGTTGAAGTCGCTGGATGAGTAATTTCGATGGAAATGGCTCCCCCGCCCGAAGACAATATCGACGAGTACATTGCCGAGGGTTTGGATGCTCGGATTCGAGATATCCAACCAGGGGGGGGCGTCGTTATTGCACTGGAGCGATCTTGGGGTAGCGTCCGACGGTGGTGGTTAAAAACGTTTCGCCGAGGCTACGTTCGTCGCATGGCGCAGTTGAGACAGGGAGAGCCGCATGGAGTTCCTCATCCGGTGCTCGATCCTCGAGACTTGAAGCTCTATCGGAATCAAACAGAATGTCACTGGCGCGAAGAGGACGATCCGTTTCGTTGGCGGGATGCGCTTCCGTTCGCTCGCTGCGGTCTCGCGGAAGTGATTGTGTTTACGGGATGCTCGTTGCTTGCGGTTGTACTCCTATTCGTTCTTTTGTTGATGACCAGTTCAACGATCCTTCGGGTGTTTCTCGGCAGTCTTGTTGCGGTGGTCGTCGTCATCGAAGGATTGATACTTTGGTTCTTCCGAAATCCGAAGCGAATGGCACCACTTGGAGAACATCTCGTCGTATCCCCAGCGGATGGCACGATCGCGGGAGTGCGCGAGATCGATCATGCAATGTTGGGGGGTAAAGCCGTCGAGATCGGCATTTTTCTTTCGATCTTCAACGTTCATATCAATCGGATGCCGCTTCGAGGGAAAATTTTGGGAATCCGCTATCAACCGGGGAAGTACCTGAATGCTCTCCGGCCCGAATCGGAACGTGAGAACGAGCAGATATCTCTGCTATGCGAATGTCCGGATCCAGCGTCACGTCGCTTCATCGTTAGGCAAATAACCGGAGCCATCGCACGAAGAATCGTCTGTTGGGTTCGTCCCGAGGAAGAATTAGCTCGCGGAGAGCAGTTCGGAATGATTAAACTAGGATCGAGGACGGTGCTGGTTCTACCGAGAGAGGAAGGATTAGAGATTCGAGTCCGACCTGGCGACAAAGTGAAAGCAGGAGAGACGATCGTTGCGAGCTATGAAACAACGGGCTAGATGGCGTAAGATCGTCGTTCGACGTGACGGTCGCATGCCGGTGCTTCCAACACTGCTGACGCTCGGCAACGCGTTCTGTGGTTTCGCGTCGATCACCTACGCTGCCAAGTTGGGGCCAGATTTGGTCCAACCGGGAGATATGCATCTCCGCATTGCAGCCTTTTATATCTTTCTCGGCATGGTGTTCGATGCGCTTGACGGTCCGGTTGCCCGCATGACTCGGCAGCAAAGCGAATTCGGTGCACACTTGGACAGTCTTTGCGACGTGATAACGTTCGGTGTTGCACCGGCATTTTTGCTTCGCCAATTCTCAGCGAGCAGTTTCCTCCATCCCCGAATACTTTGGGGAATAGCAGCGATTTATGTCGTGTGTGCGATATTGAGGCTAGCTCGTTTCAATACAGACACTGGTGAGAATGACTCGCACACTTGGTTTGTCGGATTGCCGTCGCCTGCGGCCGCCGCCACGATCGCGTCGTTCCCCATCGCGATGGAGGCCGTTCAGCGGTGGTTAAATCCTTCGACCGTGCAGTTGATCAACTTCTCTCGTAGCATTAGCGAATGGCTGAACTCCGTGTTATCTCAAATCCTGCCAATCGTTGCGTTGCTCGTTGGCGTATTGATGGTGAGCCAAATTCGCTATCCGCATCTCGTGAATCAATGGATCAGCAAGCGCAGGAACCGATTTCAGATTGTTCGGTTCATGTTGATCGTCGTCGCGGCGTTTGTCATTGGCGAGTTTGCGATTCTGATCGCGGCGCTCTGGTTTGCATTCGCCATCCCAGTCACCTCGGCCATTCAACAACGGCTCTCTACCCAGGGAACGACGGAAACAGCAAACGCTCGTGTTCCCGATTAAAGGCAGGTGAAATGGAACTGCTTTCGGTGGCATGTGAGGCGCCATTCGGTCCAACCAACCTACACGTTTCGCGAGAGAAACATTGAAAAGCGAATCGTTTGCGAGCTTCGATGTTCAAAACCTGCGGAATGCTCCAAAGCGTCTGTTCAGTTGGCGAAGATGGGACGCGATCAACTCACGCATGATGCCTTGAGCCAATTGTCTGCATGGACTTGCACGATGGACGGCGGCAACTGTAAACAAATGCCGGCGGCATGTTGCCCCACACAGTGCGACTGCACTGAACTTGATCGAAAGTTGATCGCAATCGTCGGCGGAAACGCTTTCCGGCTGGCAGAAGCAATCCTTGCCAGTAAGCGTAAGTTGAAAACCAGCCCTCGGGAGCGAGGACTTGCGTTAAGGCCGAAAGACATCGTTCCTGCAAGTCCGCAGAAAAAGCAGACCAAGGAAGACCGGATACAATTGCGTCGACCGATTCGATGCCACGCTCTTGGCAAATTCGTTCGACATGCTCGACCGAATCGACGACGACTTCGACCGACGGAAAATGAGAACGTAGACATTTTGCCATGTCCGGCGAGCGCTCAATGGCGAGAAACCTCGAATTGGGAGAAAGGTTGCGGACGATTTCTCGAGTAATCGCTCCCGTGCCTGGACCGAATTCGAGGATGGTATTGACCTCATTCCAGGGGATGGTTTTGCAAATCATCTGAGCCAAGCGATTGGAACTGGGCCAGAGGGCACCGACTTCTGTGGGTTTCTTGAAGAATGACTTGACGAAGACTAGGTGGGACATGATCCTTTCTCAGTTTCTTAAGATCGATTTCACAATGGCGGGAAGGCAACTATCTTGCAAATGAAATTCGGAGACCGCAAGCTACTGTTGTGCGAATTCTGGTAAGATTTGTTGAAATCGAAAGTGCAGCGCGAATCGCAAGGTCGCCGCATACTCGTTTCGTTCCCTTTCAGAGCAGTTCTAACCAATGATCGACCCTCTCTGGCCGTTGCTTCTCGTCTTGCGATACATGCACATCTTGGGAGCGATCATCATGATGGGCGGCGCGATTTACATCCGGTTCATTTTGATGGATGCCAGTCAATTCCTGCCGGGTGACCAGCGAGCGGAACTCTTGTCGGCTGCCAAACGGAAATGGAGCCGCTGGGTGATGCTGGGAACCGCCCTCTTGCTGCTTAGCGGTCTCACCAACATGGGTTTGGCGTCGAGGCAAGAATTTTCCGGCCTGGCCACGAGTGCTCAGTACAACATGCTCTTAGGAATCAAATTGATTCTGGCATTACCCATATTTTTTGTTGCTGCTTTGCTTTCCGGCAAGTCCGCGTTGGCCCAAAAAATAGAACAAAAATCGACTTTCTGGCTCAACGTTTGTTTGGTGCTAGCTCTGATCATGGTACTGATGGGAGGCTACTTGCGATTTGTGTCTCGGCAGTTGAAGAGTTCGCCGGGGGCGACGAGCACGGCCACAGCACCAATGGTCGGCAAATCGCTAGAATTTTTCAGATAGACTTCAGATACTGGAACCGGCGCCTTCGGCTTTTCGTCTAGCCATCGTTCAACGCGGGCTCACAAACACTTCTGGAGTTCATCTGGGCAGACTTGGTGCCAGAGAATCCACGAAGCACGTTCACTGCCATTCGTATTCTTCGAAACTTGAGGAAATTGAATCATGTTGTTTCGTTGGCTGTTGGGTGGCTGTATGGTGGCCATGATCCTCTTGTCGGTGGGAGCTGGAAAATTGGACGATGACCAACTGCGATCAGAAGCGCTACAAAGGTTCAACGAAGGTAATTGGAACGACGCGTTTCAGAAATGGAACGAATTACTTTCCAGGGATCAACTTTCGGATCAAGCTGTTGAGGACCTACGCAGTGCCGCGATTTGTTTGAATCAACTTGGTCGGAACGACGAGATCGACAGATTGCTGTATCGACTTGTCGACAAGCATCCAGCGCACTGGAAATTGATCCTCGAAGCGGCTCGACAATTATCTGCACTGCCTTCGTATGGAATGGTGAGCGATCAAGAGTTTCAACGTCCCAGCCACCGGCAACGCGGGGGCGTCTGGCGTCAAGTTGCCGACCAGGATCGAGCCCTCGCGCTTTTGTGGTTGGATCGAGCCCTTCCCGCAGCCGAGAAGTCAGCCTCATCCGATGAATTGGCCGAGTTTTACTTGCAACTTGCTCATTCTCTCCTGCGCGATCGTCATGGCAAACACGGCTGGCGGTTGCAATCTCTGACCGATCTATCCAAAAAGCCAGATTACCTCGATTTGGAAGCTCCCGAGTATTGGCCTGAGCGGAACGCGCCCGTGGTGAATGGCAACCCCCCTGTCTTTTACGACGTTCCGGCTTCCTGGAAAGAGGCCAAATCGGACGGAGAACGCCTCCGATGGGCGATTGCGCAGACGATCGAACTATCGCCGCAGTTTCGCGAACAAACGAATATTCTGTGGGCACAGTGGTTGCAAAGTCAATTCTCGGTCGACACTTTGGCACAAGAGCGATGGTTTCTTCAAAAAGTTTCGACGACCGAAGTGCAGGCGGGCATTCTTGCGATTCACACTTTATCGGATGATGAAACTCTGGCGCGAATCGCATCGGGAATCCATCGATTTGAGCTTCCCAAGGAACACAATCCCATTCGCATCCTCGAAGACGTTTTTCGCGGCTCGATGTCAGAAAGTGCTGCGAACGCTGGAAAAATGCTGGCTGATGCCTATTTGAATCGCCGCCAGTACGAGAAAGCTGCCGCGATTCTGCGCGAGTCCATCGATCGATTCGGTCCCGGTCCAGGCGATTTCCGAGTCAATGCTCTTCATGACATCATTCAACCTCGCGGTGCCTTTGATCCTGGCGATTCTCAACCAGCTGGACAAGGTGCCAAACTGTCGATGGTCTTTCGCAATGCGAAGAGCGCCGATTTCGTCGCCAAGCAAATCGATCTGGAAGCCTTCATTCAAGATGTCAAGAATTTTTACAAGAAATCGGAACGCGGTCAGCAAGAAGAATTTCTTGCCGACAAGTACATGACCTATCCTCCGCCCATCGAGCCCCTGGAACAATTATTCACCGACCTC
The DNA here is from genome assembly GCA_037440405.1 of Pirellula sp. GTDB lineage: Bacteria > Planctomycetota > Planctomycetia > Pirellulales > Pirellulaceae > JANMGV01. Next base: position 59,662 of record JBBIUE010000007.1, on the reverse strand, counting down.
AAAGTCGAACGTTATGCGAAAGTTGAGGCTGCCAAGTGGACGCTTCCCCTCGAGCCAAGGCCCGGGCACTGGGATCGCCGTATTGAGGTGAGCACACCGCTTCAAAAAGCCGGCTTGTATCTTGTGACGTGCGAAAGACACTGGATCAGTCCGGACTGTATGCCTTCATGGATGCGAGAACGGGTGAACCGTTGTCGGGTCTCAACGTCGAGTTCTTCGGTTTTCGCATGGATTATCGCCGCGATCGCATGCGACTGGAGACGAAAAGCTTCGCCAAGAAAAGCGATTCCCAAGGTGAGGTCATTCTGAACAAGACGGAGGCTTCCGACCAATTCCAATGGATGGTCGTGGCCAGGAATGACCAGGGGCGACTAGGAATTCTCGGTTTCCAAAACTTCTGGTTCCCGCCATCGTCTTGGGAACAATTTGAGCAGTTGAAGGCGTACGGGGTTGCCGATCGCCCGGTATATCGGCCCGGTGATACGGTTTACGCGAAGTTCTGGATCGGCAAGTCAACCTATGGTGGCAAGGATGACTCCAAACTTCAATCCGGTGTCAAGGTTCAAGTTTCGATCAACGATCCGCAAGGAACGCGCGTTCAGGAATCCTCGATCACCACGGACAAGTTCGGTGCGGTGACGGTCGAGTACACCATTCCGAAGCAAGCCAAGCTGGGGGCCTATTCCTTCAACATACAACGCGGCCCAAATCAGTGGATACCAAGTTCGCTCCGCTTCCGCGTGGAAGAGTATCGTAAGCCGGAGTTTGAAGTGAACATTCTCGCACCCGACAAGCCTGTAGCTCTCGGCGAGAAAATTCAAGCGAAGGTGCAAGCCAAATATTACTTTGGTTCTCCCGTCACGGATGCTCATGTTGAGGTTCGTGTGACTCGCGAGGCCTACGAAGATCAGTACTTCCCAATCCGCCCGTACGATTGGTGTTACGGCAGTGGATACTGGTGGTTTAGTTACGATTATCCGTGGTATCCCGGCTGGTCTCGATGGGTAGGTTGCCGCATGCCCCGGCCTTGGTGGCTACCACGATTTCATACTGAGCCACCGGAATTGATTCTCGAGCAAGAACTGAAACTGGATGAAAACGGCGAAGCCATTATCGAGATCGATTCCGGTTTAGCAAAAGAACTTTTTGGCAATCAGGATCATCGCTATTCGATCACGGCAGAAGTTCGCGATGCTTCGAGGCGAACGATCGTTGCTCAAGGCAATGTGATGGCGGCGCGACAAGCTTTCAAAATCTACGCTTGGGTCGATCGCGGATACTACAATGTCGGCGATACCATCCTCGCCAATTTTGAAGCTCGCCGAATGGACGGCCAGGGAGTGGCTGGCACTGGTAACCTGCAGCTTCTTAAGGTCACCTACGACAAAGACCGTAATCCGATCGAGGCAGTCGTCCAAGAATGGAAGGTGGCGACCGATGAGCAGGGACGATTGCTGCAAAAAATGGAGGCGTCCAAAGCTGGGCAGTATCGCTTGAAGCTGGAGCTCGATGACGGCCAAGGCCATGTCATTGAAGGAGGCTATCTGTTCACCATTCGCGGTGAAGCAGTCGATTCGAATAACTTCCGATTCGCTGCGCTTGAACTGATCCCAGACAAAACGGAATACCAGGTCGGTGATCGCGTGAAGCTCCAAATCAATGCCGACCGCGACGGCGCCCGAGTGTATCTTTTCGTCAAACCAAGTGGCCAAACCGTTCCCAAACCGCTCCATTTGAAACTGACCGGCAAGTCTCAGGTCGTTGAAATCGATGTTCGGCCGGAAGATCAACCAAACTTCTTCGTGGAAGCGTTCACGGTCTACGATGGTGAACTTCATGATGCGGTTCGCGAGATCATCGTACCACCGGTCAGCCGCGAGCTGAAAGTGACTTTGGAAGCCGACAAAACCGAGTACCTCCCGGGTGAAGAAGCGGTGATTACGGGATCGATCCAAGACCCTCAAGGCAACCCAGTCGAAGCGAGTTTGGCGATTGCCGTTTACGACCGCTCGCTCGAACAGATCGCCCCGGATGTGCTGCCCGAAGATATTCGCGAGTTCTTTTGGAAATGGCGGCGCAATTATTACGCTAGTCGAATCACCAACCTCGATTGGAGCAGCTATCCGATATACATCGACGGTTTTACTCCCTGGTCAGCACTTGGAATTTTTGGTGATTCGATTGCCGATGAGGAGCAAACCGACCGCTTGGCCGAAATGGCACCGGCTGGATTGGGTGGCATGGGGGGGGGTGGTCGCGGCATGATGATGAGGGGGGGCTCGCTAGAGGGTGCCATGCCACCCATGGCCGCTGAAGCGATGTCTATGGCACTACCCATGATGAAAAATGCGGACTCCCTCCCAGGCCCTCTCGGCGCCGGTTCCCCTGATCGAACGACCGAACGACCAGCCATTCGCAAGGACTTTGCCGATGCCGCACTCTGGTTGGCCAACGTCACTTCCGGTGCCGATGGCAAAATTCAAGCGAAGTTCAAAATGCCGGAAAACATCTCCGGCTGGCGGATGAAGGCTTGGTCGGTTGGAACGGGCGTTCGCGTCGGCGCAGCGTCATCCGAAACCGTGACTCGAAAACGATTGATGATCCGACTGCAAACCCCGCGATTCTTGGTCGATCGGGATGAAGTTGTCTTGTCAGCCATCGTCCACAACGAAACAGATCAGCCGAAAGACGTTCGCGTGTGGATGGAAATCGACGGCGAAACACAACTGCAATTCCTCTCGACGACGCCTATTGAATCCACCGTTAACATCGAAGCTCACGCTCAAAAGCGAGTTGATTTCCGATGCAAAGCCATCGCAGAAGGCAGAGCGATCGTTCGCGCATTAGCAACCAGTCAGGGCGATTCCGACGCCATGCAACTGGAGATACCGATTCTCGTTCGCGGCATGCTGAAAACGGACATCTGGGCTGGCACCGTTCGAGCGGATCAAGAGGTATCGAAGCTTGCTATTGAGATACCCGCCGAGCGCAGAGCGGATCAATCGCGACTGACGATTCGCATGTCTCCGTCTTTGGCGATGGCGATGGTGGACGCTCTCCCGTATCTCGCCGAGTATCCCTACGGTTGCACGGAGCAAACGCTCCATCGATTCTTGCCGACGGTCATCACGCAGCGAACCTTGCAACGCATGAACGTCGATCTGAAGCGTCTGAAGGAAGCCAGGGTTAACCTCAACGCTCAGGAACTGGGTGATCCCGCGACGCGTGCCGCTCAATGGAAACGTTTCGATGCCAATCCGGTTTTCGATGAGGAAGTCGTAAACGACATGGTTGCCGCAGGCGTTCAGAAACTGACGGATATGCAAGTGAGCGACGGTGGTTGGGGCTGGTTCAGCGGGTTTGGCGAACGGAGTTACCCGCACACGACTGCGGTTGTGGTGAACGGACTCCTGTTGGCTCAAGAGAACGACGTCTCCATCGTTCCCGATGTTCTCGAACGCGGGCTGCAATGGCTGAGTCGGTACCAAGCGGAGGAATTGCAGAAGCTAAGAAACGCTGCCTCTCAGACCCAGCCGTACAAATCAGCTCCCGACAATCTCGATGCTCTGATCTTCCATATTTTGGTTCGCGCTAAGAGACCGAATCCAGAAATGCAAAACTTCCTCTTCGAAAAGCGGGCTAACCTGAGCGTTTACGGGAAAGCTTTGTTGGCCTTGGCAACACACCAACTGGGGAATGTCGAGCAGACCAACATGCTTCGCCGCAATATCGAGCAGTTCTTGGTGGAAGATGCGGAAAACGAGACGGCTTATCTTGATGACCGTTCGCCGTGGTGGTACTGGTACGGCAGTCAAATTGAAGGTGCCGCAGCTTACTTGAAATTGCTCGCCGCCGTCGAGCCAAATGGTCGCGTCGCGCCGCGGCTGGTGAAATATCTCTTGAACAATCGAAAGCATGCTACGTATTGGTCAAGCACTCGCGACACCGCAATGGTCGTCGATGCCTTCGCAGACTACCTCAAGACGACCGGCGAAGGACAAACCGATTCGACGGTCGTCGTGGTCATGGATGGAAGAACACTTGGAACAATCGAATTCAAAACGGGGCGACTGTTCGAAACGAACAATACGGTCGAGATTTTCGGCGAAGCCATCAAGAGCGGCAAACACGAGCTGGAAATTCGCCGATCGGGTAAAGGTCCGCTTTACTGGAACGTCTATTCGACGAACTTTACGAAGGAAGAGAAGATCGCCCCAGCCGGACTCGAAGTCAAAATCGATCGAAAGTATTATCGGCTGGATCGAGTCCAGAAGTCCCTCGAGCTCGCCGACGACGTTGGACAGGTTGTCGACGCCAAGCGAACCAGTGTCCAACGGACCGAAATCACCGATCTGCAATCCCTACCGCCTGGCACCTTAGTCGAAGTCGAGCTGCTGGTAGAAAGCAAGAATGACTACGAGTACTTGATGATCGAAGATCGCAAACCTGCTTGTTTGGAAGCGACGGAAATGCAGAGCGGCTATGTGTACGATGGCGGTGCTTGGGCTTATCGCGAGTTCCGAGATCAGGCAACCACGTTTTTCATTCGATGGCTGCCCCAAGGGAAACTGTCGTTAAAGTATCAATTGCGGACCGAAGCCCCAGGAGACTTCACCGCCATGCCGGCGGTCATTCACGGCATGTACGCGCCCGAACTGATTGGAAACTCCTGGAACCTAGGCTTCCGCGTTGAGGAGTAGATCAACGGGATAGCGAGCTTCCAACATTGTGACTCTTGGCGGTGTTGAACAGTGCATTTGTTCAACAGAGGACAATGGTCGACGAATGGAACAAAGACGTTCGCGGAGAAACGTCGTTTAACTGTTCGCCGAAGGCGTGCTTGCAACATATCGTCCGGCGAATGCATCGAGTAAGCCTCCAGTTTACGGCTGACCCCATTGCATTTCAATAAACATCATCCTGTCGCGTCTAAAAGAGAACTTTTCCCGGAGAACGGGATCGCTCGATTCGAAATTGTCTTGAAATAACTTCCCGTTCTTAGCAGTACGGCGTGGTCCGTCTGGTGTAACAAGAATCGGAGGGCTCGCGCCGCTTCGCTTTCAGCGCAATGCGGAACTTGATGCGCGACGATGCCTTACGCATCGGGTTGGTATCGCCGCCAACGTAGAAATCTGGATTATGGTGAAACCACCACAGTTTGATCGAATCGCGCGGATTCGACCGCGAGCTTTGAACGACGGTGGAGTCGTGATTCGGTTACTCCAGATCGATCGGTCGCTGAAAATGGTTCAACCAGTGCGAGATCGCGCTCTTTGCAGATTGGTTCCGGTTCCAATAAAGCCTTCGAGCCTCAAACTCGAATGCCTTAAAGCAAGTTTCTCGAAAGGATGTTGTTCCTAAGTGAGCCTTTGGAACTGAGAAGCAGACGCAAAAAGGACGATAAGAGAGAAAATTCCAGAGAGGAGATTGCCACAGATACTTCTGCGGCATTCTCGTCTATTTGCGTATTATTTTGACTTTTGCACTTACCTGCAGGAGGAGTACAGCGTAGACTGCTGGGAAGTAGAAAAGTCATGAACTTTGGGTGTGTGCCCAATTCGCTTACGAAAGCTACAAGACCACGACTTCCCTTCATGGAGGTCGAGCCGTTTAAGAACGATCGATAGCTTTCTTTGTTTTGCGGTCAATGCAACTGTCTAGGCCGCTGGCATTCATAGCGTCAATCGTTTTTGCGTGACTCGTACAGACTCCAATATTCGAAGGGATATTCCATTGGTTACTTCAAGTTTTGATGATTTGCTTCTGGCCGAACCGATTCAACGAGCTTTGGCGGAAGAGAATTATGTTCAACCGACTCCGATTCAAGCGAACTCGATTCCGCATTTGCTTGCTGGTCGGGATCTCTTAGGCAGTGCGCAGACGGGGACCGGAAAGACGGCAGCGTTTGTCTTACCGATTCTTCAGCGATTGCACGATCACCGACGCCGCGCCGCACCGCGTAAGCCCCGCGTTCTGGTTCTTTCTCCAACGCGAGAACTGGCAGTCCAAATCGCCAATAGTTTTGAAAAATATGGTCGCCACGTGCCGATGCGCATCGCGACGGTTTATGGTGGCGTGGGGCAAGGACCACAAGTTCGCGCGATGCTGCGAGGCGTCCACGTCTTGATCGCCACTCCCGGCCGATTGCAAGACCTCATGGAGCAAGGCTTCATCCAATTGGACCAGGTCGAGGTATTTGTGCTCGATGAAGCGGACCGGATGTGTGACATGGGATTTTTCCCCGTTATTCAGGAACTGACCAAGTTCCTTCCGGAAAAGAAACAGTCCCTGTTTTTCTCAGCGACCATGCCTCCCAAAATCGCTGAACTCGCGAGTGATCTATTGATCGATCCGGTACGTGTTTCCGTCAGTCCTCCCTCATCGACAGTCGAACTTATCGATCAGAAAGTGTATTTTGTCTCGCAGTCGGACAAACCCGAGTTGTTATTCGATATTATCGAACGCGATTCGATGGAGTGCTGCTTGGTATTCACAAAGACCAAGCATGGTGCGGATCGACTCGTCGAGCGGCTTCGTGATCGAAACATTCAGGCGGAAGCGATCCACGGGAACAAAACCCAGAACGCTAGGCAGCGAACGTTGCAGAAATTTCGGCAAGGACATCTGCGCATTCTTGTGGCGACGGATTTGGCAGCTCGAGGGATCGACGTTGCGGGAATCTCTCATGTGATCAATTTTGATCTTCCCCACGAACCAGAAAGCTATGTCCATCGAATCGGTCGAACGGGTCGAGCTGGGTCCAGTGGAATTGCACTTTCCTTTTGCGACCATGCAGAACGAAAACATTTGATTGCTATCGAACGTCTAACTCGCGTTTCCATCACCGTTGATCAGGATCACGCCTGGCACGTCGCAGCGAATCGTCAAGGTGAACAACGTGCTCGAAGGAATAACGGTTCGTCGCGTCGATTCGGAAAGCAATCTTCGAAGTTCAAGAGCGCTCGTGCAGCGAATCCCCCTTCCCGCTTCTCGAAGAACAAGAAATCTTCGAAACGTCCGCGACGAGCATATGTTTAGCTCGTCTTGCTGCAGTGCGCGTGCTTTGATGAGTACAAGCGATTTCGATGTTTCTGCTTCCTGTAGGTATTTCCGCACCTGACCTTTAAGTTGATCCCGAATCCCCGTCGGTATCGCTTTTGGCATGAGTGACTGTCAGGTGACCCTTGGCCGTTCCATCGTCGGCCTGGAGCTGTGTTAACCGGTAATCGGAGATGAATCACCAGTAACCCGAAGAATAAGCAAGTAAAGAATCGACTATGGATCTTTCTTGCTTGTGCCGTGGCCTTCGTGCGGAACGTGATGTCGAAGCTTGCGGTTACGAGTTCTGCAATCGTTGCGGACACAAGTTGTCAGCGGTTGCAAGTCGCCGCATGAATGCCAGCTAAACCGTTAACCGATCGAGCAAACCCGTACTATCACCGAAGCGATCGGCACTTACACCGACGGCGCTGAGCATGGAGAGGAACAGATTATTGAGCGGGACATTCGAGTACTTTACTAGACGTCCTGGGCTGACCGCTCCGCCGCCGCGACCTGCCAGAAGGATGGGGAGATTATCGTGGTCATGACGATTGCCGTCACTAATCGCGCATCCATAAACGATCAAAGAGTTGTCCAACAAATTGGCTTCGCCGTCGGGAGTCTCCTTGAGTCGCTTTAAGAAATACGCAAATTGCTCTGCATAGTACCGGTCGATCTGAGCGATCTTGTCCATCTTGTCTTGTTTGTCTTCGTGATGAGACAGTTCGTGGTGGCCATCCTTGATGCCTATCATGGGGAAGGACTGGTTGGAACCTTCGTTTGCGAGCATAAAGGTAGCAATGCGAGTCGAATCGGTTCGGAACGCAAGCACAAGCAAATCGTAAAACATGCGAATGTGATCGCCATGGTCGATTGGTTCGCGATCCGGAGGCGAAGCTGGTTCATCGCCGAAGTCAACCGGTGTTTCGGACCTCTCGATACGAACCTCAATGTCTCGGACGCTGCTTAGGTACTCATCCAACTTTGAGCGATCATCTTTTCCCAGTGATTTTCGAAGGGAGGAAGCTTGGGTGGAGACGGAGTCGAGGACGCTTTTTCGAAGAAAGAGCCGTCGCCGAGCGTCTTCATCTAACTCTTTGCCTGAGCCGAACAGACGTTCGAATGCCATGCGCGGGCGAACTTCCTTTGCCATGGGCTGGCTTTCCGTCCGCCAAGAAATGTTGTTCGAGTAGACGCAAGCGTACCCGGAGTCGCAGGCACCGGCACCGCGTCCCGGTTCCGTTCCCAATTCGATCGAAGGCAATCGAGTGTGTCTTCCGTAGACGTCGGCCGCGATTTGATCCGCGCTACGGCCAACACGAATCTTGCTACCCGCCGTTTTGTAGGGATGGACTCCGGTAAGAAACACAGCTGCGGATCGGGCGTGATCACCTGGTCCGTCTCCCAACGCAAAGCCATTGTTGTGTGCCAGACCGCGCATGACGCAAAAGTCGTCGCGCAAATCCGCCAGCGGCTCCAGGCTCGAAGTCATTTCCCAGTCACGACCTTCGCCGTTTGGCAACCATCGGGAGGCGTTGGTTCCGTTCGGGAAGAAGACCCATGCCAATCGAATTGGCTTGGGAACCGCATCCGAGCCAGCCAGTAATCCTGGCTTTGCCATGGCATCCAACAATGGCAATCCAAGTGCGGCTCCGGCTCCTCGAAGCAAGGTCCGACGATTGATTTGAGTTGCTGGCATATCTTCAGTCCTCCTGGAAACTAGCGTACCGGAATGGTTCACTTTGAACGACGGCTTCAAAAAAGGCAAGCAGTTCAAAGTTGCGTGCCTCCGCAAATCGAACGATATCATCGACAACACATTGGTCAGCGGAGGTCAAACCGCGACCGAGGGCAAATGTCAGGAGCTTCGACGCGAAATGCTTCGACATCTTGGATTGTTCCACCAACAACGCTTCAGCTAACTCCTTGGCACCGGAAAAGTTTCGCCCATTGGCAAGCTCGCCAGAAGCGACGACATCTTTTCCTTGATCTTTGTCACGCCATCGACCAATCGCATCGAAGTTCTCCAATCCAAGTCCGATCGGATCCATAACTCGGTGGCAACTCGCACAGCTTGGATTGGCGCGATGAATTTCCAGTTGTTCGCGAAGAGATAAGTTCTGATGGTCCTTTTGCGTGTCTTCGAGAGCCGGGACGCCGGGAGGTGCGGGCGGGGGTGGGTCACCGATCAGGGTCTCCAGAACCCATTTGCCTCGCTTCACCGGGCTTGTTCGAGTCGGATTCGAAGTCATCGTCAGCAGGGAAGCGTGAGTCAAGATACCGCGCCGCTGACCATTCAAACTCGTTCGTTCCCAACGTTCTTCGTCGACAAATCTGCGCTGCAACGTCCGCCGACCTGGATTGTTTCCGCGAATCAACCAAGTTTCCCAAGATTTGCCGTCAAAGTCGACTTCATACAGTTCCGCGAGACGCGGATTGATGAAGGTGAAGTCCGCAGTCAGGAAATCACCGATCGTGCCTCGATTGCGAAGCAGTTCAAGGCAGACGAGCTCCGTTTCCTTGAGCATCGCTTGACGCAATCGGTCTGACCAGATGGGAAAGGTTCGCGTGTCGGGTGTCACTGCTTCGAGATTGCGCAGTCCGAGCCACTGCGCGAAGAACCCGTGGAACAGCGAATCGGCCTTCGCGCTTTGGATCATCCGCGAGAATTGCTCGGAGATCGCTGCTGGTTCTTGCAATTCGCCAGCACTGGCAGCACGATACAACTCGTCATCCGGACAACTTGACCATACAAAATATGACAGCCGTGAAGCAAGATCGAAGTCGTTCAAGCGGATGACGCCCGGGCGGACTTCACTTCCACTGGCGCTTTCCGCTCGAAAGAGAAACGCAGGTGACGAGAGCGAAGCCTCCAGACCAGCTCGAATCGCCTCTGGAAATGACCAGCCGGCTTCTGACGCTTTTTGAACGACCGCGAGTATCGGAGTCAGATCCGCCTCGTCGATGGGACGACGATAGGCTCTCGTTAAGTACGTTGAGAAAATCTGTTTAGCAGCATCCTGAACGGATAGCGATTCATTCGGTTCCGCGATCATGAAGTCGCGATGTGGCCTGGGGAAGGGGGGTAAGCCATCGCGAGGCCCTTCGATACCAATCCAATCCACGAAGAGTCGCCGATCGTTGCGACCTCGTGACGGAGGTTCCGGGTCGGCAAGATAATCGAGTTGGATCGAGTGAACTCCAGAAGACATCGAACGGGTCCATCGCTTCGTATCTTCTCCCGGAGGCAAGTCAAACGTCTCGAGTTCTTCACCATTGATAGAAAGACGCACTCGAATGGCCCCGGACTGTCCCTCACCGAATCGCAAGCGAGCCGACAGTTGATATTCGCCTTCTGCGAATTCGAAGTCCGTCTTGAAACTCTCGGTGAGAGAAATCGGCGTGCCGTCGTTTCGTTGGCGTCGCAGGCTTTCGCGTTTCAGTACGATGACTTGATCGGCGATCCACTCCGCTGCTGCTAGGTATTTTTCCATCATCAGCGGAGGTAAGCTGAGCACTTCACCTTGGTTATCGAATCCGTTTCCCACTTCATCGGATACGAACCCTAGTTTCTTTGAAGGGAGAACATCGAGTCCAAACAAATCGCGAACGGTGTTGTCATATTCGAAGTTATTCAGTCGGCGAAGCGTGACATGGCCTGGCGGTTGCACAACACCGCAATCGACGCGATGCAGCGTATTTTCGACCCAGCTTGCGATGCGCTCTCGAGTGTCTTCGTCTAGGGTGTCGGTATCTGGCGGCGGCATGGCCCCCAGTTTGACGAGACCGCCGACCTGATCCCACAAAGCTGATTGCGAACGAATGGAAGCCAAATCGGTAAACGTCGAAAAGTTGACCGAAGCCTCCTGAGTTTCCGGTCCATGGCAATCAAAGCAATGGTCACTCAGAATTGGCAATATCTTCGCTTGCCATTCCTCGGCCAATGCAGCGTCGAAAGCAGACGTGCGATCGACTTCCACATCATCAGCCATCACTGAGTGCGATATCCCATACGTTGTCAAAAACGTCAGAAACGCGGCGACAGCCGAAGTGCATCCCGGAAGAACCATCGACCTAACTCGAATGAGCAGAGCCCGCCATCTGATAAAGCTTGGAAAGCTCTCTTCGCGCTCTCGTTCGAGGGAGATATCGTGGATGACCATCAGCACTTCAACCTTGTTTGAAGGGAAAGCTTTACTGGTTGGAACTCCAGTTAGCTTCCGTAATTCTAGGCGGGGTGGCGAGTCAATTTTCTGGGGTGAGTTGAAGGTTGCAAAACTCCCCAGATCGAGGATTGGTTTTCCTCAATCCAACTCGCTGAAAGCTCATTGTAGCACTACTGCTTTCCAAAGCCAAACGACAATTGCTTCTCAAGACCTAACTTTTCGGACTCTTTGCGGTTATCATAAGGGTTCGGCGTGCCGACCCTTTCCTTGAGAGCGGCTTAGCGTGAAAATGACGCCCCTTGTCAAGTCGTCGTAACTTTTCGCGAACCTGGCTAACTTTACAAAGGAACGGATGATCGGTTCGATTACGTTGACTGTGAGACTATTCCGAAACTGTCTTCTCGCTTCCACTACGAGCTACAAATCGATGGTTTAGGCAAATAGTCTCTGGGAACAAGTTCCAACATCATCCACTCGTTCATGCTTCGAGCTTCGAATGAATGGATTTGGTGAAACTCGCAAGGGCAAGTCGCAATCGTTTGGAATGAATGTAGATGTCCAATTTGCCAAATGACCTTTCCAATCTCGACGTCGAATTAACCGATTCAACTACGGATCGTTCGCTTCCCCCTTTCGCCGAACTTCATCCTGAATCCACATCTGCCGCCCGATCGGCTGGTGCTTCGGTCTCGCCGGGTTTAGTTGCTACCTTGGAAGAAGACCCCGTCGAGAATCATCATCGACGAATGCGGCGCAGGCTCGCATGGGTTGCGATCCCTTCCTGGCTGATCAGTTTTTTCCTTCACCTAGCTCTCATCATCTTCATGGCCGCCATGACGTTGGACCCGAAAGTCATGAATTTGTCGATGTACACGGCATCAGAAGCGAATCCATCAACGGAGGTGCAGGATGACAGTTTTGATCTCGATAAGTCGACGACGTTGAGTTTAGATGAATCATCGGCGGATGAGGTGCCTGAGCAAGTTGCGACGGAGCTACCTCCTGACATCGTCAAAGAAATTGAGGTCGAAACCAACTTGGATGTTGCGATTCAGATGGAGTTGCCAAACATGGTCGCCAAGCTCGCGCCAAGCGAGATCTTGTCGGCTCGAGCGAGCGCGAGTCAAGGTTCGCTCAATGCACGAAGCGATAGCAAGATGCGAAGCGAGCTCCTGGAACGTTTTGGGGGAAACAGCAAAAGCGAGGAAGCCGTTCGGAACGCACTGCAATGGCTGGCAACGCATCAGTTGCCCGACGGTTCTTGGAGCTTTTTTCACACAGCTCGATGTCGCGGACAATGCGGCAATCCAGGAAGCCAGCAGAATCGGAACGCTTCGACTGGTTTGGCATTGATGACATTTCTGGGGGCGGGGCAAACACATACGCAAGGAACCTACCAGTCGGTCGTCAGAGAAGGCCTAGCGTACTTGATTAAGTCAATGAAGCTCGAGCGCAATGAAATTCCGACAGGAAGTTGGTTCGGAGGCCAGCGACCGTTTGATGACACTATGTACGGACACGGTATCGCAACGATTGCTTTCTGCGAAGCCTACGCCATGACGGGCGATCCCGCTTTAGCAGAACCGGCACAATTGGCCATCAATTTCATCGTCTACGCGCAGAATCCGGTGCTCGGAGGTTGGCAGTACGCTCCGCGTGAAGGGAGTGATACGTCCGTGGTTGGATGGCAAATCATGGCTCTCAAAAGCGGATCAGCCGGTGGTTTGGTGATCCCATTGATTACGTTGCAGAAGGCTGACATGTTTCTCACGAACGTATCGATGAACGATGGTGCGTATTACGGCTACAACGAGCCCACTTCGGAGATCGAGGGACGCCGCGCCACGACTGCGGTCGGGCTATTGTGCCGGATGTACATGGGCTGGAAAAAAAATCATCCTGCATTAAAAGAAGGTGTGGACTTCTTAGCTGCACGCGGACCGAGTCCCGTGGATATGTACTACAACTACTACGCGACTCAAGTGCTCAAGCAATACGGAGGACCTCAATGGGATGCGTGGAACGAGAAGATCCGAGACCAACTAATCGATTCTCAGGAAAAGGAAGGGCATGCGCGAGGAAGTTGGTTTGTTGAAGATCGAGGCCCAGGCGACGGTGCTGCCGTTGGTGGACGGCTTTATATTACCTGCATGGCCGCTATGATTCTCGAAGTGTATTATCGTTACATGCCCCTTTACGGCGACCAAACGGACGAAGATAGTTTCAATCTGTGAGCCTTCAGTCCGGCGGAATCGATCGATCCATCGACGTACACGAGCCCCCAAGAGTGACAACGATATTTTGAAGGGAGTTGGATTGTGAGAGTATTGCTCAGCGAGCAGGAACTGAGCAAAGGAGTGGACCGTATTGCGGCCGAGATTACGGCGTGTTATGGACGACGACCTTTGACGATTGTGGCTGTCATGACCGGGAGCCTCGTTTTTCTCGCAGACCTCATCCGTCGGCTCGAAATGCCGATTCGCGTTTCGTTGATCCAGGCCAGCAGTTATCGTGGCGGCACGAGTTCTGGCGAGCTATCGATCAACGACGAGATCATGCTTGAAATCCACGATCGCGATGTGCTGGTGATCGATGACATTTTTGACACCGGTAAGACACTCTCAGAAATTATGCGACGACTATGGCTCGAGCGGCCGACGAGCGTGCGGAGCGTTGTTCTGCTGCGAAAGACGGGTTGTCAATTGGTCAACGACCAACCGGACTTCGTTGCTTTCGAGATTCCGAATGAATTCGTCGTCGGTTATGGCCTCGACTACGAGGATCTTTACCGCAATTTGCCTTTTGTAGCCGCACTGCAGCCGAGCGATTTACAAGCGCATCATTCGGTATGAACTCACCTCGCGTTCTGGTATTTACTCCCGAAGTCTGGCCGATCGTCACCGACCAAGCCATGGAGGCTTTACGGTGGTGCTCTGCTTTGAAGGACAGGGGGCTCGACGTGGTCATCTTGACCTGCCGCTGGGATCGCATGTTGCCGGAACGAACGGAATGCCGTGAGTTGGTGATCCATCGTCTGCTTCCTCCGATGACCTCGCTGCGTCGCACCGTCCAACTCATTGATCAAGCCGGTAAGTGGCTTCGGGGAAACAGTCACGATTTCGATTCTTGCATCATTCACGGTCCGCTCGATTTCATCAGTCAGTGTGCGGAGCGATGGCGCGTGCCTCTGCCTTTGGTTGCGAGATTGTCGGGAAGTATTGTCCGTAGTCGCACCGGCATGCAGCATCTTCGATCGTCTCGACTCCATGTTTACGATAGAGTTGTTTGCCCAGATGATGGGTCGTTGCGAGTGTTGACTGTGGCTGGTTTCGGCACTCGAGCGCTCTGTCTACCTATTCCGAGTTGGGTCAGCAGCGAGGAACTTGCCTCTCGAAGGCGGCAAGCCAGAGAGACCCTAGTTCGGCTATCTCCTGAGTTCGGCGTCGACTCTGAATCCAAGTTGGTCGTTTGCTTGGGCGACCTCTCTGCTGCGAGCGGCAGTGGAGAAGTCATCGATGCAGCGATATCGCTGCTCAATCGTGGCGAGAAAGTCTGCTTTTGGTTCTCCGGCTTCGATCGTGAGAATGGCCTTTACTCGCAGTTAGTACGCGATCACGCGTGGCACCATGAAATCATCATCGGCGGCCCCTTTGACGAAATCGATGACTTGGTTCACGCGGCCGATTTGATCGTTCTCCCACATAGCCTCTCGCGAGAGTGCTTCATCGAGCCATTTGTCCTTGGTTCCGGACAAGCTTTCGTAGTTCCCGAATCATCACCAGTGACGGAACGAGAATCGGCCATTCCAACACGATTGATCTACCAACGGAACCGAGCGGCTTTGGTCGCCAAGATCAAGGAATGGATGGAGCATCGTGATGTTTTCGACTCAGAAGCAGCTTCCTTCGCTAGGAAGTTCTTGCTGCAACACCATCCATCGATCGTCCTGGATGGCTGGTTGCGTTTGCTTTCCGCGAATTCGGCTCGCCGGACAGGATGATCGCGACCATGCCCGACGATCCGTCCGTAGTCTCTTCAGAATCATCGGATTTTCGAGTCAGTCTAATTATTCCTAGTCTCGATCTTGGAGGCGCCGAGAAGCAACTTAGCCTGCTGGCGCGTGGGTTAAAAGATCGAAACGTCGATTGTCATGTGATCGTCCTGACTCGAGGGGGACCTCGCGAGAAGGAACTGAACGATGCTGGAGTTCCGATCCACTTCATTCGCAAACGATGGAAGTTCGATCCGTTTGCATTGATGAGAATGAAGCGATCCTTACTACGCCTGAAACCGGATATTGTTCATTCATGGATATTCGCGGCGAATTGCTACGGTCGTTTGGCCGCGAGCTGGGCGAACGTCCCCGTGATTTTTGGAGGAGAACGAAGCGTCGATCCTTGGAAATCGGCAATTCAATTCCAGATCGACCGATTCTTGGCAAAACGATCGACGGGCATCATCACGAACAGCACCGGCGTTCGAGATTTTTACGTGGAGCATGGGATTCCATCTCCGTTATTCCATATCATTCCGAACGGAATGCCTCGATTTCATGGTCCGACAATCTCGCGCGAAGAAGCTTGCCGTCGCATGAAGGTACCGATCGACGGCCACATTCTGATGAATGTCGGGCGACTTTG
>JBBIUE010000007.1:0-43805 GCA_037440405.1 Pirellula sp. | reverse complement strand
CACAGAAAGGCCATGCGGATCTGTTGTGGATCATGGAGATGATTCGCGTGGTTCGCGACGACACGAAACTTGTCATCATCGGAGATGGTCCGCTCCGCAGACGTCTCGAGCTGCTCCGCGATCAGTATCGACTCGGCCGCGACGTTCTTTTCTTGGGAGAACGAAGCGATGTCGATGAGTTGCTCCCTCATGCAACTTTGTTGCTTCACACCAGCCATTACGAGGGACAGCCCAACGCCGTCATGGAAGCCATGCGAGCTCGTGTTGGGGTTGTCGCAACGGATATACCTGGGACGCGCGATATCGTCGTCCCAGAGCAAACAGGAGTGCTCGTTTCTTTGGGAGACCTGAAAGCATTTGCGAAAGCTGTACTCGCCTTATTGGACTCCCCGGAACGCAGAGCCGCATTTGGGGCGATGGGGCAGCGTCGAATTGAAGAGGAATTTTCGGTGGGGCGGATGGTCGACCGCCATTTGGAACTCTATCGCATGAGTCGATCGCAGAAAGCCCAGGACGGAGAAATGCCTGTCAAGCCCCCAAGCGTTCGAAAACCTTGAAGACAAAGAGACGATGGCTACTAAATGTGGGCATGACTACTTTATCGACCATCGATACCTACAATACACCTGGTCAAAGCGAATCGATGACCGAACACGGGAATCTGGAGAGAGGGAGCGATGGGAACGGAAGAAGAAAAACGCACCAAGAGTAAAGTGCGCGTGGATCGGCAAAGACCAGTGCGCGACAAGACGATCGATCGAGTAGCGCCCCATGACTTGGAAGCGGAGATGTCGGTTCTTGGATGTATGATCTTGGCACCGCATATCGCCAACGAGATGATTCTGACTCTGAAAGATGATGACTTCTTCGATGATGCCAATCGAAAAGTGTATTCCGCGATGCGGCAACTCGTCGACCGGGGAAAAAGGGTTGATGTAACACTTCTGGTGAGCACCCTGAAGGAGAATGGCGATTTCGAGTTGATTGGTGGTACCGCTTACATCTACAAGCTAACGCAGTCCGTGCAGCACGCAGCGCATGCCAATTATTACGCGGAGATTGTCAGCGCGCGTGGGACGCTGAGACGACTGATTGATGCTTCAACTTCGATCTTGCAGGAAGCGTATGATGAGTCGAATTCGCCGAACGAGCTTGTATCGAAAGCAGAGCAGAAGATCTTCGCCATCCAGGACCAACGGATGGCCAACTCGACGGCAATCATCGGCGATGTTCTTCGCGAAGCGATGAGTCGGATCGACGATCGATTGAAGGGAAAACACACGACAGCCGGCATCGAGACCCATTTCCGCGATCTGGACAATCTGACTGGCGGGCTGCACGATGGCGAGCTGGTGATTTTGGCCGCACGGCCCAGCATGGGAAAAACAGCGTTAGCGATGAACATCGCCGAGCAGGTCGCCATGCGCGGTGGAGTTCCCGTGTTGTTTGTCAGCTTAGAAATGTCGGCTATAGAATTGGCAGATCGACTTCTATGCTCCTCGGCAAAAGTGAACAGCAAGAATCTGCGCAATGGTAGCTTCGAAGCTCAGGAGCGTTCTCGACTGGTGAACAAGGCCGTCGAACTGAGTAAAGCTCCGCTCTATGTCGATTTTGCTCCGAGTCGCACGGTTAGCGAGATTGCCGCAGTCGCTCGGCGGATCAATCAGAAGGAACGAGAGAGGAAAACGACCGATAGCCGATTGCGATTGATTGTCATCGACTACTTGCAGTTGATCACTCCAGATAATTCCAAGGACCCCAGGCAAGAGCAAGTCGCGAAAATTGCCCGTCGATTGAAACAGCTCGCGCGCGAGTTTAATATCCCAGTGCTATGCCTCTCCCAGCTCAATCGTCAAACCGAGGAAGGCAAAGATCATCGTCCCAAGCTCAGTCATCTTCGTGAGTCAGGTGCCATCGAGCAGGACGCAGACGTCGTGATGTTTGTCCATCGCGAGGAATACTACCACCGAGATGAGGAGGCGAAACAGTATGCCGGACAGGCAGAACTTATCATCGCGAAACAACGCAATGGTCCTATCGGCACCGTTGATTTGATTTGGGATCAACATTTCACCAGATTCTCCGATCGCGCACCAACGCGATACGATGAACTCGATACCTTCCGCGAAGCCATCGTACCTCCCGGTGGCTACGAAATGATTTAACGCCGATGCAATCCCAGAATTTGCAAACAATTGCCCACAAGTGCAAATCGTCGATTCCTTGTCTTCACGATCATGTGGCCGACGGGTCACAAGATCGATGCCACTCGATCGCATCGAGCGACAAGGTGACATTGTCGTGCAAGGAGCTGGCGAACCCAAGCCAGCCCGAAACGTCAGTGAGGGACGAGACGTTTTTCCGACGCTAGGTTAGCGGATCATGATTGTCAGAATGAATTGCCGCTCCTCTTTCCCTTCCTCGCCTTCCCCTCCTCGGAGGCGAGTATTCTCAAGAAGGGTCACACGGTCAGGGATCATTGTTTTCTGGTAGCCCCTCTCGGTGCCCGATGTTCTTGACCGGTGCGAGTATGTCGAGGACTTCCGCGAGCAGTTGTTGATCGATCGGCTGTTCTGCCCATCGAACCCATTTGGCGATGTTGTCCGGATTAGCGCTCCCCGCAATGGTGGTCGATATATCTTCGTTGTGCAAGCAGAACTGCAACGCCAATTGAGCGATGTCGACACCTCGTTGATGGCAATGCTCAGCCGCTCGCCGCGCGGCGGCTTGAACTTCGGGCGGATCGCGGAACCAAACCGGCAACGGAGCATTCGTTAGCAATCGAGCGCTAAACGGACCGCCATTCATGATGCCAACCCCTTTCTCCTTAAGCATCGGAATCGTCTCATCTGCAAACCGAGTGTTCTGCAACGTGTACTGGTTGTAGCTCAAGACACAATCGATGTTTGTTTCCGCACAGATGCGATGAAATATTTTCTGGGGATAACCGCTGATGCCGACATATCGAACCTTGCCAGCTTCCTGTTGCTTGCGAAGCGCTGGGAGCGTTTCGTCGATGATCTGCTGCAAAGGGACAAACTCGATGTCGTGGCAAAGGACGATGTCGAGGTACCCACAGCGCAAACGATGCAGAGAGACGTCGACACTTTCAGCGACACGGCGAGCAGAGAAGTCGAAATGGCCGACATCGTAACGGCCCAACTTTGTGCAGAGTAGGTATTTGTCGCGAGGTACATCCTGCAGTGCTACACCCAGAAGAACTTCGCTCATGCCGCGACCATAAAACGGGCTGGTATCGATGAAATTCAGTCCCAAGTCGAGAGCGACCTCGATCGAGCGAAAAACTTCTGGCAACGATACGCTCCGAAATTCCGCTCCGAGCGATGACGCCCCAAAGCTCAAAATGGGCAGCTCGAGATTGGTCCTGCCTAGTCGACGGGTTTTCATGGTTGATCCAGTCCATAGAAGCGAGTTGCATTGCGCCGAAAAAACTTTTCAGCATCTTCCTCCGGCCAGGATGCGATGGCTGATCGAGCCAACGAGTGGACTCGCTCATAACTTCCGGCAAGCAAACAAACCGGCCAGTCGGAGCCGAACATCAGACGATCGCTACCGAAGCACTCGCTCACCACGTCGAAATAGGGGCGAAAATCATCCGCTTTCCATTGATGCCAATCAGCTTCGGTAACAACGCCTGAAAGTTTGCATTGAACGTTCGGGAATGACGCGAGTTCTCGGATCTGCGCTTTCCAAGGATCGATCTTCCGTTCTTTGATGAGTGGCTTGGCAAGATGATCCAAAACAAAGGGCTGATGCGGAAATCGCTCTACCAAACGAATTGCGGCCGGAAGCTGGCGAGGGTAAATCAGAATGTCATAGGTCAGGTCGAATTCCGCCAAGCGACCAATACCGCGCTGAAAGGCTTCGCCGAGCATAAAATCGTCGTTGGGTTCATCCTGAACCACATGGCGAACACCGACAAACTTTGGGTGGCTGGAAAACTGCCGCAGTTGCTCCTCGAGTTTATCGGAGCGCAATTCGACCCAGCCTACCACGCCTCGCACAAAATCGAATTGGTCCGCGAGTTCGAGCAGCCAGCGAGTCTCCTCGAGAGACTGCCTCGCTTGAACGGCCACACAGCCGCCGACGGGCACTGCCTCCCATTCCTTTGCCAAATCGGTCGGCAAGAAATCCTTCCGAATGGGCCAGTCCGCCTGAATCCACGGATACTCGCTGGCGGAATACGTCCAATAGTGCTGGTGTGCGTCGATGGCTTCGATCATGGCTTACGAACCCCAACCGATAGCAATAGATTGGCCCAAAGTGCTTGATCGGCTGTCTGGATGGTCAACACATGATCGTCAGAGGCGACCGCTTTATAGAATTCCCATTTCATGATCGGCTTGAGTTCGACGTTCATTCCATTTTCAACAAGGATGGTTCGATATTCCTTCCACACCGGTGGATCACCACTCAAAGCATAAGGATCACTCGGGTCGATACCCATCGTATTCACTTCGTCGATCGGAATCGTGGCGATCAAGGCACGCAGGACTTGAGCGACGGTGGGAAGACCTGGAAGGAGTTGTAGGCTGACGAGCTCCGCGTTTTTGCCGAGAGTCGAAGATGCAGGGTAATTTCCGTCGGCAATGAGTATCTTGGCATGATGTCCGCAGCGAGCGAGTACTCGCAAAATGTCTGGGTGCAATAGATGAGTCTTTAGCATGTTGGACGTCGCCTCTGTCTATCCGTTGGTCCCGAAGTACAACGATTGTCGTTCATGGATGAACTAGCTTGCGAAAGGAATCGATCGTGGCTTGGGCGGCAATTTCCGGAGTAGGACGCGGAAAAATCTCTGCCGACAAGTAGCCGTGATAATGGATGTCATGGAGTGCCTGGATGATTGGTTCCATCGCCGTATGTCCGCGTCCCACAGCTTCCCGATTGGAGTCTGCAAAATGAACATGTCCAAGGCGACTTCCGATACCCCGAATCGCCTCGGCAATATTCGCCTCTTCAATGTTCGCATGGAATAAGTCCGAAAGGATACGAACATGCCGAGCGGATATACTTTCCAGCCATGACGCGGTTTCACTCAAGTGATTGATGAGATTGCTTTCGTACCGATTGAGCGGCTCGTAAAGCAATGGCATCTCCCATTTTTCGAAAGCATACTCCGACAACTCGAGCAAAGCTTCTGCGAACCATTTCAGGGCTTCACCGCGTGTGGCTGGCCCCGAATTTCCCTGCATCGAGCCGACGATGGCTGGAGCTCCCAGTTCACCCGAAAAATCGATAATGTGGCGGATAAACTGCTTGGCTTGGCGACGGACAATTGCATCGAGGTCCGTCAACGTCCATCGACGCTGCACCCAACCGGCACCGGTTCCGACTGCGGAAACGGACAGTCCGAACTCCCGCAAGACTTGGCGAATCTGAGACAAGTCCATTCCCTCGACAGGCGGAAACAACTCAATCGCATCAAATCCCAGATTTGCGGCCAGACGCGCATGACCATCCAAATCGCCATGGAAAACGAAGGGACCGTTCTTGGCCTCGTGGATGAAACAGACTGTAACCGCCGATCGAATCACCGATTGACCTCCCAACAGAAAGCTAACAAGATATCGCTTTTGCTCGCGAAGCGGTACTGGGCCATGCGTCATGCTCAAACTCGATAAATATTCGTTTGGAATCGGAGACCGTTTTGGTCGGCAAGCTCCGTTTCAATTGCGTTCCTTTCAGCAGTTGCAGTCTCATGGTATCTCGGTGACTCCTGTTTGGAACAAATCCAATCGCGAACATTCGCTGATTGGATCGGAACCACCACAAGTACTGCAATCCGCTCGCGATGCAGTTTTGGAGGCAGGCTGGTCTGGCAAATGGCACATCGATGCTGATCATATTCGGCAAACGACAGTCGATCGTTTCTTGGAGGTGTCGGACTTCTTTACGATCGACGTAGCTGAGAGTATCGGCAAGCCAGCGGGCATTGAAAGTATCGACAGCTTTGTCCGACGTCACACCGAGTTCGAGAACGGCATCGACGTTCCCGGCATCTCGGTACCGATCCAGATTTCTCCCGAAGGAGTTCGTGCCATCGCGCGCGAATACTTGTCTGCTGTTCAAGAAGCCGGTCGCACCTTCCGCTACATCGCCGAACGAAAGGAACTGGGTTCATTTATAGTCGAGGTCTCCATGGACGAAACCGAGGAACCGCAGACTCCGGCGCAATTGCTGGTGATCCTCGCAGCGTTAGCCGACGAGGGTGTTCCTGTTCAAACGATCGCACCAAAGTTTTCTGGTCGATTCAACAAAGGAATCGACTTCGTCGGCAACCTCGATCAATTTGACACGGAATTTCGTGATGATTTGGCTGTGATCGCTTTCGCCGTTGAGCAATTCGGCTTGCCGGACAACCTAAAGCTGAGTGTTCACAGCGGCAGTGACAAGTTTTCGCTCTATCCGATCATTCGCGAGGGCCTGCGGGACAGTGGAAAAGGCATCCACTTGAAGACGGCTGGGACCACGTGGCTGGAGGAGTTGATCGGACTGTGCGAAGCAGGCGACGATGGAGCGGATTTCGTGAAAGCAATTTATCGCGATGCTTTTTCTCATCGCGATGATTTATGTTTACCCTACGCTAACGTACTCGATATCGACATTGCTCGGCTTCCAACCCCAAATGACTTCGAGGGCTGGCCATCGCATCGTTTGGCACGTATTATTCGTCATGATCCAGTTTGCGAAGAGTACAATCCGCATGTCCGACAGCTATTGCACGTGGCATTCAAACTGGCTGCGAAGCGAGCAGACAGATTCGCTCAACTCTCGACAGCCCACCGAGAAATCATCGGTTCGCAAGTTACGACGAACCTATTTGACCGTCATTTGAAGCCTCTCTTTTTGGGCTGATGCTAGAATGTTCTTATGGTTCAAATCCGTTTTTCGAAACGTTGTTTCTTCTGTTGCCTATTCGTTGCCATTGCTGCGATTCCCCCAGTCGCTTGCGGCGATGATCGAGTTCGCTTGGGATATGTCAATGAAGCCGCTTTCATCGAGCCCGACGTGCTCAAGCGAATGTGGCAATTGAAGCTGTTTGGGATGGCCATTGCGCACTGCAAGCATCAGCAATCGCTACAATCGCCCGGTAGCGACGCCTACGCCCATTGGACCATGTGGTTGATCGAGAGCTTGGGACAGCAAGCCGCGAACATTCATGAGCAAAGGGCGACTTCGTTAGAGGAACTGGATCGGGCGACCGAACACTTTCGCGAGGACAAACGGAACGAACGGCGTTGGCTGTGGATCGAATGGAAATGGCAAGTTGCCCGTCTCGCCGTTGCGAACGCAGAACTCGCGAATTATCTAGCCGCTCCGGCTCGTGCCGATTCGCGAGAGCAAGCACTCGGCTTGGCACGAGATGTTCTCGATGCGTGCGACCGATGGCGTCCGGAGCTGGATCGACTGTTGGCACTTTCCGCGAGTCCGAGTCGCGATCGCGAACGGGTGCCCGCCGCCAACGAAGCTCAAACGTTGTACAACGAATGGTTACTGTTAAAGGCAGATGCACTGTGGACTCGGACTCAGGCATACCCACGGGGCGATTCGAACGTTATCGCTTACGGAGCAGAAATGCTGGCTGCCATCGAGGATGCTGATCACCGCATCGCTCTCGACTGGATTGGGCGGCCTCGTTTGGAATTGTATCGCTGCACTGCCCTTGTATTCGCTCAAAGGCTGGAAGAGGCTCAGAAGCGACTCGAAGCGTTGGTCAAACTGCCGCTGACACCTGATTTGCTAGCGACTGTTCAAGCCAAGCGAATCGAATGTTTTCGGCTGCAAGGGAATTTGGAGCAGGCTAAACAATTGTTGCAATCGTCCGATCGCGACCTTTCCAATCCCAACCTGGAATTGGAGAGAATCGAATTAGCATTCGCTTCTGCAGAGTCTTCGGATGGACTCGCAGCCGTACTCCATATTCGCGATCAGATTGGCGAGCGATTTGGAGACTATTGGCGGTTGCGGGCAGAAGCCGTGATTGCCGGACGGACCGCCCATGATCGATCCGCAGCAACGACAAGGGTAGCGACGGCCATTGATTTGATATTCGTGGAAGTCTCGCAGTGTCTCGCGGCCAATCGCATCGAAGAAGCGATCGACAAGTTGATCAAAGCAGAATGGCTCGCTCAGGAGCAGAATGATTCACGAGCTCTCTCGGTTGGCTATCAGATCGCATCACTCCTACAAAAACTACAAAGATGGGAACAAGCCTCCGAGAAATTCGCGTCCGTCTCGGTGCGGCATTCCAATCATCCTCAGGCCAGTTCTGGCCATGCTATGGCGATCTGGTTAACACAGGATCAAATCAGTCGATCCGAGTCATTTACCCAAGAGGGAAAACAGAAATTGCGGAGTTTGCTGGAAACTCAAATCGCAACTTGGCCAGCGGACGATCATGCCACCAAAGCTCGACATGATCTTGATCGATTGCTTCTCAGCCAGGGAGATGTCGAATCGGCGGCTCGACTTTGGCTGAAGGCATTGGTCCTGCCCGAGACGGCGGATGCAAAAGTATTGGAGCGGGCACTTGCGAGACTTTCTCTTCTTGCCATGCTGCTTCGATGCGAGTCGCCTACTCCTCCCGTCATTTCTATCACGAACGAGGTTCGAGTGGCGTTGGATGCATGCGAGAATGCCGAACATTCCAGACCGAAGGCACTGGGAGTGGCATTGCAGCGGCTCATCCCGGAGTTCGTACGCGACGATCGCTGGTTCAGCGTCGACGGAGGGAGGGTGCTACTTGATCCAAGTCTTTTGACAAGTACTCCAGCGACGACGGATTTGCAGACTCTACTTCGCGACATCGGTAAACTTGATGACGCCGAGTCTGAAGAGCAAACGAAGCGATCGATCGATCGCTTGACGTTGTTGGATAGGCTATTGCGTTCTGCACGACGTGGAACGCAGCCAGACGAGGCCGATCTACAGCATCTGGAACATCTAACAAGCGATCAGCGCGAGCCGCATTGCCTATTAGAGCTGGCAGTCATTGATCAGATATCCGGTTTGGTGCTCGATGGAACGGCGAGCCTGCGCCAGCGTTGGTTACCAGTGCTGCAACAGCTTGTGAAAAGGTATTCGGCCAACGCAGCAGCAGTGGGAGGCCATTCCGGCGCAATTCTGAAAGTGCGGTTGACCATACTTGATGCCGTCCTGCAACTACACGAAAAAGCGGAGCTCGGACGAAATCCGTTTGCATCGCTCGACAGCAAGTCTCCCCGTAACCAATTTCTACTTTTCAATGGTTGTTTGGTGGTTCGAGATTTCGAGCCCGATCAAGCGATCAGCCAGCTTCAGCGACTTGCTGCTGGACTCCCAGCGAACAGTCCTTGGTGGTGGGAGATGCGACTGCGCACTGCTCAGTTCTACGTCGAATCAGGCAAGCAATCCGACGCAGCAGTACTTCTTGATTTTCTCTTGGCGACGCATCCGGATCCGCCCTCAGCTTGGTCCCCTCGGCTGAAAAAGCTCCGGTCGATGAGCACCCGTTAAGATCGGTAGAATCGCTCGAACCGTTAAACGATACCAAGTCGCGAAAACTTCACGATCATTGCAGATCGCACGAGCAATGGTTGCGATGGTTCCAAACCTAAGCTTTCTGGAATCCATTCAACCAGGGCTCAGATCATGATTTTTCCGGTGCATTTCTTGAAACGAATGTTGGGGCGTGTTTACGAACGACTAACCGCAGTCGAACGCAAAAGACTCGCAACCGAATTCGAGCTCAGGCAAACATGGCCAGGCGCTGTTCTGTTCTACCATCGCGTTGCCAACAACCGGATGAACCCATGGTCGATCAGTACGCGCGGTTTTGAAGCGCATTTGGAATGGTTGTCGAAACAGGTTGAACTTGTGTCTCTGCACGACCTATGGCGTTCTCAATGCAAGGGGAGTCGAACCAGCGTACAAACGGCGATCACCTTCGACGATGGTTACCACGAAACCGTTGAGCATGCCGTGCCGAAATTGATCGATCGCAGAATTCCCGCAACCTTCTTTATTTGCACGCAGTTTATTCAAACGGGAAGCCCTTTTCCGCACGACTCCAAGCGAAACCAAGTTCTTCCACCCATGACGTTCCGCGATCTTCGATTCTTGGTTGAGCATAACTTCGAGATTGGTGGCCATACCCATAGCCACTTGGATCTAGGCAAGGCATGGGATTCGAAAACGCTTCGCTTTGAAATTCATGATAGTCGGAAGCGACTCCAGGATTGGACGGGGCAAGAGGTTCGCGCCTTCGCGTTTCCTTACGGTATGCCATCGAACATGTCGCAAGCTGCGATCGACGCTGTTGCGGACGCAGGATATTCGATGTTCTTGTCAGCCTACGGAGCGTGGAATCTGTTGCCAGGTGACTCGTTTCACCTGAAACGCATTCATGGCGATGAAGGGCTGTTTTCATTGAGAAACTGGCTGACCTTGGACCCTCGAAAGTTTCGAAAAGTCGATCCCTTTTATTACAGTTGTCCACCGAGGCCGCTGCATTCCGCGACCGAGCCCGACACCGAGAAGATTCTCCCAATCATCATCTCTGGATTCCCAAGTTCCTTGGATTCACCGCAATTGGCTGGTAGGAAGTCATGATCGAGTCGCCCGGGAAGATGCTTTGGTCTCCGCAAGCGCACATTCCAGCCCTCGATGGTGTTCGAGGCATCGCCATCCTTTTGGTGACGTTCTTCCGATTCGGGCGCGATGCTGCAACACAGATGGGTGTGGATAGCAGGCTCGAGCCATTCCTTCGCATCGGCGAACGAGGAGTCGATCTCTTCTTTGTCCTCTCTGGGTTCTTAATCACAGGGATTTTATTGGATGCCGTCGGAAGGCAGCATTTTTTTTTGAACTTCTATTGGCGAAGGACTCTTCGGATCTTCCCACTTTACTATGCTGCGATCCTCTTATGCCTCTTTGTGATCCCGCATTGGGCGGCTGATTCCGCCAAATTCGATCTTGCGTACGGGCAACAATTCTATTTGTGGACGTATTTGGCCAACCTCAAAATGTCGCTCGTCAACGAGTGGTGCTTTGGAGCAATGGACCATTTCTGGTCGCTTGCCGTTGAAGAGCACTTTTATTTGCTTTGGCCTTTCGTTGTCTATTTCCTCCGTCCAACAACACTATTTCGATATTGCTTGGCCCTCGCATTCATATCCTTCTCGCTGCGAACAACCTGTCTTGTTTGGACGGAACAACGAGTCGCCGCAGATGTATTCTCGTTCTTTCGCATGGAGGGATTGTGTCTCGGCTCTGCACTTGCAGCGTGGATTCGCCACTCGCACTCCTCCTCCATCGCGTCTGCGCGAAGTCGTGGATTTTGGTGCTTGATCGGAACTTGTTTTCTCACCATTACCTTGGCGGTTTCGGGAAAATCGGTTTTTGCAATTGGCCACACTCTTGGGGCCATTGTGTGGGCGTTGGCTTTGATGCTGCTCGTTACAAGTAGCCCTAGCAGTATTGTTGCTCGACTTGTCTCGGTGTCCGCGCTAAGGCACTTCGGTAAATACAGTTACGCCATGTACGTTTTTCAGAATCCCCTAATGGTATTGTTTGGCGGCTATGTGAGCGTTTCGTGGATTGCTGCCGCATTCCGTCTTCCACCGCCGCTATCGGGATTGGTCTATTTTTGTGCTCTTTTCGCGCTCACTTGGCTCGTCGCTTTATTGAGTTGGCTTTTGCTTGAGAAGCACTTCCTTCGACTCAGGGATTGGAACGAACTGGAAAACATGAATCATTATCTCCAACGAATGTATCAGATATGTCGATTGAAGTATTAACCAATCCGAGTCAACTTGCACTGATCCGCGAGGAATGGAATCGACTTGCAAAGCATCCGATGAGCCGTTACGAATGGCTAGCGGCTTGGCAACAGACCTTTGGAGTTGGGCATCGGTTGCACACCGTTGTGGTTCGCGACCTCTGCGGCAGTGTCATCGGAATCGCCCCTTGGTACGAGGACAACCGCTGGGGCGTCGTCACGCTCAGATTTTTGGGTTCAGGAAAAGTATGCAGTGATTACGCTGAGATTCTCTGCGATGCCACACGGATGGACATCGTCGAATCAGAACTGCTCGACTACTTATGTCGGCTTTCTCGTAAGCACTCTGGTTGGCTTTTTCGAGGTATTGATCTCGAAGGAGTTCAACGTGATTCCTTTCAGGCGACCGGATTGCTGGAATCACTCATGAAAGATGAATTTCAGATTCGATCTCAGCCACAAGAGAACTGCTGGCAGATACATCTCCCGAAGACGTGGGAAGAGTACCTTCGAATTTTGGGACCCAGTTTCCGGCGTCGAGTCAAAAAATTCTCGGAACGGCTGGATGCCGGAGATTTCGAGGTTCAGCACTGTCGAACGTCGGATCAGTGGTCGATGGCGCGCGGTATCTTTTTCGAATTGCACCAGGCGCGTCGTGCCAGCTTGGGGGAGTCCGGCTGTCTCGATCACCCACCGTTCCAATCCTTTCTGGATGCCGCCTTTCCTCCGCTCTTGGATCAAGGCTTTGCCGAAGCTCGCGTTTTGAACTATCGTAACAAACCGATAGCCGTGGCACTCATTCTGAAACGAGATGATTACTTCGGACTGTATCAAACTGGTATCTGCCCAAGTTCGATCGAGCTGGAACCCGGCCATACCTTGAACACTCACCTGATTCGAGATGCCATCGGAAGGATATCGACCTTCGACTTCATGCGCGGCGATGAAAAGTATAAGGCCAGTTGGCGAGCGTCTCCGAAACCCATTGAACGATTGACCATCATCCCTGCCAATCGACTTTCTCGGACAAGTGCTCAACTGGAAAGCATCGCTCGCGACTTGGTCCATCGTCTGCGTCATCGGGGAACGGATCGCCAAGTGCATCCCACTGAAGGGAAGGAGCATGCCCCAATGACCAAACAACCGATTCCTTCGGCCATCACAGCGCCACCGAGAAATCGCGTGAATTAGAGTCGAGACAGCGAGAAGCTATTTCTTCTTGTTCTTCGGCAACGAGCCAATGCTACTCTGGAAGTAGCGCTGGCGACGGATGACAACAGTGCTGGGCGACTCCGTGCTCGAACTCTGCAAGTCCGCCAAGTTGGCGTGGCAGTACCGGCAACTGACTCGCTGTAAGTGGAATTCGATGTATTCCCGCTGCTCGGTCATGAGACCGCCCAGCAAGTAGCTGCCAAGCTGTTCTCGGGTTGGGCAAGTCAGCCGATGCCGCCTCCAGATTTCGCCAAGGGTATGAACTCCAGCGTCACGTTCACCGAGCAACTGCGCCAAACGAGCCACCAGCGCAGGATCCGATCGCAACCGCTGTTCGATTTGAGCGGCGTGTTCAGCAGCTAGGCTTTCGTCGATGAATGACTGCAGCGTTTGGTCGGAAATGGGAATCGACATGAGACGTCCAAGGCTTGGAAGAAGGTCACGGACATCCACCGAGTGCCAGCGTTACGTTCTGGCCACCGAATCCAAAACTATTATTCAGCGCGTATCGAATCTTCGATTCGCGAGCCTCATTTGGAATATAATCCAGATCGCAGTCGGGGTCGGGATTTTCGAGATTAATCGTGGGCGGTAGTACTCCATCGCGAATGGCCAACAGGCAAACAATCATTTCGGTGACACCTGCAGCAGCGATGAGATGTCCCATCATGCTTTTCGTGCTGGAGACCGGAACCTGCCTTGCTCGCTCACCAAAGACGTTCTTGCAAGCGACCGTTTCGACGCGATCGTTCACACTGGTGCTGGTTCCGTGAGCATTGACGTAACCGATCTGAGACGGATCGAGTCCTGCGTCCTCCAGCGAAAGCTTCATGCAGCCAATAGCGCCGCGTCCTTCAGGATGGATATCCGTAATTCGGTAGGCATCTGCCGTCGAGCCGTAACCCAATACCTCTCCATAGATTGGAGCACCTCGCTTTTTTGCGCGCTCGTATTCTTCGAGAATCACGACCGCCGAACCTTCACCCAGGACAAAGCCGTCTCGGAGTCGATCGAAAGGACGAGAAGCCTTGGTAGGCTCTTCATTGCGTGTCGAGAGAGCGGTCAGTAGATTGAATCCGGTGACTCCGAACGGGTGAATCATGCTGTGCGCTCCACCCGCGATCATCGCATCGACTTCACCAGAGCGAATGAGTTCCGTCGCCTCTCCCACAGCTTGACTGCTTGCAGCACACGCGGTCAGACAATTCAGATTTGGCCCCTGAGCATCAAAGAGTGTCGCCAAGTGTGCTGCAGGCATGTTGGGTTCCTGTTCCAGCTCATATTGAACATCCAGCATTTTCTGGCCATAGTGGAGATACTTCGCCAGCTCGAACTCGCCGCTCGTCATCGAAAGGGACAGCATCGACGTAAAGTTATAGAAGTCCTGATTTCCTTCGCCGGCTCCCATGTAGACGCCGATTCGCTCGGGTTGGATTCCCTCTTCGAGAATCCCCGATTCGCGAATCGCCTGCGACGCAGCTCCGATCGCAAACCGTGTGTGCCTGCCGCGTTTCTCCCAGATCGTTTCGTCGTAACCGAATTGAGCGACGCTGTAATGACGCACTTCAGCAGCGATGCGTGTTGGAAAGTTCGATGCATCAAAGATGGAAATTGGTCCGACCGCTGACTGACCATCAAGCAATGCTCGCCAGACGGATTCAACATCGCAACCGAGAGGATTGACCATCCCGATACCAGTGACCACAACGCGCCGACGCATGTCCTATTCTTCCTCCGGAAGCATTCTACTTCCATCTGTTCTTTGACCAAGCAGGTAAGGCGAGGGCGTTAGACGATTTCCAAGTTTATCGACGCCAACATCGTACAAACGCAGCAGTCGAATGCAGCGTAACAGCTCCGAAGGCGCGAATAACGGTACAGAACCAAATCGGTCGCCGAGAATGGCAAATGCAAGCTCAAACGAGCCGATCGGTTGTTGATCGCACTGAACGGATGCAGTAACAATCGCTCCGGCGGGTTGTAGGTCCTGCACTTGGACCTCGTATCGAATCTGTTGTCCAGGCCGCACAATCGACTCAAATCGAGCCGAACTGATCTTTGCCAAGACAACGCGTTGCTCGAAACCGCTCGTTTCCGCAATCAGCAGACCGCCCGTCTGCGCAACTCCTTCAATCATTAGCGATTGAGGGAAGTGAGGAAAACCGGGGAAGTAATCATCCACGGCTTCCTCGGCCAAGACGACATTTTTTACCGACGCAGCCCGATCCCCACTAACAAATTCAACAAAACGATCAATCCAGAACCAACGCATTGAGCTTTAACTTGGATGGGGAGAACTGCGCTGGCGCGTTAATTAGCTGAAACCTTCGACTGAACGTAATTGCAAAGATCTTGAACGGTCAGCAGGTCGCCGAAATCCTGAACTCGAGGATTCGCTTGAAACTTCGAAAAGTCGGCCCACGGCATCCGCTGTCGAAGCATTTCCAATCCATCTGGTGTCACCTTCCCATCAGCAACATACTTCGAATCCGTCAGGATGTCCTCTGGGAAGAGTTCTTCTCGCGGAATCTTGATTGAAAATGACTTTTCGAGGCGGAACAGGATATCAAGAAAATCGATCGATTCGGCACCCAAATCTCGAATCATGGTAGCTTCGGGCTTCACATCTTCTTCGTCCACACCGAGCGCTTCGACCAAAGCCTCTTGAACCTTCTGGAAAACTTCTTCCGTAGTGGCTGTCATTATTTAATCCCTGTGCGACTGTTCCAATTTCCCATGTCTGTAATGCCTGAATAAGCCTTACTTTTCTAGCAAATTTGCGGCGGAAGGGAAGATCGGATCGCAGTCAACCTCAAAATTTTGCTGTTCACATGATCGCGCGACCTGGCGATTCATCCAGCCAGTGCGTCGAATTGTCCCCGAAGTTGCTGCTCAAAATACCTTCGATCGTCGTCAAATTCAGGAGCATACTCGATGATTGAATGACTCGCGATCACCATGCGCGTCGAGAAAGCAAGCGCATTGCTTTTCGTACCAAGAACCTTGAAATGATGCATGCATGAATCCGACTTGGCCCATTCGGCCGTGATTTCGAGCTCCTGTTGTGGCTGCACAAAGTCAGCAAACTTGGCACTGCGTACTTCTTGCACGCGGTGAATCGTTGGCTGGAAATCTTCTGCTTTCCGAATCAACCAGCTCGCGGCCTGAAAACCCGCTTCCATCATCAGGACACCCGGCATGACAGGAAAGTTGGGAAAATGATCTCTCAAGTAATCTTCATCACCGCGCACTCGAATCGTCGCGCGAATTTTCTTTCCCTCGTCAACTTCGGTAATTCGATCCAGCAGCCGAAATCTCATTGGGTACTCTGCTTCTCTTAAACGGAACGTTTCTGCGATTGACGTAAATCCTTGTCAAAGGATCAAGACACAATTGTTCCCAAAGAGCTTCATGTGGTAAAGTATCATTCATGATAAAACGAGGAATTGCAGTCTCACCCGGAGTGGCCGTCGGTACAGCCTATTGCATTCACGAGGTGTACGTCAATCCGGACAAAACTCACTTGTCGCCGGAAGAGGTTGCCGGCGAATTGGCTCGTTTTGAAGCCGCTCGAAAAGAGTCGATTTCAGAAGTTCGGTCACTTCAAAATAAGGTTGGGCGCCAGGTCAGCAAAGATGCCGCTGCTGTCTTTTCCGTCCACGAGTCGATCTTGAGCGACCCGACGTTTGTATCCAAGGTCAAGCTATCCATTCAGCAGGACCATCTGACCGCTCAAGCCGCACTCGCCAACTTGCTTGAACACTATCGCCGCTTGTTGGATCGCTCGCAGGATGATTACTTGAAAGAGCGACTTGGCGATATCCGCGATATCGTGATGCGTTTGTCGAGTCACCTCAGCGATGCACTGGACGAAGATACAGGAGCACTCCCTGGGCCGCTGATTATCGTCGCCGACGAGCTACTTCCGAGTCAAGTTGTCATGCTCGGCGATCGGCCGGTTCATGGGATTGTCACTCAAGCTGGCAGCCAAACTTCGCACGCCGCGATCGTCGCCCGTTCACGGGGAATACCTGCCGTTTCGGGAATCGCAGGAATCTTGAAGGCCACCAAGACTGGCGATCGTATCGTTGTCGACGGTCGTGAAGGACATGTGCTGATC
This sequence comes from Pirellula sp., assembly GCA_037440405.1. Taxonomy (GTDB): domain Bacteria; phylum Planctomycetota; class Planctomycetia; order Pirellulales; family Pirellulaceae; genus JANMGV01. Next base: position 26,694 of record JBBIUE010000007.1, on the reverse strand, counting down.
AATCCCGATCCAGAGAGCTTGACGGCGTACCGCAAGCTCGAGCGAGAATTTGTCCATTTGCGCGACAAGTTAGCACATAATCGCGATCTGCCCGCTCGAACGGCGGACGGAGTCGAGATCGAACTGCTCGCAAACATCAACAATGTCTCGGACGCGCAAGCCGCTTCGGCCATGGGAGCCTCCGGTGTCGGCCTCTATCGAACGGAGTACCTCTATCTCACTCATACCGACGTGCCGGATGAAGAGGAGCAGGTCACCATTTACCGCGACGTCATCAAAGCCAGTCCACACCATCGGGTCACCATTCGGACGCTCGATATCGGCGGAGACAAGACCATTCCCTTCCTGGCTCGGCATCAGCATGAACTGAATCCGTTCATGGGATGGCGAAGCATTCGACTTTCTTTTGAGCATCCTGAATTCTTCATGACTCAGATTCGAGCCATCTTGCGTGCCGCTGCTGTCAGGACCGACCCACCATGCAAGATTCAAATTTTGTTTCCCATGGTCACGAACATGGAAGAGCTTCAAAAACTGCGCAAGTTCGTGAAGAAAGCCGAGGCTGAACTGCGACAAGAACGACGCGCCTTTCAACCGGTCGATTTTGGCATGATGATTGAAGTTCCCGCAGCGGCCATCATGATGGATCGCTTAGTCGGAGCTGTCGATTATGTCTCCATTGGTTCCAACGACTTGGTTCAATATCTCATGGCCGCTGACAGGGACAATCCCAAGGTCAGTCACTTGTGCCAACCTCTGTCGCCAGCGGTCCTCCGCGTGCTGGAGTCTGTGATCGCACTGTGCCATGCAGCAAAGCGACCAGTTACCTTGTGCGGAGAAATGGCCGGTCAGCCTGCTGCGTTTCTTCTCCTTCTCGGAATGGGGCTCCGCAGATTCAGCATGAGTCCTGCCTTTATCCCTTCGATCAAGGAGTTGGCGTCTCACCTTTCCATCGAACAAGCCCAGGCGATCTTCAAAAAAGCGACCGGCATTCCCGTAACCAAGAAAATTCAAACGCTGGTTAATCAGCGACTCCTGGAACTCGTGCCAGATCTCGCGCCGCTCATTTCCAAGTAGCAGGCACAATTATCGTTCTCGAGCCATCTTCTGGAAAAGCTGAAAACGCGCCAACATTTCCTGCAAACTATCGCCACCGAATTTGTCCACCAGTGCTGCGGCGACTTCGAAGGCAACCACACATTCGACGATGATCGCGGCCGCAGAAATCGCACACACATCGCTCCGTTCATAGCTGGCTCGCTGAGGCTCTTTGGTCTCCATGTTGATCGAGTCCAGCGGGCTGCGGAGCGTGCTGATCGGCTTCTTCGCGGCCCGAACCACCAATGGTTGTCCATTGGTCATGCCCCCCTCTAAACCACCGGCATGATTGGTTGGACGAAGGTAACCCAAGTGTGGACGCTCCACTTGTTCCGGGTCAAATTGAATCGGATCATGGACTTGCGATCCCTTTCGCCGCGCTGCCTCGAATCCAAGTCCGATCTCGACACCTTTAATGGCCTGTACCGCCATGACAGCCTGAGCCAATCGTCCGTCCAGCTTGCGATCCCATTGAGCATGGGTGCCCAAGCCAAATGGCAAACCGTGAACTTGAACTTCGACAATTCCTCCGACGGTGTCCCCTTCCTCGGCGGTTTGATCGATCCGTTGCTTGAATTGGTCATCCAGCTCCGGTGCGGTTGTGAAGACGATGCTCTTCGAACGTAGCTCCCTCAGTGCAGCGATCTCTCTGACCGGAGCAGGCGCTCCCATTCCTCCGATTTCGACGACATAGCCAAGCAAATCGATATCGAAACATTTGAGAAGCTGTTTTGCTAGACTTCCCGCAGCAACGCGAACCGCTGTTTCGCGCGCACTTGACCTCTCCAAGATTCCACGAATGGAACCGAGATACTTCATTGCCCCGGTCAAATCCGCATGACCGGGACGCGGTCGCTCCAGTTCTTTCAATCGCTCGAGCTTGTAATCCCGATTGATCACCTGCAAAGCAATGGGGGAACCGAGGGTCTTGCTTTGCCAGATACCCGTCAACAACTCGACTTCATCCGTTTCGAGCTTTTGCCGTCCGCCGCGACCATAGCCCCCCTGACGCAGCCGAAGATCCTCATTGATCGCATTCACATCGACTTCAAGGCCAGCTGGGAAGCCGTCAATCAAAGCAATCAACGTTTTCCCGTGCGATTCTCCCGCCGTCCAGTAGCGAAGCATCCAGTATCCTTATTTCAAAATATGAAGCACCAGCGGATAACTCCAAAGCGTACCTTCATTCGCCTTAATGGCACCGATAATGGGGTACACGATTGCCGCAATGCCTAGTGCGATCAGAAGTGGAATTCCAATCAGGACAAAGCTGAGCACGGTGGCGACCACCCCGTAGATCAGAAATGAAATGAGGAAATTGACCACCATCTTTCCATGAGCATCGGTTTCAGGAAGATCATTTTTCTTCATTTGCCAAAGGACGATCGGTAGCACCAGCCCAGCCATCGGCACGACGTATCCGGCAAAGACGGACAAATGAATGAACATAGCCCATTGCTTCGAATCTTTATCCATCGCAAATCTCCCTGCTCAACATGCCTAAAAAATGCGTCTCCGACACTTATCAAAGACTCTTTCGCAGTCTACCCGATTTTCTTGACCAATTAATCCTCGGGAAGCGGCTTTCCTTTGGTTTCAGGAAGGAAATATAACGCAACCAATCCAATCAAGAACAAAACGCTCATGTACGAGCAACCGTCTCGAAAGGCGTTGATACGCTCCTCAGCGGTGGCATCCGGAGGAGCTAGCCATTTCTGAACTTCGCCCAATGTCCAAGGACCTAAGGCTGCCACATATCGGCCAACATTGTAGCAAAAACTGGTTCCGGTGCTCCTTAGCCGCAACGGAAACAATTCCGGTAGATAAAGCGCGAATCCTGCAAACAATGCGAGTTGGAAAAAGCCCATGACTGCCGCCATCCAGATATGCTCGACACCTTTGAAGAATTGGAAGTACGCGATGGTCGCCAACATGGCTGCAATGAAGCCGACAGCAAATGAAGGCTTGCGTCCAAATCGCTGAGCGAAGAACGTGAACGCAATCATGCCGAAAAAGGAACCGACGTTCTGCGAAATACCATTTACGCCTCGCCAGAAATTGACGGAACTTTGAATTTGATCCTCTGCGACCCCCTTGGCTTGCAGTGAATTTCTGATGACGTCGGACAAAAGTTCTGGACTGAAGAATCCAACTCCCCACAAACCGAGAACTCCCGCGACGCAAAGGAGCAGCCCAGCGAACGCGGCTCGCCGCCAGCGTCGATCGCTGAAGAGCGAACGATACGAGCCAAATGGCACTCCGGTCCGCTTTCCCTCTTGGCGGGCTTTGACCCACTTCTCAGGCTCGCGAAGTTTCAGTTGAATGAGCACGCACAGAATCGCCGGAATCGCCCCGATCAGAAACATGTATTTCCAGGCTGACTGAGGTTGAATGATGCCAGTGCTCCCCAATTTGGCCATCGACATGCTGATCAATCCCGCAGAGATGTTGCCGATGGCCGAGGAGGCCTGAAGCAATCCAAGTGCCGGCGTCCGCGATCGGTCGGGCAAGGTATCAGCGATCAGGGCTACCGCCAGCCCAAACACCCCCCCCACGCCTAACCCAGTCAAAAAACGATAGACCATGAAGTCCAACGAACCTGTGGAGAACGCAGATAGCCCGGTCGAGATCGAATAAAGAAAAACCGTAACCGTCAGCATTTTGGCTCGCCCAAAACGATCACCAAAGGCACCGAAAAACATTCCGCCGGTCGCCCAGCCGACCATAAAGATCGAAGTCGCAATCCCTCCAATTCGGTTGACTTCGTTGGTATTCGTACCCGCAGGCAGCAATGCCGTCAGTGCCTCTTTTCGAGCCAGAATAAAAATCTGCTGATCCATGCAGTCGAGAATCCATGCCATCGCAGCCATAATGAACACAAACCAGTGGTAGCCAGTCATCGGCCTCCACCAAGGCTCGTTATTTTCAGGTTCAGGGTTTTGGGGTGATTGCGATGGCATCAAACTTTCGCCTCGATGGAAACTCGGAACCCATCCCGCTAACCTTCGGGGACTGCCAGTCCAAGTGGGCCTCGATGTGCTCCGTGGAGCGGACAATTGTAGCAAATCCAGCCGTCATCGCAGCAGTGTCGATAGATCATTCCCGGTTGCAACCGATTCCGTTCGTCAAGAACGCTAGACCTTTCGCGGATGGGTTGCTGAAAGCACGCCAATAACAATCTTTCCTGAGATCGGAGGACTAGGCAGAAATCGTTACTACATCAGGTTGCTGTTGTGCTCGGTTGGCTTGGATTGCCTTGTGCTCGAGGGCCGGTGCGACAAGTTGATAGCGGACGTCGCGTTGCCGTGGTTCGTATCCCAGTTCCGCAATGGCCGATCGAATTTGGTCCAACGTCAAGTAGTGTACCGTACCCGCTTCGGCCACTACATTCTCTTCAATCATCAAGGAACCCATGTCGTTCGCCCCAAAAAGCATGGCCAGTTGACCGATTTTGAGGCCTTGCGTTACCCAGCTACTTTGGATATTCGGGAAGTTATCCAGGAAAAGCCGGGCGATCGCCTGGGTCCGGAGATAATCGAAGGAACCGGCTGGTGGAATGTGGGACAGGTCCGTGTGTTCCGGCTGGAACGTCCAGCAGATGAAGGCGGTAAAGCCGTGCGTTTCATCTTGCAAGTCCCGGAGTCGTTGCAAATGCTCAACCCGCTCCTCGATCGTTTCGACATGGCCGAACATCATGGTTGCCGAGCTGATGCCACCCAGGAGATGCCATTCACGCATCACGTCCAACCAGTCATCGGTGAGAACTTTGCCGCGAGTAATCTGCCGCCGAACACGATCAACCAAAATTTCTGCACCGCCGCCGGGGATGCTCCCTAAACCGGCCCCCTTCAATCGCTCAAGCACTGTTCGCAGTGGAAGCTTATTGACCTTCGTGAAATGGAAGATTTCGGGAGGACTGAAACCGTGAATATTGACGTCGGGAAATTGGGATTTGATGTCCGACAGCATCTGCTCGTACCAATCGAGGGTAAACTTGGGATGAAGTCCGCCCTGGAGAAGGATTTGATTCCCTCCGACCTCGGTCGTCTCTCGCACTTTCTCCAAGAGCACGGATCGATCGAGAACGTAACCTTCTGCATGCTTGGGAGGCCGGTAGAAGGCGCAAAAATCGCAAACCGCCGTGCAGACGTTGGTGTAGTTGATATTTCGATCGATGTTGTAGGTGCGATAGTTCTCAGGGTGAAGCCGTCGCGTTACTTCATCGGCGGCTCCACCAAGCTCCGCAAGTGGCACACATCGGAACAATTCCATTGCATCTTCGCGCGTCAAGCGTTCGCCGTCGATGGCTTTCGATAGCAGCACGTTCTTCGAATGCCTCATCATGCGATCTCGGCTGTCAAAGTGAAAGATGGATGATCAATTGCAACAAAGTCGAGGCGTCTTGCCATTTCGTAGAAGGTTCTCAAACCACGCCATTTCTGATCATTCATTCGGAAGTCAAGGAAGCAGGTAAAGTAGCGATGGCATTGCTCGACGGTGAGATGGTAGGATGGCGCGTAGATTTCCGCCAAGCGCCACGCATTCGCCAAGCCCTCGTCGCGCGTTTTTTCGAATCCCAATGCCAGCGGAGACGATTGGTACTCCGCATGACCAACCCAAGCCGCAAAGACGAAGGGCAACTTAGTGTCGATCCACCATTCTTTGCCGAGGTCCCAAACCTCACAAAAGCCCCGCAGCAACGCATGTTGAGGAGTCGCTAACTTCATCGCTCGGTCGCCGATGACCAAAACCGCGTCCGAATCGGCATCCGAAAAGTGTTGATCCATCGGAAGCGGCACCGTTTCCGGACGAACGCCAAAGCGATTGTACAGGAGCACTTGGGCCAAAGCGGCGCTGGTTCGCGAGCCCTCATCCAAAGCGAGCGAGCGAACCTCCGACGGATGAGTCCGGAAGAGGAGCTTGACACTCCATACTTCTCCCGAACACGCAATACATGCGTCGGAGATTAAATGCAAATTTGGCGACCGCATCCATTCGATCGACGGAATCAAGGCAACGTCCAGCCGCCCCAGCTGCAACTCATCCGCCAGACGGCTTGGGAGGTCAAGGCTCAAGCTGATGGACTCTTTGAATTGCTCCTTCAGCGTATGAATTAAGGGCTTCGTATTCAAGTACGAAACTGCTCCGATTCGGATATCTCGCTTCGACTTTGACGGGACGCCGTTTAGGTAACCCATTTTTGATTTGCCAATCAACCCTTGCATAACTCCGAAGCAGCAGGCGAACTCACGGTTCTTTGAGAATCTACCATTGGTGACCGTAATTTCGGCTCCCATGTTAACGGGTGGAGCTCTGGAGACGTGTTGATTCGACCACTTGCAACGCAGTTCATTAAGGGGAAGATATTGGTATTCGAATCCCTAACGAAATGAGGTGCTTGATGGCAAAGCAATTTGCGATACTTCCGGATGAAGCACAGTTGAAATCGATGGATCGCGATCTCCGATTTCACCCCGCCGTGAATGCCTCTCCAAAGCAACTCACCTCTCGTCAGATTGAACACTATAACGAAAAAGGTTTTATCGCTCCACTGAACATTTTTGCTCCGGGGGAGATTACCGAGATACGTCAGTATTTCGATCGGCTTTTAGAGGAGGTAACTGCGTCCGGAGGAAATAGCTATTCAATTAGTTCAGCACATCTTCGGCATGGGCGAGTCTACGATATCCTCCGAGATCCGAGGATTGTTGGTTTGGTAGGGGACTTATTGGGCCCAAACGTGATTGGTTGGGGTTCTCACTTTTTTTGCAAGATGCCCGGGGACGGCAAGAGCGTTGCATGGCATCAGGACGCAAGCTATTGGCCGTTGTCTCCGTCCAAGGCAGTCACCGTGTGGTTGGCAATCGACGATGCTGACCGCGAGAATGCCTGCGTTCAATTTATCGCAGGTTCGCATCATGTTGGGCATCTGACCTATCGTCCCAGCAGTGCTGACGAACACAATGTCTTGAGTCAATCGATCGACAACGCGGAACAGTACGGTGAAGTAGTTTTTGATGAATTGCGTGCTGGCCAGGCATCGATCCACAATGACTTATTGCTTCATGGCTCGGAAGAGAATCGCTCGAATCGACGGCGATGCGGCCTGACGTTGCGATATTGCTCTGCGGAGGTGCGCGCCGGCTTGGGTTGGAATGAAAAAGGGGTCCATGTGCTTGGTTCGGATTCCAGCGGTCACTGGTCGAACAATGCTCGACCTGATCAAGATTGAACCGGCGGACGCTACGATTGCGAAAGAATCCAAAAGCTACTTGCGACTTTCTCCGGATTCAGCGCGACGTTTTCCGGTGACAAGAAACCGCGTCGCTGCTTCTTGAACGAGGGGAGCTTCGTAATCGTCAGATCGAACCTCTGCTCGGAAGCGATGCGTTCCCGATGCCTCCGCGATCGCCACCACCGTTAGTCGAATTTCTTTGTTCGGCCCAATGAATCCGATCGGCTCGAATACAACCTGCCCGGGCAGAATACGCCCTTCATGTCCAATCGATTCGCAGGGCTCGATTCCCTCAGAGAACTGCATGATCGCTCGGACGGATGTCGCCGCCTTGGTTCCACGATTGCTGATGACGAGCACATACTCGACCGGATCCCCGACGGGCGCCGGGGCATCGGGAGCGATTGCCCGAATCTTCAGGTCAACAACCGATTCGACCCGAGTGGTAGCAGTTCCCTCTGCCATCCCGCCCGCAGAACCCGACGTGCGAACGTAGAAGGTGTTATTGCCTTCTTCAGCCAGCCTCAAGGGCAAGACGAATTGTGCTTCGCCGTGAGGTTCGAGACGAGGAATGAACCAGGTCAACGTCTCGCCATCAAGAGCCATCCCCTTGGGCACTTGTAGAAGTTGAGATCGGGCAGGAAGCTGAGCAATGCACTTGATTTGCTCGCACGGTATGGCACCGTGATTGTGAATGACAACGATGTACTCCGATTCGGCATTTAGGTACTGTTCCGGCGGCACAATCCACTCAGCCGTTAGATCGGCTTTGCGAACGTTGATCTTGCGGACACTATTGGCCCGGACACTGGACTTGTCGCTAACTCCGTCGATGGCCAACTGGATTGTACCCGTCTGCATAAAAGTTAGTTCGACATCCAAGTTGCGTTCCTCGCCAGGGCCAAGATCCCCAATCTCGGCGTCGCTGCGTCCGAACGTTTCCGCAGCGATCGAGACTGAGACTTCCTTGGCCGCCGCTGTCCCTGGATTGCGAACCGTCAATCGATACTGTTCTGCCTTTCCGTACAGTGTCTCTTCAGGTCCTTCCAAGGAGACCGTGAGAGCAGGTTGCTGAACCTGAACCTGCATCTGAGCCACGTTCGGAGTGACGGTATATTCGAATTCGAAGGCAAAAGGCTTCGCTACTTTCGGCTCGACTAGCAAGTTCATCGATCGGGATTGACCTGGGCGCAAATCGGCAACCGTCCACATAACAAACACCCCTTCCTCCGTCCGCTCACCATCGGACTCACCATCGGCGGTTTCAAGATCGAGCAGCTCAACTTCGTCGGGGACCCGAACTCGTACCAGTAAACCTCGAATGTGCGTTGTCCCATCATTGTTCGCCTGAAGCTGATAGGTCGTCTGCTTTCCAATCTCGATGGCTCTGGGGCCAAGACATTCCAGGCGAACCGATGGCATGCCGATGTTGATGGAAGAACTAGCAGCCGCATGGTCGTTTACCACGTTCTGCGACATCTTCTTTGTCGTCGATGTCAAGTTCGATGGAACCGGTCGAGCGATGGGTGGGTTCTCTTGCTCGGTGGATGGAAGAGTATCGAACGATCGCGTCTTGCGCTGCACTCGAGGAGCGTTTTCGTCTTCGATGGAGATTGAAGATTTCACTCGATCGCTAGCAGGGCCGCTTTCGATTTCCAGGATCTCGAATCCACTATCGGAGGTTACCGAGTTGGTGCTGGACTTTCCGGAACGACGACTTGATGCATTGGATGAGACTGTCGGATCGGGCGAAGTGTAACTAGGGGTAACATCCTGAACTCGTGCATAGAGCCCAGCGGCTTCTCCTGTGGAATCGTGAGGGATGGCCTCCGTCGAGGTCGAATTTGGATTGGGTGCGGCTGGAGGAACGGGAATCCGAGAGATATCATTTCGACTTGCTGGACTCGACGTTGGGGAAGGTGCGGATGTTGACGGGGAGAATCGCGATGGTGCGGAAACGACCGGTGCTGGAGGTTGAGCCAGACTCGGCTGTTTCGAAAACGGCTCGATTTTGGGTCGTTGTGCGTTTGCTGATTGGCGCTGCGAAGATGAACGATTCGACGGCAGCCGACTATTTGGCGGGGTGTTCGAAAAGTTTTGTGGTGCCGATTCGATGTGTTCTTCATCGCCGAATATGGAATTCTTCAAATTCTGAAATTGCTTCAGAAGCCCTCCATTGGGAGTTGGCTCGTTTCGGAGTGAACTGTTTCTTTGACCACTCGGATTCGACTTGCTGCCGAACATCTGCGCTTGCAGTGTCACGTTGGAAAACGAAAGGCATGCGAGGACCAAAACGACAGGGAAGGCGGTTCGGACGAAAAAGCACATCTGAAGTTGTTCCTCGCCTAAATCCATTTCCACAAAACAAAATGACACGTCGGATTATCGGCAATACCGATTGGAACGGTTGAAGCGAATCCGGAGGGTTTAATCGAATTGCTCAATACGCTAGGAGAACTATCCCCTAGCGTTCGCATGACGATCGATGCATTATCAGACTTAGTGCGTTGGGAAACTGCACGGCGACAGTTGTTGCAAATTTCAACACTGACGGGCGCACAAACAGCGCAAAATAGTACATCGATCGACCGATTAGATATTGCTTGATTTCGCCGGTGCCGTCTCCCTAATGGATTATTCACACCGACGGGAGTTTTCGAAATCGCCTTGCTCACCGACTCCGTAGCGCTTTTGAAGAAAAACGCGACCTATCCTTGATGTGCGTTTTGATTTGAAAGATTTGCCGGTAGCACCGCTGAGTTCTTTGCTTGCGCTTTCTGGATGATTCGTTAAATCATGAGGCATTGATTGGCGATGTTGCCAAGCACAATTGACGCAGCAACGCCATCAATTGGCGCGGTAATTGCTCAGTTTTGCAATCTGCCTTGTTTTTGGATGGAATCCGTGGCGAGAGCGGTTGGTAACGAATAGGTTTGACGGATCGACGCGGCAAATTGCGGAGTTTTTTCTAGCACAAAGACCATTTGCCAAATAAGATGAATGTGAACTTGTCGTTTGTTGAGATCTGGAGCAACTAGTATGTGTCTTCGTCGCATGATGGCTTGGATGTTTGTTTTTGCGGTCGGTGCCGCCTCTTGTCAATCTGTATGGTCTTCGGATCGAGAAACTGCTGGGTCCATTGCCACTCGGTGGGCAACTTACGAAAGTGAGTCGGGGGATACTTTTTACGCCCTGAGCGTCCATCCGAGATTCGAATCCGCGCGAGAATCGATGCGGATCGTCGTGATGATGGATACATCGGCCAGCCAGACCGGCCAATATCGAGTTGATTCGCTGTCCGTATTGGAGGAACTTCTTGGTGCGTTACCAACTGATTCACAGGTCGCCTTGGTTGCCTGCGATCTCAAGGCCGTCCCGATGACTGGCGGCTTCGTTGGGGCTGGCAGTACGGAATTGCAAGAGGGTCTAGAGAAGTTGAAGAACCGCTTGCCACTCGGCACCACCAACATGGCTCGAGCGATCGAAGCAGCGATCAGCGCTTTTGGGGATACCAAAGATGGAGTGTTCGTCTACATCGGTGACGGAGTTACGGGCACTGGGATGATGACTCCAGAAGTGTTTCAGTCGTTGGTTGGTCGCTTGGTTGCAAGTAGGACGACGATGATCAGTTTGGCCATTGGGCCATTTTTTGATACTCCGATGCTGGCGACGCTGGCGATGCATACTGGCGGACAAGTCTACATTCACAACAACTTGAAGATATCGAATGAGGAGATTGGAAGTGGTTTAGCCGCAGCATGTGGCCAATTGGTTTTTTGGCCAACGGGTGTCAACGCGCCTGCTTCGATCGAATCCCGATATCCTGAGCAGTTTCCACCGTTGCGAAGCGATCGCGATTCGATCGTTGTCGGCAAGTTAAAAGGTGCGAATGGATCGAGCGAGCTTCGTTTGAGCGGCGTACTGGCAGGCAAAGAATCCTCGCTGTCGATGACGGTTCGCGCAGAGCCAAGCCATCCTGACTTTGCTTTTGTTGGCAAGGTGGTCGCTGCTGCGGAAAAGGACCGAGGCCTGATGTTGCCTTTGGCAGGCTCTGACGCTCTTCGAGAATTGGGTTTGGTGCTGGCGGATTCAAGTCGAGATTTGATCAAGGCAGCTCGCTTCGCATTGCAGTCAGGAAAGCACCAGGAAGCCTTGAATATCGCCAATGAAGCTCTCAAGCTCGACCCGAACAACGAGGATGCGATTCAGATTCGCGACGCAGCCAGCATGAGTCTAAATCAGGCTCAGAGCTCCCTTTCTCGCAAGGTTTTTTACGTATCTACAAGAGTGCAGCCTCCGGACGATCCGTTTGGATCGGAACCAGATTCCGACAGCGATGACGTCTTTGCCGACGACGAAGAGTCGATGGAATCGCTGGTACCTTCCACGCTCGACGTTCCACAAGCAGCGGATTCCCCGCTTCGATCGAGCCCTCCTTCTTCGGATTTCTCTGGATTGGTTCAGGAATTGACGACTCGAGGTGATTTGCTTTCGGACGAAATGGCTCGCCGCAAAGCAGCACAGGGGGCCTTAGAAACCCGCGTGAGTGTCGAAATCCGAAATGCTCAAAGCGACCCCAATTCCGCAATTGCAACATTAAAAATCTTGGAACAGGAAGTAAGTCGCACGCCGGACCTGGACCCGGCCGTTCGTCTCAAACTTCAGAACCGTATCGCCACGGCTTTGCAGTCGGCGGCTAAGAACAAGTTCGAAGCCGAGCGTCGAGTGGCTCAGTATCAGGCGGTTCAGGCAGCCGCCAGCGCAGGCATGAGATTGGTCGAAGAAAAGAACCGGAACGAAGCCGCGATTCAGCAATTGGTCGAACGTTTCAATGCGCTGATGGCTCAACAGCTGTATTTTGCCGCGAACAATGAGATTTCGCCAATTGTCAACCAGATGGCTCGCGAATCGGTCATAGGTAAAGTTGTCGAGAACGAATCCAACATCGCCGCCAACTTCTTTATGGTTGATGATGTTCTTTACCGTAGACGTAGAGCGTTCGTGGATTTGCTAAACCTTGCCGAAGTTGCAGCTATTCCGTTTGCCGATGACCCACCGGTGGTATTCCCACCGCCAGAAAAGTGGCGGGAGATTGTTGCGCGCCGCGAACGCTACGCTTCGATTGACTTGGCAGGTTCGAATCCAACGGAGAGAAATATTTTCTCCAAGCTGAATGAGCGAGTTGAGCTTGAACTGAACAACCAAACGCTCAAGTCTGTGGTCGAGGATTGGCGCGATCGGCTGAAGATTCCCATTCTCATCGATGAAACCGCGCTGCAAGAGGAGTCCCTTTCCGCCGATGATCCAGTTCCCAATATGTCATTGCCACAAGTCTCGTTTAGGTCGGCTCTGCGATTGGTATTGCTGCCGATGGGCTTGACCTATGTTATCGATGACGAAGTTCTGAAGATCACCACTAAAACCGCCGCAAGCTCCAACATCATCAAGGTCTATCCCGTGGGTGACTTAGTCGTTCCCATTTCCTCTGGCGGAATGATGGGAGGCATGGGTGGCATGGGTGGTGGTATGTTTACCACCTTTGACGATGCCGCAAAGCCCACCCGTGCTCCAATGGCTTCCCAAGAGATGCAAACTCAGTCATTGCGGATCCTCGAAGAGCTTCGATCGATTCGAAACGAAGAACAGAGGGTTGTGCTGGGCGATGCGAAATCCACCAGCCAGTCGGCATCTGTGTCCTCGCTTGAAGCTCGGCGCAGAGAAGCGGAGCGTCAATTTGCTGAATTAATCAGCGGACAGGTCAAGGCAGCTCAATTGAGTTTGGCGAAAGCGGACAAGGACGCTGCCCGATTGAATTTCCAAACCATCATCGATGCCGTCAGTGCGGCCTTGTGTGAGGGCTTTCCTCAGCCCTGGATGTATGAGGCATTGAGTATCTCGATGCAGGCGTGCGACTATCCAGATGAAGAAATCGTTCGCGTCTTGATGTCCGCCGTCGATTTCGGTGGTGAAATCGATGACTTCATGAAGATCGCCAAACACCTTTTGCAAAGAGGTAAGAAGCAAGAAGGGTTGATGGTATTGCGCGACATTCATCAATCAGCTCCCCTTTTGGCGGAGCCGCTCGAACTCGCTCTTCCTGTAGCCTTGGAATTGCGGGACATAGAGGCATTGACTTGGACTTGTCGTGGAGTCTTAAGTCAAGCTTGGCCGGATGCGAAAGCATCGCTGATTGAGCAAGCCATGATTGCTTCGAAAGCGACCTACGCTCGCTTGATTCGCGATGGCAGGATTGTTGAAGCCAAGGCCTTTGAACGGGATATGCAGCTCTCCTTGAGTCGAGACATCGTGGTGCGGATTACATGGACGGGCGATGCAGATCTTGATTTGAGCATTGAGGAACCGGCAGGGACGATTTGTTCCTTTTCGAATCCGCGAACTCCAAGCGGCGGGATGTTGCTTGGAGACTCCTCATCGATTGGCAAGGCGACCGCCAATGGCGTTTCAGAAACGTATGTATGCCCCCAAGGTTACGCTGGAAAGTATCGCGTTTTGATACACAAAGTCTGGGGTGAGATTGCTGCCGGCAAGGTGACGGTGGAAGTACTAACGGATTATGGAACTCCAGACGAATCATTTACCAAAACGCAGATCGAGCTCGCGGACAAAGACGTTGTTTTCGACATCGAGGTCAAGAACGGACATCGGCAGCAGCCGATCGTTGAGGCTCAATTGGCCGAAATGGATACTCGCCGATTGGCATCTGGTCGAGCCATTCTTGCGCAGCAGTTCCAACAGTCGAATGGTTCATCGATCGAGGAGTACTATCGCCGTCAGCAAATTTTGAATGGATCGAACAATGGTCAAATTCTCCCACCGTTCCGTCGTGGAGCGGTTGGTTATATGCCGATCATCACCGTATTACCAATCGGTACCATGATGTTCTCGCAAGCGGTCATCAGTGGCGACCGCAAATGGGTACGGTTTTCGAATCCGCCATTTTTCTTCGATATCTTGCAGGTTGATACCTTCAACTTCGTCACGGGCGCTGGCAATCAGCAAGGTGGTGGCGGTCTCGGTGGGGGTGGTGGATTCGGTGGAGGTGGCGGCGGCATCCTCTAAGCGTTTAGCCGCATGTGGATCAAAGGAACGGAGCGGTTTGGGAATCAACCGCTCCGTTTTTGTTGAATGTTCTTGCATCCACTTCCAAACTTGGGTGAGAAGCTATGTTCAGCTTCAACAACACTCGTTAGGCTTTATCTGAAGCTTGCAATGAGAACATTTCACAAGCTTGCTTTTGCCAGTCTGGTTTCCTCAAGCGATTCATGCCGCACGGGTACCAGCGATTTGAGGGCAAATATCATCGTTCGAATGAAGTCTTGGCATCCGATTGTGGTATGGTTGGTGAGTCATCGAAGGCCAGCAATCATTTCTGTGGAAAGGATGCAATTGAAATATGCTCATGCGGCAGCCACTTCCTGAACTGCAATTCTCGTACAAGTTGCCTTACGGAGCGATCGTCAGCGAACGCGGTGTCCAGTTTGTAGTATTTAGCCGGTCTGCAACGGCGATGCGCCTGCTCTTGTACAACCGCGTCGAGGATCGCGAGCCAAGCGACATCTACGAATTTGATCGCGACAGCGACCGATGGGGTGATGTTTGGAGCATCTTTGTTCCGGGCATCGGAGCTGGCCAGCTTTATCATCTACAGGCGAGTGGGCCGTTCGACCCTGAATCCGGCCAGTGGTTTGACGGAAATGCTCGCTTGATCGATCCCTACGCGAAGGCCCTAGCCGGTTGCTTTCAAAAATGTACAGACGGCGTGATTCGACCTCCCAAGTGCGTGGTGATCGACGATTATTTTGACTGGGAGGGGGACCGTCATTTACGACGTCCTCTTTCCGATACCGTTATTTACGAAATGCATGTTCGCGGATTCACTAAGTCAAAGACCGCTCGAGTCAAACATCCGGGAACCTACCTCGGCGTCATAGAGAAGATTCCTTATCTGCAAAGTTTGGGGATCACCGCCGTCGAGCTCATGCCGGTTCATGAGTTTCCGATCTTCGACATCTACGGCAACAAACCGGATCGTCCCAATTATTGGGGCTACGACCCTCTGGCGTTCTTTTCTCCGCACCGTGGTTACGCCCACGCGACCACTCCCGGCGCTCAGGTAACAGAATTCAAACAGATGGTGAAAGCCCTTCACCAAGCGGGAATTGAAGTCATCCTGGATGTGGTATTCAATCACACCTGTGAAGGCAACGAGATGGGGCCTGTCCTATCCTTCAAGGGGCTCGAAAATTCCGTTTACTACATTCTGAGCAATGGAGGAGCCCACTATACGAACTACAGCGGCTGCGGTAATACGTTCAACGGCAACCACCCAATCACTCGAGAGCTTATCTTTCACTGCTTACGGCATTGGGTACACAACTACCATGTCGATGGATTCCGTTTTGACCTGGCGAGTATTCTCAGCCGGGACCGCTACGGCAATCTGATGCCGAATCCGCCACTGGTGGAGTCGATCGCCGAGGACCCGATGCTCGCCGATACCAAAATCATTGCCGAGGCGTGGGATGCTGCCGGTGCTTATCAAGTTGGATCTTTTGGTGACTTGCGTTGGGCGGAATGGAATGGTCGCTATCGCGACGATATTCGCAGGTTCTGGCGCGGTGATGCTGGACTCATGCCAGCCATGGCGACACGACTCTGCGGTTCATCCGACCTCTATGAACACGCCGGTCGAGCTCCCTACTGCAGTATCAATTTCGTTACGTCGCATGATGGCTTCACCATGAACGACTTGGTGAGTTACAAAGACAAGCATAACGAAGCCAATGGTGAAGGGAATCGCGACGGCGAGAATCACAATAACAGCGATAACTTCGGTCACGAAGGGCCGACTCGAAAGAAACTGATCGATAAACTTCGGCTTGTACAGATCAAGAACTTCATGACGACGTTACTGTTCAGCCAGGGCGTTCCGATGCTCGTGATGGGGGATGAGTGCCGACGAACTCAGAAGGGAAACAACAATGCTTATTGCCAGGACAATGCGATTTCATGGTTCGATTGGAATCTCGTTACGAGTCATGACAGCTTGATTCGGTTCGTGAAGGCGGTGATTCAGTTCCGTCACTCCCAACCAGCTCTGCGACGCAGTCGGTTTCTTACCGGGAGACCTCATGATCATCGTGGGATTCCCGATGTAAGCTGGTTCAACCCAAGTGGTTTGCCCGCCACCTGGGATAGTCCAGAAAATTGTTTGACATGCTGGCTAGCAAAGCCGGCAGCCATCGATGATCCAATGAACTTGGGACGTGATATTCTATTGTTCTTCAATGCTTCTCCGGAGACCAAGACCTTTCATTTCCCTGAGCACTCAAGAGGAATGTCATGGAGATTGTTCATCGATACAGCAGCGGACTCGCCGCACGACATCTATCCAGAATTGGATGGGCCGTTTCCGCCTGCCAATCGGCAAGTGACGGTGCGATTCCGATCAATGCAAGCTTATGTTGCCGGAGAGTAAGTGCATCGCGGGAGTCCTCTCCGTTGATCCCCCTGGTGTCGAATTCGCTTCGATCAAATGAATGGTCGATCCTCGATTTGGAATCGGACGAACCTGGACTTGAAGCGAACGAATCGATTGGACAAGCTTTTCCCGTATACGTGGAAAACCGAGTCCGGACCCTGCGAATGCGATCGTCAAGCTGGAATAACCCGAGAAGCTTGCGATTCACCGCTTCGAGGGTTGGCGGCAGTAAGCGAGGACTCCCGGTAATCAGTGCTCAATCACTCCCGTTGACTGCACATTCTTGAAGTTCCTCGCGCCCAAACTGCCCTTCACTTTACTTGCGATTTTTGTTACCGACCCTTGTTTGACTGTTGATGTCTACGCAGTCCAGGCTGCGATGGATGCAATCACTTGCGGCTTTACATGGTCTGCCATCACCGGCGCGTCGGGCGAAGCTAGCACTATAACATTCTGTTTTTCAGCGGAGTTGGAATAGCTAACCTTGTCCGTGAGCCGACCTGTCATCGTAAGGAGTCCGGCGATGATACGGACGACTTGAGCCGTTCGACTAGAGATTTGCCCTTCGTGAATTGATATCGCCCAGAAACGATGCAGGTAAAATACTGTACGCCGAAAAGAGCTTGGTGATGGTGAACGTCAACCCAGTAATAAATGGTAAGAGCTTTGATTCGGCTTTACGAATCAGGATCAGTTCGTTTCCACGCTCGCCGATCGTTTTCGTCCTTGCCGTCTTCGTTCTAACATCTGTGCTGGGTTGCCGCAGCGGAGGGGACTTTCAATTGTTCAATCGTTCCAGTCTCAACGAGAATCAGAAATTGACGGAGGAGTGCAATCGCCAACGAATGCTCAATGACCAGCTAGTGCAACGTAACAAACTGTTGGAAGAACGCATTGCCGAGAGCGAATTGTTGCTCGCGAAGGTGTGGGGAAATCGCCCTAAAGAGCGCATGTCTTTGGCTGGTAGAGACAACGAATCACTGCGAACAGGTAGAACCAAATTGTCGCAAGGCAATGATCGTGAAGATGACAATCAACATTCGTTGCCTTCGGTATGGCGAGTCAGAGGCTCATCGAACGACTGAATTTGGGCTTGCTGGTGGGCGATTCTTCACTTTCTTGAGTACAAAACTGCCAGAAAATCCCTGTTCTTTCGTCTCTCTGCGCAGCAACTAGAATCGCATTCGATAGAAATCGCTGGCGAGCGATTGTTTCTGAGAACATCGCGTGCTTTGACAATCTCCATCGTAGATGAGATAAACATGGTTCAAGAGTTGTCCTGCCGCGTTCCCACCCTCAATCCCCACCATGGTGGCAGAATTCGTCTGCTCACGTTGTTGAGTTTCACCTAAAATATGGTTGGATGTGCCAGTTTCCCAAGGTGCAGATCGCGATGTTCGATTTGCCTCCCCCTCAGAAAGTTTATGCATGACGTTGTTGCATCTTCGAGAACATCTTAAGTTCCTTTGTCTCATGGCGATATCTTTCTTTTCGATCTGCGGCTGCGATCGCGAAGAGGAGATTCGAGTGTATGAAGTCGCGAAAAAATCGCCTGCTGCAAGTGAACCTGCGAGGATATTGGCAGCGATCATTCCAAACGGAGATTCCGTTTATTTCATTAAGGCATTTGAGCAGCCGCAAAGGTTAGACGCTCTTTCTGGCGAACTTTCCCAAATTGTTCAGGATCTGCGATTCGACGATCGGGGAGGGCCTATTTGGAAGCTGCCGTCTGGCTGGAGCCAAACGGCCGGATCGGGCATGGCTATCGCAAACTTGGAATGCCGACATTCCGATCCGCCGATCCGATTTGCAGTCACCGTTTTGGGAGCCCCCATCGATAACTGGGAACGCTATCTCGAAGAGAACATCAATCGCTGGCGGGGCCAAGTGATGCTTGAGCCTCAGAGCATGGCACTGTTACGCTCGAGCATCCAAGAAGTAGCGGCTGGCGAAGACGGACGGAATGCGTTGATCGTCGATCTCCAGGGGAAGCGGATGGTCGCCAGTTCGACGGCAAGCCGAGCGACTCCTCTCGAATCGATGACTTCAGACAATCGCGAGGGCGTGCCTGTTTCCAAGTCGGATTCAAGCCCATCAATGACAGCCAACACTCCATCGCCGATTCAGTATCAAGCTCCGGCCCACTGGCGATTTGCCGGTTCGAATCCGTTCCGATTAGCCTCCTTCGAAATAGCCGATGCCGGGGAATCGGGAGAAGTGACGGTCAGTGTCGCTAAGGATGATCTCGAACAAAACTCAGCCATGTGGCAACAGCAGGTAGGGCAGAGATTGAGTGAAGAGGAAAACCGGATTGCGGCCAGGAAAGCAGTGGAACAGATGGAGACGGTCGAACTCAACCATCACACAGTTCGAATCGTACAGTTTGGTAGCGATGATTCCTCGGATGCCCAAGCGCCGGCGATGTTAATCGCCATGGTTCCGACAGAGGGCGCGCCGGAAACGATATTTGTGAAGCTGCGAGGCAGCGGAGCGCTCATTGACAAAGAGAAAGAAAACTTTCTTCAGTTCGTGGACTCGATTCGCTGGTGATCTTGGCTCCATCCAATGAACCCCTGGAACAGGGGCTTAGTGAATACGACATTTATGAAACGATTGAGGTAGAGAATGTCGACGGGAACGTGGAACGACGGTTGGGAGAGTTCGTACGTGCAGGAGCAATCGGCGACGATTGCGCGTACTTTCCGCACGGCGTTGGTCTGGATGGGATCGTTAAAGATCACGGTAACCATGTTTGCTCTTGGCATGTTCTTGCTGTTGGTGGGGACACTTGCGCAAGATGACCAGAGCATTCCAGAGGTGAAACGACTCTACTTCAATAGCTTTATCGCTGTCGTTCCACTCGATGTGTTCTTGCCAACGACGCTCTATCCGCATAGTGAGCCAATTCCAGGGGCCATACCGTTTCCTGGCGGAGCGCTTGTTGGTTTCATTCTGCTTGTCAATTTGATCGCAGCGAAATTGACTCGATTTTCCATGCAGGCCAAAGGTGCCAAGCTTGCCTGGGGATTGCTGTTGACTGCGATCGGATTTGTCTTGATTGGCATGATCATCTTCAGTGCCCACCGCGGTGACGGTATTCAAGGAGAACCGCCCATCGACTATGGAACATTGTGGCTGATCAGCAAGTGGTCCGTCATTGGAATGGCGGGGCTTAGCCTAGCGTGGGCCACGTTATGGCGGCCTCAGACGACGCTGATGCGATGGGTAGCTTGGATAACAGCATCCATCCTTTCCGGACTCGCCATCTATTTGCTGATCAGCCAAACACGCATCGGAGATCCAGGCTTGCGAATCGTTTGGCAACTGGGGCGAAGCTTCTTGGTTAGTCTCACCCTGCTGGCGGGATTGGTGCTGCTTTTTGGCAAAAGAGGTGGCAACGTGCTGATTCATCTGGCGATCGCTTTGTTGATGCTCGGACAGTTTTTGTTCGGAGACAAGCAAATCGAGGAACGGATCACGCTGAAGGAAGGTCAATCGACTAACGAGAGTTATCGACTCGATGAGATCGAACTTGCGGTAATCGATGCTCGCGATGCAACCAAGGATAAGGTCGTTGCCATCAGCGCGTCCGCCCTGGAGCGGTCCAAAGCTGATGGCAAGTGGATCGTGCATCCGGATTTGCCTTTCGATATCTTGTGCCGAGAATGGATGCGCAATTCGAATATCAAACGAGCGACCGAAGGAGGTTCGAACCTAGCTGACGAAGGTTCGGGAAAAGATTGGATCGCGACGCTAGCGAAAACGGAAGGCGGGACAAGCAACAAAACCAATATCGCTTCCGCGTACGTTACTCTCCGCGAAAAAGAAACGACCAAGGAACTGGGAACCTATCTTGTCTCGCAGTGGTTGAACGAAACGCAGCTCATGCCACGAGCCAAACCGGAAACGTTCCTCCTCGCACAAGGCAAATTTGACATGGAGCTTCGGTTTCGACGGAGCTACAAACCGTACTCGCTGACTCTCGATGACGTGAGGCGAATCAACTACAGTGGTTCTCCCAAGCCGCGAGATTTTTCATCGTTCGTAACCGTCATCGATCAGGAGTCGGGACAGCAGCAGACAAACCGTATCTGGATGAATAATCCGATGCGTTACCAGGGCGAAACATTCTACCAATCCGGATACAGCTCGGCGGAAGAAAGTGGAGTTGAAGTTTCGACGCTTCAAGTCGTCACCAATGCCGGTTGGTTGATTCCCTATGTTTGTTGTGTCCTCGTAGGTTTGGGGATGCTGGCTCACTTTGGCAACACGTTCGTCCGATTCGCCGCTCGCTACGATCGTTCTCAATTGAAAACGAAGAACACGAATCGCTTTGGTGAGCCGTGGATTCCCATCATGATCGGATTGGCGATCCTTGCTCTTGTCGCTTACCGAGTTCGTTTGCCGTCGCCCGACAGTCAAGGATTGGACTGGTCGTTAGTTGCCACCATCCCCATGGAACACGAAGGCAGGTTGAAGCCGTTCGATACAGTCGCACGCAACTTGGTCCAAGCCATCTCGAATAAAACATCGGCTTACATCCCTGACGCGAATCCCAAGGACCCGAAGGATCCCTATCGAAAGATCTCTGCAACCCAGTGGCTGATGGGGGTGATCGCCGATGCCCCATGGGTCGACACAGCTCTCGTCTTCCGAGTGGATGAGAAAAGCTTGCTGGACCGGTTCCAACTTGAGCGGACTCGCCGAAAACTCTACAGCTATGAGCAGATCCGCAAATTCATGCCTGAAGTTCGCGAAGAGTTACGCAAGCTCCAAGACATCGACATGGCTCAGTGGTCTTTCGAACAGCGCAAGCTGGCAGAAATCAACACGAAGTTTGGCTTGTTTGAGTCGGTACTCTATTCCTATCGACCGCTGCTGCCGCGAATGCCGGCAGATGACTCTGATGAGTCGCGAGGCAGGTTTCAGCGAGAATTGATGGAGATTTTTCGTCAAATGCAGGTTTTGGAATCGACGAATCCGCCCGGCATTCTACCTCCCCCCGATGAGGCAAAACTTCTCGATTCGGAGGATGATGTTGCCAATCGACGATGGAGAGCCTACGGCCCCGCATTCTTCCGCGCTTTCGTGTCCAATCAGCTGGAACTGCCGTTTGATCGCGAACCATTAGCAAAAATTAGCGATGTGATCGATCATTATCGTTCCGGTGATGCCAAGAAATTCAATAAAGCTGTTATCGACTACCTGAATCTCCTCCAACCCAAAAGTGTGTCGGAAGAGCGTGCAAAGAAACTATCTTACGAGGCGTGGTTTAATCACTTCGATCCAGTGAATACGGCCATGTATCTCTACGTCTTGGTGGGAGTTCTCGGTTTTGCACAGTTTCTCATTTGGAAATCATCGTTACAACGAGCTGCCTTTTGGCTTTGCCTATCAACATTCGCAATCCATACCTTCGCAGTTGCGTTTCGAATTTATCTATCGGAACGACCGCCGGTAGTCAGTTTGTATTCCTCTGCGGTTTTCATTGGATGGGGAGCCGTCTTGTTCGCTCTTGTACTGGAAGCGATTTACCCCTTGGGACTAGCCACTCTCGTTGGTTCGATCGCTGGATTTGTGACCTTGATTGTGGCCTGGGGACTGAGCGCGGGGGACACCATGCCCGTGCTCGAGGCCGTGCTCGATACTCAGTTCTGGTTGACAACGCATGTCACGACGGTGGCACTTGGCTACACGGCTACTTTCGTCGCCGGGACGATAGCCATCATCCTACTGGTCGAACTGGCTCGAGCTCAGCTAGCGGCAGCGTCGGCAGCTTCTCTGGTCAAGTCGAGTAAGCTGTCAAGCGAAGAAGCAGCTCGCAAGTCGACTTCGGCGTCCAAATCGACTTCGGTTCAGCAAAGTGACAGCACAGATCGGCACGCATTACTGTATCGAATGTGTTACGCAGTTGTTTGTTTCGCCTTGTTCTTCAGTTTCGTTGGAACCGTGTTGGGGGGGCTATGGGCCGACGATAGCTGGGGCCGATTCTGGGGTTGGGACCCGAAGGAGAACGGTGCCCTGATGATCGTCCTGTGGAACGCTCTTTTGCTGCATGCTCGATGGGATCGACTGGTTGCTGAACGAGGTTTTGCCCTACTCGCCATGATCGGTAATATCGTTACAGCTTGGTCATGGTTCGGGACCAATCAGCTCCAAATTGGCTTGCACAGCTACGGATTTACTTCCAGTGCTTGGTACTCCTTTGTGGGGTTTGTGTTCGCGAATCTCATTGCGATGGGCTTTTTAGCCTATTTTACCATGGTGCATACGAAAATTGCTCCGTCCAGTCCGCTAGCTTCATCGTAGAATTCACTAATGGACTCATTCAGAAAGAAGCGTTTCAGGACGTCCAGAAGCGCTATAGAATGATGTTGAACGGCATGGCTTGAATTCAATTCAGTGACATGCAGACAGTCATACAGCGGAGCGATTCTCAAGTTCAATACGAGAGACCATTCTTGGATACCCTAGCGCCGGATGCTCATACTACTCGGGCCGTTCAAACGTCCATTACCGACAAACTGCGGCAGTTCAATCTGTCGCTTTGGCTGATTCGCTTAGTCTATTTGGTATTCGTAGCTGGCGTTGCAATTTCGGTGGCCCAAAAAATGGGCGACGAGACTTGGTGGAGCGGAAACACCGGACTCGGGGCGTACGTCAATCCGATGCTGATGATGTGGATTATCATTGTGATCGGCCTTATCATCATCATGGTCGACGTCTTCTCGATCAAACGTCCGATCGAGACAATATCCGCCATCTATTTTGGGCTCTTGATCGGCATGCTGATGACTTATGCACTGACGGCTGCGCTGAACCCTCTCCTTACGGGCTCCAATTATCGAACGGAAATAACGCTTTTCTTGGGTACTATTTTGTCCTACTTGTGCATCAGTCGCGTATTGCAGACGAAGGACGATTTTCGTTTTGTGATTCCCTATGTAGAGTTCGCTCGTGATTTGAAAGGCGCACGACCACTCTTGCTGGATACGAGCAGCATTATCGACGGCCGTCTGGCCGAGTTGGCGGACACTTCAATCATCGACGGGCAGTTGATCATGCCGCGATTCGTATTAAGTGAATTGCAGGCGATTGCGGACAGTTCCGACAAAATGCGGCGTGTTCGAGGACGCCGTGGACTTGACATCTTGAACCGTCTTCGAAATCACGAGAAACTGGATTTTCAGCTCTATGATCGGGAGTTACCCGAATTGGCAGGACAGCCAGTTGATATGAAGCTCGTACTGTTGGCGAAACAATTAGAAGCCAAAGTGGTGACGAGCGACTTTAACCTTAACAAGGTCGCTAAGCTTCATAACGTCCAGGTAATCAATCTTAATGAGATCGCTAATGCCCTGAGGCCCCAGTTTTTGCCAGGGGAACGATTTCAAATACGAATCGTCAAAATGGGAGAGGGGCCAGATCAGGGTGTCGGGTATCTCGATGACGGGACCATGGTTGTTATCGAAGGCGGCCGTAGTCGTATCGGTCAGTCGGCTTGGGTGGTTGTGACGGGAACCCTCCAAACCAACGCCGGCCGGATGATTTTTACGCGAGTCGACGAGGGAACCAGAGACGACTCGCCACACTAAGCTCTTGGAGGATCGTTGGCATTGCAACCCTTCAAAATACATTGCCCGTCGTGTCAAACGGCTCTCAAAGTAACTTCGTCCCATTTACTCGGACGGACGTTACCGTGTCCGAAATGCGGCGCCCCAATTGTCATTTCGGAGCCCAATCGCGTCATCGTGCGTGGACCGAAAGACGAGAACGTCGATTCCGAAGCCGTCACCAAAGTCCAGGATGCTGCTGAAAGTTCGAATCCACCGGTCTCTTCACCGACGCCTGCGACGGTTAAGAGTCAGGAAGATGGCAAACAACGTTTTCACGACAACGTGCCCCCAGATCCCTGGGTACTCGATCTACATCCGGCCACCGAGTCAACTCCACTGCATGCTACCGAGTGGGTTGCCGAGTCGGCCCAGCGCTCGCGTCAGGTACTGCTGGTTGGTCTTTTGGCTCTAGGGGGAATTCTCGTTTCAACGATCGCTTTTATTGTGTTCATGAATGCGATTCGCAAGCCCGATTCGAACGCAATTTCTGATGCAGTTGCGAAACCTCAAAGGAACGAACCATCCAACCTTTCCACGGAAATTACCTTTGGAAACGCCACTCCTCCAGCTGAGGATAAGGCGCTGAATCTAGAGAAGTCAAACGAGGCCAAAGGAGCGAATGCTGCAAACATCACGACTTGGCAAGACATCCTGCCGGCGGACATTCCCGTTGTCAATTCATCCGATCCACTAGTTGCGCAAGAAGATCCGAACGCTCAGTCCGTTCCTCCGCTATCCGCGAACGAAGCTTCGATGCCCCCCGAAGAGCAGAATCCCAAAGGAAGCGAACTCGCTGCGTCACCCGTTGAGAATCCAGCTCCGTCAAACTCTGGATTGGGTAACTTCCCGCGAGGACTCTGGGACCCGAGCATGAACGATTTGCTTAGCGAAGCAGGAAGCGACGTAATCACCAACACCCCGGCCAAGCGCATTGTCGATTTCGGCGAAATGGTCCATCCTCCGGCATCACCCGACATCAATCCCGACGATTGGTATTCGATGCGGATTGTCGGATTGAGTGCTGATCACCGACCTGCCACGGACATTTTGGGTGCGTTGGCACAATTGACGGGCGTTGGCATTGGTTTGGACTTGGAATCCTTTCTTGCTGCCGGAGTGCCTCTTGATTTTCCGGTCAGCTGTGACGTCTCCAACATGAATATCGCTACATTTATTGAGACAGTCTTCGAGCCATTGAATTTCGGTATGCGCAATCTTCCCAATGGACTGCCAATACTTTTTGTCGATCCGGAAGTCGCTCGTGCCAAGGTTCCATCTCGGATGGACCTGTCCGAAGCTTTGCATGGAAGAGAGGCTAAGCAACTCGAAGCGCTGTTGAAAGAATCTCTTGAAGACGAGTCGATGTTGATGCGACTCGAAGGCACCGAGCTATTGATTGATGATCGAGCCAGTCCAATTCAGCGCTACCGGATATTGGCATTAGTTGCGAGAATTGGCAGAGCGCTCGATTGCACGATTGCTAATGACTATCCAGAAAATGCCTTCCAGTTAGGTTGGGACATCGGTGACGCTGCGGATCGTTTTCGTCGCCCCTGCTCCGGTCTCATCGATAAACCAAAGCCAGTCCCACAATTACTTCGCCAAGCGGCATCACAGCATGATATCCACCTGCTACTTGATTGGCCAGCTTTGTGGAGCCATGGCATGACCCCCTCCACGCGTGGCTTAAGTCTATTGCAGCATCGGACATTCGAGCAGATACTCAACCGTTATCTTGAGGAATTCTCGCTGGATGCCGCAATTATTGGACCGAACACAGTCGTGCTCACGACGCCGCAATCCCGACGTCAATTTGTTCAATGGAAGGTGGTGCCGATTCCACTCGGCAAAAGCACTGACGACATGGAGTTGGCCCTCGCTGATTTAGCTCCCGTCGACGTGAATCAAATAAGTCGCTTGCTGGTCAAGCCGATCTTTGACAGCGGTTATGCGGTTGTTCGAGTCTGCCTACCAACCCTGCGCGATATCGACGAGCTGGCCACATGGATTCGTTGATTGTCGGTCGGTGCAGTTCGCCATAGACGGCTTGAACGCGATGAAGCCGTGCTTACCCTCGGTGCTGACCTGACGAATTGGACTTTGACTGCATTTGCTTATGCCGGATTCCAAATGAGATGCCCCACTTTTCTGTGACATGTGATATAAAAGATTGGGCTCGGAAACAGGTGATGGAAGGAGATGCTCGCATCGCTGATGGAGTGGATTGAGCGTAGCAAAAAGAC
>JBBIUE010000006.1:53141-96393 GCA_037440405.1 Pirellula sp. | reverse complement strand
CGCAAACGAGCTGCGAGCTCAGGAAGGGGCATTGCAGCTTGAGCGACCTCCGATGTTCGAAACAAGATCGCCACGACATCATCTTGAAAAATGGCAGAGGACAGCAGTAGACGACGCACCCATCGAAGCAGCAAACCGTGGCGCGGTGAGAATAGTACGGCAAGACAGAACAGAAGGCCGGCGACCACGCTCATCATAGCGGCGGTGCTTGTCGATCGTAGTCCCACCCAACTTGGCACGGTCAGCGCTGCAAGGTGACCGAAAACAGCATTGAACGTCGCCGCGAGCAAACTGACCGCGATCATGGTATGCAAGCGTTTTGTGAGAAGGAGCGCGGTTGCGGGTGGAACGATCAACATCGCGACAACCAGGATGTTTCCGACAGCTTCGAAGCTCGCAACGCAGGTCACGGCGACCAAAGAGGCGAGTAAGTAACGAAAGAAACTCGCTGAAAATCCCTGGCTTTTCGCCAGTTCCGCGTCGAACGTGGTGATCTGCATCTCCTTGTAGAACAGAAAGACACAGGCCACATTCAGTACAAACGTTACTGCAAGCGTCAAAACAACGCGGGGAACTTGCCAGCCCCAAACGTTTTGTAGATCGAGCGGGACTAGTTCCAAGTCGCCATAGAGCACGCATCCCGGATCGAGATCGACCAAACGAGCAGTACGTTCGATCATCACCAGCCCAATCGCGAACAACGTGGTGAACACGACACCGGTCGCCGCACCCTCATCCACTTTGCCAATGGATCGAGCAGCTTCGGTGAGCCAGACCGTGATCAGACCAACCACAACGGCACCAAGAAACATGAACCACGAACCACGAGAGCCAGAAATCAGAAACGCGGCAGCGATTCCCGGCAGCACTGCATGACTGATCGCGTCCCCAAGCAAGCTCATGCGCCGCAGCACCAAGAAACAACCGAGGAGAGCTGCCGACCAACTACAAAATAACCCAGCGAGCACGATCCAACCGTCGAGGGACCATCGCCAGTCGAGACTTTGCAGCCACGCGATCACCGGGACACCTCCCGCGATGGATGATGAGAAGGTCTTTCATCCGCAAGAGGATGCAAGCTGTCGGGCATTTCCTCGGATGTCGCTTGTCCCATGTACAGTTGTTCCAGCTCGGCCAGCATGTCATGGTCAAGCACATGCTCGACGAAATCGGCACCGCGATCGAGACCTGACGCTGAAATCTCAGCATGATGCTTCAGATAGAATTCGAATAGTCGGTGTTGACGCACGGCCAACTGTGCATCGCGAATTCCGGCAGCAGACAGGGCAATCTGATCGGGAGCGATTCGCAGGACCAACTGGTCTCGCACGGCTCGCCGGATCATGCGACCGCATTCGGAAGGACTCCAAGATCGCCGCATCTGGATTTCTTGGATGGAGAGAGGCTCGGAGCGAGTTAGACCGCGCTGCAGCGGAGGCTGTCCACGGCTTTCCAGAATCTCGAACACAGCGCGCAGGAAATGTTGGCGAGACGAATGCCGCGACTGACGCCAACGGAGGAGCCATTTCCAGACGGCTCCACGCTCCGTTCCGAGTAAGAAGCTGAAAAGAAAACATGCTGCCGCTACCAACACGATGGCCTGGCCCGAAGGGAGGTGATGGATCGTTGAGCTCAGCAGACTACCAGCGATGCTGCTGATCGCCCCCAGCAGGCTCGAAATCCAAAGCAGCCGATTCAAGCGATAGGTCCACAACCGAGCGGATGCGGCAGGTATCACCAGCAAGGCAATCATGAGGATCAGGCCCACTGCCTGCAATCCGACGATCACGACCATCGTTACGGCTGTCATCAGCAGCATATCGAGGAATCCGATGGGCCATCCCTGTGAGTAACCGAAATCGGAATCGAAGCAGAGAAGATAGAGTTCCTTCTTGAATCCGAGGGCTAATCCCACCATCAGCAGCGACGCAGCTCCGATCAACATGGCGTCTTCAGCGATCATGGTTGCTGTCTTACCGTAGATGAAGCCTTCCAGGCCCGCTGCCGAGCCCGAAGGGAGTTGTTGGATCATTCGCAGCAATACGGTTCCTAAACCGAAGAAGACGCTTAGCACGATTCCGAGGACCGCATCTTCCTTGAGGAACGTTCGTTTCCGAAGGATCACAATGCAGGCCGCTGCTAACCACCCGCTGAAAAGTGCGCCAGTCAACAAAACCGCCAAAGACTTGGAGGTCTGTCCAAGCCGGAGAGCAATGAGGTAGGCAATCGCTACGCCGGGCAAGGTTGCATGACTGATCGCGTCACCCACCAACGCCCGTTTCCGCAGCAAGAGAAAAACACCTACCAGCCCGCTTGCTGCTCCCAAGAGTCCGGTTCCTAACACGACAACTCGTGTGTTGTAATCCAGTGGGAACATCGCCAGAACTTGGGTGGTGCTTGGACCGCTCATCGCGGCGTTTCTCCTCGGCGGATGGCTTCGGAGACCTCGTCCAGAAGGGTTAATCGACCACCGTACGTTCGTTGCAAATGCTCTTGGGTAAACGTCGTCGAGGTTGGACCGGCGGCGACAATTCTCATGTTGAGCAACACGAGGTAATCGAAGTATTCTGGAACGGTTTGCAGATCGTGATGCACGATGATCGCGGTTTTACCTTGTTTTTGCAATTTGCGGAGGACTTCGACGATCGTCCGCTCCGTCGTCGCGTCTACTGCTGCAAACGGCTCATCCATCAGGTACAGTTCGGCTTGCTGAACGAGGGCACGAGCCAGGAATGTTCGCTGTTGCTGACCGCCGGAAAGTTGGCTGATTTGGCGATCTTGAAGATGTCCGATGCCGACCTCGGCGAGAGCGTCCCAGGCTTGCATCTTCTGTTTGCGACTTGGGAGGCGACACCAGCCAAGCTGCCCGTAGGTTCCCATCAAGACGACATCCATGACCGTGGCCGGAAAATCCCAGTCCACACTTTCTCGCTGGGGAACATAGGCGATTCGACCGCGACTCTTTGAGTAGTGTTCTCCTAGTACGGACACGCTACCGGACAGAGTCGGGACCATTCCCATGATCGCTTTGAGCAGCGTACTCTTGCCTGCTCCGTTGGGACCAACTAGGCCGACGAGTGAACGTTGGGGAATGTCCAAATTGACTTCCCACAAAACCGGTTTGCGGTGGTACACGACGTTGACGTCTCGCAACGTGACAACGGATTCAGTAGACGTAGTGTTCACGGATTCAGTAGACGTCGTGTTCATGGATTTTCACTCGCGAATCCGTGCTCAGGTGGCTCGCCTCCCAACAAGCGAGCGACCGTGGTCAAATTGTGATCCATCATGCCGATATAAGTTCCGTCGTACGTTCCTGGAGCCCCCATCGCGTCGGAGTACAACTCGCCTCCAATTTTGGTAACGAATCCACGAGCTGCCGCGCCGCGAACGAGCGTCTGGATACTATCCGGGGGGACGCTCGACTCAACGAACACGGCCTCGATCTGGCGGTCGACGATTAAGTCGACGAGCTCTCGGATTCGGTACAGACCTGCCTCCGAATCCGTCGAAATACCTTGTACCGCTAGGACTTCCAATCCGTAGCGTCTGCCAAAATAGCGAAAAGCATCATGGGAGGTCAGCAGCATGCGCTTCTGGGGTTCAATCGTTGCCATGACCCGCTTGCCATATTCGTCAAGCCTCTCAAGTTTCGCCAACCAATCCTCTAGCTGTTGTTGGAAATAGGCTCGTGCGTCCGGCCGATATTCGCTCAAGACTCGCTCAACCTCGCGCGAGACTTCCTGCCACAATGCTACATCCATCCAAAGGTGCGGGTCCGGATGTTCGCGGTCGGTACTCGAAAGCAACTTCTCTTTCGGCAAAGCCTCGGCGACGGCAACAACGCGTTGCGTGCCCGACGACTTTCGAAGCATTTCTGACATCTTGCCTTCGAGCATGAGGCCGCAATAGAAGACGATCTCGGCATCTCGAATACGAAGGACATCGTCGCGAGTCGCCCTGTACAAGTGCGGATCGACTCCGCAACCCATCAGTGAGTGAACTTCGACACGATCGCCGCCAATCGCGCGCACAACATCCGCTAACATGCCAATCGTCACCACGACTTGAATTCGCTGGGTTCCGGAGTTCACTTCAGAACGCATATCAGATGTTGAATCAGTTGAACAGCCGGTGAGCGAGAGCAGCTGAGCGAGGATAAGCCCGAAGAGAACAAATCTTGATCGAACCGAGCCGAGGCTCGAATCTGAGGACGATTGGTTTAACATGAGCGGTCCGACACCTTCAAAAACAGACACCGATTCATATTAGCAACTTTAGCGAAGGAGGCAGGCTCAAAGCGGAATTCACGGGAAAATGGTTGGGATCAAATCGGTGGGATCTGTTCCTAGGGACGCAGCTAGGTATCCATGGCGAAGGTAACTGAGTTAGAATACGAGTATGGATTTTTCGATTTCTGAGCATTCGACCGATGGAACAAACGAATGATCAGGATCGGTAGAATGCTTCTCCAACCTGCTTGCTTTTCCTCAATCTGCACTTATCCTCACCCAACCTCGTATGGGACAGCACGTCGTTCGTCATCCGCGAATTCTGATCCTTCTTTGGTTATCCTTCCTAAGCACCGGTTGTGATTCGTCGAAAACCGATCCGCCGACGGCTGAAGAAGTGCTGCGGCGTCGAGCCAAGATAGCGGATCGAGAGGATTTCCCCACGGGAGATCGCGCCATGAAGCTTCTCGAACTGGGTGCCTATGAGGAAGCGTGGGCGGTCGCTCAACAAGTGCTGGTTCGTGACCGGTCGGACTCGAAGGCCATTTTTGTTGCGGCTCGGGTGCTACACGGGAAGGGGAAGATTCGAGACGCAATTCAGTTGCTCGATGAAATCGCGAGTGACCATTCTCAAACGCACTTGCTTGCTTCCGGCCAAGCTGCCTCGTGGGCATTGGAGTTGGGCGAATTGCGAGATGCAGAGCGCCGCTTCAAGGCTCTGTACGACGAGTATCCGAACGATTCAAGCGTCCAGCAACAGCTTTCACAGATTTATGAAATCCAAGGAAGACGTTGGGAATCGGGGAGCTGCTTGCAACGGCTTCTTCACGCGAATAAAGAAAGTGATCGACAGTTGATGATGCTCGTCGATCTGTCGGAGCCGATCGACGCTACCGAGGAAGTCGAGCGATTCTTGCGGCTGAGACCAAGCGACCCGCTTCCGAAATTGGGCCGCGGGTTTCGCGAACTGCATCTCGGAAACGCGAGTGAAGCAGAATCGCTGTTCCGAGAGGTTTGGGCTTTTGGGAATGCCCCGACCGCTTGTTGGATTGGCCTGGGCTTAGCATTAATTGCGCAACAAAATTTTCAGGAACTGAAGGAGTGGCTCCGATCGATTCCTGACGACGCGATGACTTTTCCTGAGTACTGGATCATCGTTGGAGAGATAGAATGGTCCGAATCGCGATTGGAAACAAGCTGCCGAGCCTTTGTCGAGGCGGTGGCCTTGGACGACAGCCGATCGCGGTCGCTCCATCGACTCGGTCAAACGTTGGCTCAATTAGGGTTCGCCGAGGAAGCTGCGATTATCTTGGAGCGAGCCAGCCATGTCGAAAAGCTCTCGCGGGCACTGCAACGAGTCAGTTTCGGTAATCAATCTTCAGAAGCTCGGAACGAGGTCGCCATCGAGCTGCAATGGCTGGGGCGCGTCGATGAAGCCAATCGATGGCTCCAACGCATTGGCAGGACAGGCATAAGCAGCTCGTCCGACTCTCGAACGAGGCTCCATCAACTCCTCGCAAAGCTGCGAGCAGGTTTTGCTTTGCCGGAGCTTCAATCTCCTCCATCTCCGTCAAGTGAGAGTCTTCCCTTGGCGAGTTATGGAATGACCCCCATTCGATTTCAAGAAAGGCGGGATCTCTTTCTGGAACCCGTATTCTTCAACGGAGGCAATGACCTCGACAAGCCAGGTATGACGATCTACCAAAGCAATGGCGGAGGTGTCGGCGTCCTGGACTTTGACCTCGACGGTTGGCCTGATCTCTATGTGGTTCAGGGGGGGGCCGATCCGCGAACTCCGAACTCGTGTGGAGCCGGTCAATTGCTACATAATCATTCCGCGACCCAATTTGTCGATGTTGCACGGGCGGCGCATGCGCAGAACTTCGCATTTGGATGCAGCATTGGTGTTGGCGATTGGAATCAAGATGGCTTTCCCGATCTGTTCCTCGCCAACTTCGGAGTCAACAAGTTGCTCGAGAATTGTGGTGACGGAACGTTTCAGGAAATTCCGCTACCGTATAAGCAGCAGGGGCTGCATTGGACGTCTTGCGCCACCGTGGCGGATATCAGCGGAGATGGATTACCCGATCTCATCGAGATCAATTATGCCGACGCCGAAGCTGCCTACCAGCGAATCTGCTCTGGAGCGAACCACACGCCTCGCGTATGCCGTCCGACGGAATTTGCCATTGAGCAGAATCGAGTTTGGATCAATCAAGGTGACGGTACCTTCCGCCTGGGAACGGCGGAGTTTCCTTGGGAAGACGGTCGCGGACTCGGAGTGATCGTGACCAATTTAGATCGCCAATTTGGCAATGACGTATACATCGCCAACGATTGGAGCGCCAACAACTACTTGGTCAGTCGTCCCGACCCAAACCAGCCGGGTCGTTATTTGCTGAGGGATGAAGCCGCCTTGCGAGGTTGTGCTGTCGACAACGAAGGGAAACCTCAGGCCGGCATGGGCATTGCTTGTGGCGATGTGAACCGAGATGGACAGATCGACCTGTTTATCACCAACTTCTATGATGAATACAACACGCTCTACCTTCACAAGCACGGAGGCGTTTTTGATATTGCCTCGCGCCGTTATCGGTTGATCGAGCCTAGTCGAAATATGCTTGGCTTCGGAACGCAATTCGGCGATTTCAACCACGATGGATGGCTCGATTGCGTGATCCTCAATGGCCACGTTGACGATTTTCGTTCCGAAGGGATGGCTTTTCGAATGTTACCGCAAATCTTGGTGCATCGAGGTGATCGTTTTGAACTGCAGGTCGCCAGTCTTGGAGGGACTTATTTTGAACGTCCCAATTTAGGAAGGGGTTTAGCGACTTGGGATTTCAATCGCGATGGATTGCTCGATCTCGTCGCCACCCATCTCGATCTTCCGTTGACGATCTTGCAGAACGTGAGTGCGATCGATCCTCATCGAGATGGTCATTGGATCGAGCTGGAACTGGTAGGTACACACGCTGATCGCGACGCGATTGGCACCTTCGTTGAACTCCAGTGTGGGAACGAGAACTGGACTGCGACTGTAGCCGCCGGCAATGGTTTCGCCTGTGCCAATGAGCGCGTCATTCATTTGGGGCTGGGGCAGCATACTGTCATTGATGAGCTGCGGGTCACGTGGCCAGATGGCTCAGTCGAATCCCATTTCAGTGTCGTGCCAGATCGCCGACATCGAATTCTGCAGTCGATTGGTTTGGCAAATCCGTGATTGGGAGGTTGCTGTCGAGAGAGTCGTATCTGCGAGGAAATACGAGTCGTTCGAGGAAACATAGTCCAGCAACAAAAGCGAAAGCGATCAACGCATAGTTCGTGATGGCTGACGGAAACAGAATATTGGCGCGAAGTTCAAGCAATGCGTAAGCTAACGGCGGATAGAACATCATGCCAACCAATCGGTTCTCCAAGAACGACTTCCACAACAACCCTCCCAAGAGTCCCAACCCGAAAAAGGGAAATATGCCGAGCCATCCTAAGTCAAAATAGGAAGAAGCAAACGCAGAGAAGCTCGTGACCGTGGTTATCCCCTGGCCAATCAGGAAATTGAGACGCTCTTCAGCGCCGAACGGTGGTTTGGGACCGAACATTCCCTCACGATACTTTTCCAGATCGATCAACTGCTCAGCGATTGGAAAAGTCCATAGCCACATGGTCCAGTAGTATCCGGTATTCTGACCATCGATTTTTAGGTCGCCTTGCATGAGCAGCGATTGCGAGTTGTATGGAGTGACAAGATAGCGGATAACATCTTGGCTCGAGGAAAACTTCTCGGAAAAACGATTTCTCCGGAGCGCGCTGAATGCGAGAAAAACGACGATCATTGCTAGACCAGCGGTGGCAACTTTCTTTAATGCCGAGGCTGTCGTTAACGAGCGAATCGTAGGCCAAGTCAGATAGACCAGGAGGCAACCGAAGATCGGCCTAGCAACAAAATTCCTTTTCATGATCGTCAGGAGGATCAAAGCGTAACTTGCAAGAAAGAGATAAAACAGCCAACGCGACATCGAGCCTCTCTCGGAAGTTCTCGATATCTGAAACGCAAGAGGAAGAAACGACGAAGTGATCATCGCGATGGGCAACCAGAGAGGCAGATCGCGCGAGCCAAGGACCTGCTTCATGGAATGAAGGATGCCGCCTTCCTGACCTGCCAAAGCCATTTTCCAGACATCTATTCCACCAGCTCTAATGAAAAAATAGAAGCCTAGCAGGTTCGCCAAACTCATGGTGATCAATGAAAGAGTTGCCGTCATTGGATAAGTTGCTAGAGGAGAAAAGGCGTAGGGCTGAGATGACTGCCGAGCGAAATTACCACCCATCCCGATCCACAGTCCATATCCCAATAGACC
Organism: Pirellula sp.; assembly: GCA_037440405.1. Lineage (GTDB taxonomy): Bacteria > Planctomycetota > Planctomycetia > Pirellulales > Pirellulaceae > JANMGV01. The sequence goes on along the minus strand of JBBIUE010000006.1, from coordinate 87,803 downwards.
AATGGATAAACAATTGAAGCAAAACATTCGAAGATCGAGGAACATGTAGTTCCGATCACTGAACCAAGATTCATAGAGCGACGGTGGAAAAACGACGGCTGCGACAAAGACAACGGTTGCAAGCGCTAACCAGATGATCGGGTGAGCTAATCGGTAACTATCGACATTAAATGGCACCCAGCCATTTTCGGCTTGCCATTCTTCAGTGTTCCATTCTTCCGAGTTCTCCATTGATTCGGACGACCGAATTGCCCCTTCGTCAAAGGCACCGATTCCTCCAGCGTCGCAGGAATCGTACAGTTGCTCTGGATCGTGAAACGTCGTCATAGGTTGATCCAACTGTAAAAATGAGAATATCGCAATACCATGACTTCCATACGAGCTCGAAGGGCCAAGGGCTCGTGGCCTGGGTTGTTAAAAACGCTCTTATCATGGTAGCTCTTACTACCGGTTTTATCGATCCTTGAAAGGCTCGAAATTCGGTGGTTGCTGTCTCGACTCCCTGCTGCTTTCCGCATCGTTAACATAGCTCATCATCAACGCCTCGTTGCAGAAGTTCGAGCAGTCGCTGCTGAAAGAGGAGCGAGCATTTCCGTTTATGCTGTCTCAACGGAATAATACCCACCTTTGCCGTGGTGCTACGAGGTAGTGCCTCAATGTCCGAATCCCGGTCGGTTGCGTTTCGGCGCAGAATCGTCGTCGTCCACCATCGTTCGTTTTATTTTCTGCGGAAGGGTCGAGCCTAACCACATTCCAAAACACGAAGCGACCAAACCAAACAATTGTGGAGGAACGATCGACCATTTGTCTAGGAACGCATCGCCAAACCAACGGACGACGTGCCGCGATCGGCTGGCCGCATCTTCGGGAAGGAAGAACTCAAACAGTAGCCAAATGGAAACACCGAAAGCAATCGAAACGATTGCTCCTTGAGTTGTTGCTCGTTTCCAATAAATTCCACATGCGAGCGGAACAAACGCAGCGACGAGGGTCACTTTGTAGGCATTCTGAACCATCTCATACATCGTCGATTTGGAATTGACTGCCATCAAGGTCGCGGCAACCGAGAACAGAAAGAGCACCGTCCTCAACATCCAAAGGAAACGTCGATCGTCAATCTTCTTCAACATCGGTCGAAGGACGTTCTCCGTAAACAAACTCGACGGCGCAAGAAGGGTGCCGCTAGCCGTCGACAGAATGGCGGACAGCAAAGCTCCAAAGAATATCACTTGGACCGGCACCGGTGTCTGGTTGAGAATGAGATCTGGAAGGATGCGCTGAATCTCTCGCTCATCTTCGGATGCGAAAAGCTCCAAGTAGACCGGATCGATAACGACCGCAGAGTAGGCGATGTACATCGGTACGAATGCGAATAAGAAGTAAGCGCTTCCACCAAGCAACGTACCGCGAACGGCGGTTTTCTCGTCACGAGCGCTGGTCACTCGCTGAAACACGTCTTGTTGGGGGATGGATCCCAAGGCGAACGTCAAAAAGGCTCCGATGAAAACGAACCACGACTTTGCATCGGCTGCCCAATTCTGTCCCTCGATCGCAGGAAAGAGTCGAAATTTATCAGCTTCGTAAGCGTGTTGTACCACAGTCGACACGCCGCCTGCTTTCCCCCCGAGAAAGTAGGCAACCAGGAGCAAGCCGATAACGATTGCTGCGGTTTGAATCAAGTCTGTCAGAGCAACCGACCACATTCCACCAAACAACGTGTAGATGGTGACGATGATCGCTCCGATCAGGATGGCCTGGTTAAGTGTAAAGAGACCGCCACCCAACACACTGATCACCAGGCCTAACGCCGTCAACTGAGCCGATGTCCATCCGAGGTATGATGCCGTGATCGCCATCGATGTAAATACTTCGACCGCTTTACCATATCGTTTGTGATAGAAGTCGCCGATGGTAAGCAACTCCATTCGGTAAAACGATTTGGCAAAGAAAGTCGCCACCAAAACGAGACAAAGTGCGGCACCAAAAGGGTCGCCTGATATTCCAACAAATCCATCGCGGGTAAACGTGGCCGAAATGGAAAGTAACGTTTCCGCTCCAAACCACGTTGCGAACACGCATGCAAAATTCATGTAGAGTGGCAGCGAACGACCGGCAACCATGAAGTCCTTCGCACTGTGGACCTTGCTGGCGGCGTAAAGGCCAATTGCAATGGTTGCCACCATGTAAAGCAAAATTGCAGGCAATAACATCATGCCCTCGATGGACCGAGAAAGTTCGATAGTTTCTGGATCGTTGCAGCGGCTCCCAGTTCGAGTTTGCCAAAACCTGCCTCAGCTCCTTCAGCGACAGCTTGAACTTGTGCTTCGGGATAGTTGCTCACGAGCATCACTGGGATGTTTCGAAACTCCGGATCCGCTTTGAGTCGGCGCACAACCTCCAGTCCGTCGCTGTAGTCGATATCTAGTTTGCGATTGACGAGAATGAGGTCGAAGGTTTGTTTTCGAAGTTGCTCCGACGCATCTCGAAAATCATCCGTCGCGATGACTTCAACTTCAAAATGCTTGAGCAGAGCTCGTCGGATGCTGGCATGGTCGGGCCCACAATTCCCGATATCGAGAACCCGTTTGCTCATGGAAATCGTCACCTCTCAATACGATGGCATTCTGCTCGAAGCTTCGATTTCGAGATTGGGAGGTGCAGGAAGTCTCGCCACGCTTCTCCGAATTCGAAATCGCAGAAAATGTAGCGTTTAGGAAGACTTTGTGTTAGGGAGGTCGCTTGAATTTCAGGGTCAGCCGTGGGCAATCGGCGAAAAATTTTGCCAAAATATTCTCTTCGATCGCCTGATAGCAATCGGCCGTTGCCAAACGCAACATCGGAACAGCTTCTGTTAGGCTTCGCGGATTAGGGTGACTTTGCCGATTGAGGTTCGGTAAGTTTGAACGATCGTGCCGACCAAGGCAGGAGCAGTGGCTGCGAAGTACAAGGGTACGGTAGCGAAAACACCATTTCGTTCCTCAAGCGTTTCTCAATCAATGGCCGATACCCTACGTGAATCCGTGAGACTATGCCTCTGAATCGTTCAGAGATGAAATTGTCCTGCGGAGATCATCCGATCGAGTCAACAAGGTGTGTGGTACTCGGTTGGAGCTGGCAAGTTGGGGACTCACGTTCGACGAGGGAAAAGGACGACGCACGCGGATGGCAAACGTTCGCGAGCCGACGCGTTCCGACGGCACAACGAAGCCAGGTGGCTTGCTCCCGCAAGGTTCGCCACTTGTTGCCGTTGAGAGTTGGAGGGCGATTTCGTTGGCGGCTTCGTACTCCGAAACCGGTCTCCGATGCAATGTCGAAATGAAACTAACCAATTCGCCAGTTTGGTGAATCATCGTTAAGGGAGATGTGGCTCGATGAAATGGAACATTTTAGTCGGTACGTTGGTGCTGGGCTCAAGCCTCTGTACCACAAGCTTTGGCCAGTTTGGCCTGCTGAACCGTATGCTGGGTGCTCGTGGAGCAGGATGCGATACGAGCTGCTGCGACACGGTCGTTGACCCAGCTTGCGGATGTGAAATGAATGCGTGCAACAAGGGCTGCGACCCATCGTGTGGTGTCGATCCTTGTTGCGGAAAGGGAGGTTTGCTCGGACGATTGCACAATCGCTGCTGCGAGCCCACCTGTGGCGCGGATCTCGGTTGCGCTGGTGGCTGTGCTTCAGCTTGCGATCCTTCTTGCGGCGTTGATCCTTGCTGTGGCAAGGGTGGCTTGCTCGGTCGATTGCGAAATCGCGGCTGCGACCCATCCTGCGGTGCGGACCTGGGCTGCGCCAGTGGGTGTGGTACGGGCTGTGCATCTGCCTGTGATCCTTCCTGCGGTGTCGATCCTTGCTGTGGCAAGGGCGGCTTGCTCGGTCGATTGCGAAATCGCGGCTGTGACCCATCGTGCGGTGCAGACCCCTGCTGTGCAAGCAACTGTGCGCCGTCCTGTGGAGCTGACATGGGCTGCTCAAGCTGTGGACCTTCCTGCGGTGTTGACGCTTGCTGCGCTCCCCGCGTTCGTCCTCTTGCTTCCTTGTTCAGCCGAATTCGTTGCCGCATGGCTTCGATCAACAGCGTCTGCTGCGACAGCGGCTGCGGTGATGGTCCAACCTGCGGTTCGGACCTGTCCTGCTGCAGTGACCCTTGCGCCAAGGGACCCAACTGTGGTTGCGAAATGAACAACGACTGCTGCGATAGCGGCATCGGTTGCGGATCGGGTTGCCGTCCACGTTTGCTCAGCATCTTCAAGCGTCGCAACGCCTGCTGCGATTCGATGGGAAGCTGTGATTCCGGATGTGCTTCTGGTTGCGGCTCTGCACCTGCAGCTTCGGCTCCTGCATCGTCAACCATGCCTCCAGCACCGGTTGTTGATCCGAGCGCTTACTTGAATAGCAACCGTCGAGTCATTCAAACCAGCAGCTTCGTTCGTTAATCAACGACCGAAACTTGTTGGCTCCGAGTCTCGACGATCATGAGCGGCTTGTCAGCAATGGCAAGCCGCTTTTTTATTGCACCCCCTCGCTCACTTATTGCGTCGATGGTCCGCCAGCTAAGGCGTCCGACGGTAAGAATATCTTCGCTCGCCGCGCATCTTCATGCGGCAATTGCACATCGTTTCGGCAGACGATCATGTAGGTGTCGTCAACGTAACACAGACGCCAGCCTGGAAGGCCATGGATTGCGTAATCCGCCCGTTGATCCGCGTTTCTCATAACGATCGCTCCCAGCGGATCAAGTCGATGGATCAGAACCACATCCGAAGCGTAGTTGGGTAGCAGCTCCTTCCATCCGGGTTTGGCGTTGTAGATTCGCTCGTGATCAGGGAACACTTCGGGTTGATAAGCCACTTCGTAGCGACCGTCCAAGCTCACCTGAACCTTCGGATACAGATGCCAGGATACAAAGGCTCCTGACGCGAAGGGAGTCATGACGTTTCCCTCAAAATTGTGTTTGCCGAGGTAGCGCACTGCTCCGACAGGGTAAGCCGATTTTCCATCCGCAAGGGAGGTTGGCAGCTGAACTTTCCAGAACGGCAGAGATACTGCAAATGCCGCGCAGATCGAAGCACTCAAAGCTGCAACAGTGATCACTTCACGCCGTCGGCTGTTGATCCAAGCAACGATGGACTTTCCAAGTGGCGTTGCCGAAACGAGGGCCGGTACGATGCCGATCCAGAGGACTCCATAAAGCGAACCATGGCGAATGTGCTGGACTCCAGCCATTGCTGCCAGTAAGCAAAACGGCACCATTCGCCATCGTTTCCACGGCCGACTAGCCATTCCGTAGAGCAGCAACATGGACGCCACCCCGTAGGCCAACAGTGAGGTCAACGGAGAATGGGTATGCCAGAGCGGCTTCCATTCGGTAATCGAAGGCCGCGGCATGGTGATCGCTCGATAGAGATAGAACCAGTAGTCCGTGCCCCAGGGATTCCATGTCGTGAGCAACACTAAGACTGGTATCAAGAAGAATAGATAGCCAAGTTGCTGAAACGCCTTCTTCGAATCGAATTTCGCGAAACGTGCCCGACGAAGGTTCCATGGTTGTCCTGCATCAAGAATGCCATATCGGGCCAGATGGTCGATGGTTCGTTCAACCACGTGCCACAAGAACAACGCTCCTCCAACTATAAAGCCTGCATGCATGTTCAACCAAAGTAAAAACATGACGCACCATGGCGCGATCCACCATCGCTTGCCGCGCCAATCGGACTGCAGCATCAGCATTTGAATGGACAAGAAAAGCAGCGTGAACAACTGGGCTCGCACAGTTCCAAAGCCAACCCAGAAGAACGGAAATGTGACTGGTGCCAGGATCGCAAAGATCACCGGATGGCAACCGGCGTTTCGAGCGACCCGGTACAGGACTAGCCAAATCATCGCAATCAAGCTAAGCCGCAATGCCATCAATCCCTGTTCTCGCAGTGGACTGGTGGCTGCTGACCAATACAACGCCAATCCGGTCGCCCATTCGTGATGAACCGTGGGTTGGACGGTCGGCGAATAAGCCCACACATCGTTTCTGGGGAATTCACCGGTTCGGTACCATTCCCGAACCAATGACATTTCATGAAAAGCATCAGGCGTGACGCTGTTGACCCGAGCGATATAAGCAAGAAATCCAACCAACATTGCCCCGATCAATCCGCCGATCAAGACGACGTCGCGGCGGCGACCAATCCGCAACTGTCGAGCAAGAAAATCAGTGTTCATGGCTTCGAACCTCAGCCCCTTGGAGAAACGTTCCGTGGAAACGTAGGTCAAGAATTCTGAATTCCAAGTTGTTCAAACTCAGAGAGGCTCGCGATTTGATAGCACTGGCCGGATTTATCGGCATTTTCGGAATTTTCACTCAAGATTGCCCTAGCTCATGGTCACCGGCCATTTCTAGACTTCGTAGCGGCAATGCCCAGCCTGACCTAGGATCGTCAGGCAACCTTCTGCTCCAACATCATGCGAAGGTCTCATGGATTGAGCTGGGCGCCTGACTTGCCTTGAATTTTCAATTCCGTCAACGGAGTGATAGAGCATGGATGCTCGACGCATGGTTTGGATGCTAACAATTTGCGTTCCGCTTTTCGCTTCTGAGGGGTACGGTCAAGTCATGTCGCGTGGTCCGCAGCAAGTCGCTCGGGCCCGCACAACCAACTTCATCGTTACTTCGCGGACCCAGCAGTTTGCTGACCAAGTTGCTCAAGCCGCCGAAGATTTCCGAAGAGATCTGGCCGTCTACTGGCTCGGTCAGGAGCTTCCCGACTGGCCGCAACCCTGCCCTATTCAAGTCATCGCCGCAGATAATCTTGGTGCAGGCGGACAAACGACTTTTACCCTCATCCACGGCACGGTGCGAGATTGGCGGATGATGGTCCAGGGAACGCCGCAACGAATTCTGGACAGCGTCCTCCCCCACGAAATCACTCACACCGTTCTGGCAACGCATTTTGCACCGCTGGGTAAGCCAGTTCCGCGATGGGCCGATGAAGGTGCCTGCACCACCGTCGAGCATCAAGCCGAACGAAGCAAGCACGAACGCATGCTCGTCGAATTCCTGCAGAGCGGACGAGGCATTCCCTTTGCAGCGATGTTCACCATGCGCGACTATCCGTCCGACATCATGCCACTGTACGCTCAGGGGTACAGCGTGGCGGCCTTCTTGATCGCTCAAGGTGGCGAAATCGACGGACCTCAACGATTTGTATCCTTTTTAGAAGAGGGAATGAGGAGCGAGGATTGGGTAACAGCACTAAATAACGTTTATGGCTATCCCCGCGTCGGCAAACTCCAGTCCGCATGGAATCAATGGGTTGGCGATGGAGGTGGAGAGATACACGCGTACACGGCTGTCGCGCTTGGATTCACATCGCAACCGCTGAATGGAACCCGCTTGGCATCGGCGACGATGACCAGCAATCAACCGACACGTATGTCTTCCTCCAACACGCAGGTTGCCATGGCTCAGCCATCGACTTCCCAGGCTCAGTGGCGAAACGTGCTAGGTGCCCCCGTTTCACCGGATTCCTCAAGGGAGCCGATTCGCATTCCTATTGTCGCGGGCAACGAGGGCGAAACCGCGCCGATGAGTACATCCTTGTCTTTTCCTGTACCCAGCTCATTTTCCGACGGACCAGCCGATTCCGCGGCGACTCTATCGGCCCCGCCAAATAATTCTCCGGACATTTCCCCTCCATTTCAACCAAGGTCAATGACGGGCGACTACGTCCCCTGGGCCGGAGGGGGTAGTTCGAGCGTCCGTTAGTTGAGCACGAGAATATCTTGGAACTTCATCCATCCAGTTGCTGGCTTGGCAGGTGTTCCAAGGAAGCGGCAGCATCTGTTGGAATCGATGGGTCTTTATGGTTCCAAGGCCTCTGACGACCATACTCGAGTTCCGCCTGGACGAGCGGCGTTTGAAAGTATTGCAGCTCAGATGGAGAGCGGGGCCGTACTTGGAGAGCCACGCGTTTGCGCGTAGGTCTTGGATTGCGATCGGACCATTCGCCGATCACCTTGCGATGAATGCGGCTTGCTTCCGTCTCTAGATCGAACCACCAGCGCATGGTCATCGCCATGTCCTGATAGGCACCCGTTGCTTCTCTACGAGCAGTTCGCGTTCGAGAGAAAGCAAACTACAAATCCTTGGTTTTTGCGAGACCAACCGTCATTCGCCTTGAGTGGGAATCGCGGGATTCCTATACTCCCCCCGCCCGTTTGGCAGGATTATTTCGACTTCCGGATGTCCATCAACATGCTTGAACGAATCGCGATGAGCGCGATCCGGCATTCTGCATTTACGCATCGTGGCCTTCGCCTAGCAGCGATGATTCTTCTCATCGTCGCGAGCTGCGGTTTGGTGCTGCGCGGAGGAGAAGTTGACATTCCGGTTCCTGATCCTACTGGGACCATTCGTGTGCGCTCCGATGAAGCCGGCTTGAATACTCAGGGCAGCTATCGTGTTTACAGCTTGAAGGGGCATTGCCGACTGACTCAAGGAAGCTGGACCGCCGAGAGTGAAGAAGCCGTCATTTGGGTCGATGACTCCTTTGTCGAAAGCGATCGTCCCATCAAATGCATCGTCTACATGGAGGGAAACGTCCGTATTCGCTGGAGCGACAATCAACAGTTTCAAGATCGCCACTGGATGGGTAGACTTCACAGTTACTTCCCGATCGATGTTCAGACGATTCGTTGGGTGACAGACGTCAAGGAACAGCCGCTTCGCTGGGAGGAGTTCCATTCGCCGGAGCTCCTTGACAGATCGAAACCATCCGACGTGCGGCAGGCGCAATTCGAAGTCGGAACTTCCACTCAGTACCCTACTACACCTAATCCTACCAGTAGCCAACAGGGTCTCCCGCCGACCGAAGCTCGTTCCGGTGGTACCTTCCAGCTTCCTCAGCAAGGCATCGATATCGACGGCGCATTCCGCCAACAAGAAGTCCTGCCGTTGCCACAGCCACTGTCAAGTCAAATGTCGCCCGGGCAGGCAACTTCTGTGCATGCTGGCGAGTCGATTACATCCAATCAGCCTTCCATCGGAAACGAACCGCCCTTGGGCGCACGATCGTTTACGATGACCGGACGCACGAGCCAAGAGGTGCAACTTCAGGTTATTCAGCGACCGGAACAAAATGATTCGATAGCGATACTGACGCGAGGCTTCCGCATTCGCATTGGCGGCGTCCGCGCACGCATGCAAGATGGATCGATCATGGACGTTGGAACAGTAATCCTCGAAGCCGACCGGGCCGTCATCTGGACTCAAGACTTCAGCCAGGTCTTGGGTGGCTCCATTGGCGATCAGCCCATGGAACTCTATTTGGAAGGCAATATCGTCTTTCAACAGGGGCAGCGGGTCATCTACGCTGATCGGATGTATTACAACGTTCAGCGGGAGTACGGTATGGTTCTGTCTGCTGAAGTGCTGACGCCGACACCGCAATTTGAAGGGCTGTTGCGACTGAAAGCCGATGTCATCGAACAGCGCTCTCGATCCAACTTCGTCGCTCGCGACGCAGCGCTGACAAGTAGCCGATTAGGCGTTCCACGCTACTGGCTTCAGGCGAGCCGCATCGAAGTCGCCGACGAACGCATGTCCTTCTCTGATCCGTTCAGCGACCAGCCAACGACGGTCGCTCGACCGGGTGGAACCGACATGGAAGCGACCGCCCGAAATAATTTTGTCTATCTAGGTGGGCTTCCAGTTTTGTACTGGCCAGTCCTGTCGACCAACATTGAAGAGCCGAACTTCTACATCAACGGTTTCAAGATCAAGAATGATGGCATCTTCGGAACGCAGGTCATGCTCGATTGGGACCTGTATCAGTTGCTTGGCATCGATGGCCCCAATGGAACCTCTTGGACCTTATCCACAGACTATCTAAGCAATCGTGGTCCGGCGGTTGGAACGAACTACATTTACGATGTGCCAGGACTGCTGTTTGCCAGCCCAGCCGCTGGTTACTTGGACTTTTGGGGGATCAAAGATCGAGGTCGCGATGTCCTCGGTCGCGATCGCAACGGATTGGTACCCGAAAAGGATTGGCGTGGTCGATTTCTCTACCGCCATCGGCAGTATCTTTCCAAAGATTGGGAAATGGTCGGCGAGGTCGGATGGATCAGCGATCGCAACTTCTTGGAACAGTATTTTGAGCGGGAGTGGGATCAAGAGAAAGACTACACGACCGGATTGCGATTGCGACGTTACAACGACAATCGCTTGTTGGATATTTGGGGGCAGGCGCGCATCAATAAGTTTTTTCTCGAAACCGAGTGGCTTCCTCGCATCGATCACTATTGGCTTGGGCAGTCACTATTCGATCGATTCACTTGGCACGCCCATTCGCATGTCGGTTATGCTCACCAGCGTCCGGCTTCCACTCCACTCGATGCTCAAGATGCGGCGACGTTCACGCCTCTTCCTTGGGAAGCAGACACGGAAGGCGTGCGCGTAGCGACGCGGCAAGAACTCAGTATGCCGTTCAGTCTTGGCGTGGCTCGCATTGTGCCGTTTCTCAGTGGCGAAGCCGCACACTGGGGAGAAGACCTGACGGGTAATTCGCTCACCCGGCTTACCGGACAAGCTGGAGTGCGGTCGTCGATTCCCATGTGGGCAGTCTATCCGAACGTCGAGAGCCGCCTTCTCGACATTCGGGGACTCGCGCACAAAGTGACTCTCAAGAGCGAATTCTTCTATGCGGATACCAATCAGAATCTCGATCGATTGCCACTCTACGACCCTCTCGATGATAATTCGCAAGAACATTTTCGGCGACGAATGATCTTCAACACCTTCGCTGGTTCGCTTCCCGATCAGTTCGACTCGCGGGCTTATGCGATTCGGCAAGGGCTGCAGCGGTACGTGACCGCGTCCAGCGCCGAAGTCGTCGAGGATCAAATGCAGTGGCGTATCGGTATCAATCAACGCTGGCAGACGAAGCGGGGACGCCGCGAACGAGATCGCATTACGGACCTCGTTGAATTCGATGCCGGCTTCATCTTCTTTCCTAAGCCCGATCGAGACAATTTCGGAGAGGATGTCGGGGCCTTCAACTACGATTTCCGTTATCACATCGGCGATCGCGTCACGTTGTTGAGCGATGGTTATGCCGATGTGTTCAGTCAGGGGCTCAAGGCGATCACCGTGGGAACGTTGTTCAGCCGACCTGGTGAGGGCGAATGGTACACAGGCTTCACGTCATTAGAAGGCCCGATCAGTAGCTTCGTGCTTCACAGCAACATAAACTACCGGCTCAGCGAAAAGTGGATTGTCTCCGGTGGTACGGCGGTCGATCTTGGAAACGTTGGAAACATCGGTCAGAATATCGCCATGACGCGAATTGGCGAGTCGTTCCTTCTTCAAGTTGGAGCCTCCGTCGATAGCGGTCGAGACAATATTGCATTCACCTTTAACGTCGAGCCTCGCTTCCTCAGCCGTCGCCGATTGGGAGCCGTCGGCGGAATGCTGATCCCTCCTGCAGGAATCCATGGCCTCGAATGATCGTGTTTGGGGAATCATTTGCAGAACTAGTATTCCCGCGCCGACGCTGAATGCGAAGGCTTACCCTCTGACCGAGTCGAATCGGAGATGCATCCAAAGCTGTTCTTCCTTGATGCCACAAGTCTCCGTTCCGGTTATCTTCCTGAATCGATACAATAGAAGCTGACCGGAGAAGTAAGCTACACGTAAGGTAATCGAACCCCATGGCATCGACAGCAACCCACGATTTCACCTTTCCATTCGCCCCCTACCGAGAATTGTCGAACGACGAATTGAATGCTCGGATCGCCAAGTGTAAGAGACAGCTTGGAAAGCAGTTGTTGATTCTCGGTCATCATTACCAGCAAGATGAAGTGATCCAACATGCAGATTTGACGGGGGACAGTTACCAGCTCAGCCGTTTAGCAGCCGACAGCAGCGAATGCCGATTCATCGTTTTTTGCGGCGTTCACTTCATGGCTGAAACGGCCGATATATTGGCCAATCGCCCAGAGAAGCTCGAATCGAGAAACAGCGAGCGGGTGACGGTCATTCTCCCCGACATGGCGGCCGGCTGCAGCATGGCCGATATGGCTGCTATTCAGCAAGTCGAATCGGCTTGGGACGATTTGGGGACAGTTATTGACACTGCCGACATGACTCCCGTGACTTACATCAACTCGGCGGCCAGTCTGAAAGCGTTTTGCGGTCGCCATGGCGGAATCGTTTGTACAAGCAGCAATGCCAAAGCTGTGCTCGAATGGTCCTTTGCTCAGACCAAGCGGGTCTTTTTCTTTCCCGATCAGCATCTCGGCAGAAACACCGCGCTGAAAATGGGAATCACCAACGATGAAATGCCGGTTTGGAATCCGTTCGCCGATGTTCTGGGCGGAAACAGCGAAGAAGCGATTGAGCGCAGCCGGGTCGTTCTCTGGCAAGGGCATTGCAGTGTTCACCAGATGTTCCGCGCGGTTCATGTTCAGCAGTTCCGACAGAAATATCCAGACATCAAGATTTTAGTTCATCCGGAATGCATGCAGGAAGTCAACGACATTGCGGACATATCGGGATCAACCAGCAAGATCATCGAAACAGTGCGCAAGGCACCACCGGGAACGAGGTGGGCGATTGGTACGGAATTGCATTTAGTCAATCGGCTCAAGCAGGAGCATCCCGAACAAGATATTCATTTCCTCTCGCCGGTTGTGTGCATGTGCGCAACGATGTACCGAATCGACTTGGCTCACCTCTGCTGGAGCTTGGAAAACCTCGTCGCTGGTAGCCTTGTCAATGTCATCGAAGTCGATGCCGATACTGCAACCTGGTCGATCACTGCCTTGGAGCGCATGCTCGCAGTGCGATAAGCGTACCTTCCCAAGGCCGGATCAACTAGATTGCGCGAAATCGGCCTTTCCATTGGTTAGGTGACCCCAGGCAATAGGAAACCCGCTTCGGAGATCACTTGGCAACCCACAAGCGGCCGCACTACGCACGGAATCAGCAATGACTTGCATCACAAGCGCAACAACAATATGGGATCCATCACGCGATGTCGTTTTGCTGCCGACGAAGAGTGATGAGTTCAGCCGGTTTGCTGATGAACGGACGATCGATCTGAAGTCTATCGTGTGAATAAGTAGACCAACAAAAAAAGTCCGAGGGCGATGCGGTAGAATGCGAAGGGGGCGAATCCGTGTTTGCGAACCCATTGTAGAAAGACGACGATGACACCCCACGCGACGAGATAGCTGACGATAAACCCGACGGCAAGCGTCCCCCAGGGAATGTCCGAAAGAGATTGGCCGTTCTTGATCAAGAACTGAAGAAATTTGAATCCGGTTGCGGCAGCCATGACCGGAACGGAAAGCAAGAAACTGAATTCCAAAGCCGTCGATCGATTGAGGCCAACCAATTGTCCCGCTGCAATCGTTGCCATGGATCGACTGGTGCCCGGAAATGCCGCAGAGAGTATCTGTGCCGCACCAATGATGATGGCTTGTTTGAGCGACATGGCCTCAATGGATTCGGTTCGGGCTCGTTTTGCGAACACAGCGTCGATCCACCACATCAAAACCCCACCGACGAGCAGTGCGCATGCGATAAACACCAAGCTTTCGAGAATGTCGTCGATCCATTTGTCGATCAAGAAGCAAGGGATGGCAGTGACCACAAAGCTGATTGCGATGAACGATAAAGGATGATTCCACCAGCGGTTCGATGGATTCTTGGGAAAGGTCTTGGCGAATTCCACGATCCTCTTCCAGAACGATGTGACCACCGCCAAGATGGCGCCAAGCTGAATAACGATCGCGAACATCTTCCAGAATGGGTCCTCCAAGGAGATTCCCAAGGCATCTTGAGCAATTCGAAGGTGCGCGGTCGAGCTGACTGGAAGAAACTCCGTCAATCCCTCGACGATACCAAGGATGATGCTTTTGACAAAGTCGCTCATAGTTATCCGCCTGATATCAAGTGTTTACTGCAGTTCGTTCACATCGACTCGCCAACATATATGTCTGTGGAGCTCACGATGGATTGGCCCCTCCATCGCGCTCGGTAACAGTCGCATGGTTCGATCGGTAACAGTCTCATGGTACGATTCGCTAAGTACACCTTGGCCGAGAGTTCAACCAGGAAACATTCTGCTCAATCGGTCTTCGAATCATGCGCTGATATTTCTGGGCTTGGTTATCCGGTTTTCTTGAATGTGCGGCCTTTGTCGCTGATTCCAAATCAAAAGACCATACCGCAGGGGGAGATTAGCATGGGACTTGTACCAAAGACTGTGCCGTTTGCGTAAACTAGAGGATAATTGTGGAAATCCCAATTCTCTTCGCAGACGTGGGTCCGACCAGTCTCCTCTCAGCAGATTTGTTCAATGAATTGGTGGAAACAGCCGTTACTCAGCCGCCAGGCGCATATTTGCGTCATGGCGTGTTTTCTTTGGGCTGTCCCGATTCCATGGTCGATCGGTCAAGAAACTCCAGGAAGTTTAGGTCAACTTCTGCCAGAAAAAACTCCGGACGTGCTCGGAGGCAAGGCACTTCAGCCCGACGCGATTTATTTGCGAAATGCCGAAGGCGAGTTGATCTTCGTTCCCAAGCAACGCTACGAGGACTTTGCTCAGTATCTGCGGGATCGAACGATTCGAGAGGCAAATGTTTTACCTGCGTACACGATGGAAGGGATGAGGCTAACCGTACAGGTACGCCAAGGATACGCAGAAGTCGAACTTCAAGCGAATGTTACGATCGCCGAGAATTCCAATAGCGCCGTTCCTATTCCGCTGGAGCTAGCCAACTTCAGTCTAACCGCCCCTCCAGAAATCAAGGGCGGGCAAACAAGTTTCATCAAGCTCGGAAACGACGGTAAGTACGTTTGGTGGGTCGTCTCGGATGAGACGCGTGTCAGTAGCGTTACCTTGCGGGGAGTGATTCGGATGGGCACGCTTCCGTCCCGTTCCAACTTGCGCCTGGACCTCCCGCCGGCGCCCGCACAAATTCAGTTGAATATCCCTGGAGTCGGTCACGAAGTCCAACTAACCGGAAGCGGGGCCGAAGTCATCGAGACCCAAGAGAAGGATGGCAACACGATCAGCGACATTCGGGGCAAGGGAGGAGTCGTGCAGCTTTCCTGGAAGACATCCTCGACACGTGAGGAGGCTGGGTCGATCGAGGTGGACAGCATTCACCGATTCGCGATTATCGAACAGTCACGATACTGGAAAGGTTCAACAAACTTCAAGGTGCAGTTCTTTGGTACCGCTCAGGAGCGAGAGTTAGTAGTTCGTTTACCCGCCCGCTTTCGTTGGCTCCCCAATACATCGCGCATCGATAACGGTGACTTTTCGATCGAGGCGGTATCAAGTCAACCATTGCGTTCCGACGCAACGGACGAGGAGACTCGTATCGCTGTTCGCATCGATCGCAACTCGATGCTTCGAACCATCGAATTCACGATCGAGTGGGAGTTTCCAGCGTTACCCGAATCCGAGACGATTCTTCCGTTCCAGGGTCTGGAAGTGGAAAATGTTGCTCGCCACGAAACGCAGTTGGAGATCGATTGTCCGACTCAGGTGCGGTTGATTCCAGATGCGACGACCGCAGGCGTATCGAATTTTCGTCAAAGTCGTTCGCTTGTCGATCCACTGCGCTCCCAGTATGTATTTCGATTCGCGCGACAACCGATACGGCTGGACATTCAAGTTCGCCGGGAAGGTCCTAAGCTGATATTGCGGCCTAGCTATTGGGTGATCGTCGTCGATAACCGCATCGAGCTGACCGGATTGATTGAGCTAATCTCGGAAGGAAGTGACTTGTCGGGGTTCCAATGGCGATGGGAGCAATGGGAACTCGATCGCTTCGAGCCATATCCGGCAACCGGAACGCCAATCTTGGTTGAACGCGACGCAGAGAATCATTGGATTCCATCGGCAGCCCAGATGACGGCGGCGTTTGCTTCCACGCCGACGACCGATTCGTCTTTAACCACGCGACGAGTGGTTCGGATACAGGCACATCGAATTTGGGATCGAACAACCGATCAGACGCTGCAGTTGAAACTTCCCCTGTTCGAAAAAACACGGTCGAGCGAGGACCGCTCGTTCGAAGTCGCCTCCGGTTATTTTGTTTTGTCGCTGCCCAGCAATACGCGAGTCGCGACCGACGATATTGAGCTGACGAATCTCGTCGTCGAGCAACAGATTCCCGCAGCTCTTCCAGAAGCCTTCTCGCCTCCACTGAACGCTCGCAATCTCGTCTATCGAACAACTGGGGGCGAGGAGTCCATTTGGCAAGGAAGACTAACCCGAATTCCTCAGCAAGTGTCGGTTTCGCGGAAGAGCAAAATTCACTTAGGTGAAACGGAATGGCGAATCCTGCAGACGTGGAATTTGGACATCGAAAACGAGCCGCTACGACGCTTGCCAATCCTTCTGGATCGTCGGCTGGTTCGCAGTCGTGGCAAATCAAATGAAGCGACCTTGGAAATCTCCGTCAACGATAAGCCCGTGGCTTGGACGGAGATTCCCGACAGCTCGGTGGTATCCATCCTACCTGATGGCGTCGATCTCGCTCGTTGGGCGATGATCGAAATCGCGAGTGGTGATCTGTTTGGATCGGTAACGCTCGAATGTGAAGCGACATTTCGGCCTCCAGAATGGAGCACGCACGAATTGAAGACGACGATCGTTCCATTGGCTTGGCTATCGTTGCCAAACAATGCGCTTCGCCTTCGGAATGAGGCCGTCTTGTCGGCTGATCCCATGATCCAATGTGAACTTCCACCTGACAGTTCTTCGACAGCTGACCGGAGATCTGGCCAGTCCGTTCCCCTGAGCTTATCGAACAATCAATACGAGGTTCGATGTTTGACACGGATATGGAATCGCTTGCCAGTCGATGATGTCTTGATTGACCGTGGATGGCTACAGACCCTTTGCAACACAGGTTCGCAGCGTCTGAGGTGGGCCGTTCGCTTTCGTACGGAACTCGACCGGGTCCAGTTGGAACTCCCTCCCGCCTGGAACTTGCAACGGGGTGGAATCCTTCTCAATGGTAATGTGATTGATGCTCGATCCGTCTCCTCGACTTCAGGGCTGCGCCTCGAAGTGGATCTTCCAGGCGAAGTTTCCGCAACAGAATGGAATGTTCTTGAAGTTTGGACCATGCTGCCTCGCGAAGGGGTTGCGTGGGAAGTCATTCGGGCAGAATTCCCGAAGGTACATGGAAATCAAGGGAATTATCCCAAGTTCTGGGAAGTCCTCGTACCGTCGCACCAATTACTGATTGGCACAAGTTCCAGTTTGGATATTCACTATCGGTGGACTTGGGAGGGTTGGGGATGGGCGCGACGCAGCCTCAAGAATCAGAGGGAACTCGAAGAATGGATCGGGGCCTCGCAGCAACTACCGCCGCCACAGCAAGCAAATCAGTACTTGTTCTCTGCTTTGGCACATCCCACGGATTTACAAGTGCAGATAGCCCCAAGATTCCTTCTATGGCTTCCCGTAGCAACCGTAACGATTCTCTTCCTAGGAACTTGGTTGACTTGGATGTCGGGACGAATCTGGTGGCCGCTACTTGGAATTTGGTTGCTGCTTTTGCTGTTGATCTTGCTTGCTCCCGATCTTGCGATTTTGGTGGGGCAAACATTCGCAGCTTCGATGCTTCTTGTTCTCATTTTCCGCTTGACGCAGTGGTTGTTCGATCGCCGTGCCCGCCACCCGGGCAGCTTTACAGCCAGAACCTCCGGTTCTATGAGAAGCACGGTCATTCCGCCCCAAGAGGGCTCCGCCAAATCAGTCGTTTCAGCGCCGAGCGGGCCTGCTACATCCACCGGACCAGCGACATTGCCACCGCCGACTTCTCCTAGCGGAACGGCCTCTTTATCAGGTGAGGCCATCTCATGACGAGAGATAGTCTTCTGCGATCGGGCATTCGGCAGGTTTTCACAAATCCAGTGAGCTTAAACCCAGCACGAAGCGATGTTCGCCTGAGAGTTCAAACAAGGTCCAGTCCCCTCTTCGACAAGGATCGCTGTAGGAACATTCCAACGTTCATTCGACTCTGCATGACATTATTCGCTTGCCTACTCTGGGAAGTTCACCCAAAGGTAATCGGACAGGTCCCATCGCCAGATATGTGGCAATACCGAAGGAGTTTTGTCTTCGAGAACGATCTTCCGAGTCTGGGATTGGAAGGATTTGTTCCTGTCCCGCTCGAAGAACTGGAAGTCCTTCTACAGCAAACGCAATCATCGCAGTCCCGTGTTCAAGGTTCGGTGATCCAGAGCGTGGTGTTGGTGGCTAGCCTCATCGGAGAAGATTTAGTCTCCGAGTGGTCCATGGTTCAGTTCGAAAAAGGGGGACAGAATTCGACTTATGAGTTTCAGCCGTTGAACCTGGCGCTCCGACAAGCATCGCCTCTATTTCGTGACTCGACCGCTGAATCCAAAGACCCTGCATTTCGATCCCAGCCGGATGGACAGGTCTTCGTCCAACCGAATGAACAAGGACAATTCGGTTTCGCGTGGACCTTGCACGGGCGATCGGACCTCACGGGAAAATCGATTCAGTTCCAGTTTGATTTTCCCATGAGTCCTCAATCAACCCTCATCCTGCAGCTACCGCCATCGTGGAGTGTGCATGCGACGGATCATGTCGTCGATCGAGTTGGTCCCGATGAAAAAAAGATTCTCGACACATGGGCTGGCGCCTCGCTTCTCGGAGCCCCTCAAGAAAACTTATGGGTGCTTCAGTTTGGTGGTAGCAGGCGATGTTCCTTTCAAGTTCAACGTATCCGTGAAGCATCGGTCGCTCGACTTCCGAGGGTGGTCGCCTCGATCGATGAGCGGTTCGATGCCAGTGCGGCTGGTCTGCTCCTACAATCTTCGTGGAAACTGGACGATTCGACATCCTTGGATGACAGTTTGACGGTCAGCCTTTCACACAGCGTCAAGGTGCGATCAATTTCCTGGGAAGGAAATCCCATTCCGTGGAGGTCCAGCGGTGATCGTACCGTTCTCATTGAGCCGCTCAGCAGCCTTAACGGATCGGATCCGCTCAACATTGATCCGGGAGCACCATTCCGTCGGACTCTAACGATTGAGGCAGTGGCTCCGATTCCCGAACTTTCGCAAAGCGTATTCGATCAACCGTTCGAGCTGCCATCCATCTGGATCGAGGGTGGGTATGCGTTGCAAGGAATATCGCGCATCCTTTCCCGCGATGACATGAGCATTGTCGATTTTCGAAGTTTCTCGGAAGAGTCGACCGCGCATCGCAATGTACAAGGGGGTTGGGAACTCCATTGGCGAGGCCTGCCCAAACCCAGGTCCGCGATTTTGCGACGCAATCATCAGCAAGCCAAGGCAGAATGTTTGACTCTCTGGAAACAACTTCAGAATCAAATGTCATGTACTTCTCTGGTGCGTGTCGAAGGACTCCTTGGTCCGAGTGGGATTCTGCCGTTGCAGGTTTCTGGGCTATGGGCTGTTGACTCCATTCTGGCACGTGCCAGCAGCACGGATCAAATTTTGGGCTATTCCAGCAGCTCCGACTTGGGGCGGATTGAAATCGAATATGGCAATCTCGAAATCGGCGATCCACTGGTTTTTGAGTTGCGTTATCACTTTGGCCTCAATGAAGCAGAGGACGGAAATTTCATCGTGCCGCAATTTCCACGCTTGGCGATCCAAGACAGAGCGGTCGAGGAAGTTCTGGGCATCGAAACCTCGGAGAATACTCGATTGAAAGTTGCGCCCATGCTTCTCCGGTCGAGACGGTCTCGAAACGAGCTCCGCGACTGGCAGCAGCGAGAGATTACCTCTGAGACCGTTCATCGGCTTTTCGCGCTTTCGGAGCCAGACTATCCCGAGATCACCTTCCTGTCGCAACCCTCCTTGTTTTCAACTTCGACGGACGTAACTGTCGTTCGTCAACGAAATAGGTTCGAGTGCAACTATCGCATTCGATGCGCGATCGAGGGTGGCGGGCTGCCAAGGTTGCAAGCCGAACTACCGAATGCCGGTCAGGCAACCGTGAGATGGAGCCAACTCTGGCAGCAAACCGAACTACCGATCCAATCACTGCTGGTCCAAAAGGGAACGGAAACAACCAACGAAGTTTGGCAGCTGTTCCCACTGCAATTGGAGGGCAGCTCGATCGAAATGATGGCGAGGATCGAATTAGAAGTAGGAGAACGGGTTTCTGTCCCAGTCATTTCTTTCCCTTTGGCAGCCAATCAAACCGCGACGGTGTCGATCGATGAATCATTGAAACTAGCCAAGGATTTTGATCCCCTGCGATTCTTGTTGCGATCAACCTCGGACGATCCCCACCTATCGATTGGAGGAACGCACTTTGAGCTCGATCCAGCGAGGAGCCATTCCTTCGAGTTGGAATACACATCCCATCCGCGGGAATCTCGTTTCTTCGGTGAGCAGTTTATTCGATATGAACTACTGACTTCCGGCGAAATCCGCGCTCGCAGTCACTGGCGGCTGAATACCTTGAGCCTCGATCCCATCCGCTTGGATCTACCTGCTGGATGGCGTCTACGACAAGTCTGGATCGATGGAGTTCAGGCTCAACCTCGCTTCGATCCACTCGAAATGAATCGCGTTTACGTCCCCATCCAAGCTTCGTCCGCTTGGAGCGGAGTCGCTGAGCTGGAAGTCGAATACGAGCGAGAACGGGTGCAGCATCGGCCTCAGTATCTCGATCTAGGAGTACCAACCATCGAGGCACGCGGACTCACGGTTCGAGGCGAATTGTGGCTCCCTCCGGGAATATCGGAGTCCGGGAATCGTTCTGATAGTTGGACCAATCTCGCCGATTTCCTGCAATTCTGGAAGTGGCATCGTCAACTTTGGTCGAAACCCGTCGCAGTTTCCTCACCATTTTCTTCCGACGGCATCAGGCAAGCCGAAGCCCCCGTCTTCCTGCCTCAACGTCCTCTCGACAACAGCGATTCGGAGAACATCCAGCCTGGACTCGATTCGAATTCAAAGGAACAGAGTGTGACTTCCCGTTCGGTAGCTCCTATGGTTTTTCCAGTACGTCTGGAGTACGAAATCGTCGAACTGGCTCTGCGATGGGTTGTCCTGCTAATCTGCATGAGTTCAGGAGCAGTGCTTCGAGTTCGAAACTGGGCATGGTTTTTCTTGGTTCCGATTTCATGCGTCGGTCTGTCGCTCGTCTTAGATAGTCGAAGCCTGCGCATCGTCGAAGTCGGATGTCTAGGTTACTTGCTGGGATGGGCACTAACCATCGGACGGACCCTGTTTGCCCGTCACCATGCATCGGCCTTGCCAACGGCTGTTCAGACTTCTGCGAGTGGGATTCGTGGCGGTTCGAACTCGTTCGCGCGGGTTTCGATTTTTGTGCTTGCGGCCAGCATTTGTGGTTCGAGCGTACTCGCCCAAAGTCCAACGCCGCCTGACCACCTGCCGTCGATGACGAGGCCCATGGAAGGAACGCTACCCACCCCGACGGAGAAACCTACGGAAGAACCGAAAGCGACCGTCTTCGACCTTCTGATTCCGATGGACGCGGCGGGCAACTTAGCGGGTAGAGTCGGCTATATCCCTCAGAATGTCTACGATCGTCTTATTGGAGACCGACGCGCTACTGCTCGGTCCGCAAGTTATGAAATCGCCAGCGCACGCTATCAGGTTAATTTCTCGAATTCGATGCTTGAACTTTCGCCTCCGACGATGAGCCTTCATTATGAGTTGAATGTGCTCGACTCAAGCAACTCGATTGCATTTCCCGTGCGATCGAGCGAAGCTCGTTGGACGCGATTCGTTGTCGATGATCGTGAAGTTCTGCCTGGATTTCGACTCAGCCAGACAGGCGATCAATTGGTGTGGCAGCCGGATCAAGTCGGTCGAGTCAGAATTCGCATCGACGTGATACCAAGAGTCGGAACGATTGACATGCAGTCTTCGCTGAAGGTCTCCGTTCCGAGAGTCGCATCGGCCCAAATCGATGTTGTCGCTGAATCTGTTGCTTCCCTGCAGATCGTATCGAAAGGCCAAGTCCTCAATCCACAAGTCGGACGGTATCTTGCGCATCTCGGTCCCGTCGATGCGATTGAGCTGACGTGGACATCGAAAGATCGTGAACGATTGGAGAGCCGATCCGCAGACAGCACGATTGACACTTGGCTCAAGCTCTCTGAATCGCAGGTGGAAGCGTACACGAGAATTGTGGTCCAGCAAAATCGTGCTAGCCCCAGTATCATCGATGTCGAATGTCTTTCGGAGTGGCAGCCTCTCGGAACGGTCTGGGGCAGCGCTCGGCTCTTGGAAACTTCCCTCGGCTCATCCCTCGCGCGACGGCGATATCGGCTCCTCGTCGACAGCGTCTCTGCTTCGAGTTCCGAATCGCCGCAAGAAGTGGTGATCCTCACTCGCTGGATTCCAGCCAACGAATCGGCTGTCAATTTGGGTGTACCACTCGTGGACGTGGTCAGCCGTCGCATCGCGAATCGAGTCCTTGCGATTGCCTCGACCGAAAGTTCCGAATGGCAGATTCAAGGCATCGCCTCCTGGCCTCAGGCCAGTCGTCCTGTCGTTGAGCCTCCCTCCGATTGGCAATCTCAAAACGAATCATTCCAGCTTCTTCAGTTGCCAGAGAATACTCCGTCCCCCATTCTTCGTCGTGTCAAGAAAGAAGAGCGGACTCAGTTTCGTCCAGCCATCGAGTATGCGATCTCTTCCTCCTCCGTCGAAGGCAGAATCGAATTACCATTGTCCGAACTCCCACGTGCTCATCGCGAATTGCGATTACAAATTGCAAAGGGTGCCACGAGTATTCGTGCTGAGTTGGATGGGCGTGTGCAGCCCCATGTCATCCAAACCCACTTGGAAGGCTATGACGAACTCATGGTGAGTGTTGCTGATCGAATCTCGACGAGTCGGCTTCATCTGGTTGTTCAGTGGCCTGTCCGTTGGAGCGAATGGTCACCCCTCCCCATCGTGAGACCCCTCAACGGCGAGATTGCCGAGGGCCGCTACAGCATTGTTTCGAAGCTCGATATTCACGTGCAATTTGAGAATCTCCCGAACGGGCCACCCCCACAGCGATCGATGCGTTGGGAGCAATGGGAGAAGGTTCATCATGAATGGATCGATTTCACACGGGGCGCGGAGGCGCGTTTCGACGCCGATCAATCGACCAGCCCGCAGGAATCCCAGCTCGATGCACCGATCCAGATCGATAAGATCCAGTATCGTGTGCAGCCGTCATCTTTTCCCGTCCTGGGCAGTATCCTGACTCGCATCACTCGAAGCGAATCGTCGTGGAATATCGATTATGTGATCGACATTGAAACGGAGGAAAAACGATATGCTGCATTTCTAGAAGTGCCTGCTAGTCTTCTTACCAGCTTAGATGCTGACTGCCCATTTCATGTTGTTTCCGCAAGCTCGGAATCGAAGGCATACATCGCCATCCAACCGTACGAAATGGGTGCGAACCGCTATCGATGCCGCGTCGTCGGGCAATTGACCAATACCGAACTCGAATCCAGTGTGCTCCCGATCATTGATGTCTTGGGAGCGCAGGATGTTGCTCAACGAATAATCGTTCCTTCTCGCATTGGAAATCAAGCAGCAAATTGGAAGGGATCCGGAGTCCGCCTTTATAGCGCGGAGGAGTTCGGAGATTCCCTTCGGCTGGAAAAGGACGAAGTGGCCTATGTTGCAACAACCAGTGCCGCGCAACTTCGTCTTGCTTCTTTGGATGCGATCAGCATGCAAAAGCAAGAGGTGGTCGCGAACTATCGCATCTCCCCTTCTCCGACGCAGGTGGCGGTCGATTGTGAGTTTTGGGTTTACAGCGCTGGAAAGCACTTCATCCAAATCGAGTTTCCCAGCCGATTTCAGCTCCTCGGACTTCGGGTCAACAATCGGATCATGGCGGAGACTGAGCGGATCGACAATCGACTGCGTTTGTCTCTACCGATGAGTGAACTGCCGAGCCTGATTCGGCTCGTCGGCATCGTGAGACGGACCCACAACGATCCGTTTCGTGATCATCTCGCGATTCCAACCATCAGCGAATCAAGTACCATGTCCTTCTTGCAAATCCAAACGCTGCGTTCTGAGGATAGTCTCGTTACCTCACCAACAGCCGAGTTGGAGCGAACGATGTTCCGCGATTGGCAATCCAGTAGACTAGATCGCTTGCAGGCCATGCTCTCGAGAGGCAGAATTCAATTCATGGATCCGACCTCTGCCGAAGGGAGCAGTTGGCGCAAGATTTGGTTTCCCGTCTTGGCGCGACTCGGTGCAGGGAATCCAACAGCTCTCGAGAAGTTGGAGGTTACATCCGAGAAACGATCCCTCGATTCCATCGGCGTCGAGCGCTCAACGGAGTGGACGAATGAGATTCCCTTCAGTCTGCTCGGCTACTCTGGAGCATTCGTTGAGGAACAACCAAATTCGTTCCTCATCGCTGAAGGTTCCATCGGCGAACTACAAATCCGTCGTTCACTGCCGAGCGAAAGTCATGCGTGGATTGCCATCGCCATGTGCATACTGGCGTCGATTTTGATCATGATTGCATCCTTCGCTACGACACCTGGATTGCGAGAATATGCAATGCGCCATCCTTGGACATTTTACGTTGTTGTTGGTATGTTGTTACTCTTACTCCTTCCCTGGAAATGGATTGGCGGTTCCGTCATGATGCTGGCTGCGATGGCAATGCTTCAGACCATCCATCATCGTCGAACTCGAAGAGTCTCGCATGCGACTTGACGGTTTCTCATTGCCGATTCCGTTTCGATCTGGATAGGGAGTGAGGAGAAGACTCCAACCAAAGAACAAATCTGGAAATCGATCCCGACCGAGCCCTTCCTCCATCGTCGACACTTTCCGTGGTTGTTGTTTCATTGCGGTCATGAGGTCGCATTGACCGTCGGTGCCTCAAGAATCGCTTGGAGAATCCATGATCAAGCAATCCCTACAAATCATGCTCATCTCGGCGGTCGCGATGGGAGTGAATAGCGTAAATGCGAGTGATTTCGATTTGCAATTCCGAGCTCAAGTGCCCGATGCGGATCAGCGCACATGGCGTTCGGTAATTCACTCGGAAAGTTGGAACCCCCAAGAATCCGCAGTGATCATCTGTGACGTTTGGGATGCCCATCACTGTTGGAATGCAGTGCGTCGTTTGGAGGAAATGCTCCCTCGCATGAATCAAGTGGTGTCGAAGCTTCGGGACAAGGGAGTGACGGTCATCCATGCACCGAGCGATTGCATGGAATTCTATCGGAATTCACCAGCAAGATTGCGAGCCGCGCAAGCACCAACGTTTGCCGACGAACCGCTCGATCTTGATGCATGGTGCCCAGTCTTGCCCTCGGAAGCTCAAGGTGACTACCCGATCGAGCAATGGGATGGAGGAGAAGACGACGATCCGGATGCTCACCAACAGTGGTCGAACAAACTGAAGTCGATGGGGAGAAATCCGTCGATGCCGTGGATATCGCAAGCCGATGCGATAACCATCGATCAAGATCGAGATTACATCAGCGATCGCGGCTCGGAGGTCTGGCGTGTTTTGAAGGCGAGGGGAATTCGGAATGTGCTCCTCGTGGGAGTTCACGCCAACATGTGTGTTCTTGGTCGACCGTTCGGGCTTCGCAAGATGGTGAAGAATGGCTTCAACACGTGTCTCATGCGAGACATGACCGATTGTATGTATAATCCGAGTCGTTGGCCCTTCGTTTCGCATCTGGAAGGCAATTTGCTTTTGATCGATTACGTTGAGCGGCACGTCTGTCCAACCATCAGCAGTGACCAAATCTTGGGCGATGGGGAATTTCAATTTTCGGATTGGAGGTCGCCTACCGATGCTCTTGTCCAAGCTGAGTATCCGAGTTTCAGTTCCACCCCGTTGCAATGGAGGACTTTTACGGTCTCATCGGACAACGAGACGCTTCAGCTCGACGTGGAGCGTCCACGAGTCGTTTGGCTTCGTTGTGCCGTCCAGTGTCTCGGTCCGCGAGAAATCTGGGCCTCTGCCTCATTTCAATGGAATCATGCCGAGACGAACGATAGCGTATGGTGGGACGGAACTGAGCAGAAATCTGGAGATTCCCTTGGAGAGATTGACCCGAACGAAGTTTACTGGCTCGTCATGAAGATCGACAGTACACAGCAGATTCGAGAAAGCAAGGTTCAAATCCAGGTGCCGAAACTGGTCGCGTCGGACGGCACGGCAATGGATCTTCATGGCCGCTGGGAGTACTGCACTTACGACGGTTTGGATTTCAGCCAGCCACGGCTGCCAGCCAAGTTTGGTGCCAGCCCATCCGTGGTGTTCATCCTTGATCGACCTCGATGACCTCTCCATCCGCCAACGATGACTGCCAGAGTGCATCGAGCACCACTTGCGTTTGCCAGGTCCATCGCTCCCACTGGTCATCTCGACGACCCGTCAGCGCGAAGTTCCCCATCGTCCGCATCATCTTTGCCTCTTGGCTATTCGGATGATTGTTTCCGTACTCGTTCTGGGCGATTCGACGCGAGTGCCGCTCCATATTGAAGTGACAGCCGTTGATCTGAAAATCGCTGTTCGCGACGTGAAACTCAACTTCGGAATGGAAGAAGGGAAGAACAAAATCTTCGACCCACACGTATCCCCGATCGCCGCTGATATGCGTCCACTGTTGATGGTGATTGAGGAACGAACAATAGAAACCTGCAGTGACGTCGTTTGGAAAATAAAGCTCCGCTGAAAATGTTCCAGGCACGGAATGTGGACTGGATTCTCCCTGGAGGCTCTCAAGGCGTCGCCCGATGACTTTGGTCGGCATGACGCCACGCATCACCCACAGCGCCATGCGGATGCAATACCAGCCCAAGTCACCCAAACAGCCGTGCGGCTCCAGCTCACTGTGAACTCGAATATTTGATGAGCAAAAACTAGAATCGCCCAGGAATGAGAATTGAGAATAGATTCGTCGGATGGCACCGACACTCATCGAGTCGTCCAGCACGTTTCTCAATGCCTCGAGGCGGCGGCTGTGCATAAACATCACGCCGTCCATGTACTGCAAGCCCTTGGTTTTCGCGAGACCGAGCAATCGAGTCACATCCTGAGCGTTCATTGCGGCAGGCTTCTCTGCTAAGACATGCTTCCCCGCGCTCAGCGCTTTCTCCACCCATTCACTGCGAATTTTGGTGGGTAACGGAATATAGACCGCATCGATATCGGGCCGTTCGAGCAGCGCGTCATAGCCTTCGATCGCAATTGGGGGTTCTTCCCAAGGGTACTCAGCTTGGCATGAACGAATGAACACTTCAGCTGCCTTGCGATCGCGACTTGCCACCGCGACCACCTGACCATTTCCGGCATTCCAAATCGCCTGCCAGTTCTTTTTGCCGATCCCAGCCGTCGAAAGGAATCCCCAACGGCATTTTCTATTGGTTGAGCTGGTCATTATTTTGCCTTCTTCTAAAGGTGGTTTCCATCGAGTCAGAGCGATCCGTTCAGCGCGTCCAATCCATCGTCATGATTGAGCGCCCTTACCAAATCGGTGAATTTGCGAACTGCTTGGAATGCTATTGTCCCCAAGAGCAGCTTGATCGACAAACCAATAAATCGATGGATGCCGGCTCAGGATCACGGCGGGGTATTCATGAGGCGAGCTTCCATCCTGCCATGCTTTCGCCAATGACTCGGTCTTCGTCTTGCCAGTCACCAGGAACGCGCACGTCCGACTGCTGGTGAGAGCTTTGGGGGTCAATGTGATACGGTGACTGTCTAACTTCTCTACCCAAGTCGCGACGCACCACTGGTCCGAATGGAGAGTAGGCAGGTCGCCAGGAAATATCGAGGCAACATGACAATCATCGCCCATTCCAAGAAGAACCATGTCCATGAGATATCCGTCCGAGTCTCGAGCGAGTCGGTTGAGGAGATCATGATATTCTTGGGCACAAGCGACTGGATCGGAGCAGAGCGTGTTCATGGTGTAAAGAGTTGCTCCACCATCGTCGCGGATGACACTCCCCAAAGCTTCACGGATCATGCGTTGATTGCTTTGAGTGTCCGTAGGATGTACCCACCGCTCGTCGGTTTGAAATAAATCAACTCGCGACCATTCGATGGCATTGCCAAACCGTCCCGAGATGGTTTCCAGCAACCCTCGCGGCGTCGTGCCGCCGGGAAGAACCATTCGCACTCGATCCCGACAGGTCAGAACCTCGTTCATTTGATCGACCAACCAAGCCGCAACATGCATCGACCAGGATTCGAGATTCTCTCCGACTTCAATCTTTGCTGGCATTCTCGATCGCAATCTGGGGCAAATGCGCAAAAGGTCCGGTTAGGTAATTTGTTCGGATTTCGTAATTTGTTCTGATTAAGCTGAAAATTCGGTCTTTGCCATCCGATACAAGAGGACGACGATCCCTGTGTAACGCAGGGAGACGCTGGCTCACACGTTGAGCTAGCGTACACATTTAATCTTCTTGCAGATGGATTGAATAGCCGTGAGACGACTGATTTTGACAATTGCAGTAGTTCTCTGTGCGATCGGATCGCTAAACGCTGGTGACCAAAATACCGTTCGTCGAGCTCCGAGTTCTAAACCGAGTTCCACGAAACACGGAGGCCCAGCCACAACGCAAAATCAGCGTCAGTCGCAACCCGCTCGCCAAGCTTCTTATCAGGAGTCCATGGTCGGTGAAGAAGTCGTCGTCGATGAAGGTTACCGAATGGATCGCGGCTATGCTTCGGACTGCGATTGTGGTGGTGTACCGCAAGTTGGATGCAACACATGCTACGATCCCTGCATGCCAAGAGCTCCGATGGCGCGGCTCTGCCTGATGTTTCCTGGAAACGCATACGTCCAGGCAGACTATCTTGCGTGGTGGCAATCGGGAATGCGGATTCCCGCTTTGCTGACGAGTTCACCGAATGGTACGGCAGCCAATAACACAGGGATTCTCGGTCGTGCAGGCACCTCGGTTCTGTTGGGCAATGAAGAACTGCTTACGGACACTCGATCTGGTGGCCGAATTCGCTTTGGATGGTGGTTGCCAAACTATCCCATGTTGGGATTGGAAGGTGAGTATTTTGGGCTCGGCGGCGATAATGTGAATTTCCTTCGACAGTCTACGGGCAATCCATTGCTGGCGAGGCCCTTCTTCAATGTTCAAACGGGTCAAAATGACTCGGAGTTGGTTGCCTTTCCAGGAATCGCGTCCGGAAGTTTTCAGATGGATGCCAGTTCGAATCTGACAGGCATTGCAGCCCGCGTGCGCCGCCGATTTGCATGCGGTAACTGCGAAACGTATTCGGATCTTTGCGGCACCTGCGTACCAACCATGTCCCGCTTTGATGCGACCCTCGGTTGGCGACACCTCTTCCTCAAGGAGCGCATCACCTTGACTGAAAATCTTCAGTCGCAACAAACGACCAATCAAACACAATTTAACATTATTGATGACTTTCAGACGCGAAACACGTTCAACGGAGCTGAGCTTGGCGTCCAGTGGCAAGGGCGAAAGGGACTCTGGACGCTAGACACGTTGCTCCGACTTTCGATCGGAAATGTAAACCAACAAGTTCGCATTGGAGGAAACACTCGAATCACGCCGCAGGGTGAAGCCGCTCAGAACTTCGGAACTGGCTTTTTGACCCAGCGAGGCAACATTGGCCTGTTTGAACGCGACAAGTTTGCTGTCCTTCCTGAATTCGGAGCTCAACTCGGATACCAGCTTACTCCACGAACGCGTTTGATCGCTGGCTATACCCTGCTATTCTTGAGCAGCGTGGTTCGACCCGGCGATCAAATTAGCTTGGACCTACATCCGAATTTATTGGCACCATCGGAAAATCTCAACAATCAGGTAGCTCGCCCCCAGTTTCGGTTCATGGAAACCGATTATTGGGTACAGGGGCTGAACTTCGGAGCGGAGTACCGGTGGTAGGATTTTTGGGCGAAGGCTCACATCGACCATCACAATTTCGAGGCAGCATGGCTTTCCCAAATGAAAGTTTGCTGCCTTGCTTCATTGGATGCCCCATCGGAAAAAATCTCTGAGCCTCTAGTGGCTCTCGTCGGTCTGGTCTTTCGGATCCCGCAATCCGGGCCAAACGGACGATGACTTTTCGCATGGAGCAGCTTCAATGGCTGGCTTTTGGACCCGCTTGTATCGATCGATTCGTAAATCTACACCATCGGAAACCTCTCGCCGAGAATCTGCTAAGAGAAGATTGCGCGTCGAGATGCTCGAAGGTCGGCGCCTCCTTGCAGCCGATTATGGAGCCGTTGCCGGAACCATATTTACCGACCTCACCGACAACGGCCTGACTGCTGATGACGTTCGCTTGAGCGGAGCGACGGTACAACTCTTTCGTGATGGCGGCGACAACACGTTTAATAATGGTGGCGGCGACGATACTTTGATAGCCACAGCGACGACGGACGCCAGCGGCAATTTTCGCTTCTCGCGGCTAGCCGAAGGTCGTTATTTCGTCGTGCAGTCACCAGTTACTGGTCTTCTGCAACGAGCCGCCGAGTCGGTGAAGACGATCGACATTTCTGCGGTGCAAGCCGCCGGGGTGATCGTTCAGAATTTGGATACTTTCAATACGACAACCCAGTCGGTCACGGCAGTCGTCGGAATCACTCCCACCGCTTCTAGTTCGTTGGCGGCGCCAGAAGCGGTTGGTGGAGAGCGCGACCTGCTCGCGACTGCGACAGGTGGCACTCCAGGTCAAACGATCCAGCTCGTCGCGAATTTGGCTGGAGTTTCCGGCGTGCTTGCTTTTGAATCCAACTCCGGCACGACCGGCACGCGCGTGGTTACCTATGACGGTCCCGACGGTGACGCAACGACTCTCAATCCGACGGGCCTTGGAGGAATCGACCTGACCGGAGCCGGTAGCGCTGTCGCGTTCCGTTATACCGTCGGCACGGACTTAGCTGGAACAGACCTCACGATCCGTGTATTCTCAAGCGCCGGCAACTTCTCGGTGATCACCGTGCCCATTCCAGTAACGGCTGGAGGTGTCGCAACCGAAGTGCTCGATGTTCGTTTCGATGATCCGGCCTGGACCGCCACAGGTACCGGCGCGAACTTTGCCAATGTCGGTGCCATCCAATTCGAATTTGATACGGTCGCCGCCGGAAATGGGCAACTCGATAACTTCGGAACCATTGGTGAAGCACTCATCACGAGCAATGCGGCCAATCTCAACCCTATGACCATCGGCAATTTGGTCTGGATTGACACCAACAACAACGGCGTTCGCGACAGCGGTGAGTTCGGTGCGGCGGGAGTCACCCTGGAACTCTATCAAGATTCGAACAGCAACGGGACTTTAGAAGTCGGAACGGATACGCTCATTGGTACGACTTCCACCAATGCAACTGGAAATTATTCGTTTACCAATCTTCTCCCTGGTAACTACTTCGTTCTCGTTCCAATCACACAATTCGGTGCAGGACAGCCTCTTGAGGGGCACGCTACGAGTACGGGCAATGATCCAACTCCTAATCCGAACAACAACGTCGATAACGATGATAATGGCTCTTTCATCGCAGGAGT
Organism: Pirellula sp.; assembly: GCA_037440405.1. Classification (GTDB taxonomy): domain Bacteria; phylum Planctomycetota; class Planctomycetia; order Pirellulales; family Pirellulaceae; genus JANMGV01. The sequence continues at coordinate 56,254 of JBBIUE010000006.1, read as the reverse complement.
AGGTGTCGCTACGGCGCTGATTACCTTAACGGCAGGTGGAGAACCGATCGATGATGGGGATACTGACCCGAACACGAATCTCACAATCGACTTGGGATTTGCACCGCTGATCGATTTGGCCATCGACAAGACCGCGAACCTCATCACAGCCATCGCAGGTGCGCCATTAACATATACGTTAAGCGTTACTAACAACGGACCTGAAACCGCGTCAAACGTGGTTGTCAGCGACCCATTACCCAACGGTGTGACCTTCGTTTCCGTTGCAACAAGTCAAGGTACCGCCAGTGAAGCCGGCGGTACGATTACCGCAAACCTTGGCACTCTGGCGAGCAACGCCAATGCGACAATTACAGTGGTCATCAGTGTTCCACCCAACGCGACCGGACCGTTGGTCAATAATGCTTCTGTTACCGGAGATGGTCAGGAAAGAGACCTGACCAATAACCAAGACCAACTGACGACCGAGGTCGATCGCCAAACCGACCTGCGGATCGTCAAGACCGATACGCCCGACCCGGTCATCGCCGGCGATCAACTCACCTACACGTTAACCGTGACGAACGATGGACCATCGTTGGCCACCAATGTCACCGTATCGGACACGCTTCCTGGCGATGTTAACTTCGTCAGCGTCGATTCAAGCCAAGGCGCGGCCAACCAAGCCGGAGGCGTTATTTCCGGAAACCTGGGAGATTTGGCTCCCGGTGCGTCCGCAACGGTGACCGTGATCGTCGGAGTCCCAGCAGGTTCGACGGTCACCACGGTTCAGAATACCGCGACGGTGACTGGCGCGGAAACGGATCCAAACCCCAATAACAACTCTTCGACGGCCACGACCGACGTCAATCGCAACGTCGACGTGAGGATCACGAAAGCGGATTCACCGGATCCCGTCTCGGTCGGAGGAACGTTGACTTATACACTCTCAGTAACGAATGATGGACCGAGTGTCGCGACGAACGTCGTCGTCAGCGACACACTTCCAGCAGGCCTTACTTTCAATTCTGTCGATTCGACCATTGGTACCGGCTCTTTTGCGGGAGGCGTGGTCACGGTCAATGTTGGAACCCTTCAAGTGGCGCAAGCTGCTACCATCACCTTGATCGTCGGCGTCAACGCCAACGCACCAGCGACCATCACCAACACAGCCACAGTGACAGTCGCTGAGAACGATACCAATCCGGGCAACAACACCGCTACTACAACCACAGCAACTCAGCAATTGATTGATCTCGTCATCACAAAGGTCGACACGGTCGATCCAGTGATTGCCGGTCAGGATGTCATCTACACCCTGACAGTGACCAACAATGGACCCTCGAATGCTACAGGTGTAACCGTCGTTGATGCCTTGCCAAATTCATTGACCTTCGTCTCGGCGACGCCGAGTCAAGGATCTGCAACCAACACCGGAAACAATGTCAACGTGGCTTTGGGCAATCTTGCCAACGGTGCGTCCGCCACGGTGACCATTCGTGCAACGGTCAACCCCGATGCGACCGGGACAATTTCGAATACGGCAACCGTTTCCGGCAATGAGACCGAAACGAACACCGCTAACAACACGGACTCCGAAACAACTACCATCAATCGACAAGTTGATCTGCGCGTCACGAAAGCAGATACGGTGGACCCCGTCATCGCTGGAGGTCAGTTGACCTATACCATCATCGTCACGAATGACGGTCCGTCCACGGCTACCAATGTGGTTATGACCGATCCGCTGCCAGCCGGTGTCGTGTTCGTATCTGCAAGCTCCTCTTCGGGGACGGTCGCCAACAACAATGGTACCGTCACCGCCAACATCGGCACCTTGAATCCAGGTGCTTCGGCCACGGTCACCATCAATGCCACCGTTGCTGGGACTGCACGAGGGACGCTGACGAATACCGCTACGGTCACACGGACGGAAACCGACAGCAATCCGAACAACGATTCAGCCACCGAAACGACGCAAGTGACACCGCAATTGGACATCAGCATCACCAAAACGGATTCGGTTGATCCGGTTGCACCTGGAGCAACGCTGACTTACACCATCACCGTTACCAATTCGGGACCAAGCACGGCCACCAATGTTGTTGTTACCGATAATCTACCGTCGCAGTTGACCTTCGTGAGCGGAACCGCCTCTTCTGGAACGGTCACCAATAACGGCAACGCGGTGACTGCGAACATCGGAAACTTGGCATCCGGTGCAAGCGCGACGGTGACGATTAACACCACGGTCAACGCAGGCACTCAAGCCCAGATCACCAACACCGCAACGGTCACGGCAACCGAAACCGAAACCAATCCGAATAACAACTCGGCGACGGTAACAACTTTGGCAACCGGAACAGCCGCCATTCGAGGTCGAGTCTACAACGATCTCAATCGCAACGGGGCATTCGATACGGGCGAGCCGGGAATCGCAGGTGTGACGATCACCCTCAACGGAACCGACTTCCTTGGGGCAACTGTCTCGCGAACGACGCAAACGGCAGCCGATGGCACTTATGAATTTGCCAATCTTCGTCCCGGCACCTACACCGTGGTGCAAACCCAACCGGCTGGGTTTGTTGACGGACCGGAAACGGCTGGCACCAATGGAAGCACCATCACCGCGAACGATACGTTCACCGTCAACTTGACGGGCGGAAACGATTCCGTCGGCAATAACTTCGCCGAAAACGTCCGCGACATCAGCAAGCGACGATTTCTTGCGTCGAACAACTAATGAGTCTTCCGTCCATAGAACCGCATGTTAAGGAAATCGGATGGGCACGAACCCACCGGTTTCTGTACTTTGGACCGCTTGAGCCGCATCACTCCTACCGATCGCATTAACCGAGTCTGATCGAGAGAATCTGCAGGCCGCCGCCTGTTCGCGCCATTCGAGCCGTTCGACGGTTTGCAATTCTAAAGCGAATTGCAGGTGAACGTATACCAGTCATTCACCTCATCGGAGCGGTGTTGTACTTCGTTGCCAAGTGCGGCTTTCGACTCGGGTAATAGGGTCCAGTCAACGTCTTCAATGTTCAAAGCTTAGGAGAACGATAATGAACGACTGCCCCCCTGGTTCCTTGATTCCTTGATTTCGCGATTGATCGCGTTTCACGCAAGTTACT
>JBBIUE010000006.1:40007-53041 GCA_037440405.1 Pirellula sp. | reverse complement strand
CCCTGGTTCCTTGATTCCTTGATTTCGCGATTGATCGCGTTTCACGCAAGTTACTGTCATTCCTGAAATATACGGGTCGCGGCAGACATCCCATTTCGCGGGCAAAATGCCGGTCACTCCCTCCGTCGATACAGGTCGCACCGTGACATTAGTGCCTCATGTCAAACCATGCCGACTTCGCGCGTCAACTTCATACCGCTTCGTATTGCGATTTCAATTTCCACGGTCTATCACAGAACGTTCGGGGTTACATGTTGAATCACCGCCATCCCAACCAACCAATGAGAGTCGCCGCTAGGTGTTGGAGCAAGAATATGACCGTTGCTAGTCCTGCTAGGCGGTGCCAATGCAAAGTTTGTCCGAGCTGATCGGAATCCAACAGCGGAAGCATGCTGAGGAGCATGGTAACGGATGCGATCAGGCCACTGACGACGAGTCCCCAAATGTTCCATTTCTCCCACCACCAAACTTTTCGAGTCGTCTCGCCGCGCGGCAGATAAGTCAACGCGACAACGAACAACAAGCAAACAAACAAACCGGAAGCCGCGACGTGGATCATCAGAGCGTCATGCTCCATTTTGCCTTCAGATAGAATGGCGGAAAACGAGCTTGCCGCCAGCACGGCAACCGAAAAAACAAAGGTAAGGTAAATCCCGGTGTTAATCCAACGACGTCTGAATGGATCCCTTCGCTTTCTCCTGGTGAAAAACGCGATAGCGATCGTCACCAACATCACGCTAGCAGCGCCGAGCAGCGTTGGGATGATCCACGTTGAAAATGGCAAACTGATCTCGTTCATGTTTCCCTAATTGAGAAATAGGTTCGGATTGATGTAGACCATTGGCTGCGGATTTACTCTTGGTCCGGAGTGACTTTCGATCTTCGCCAAAAGTCGCTCAGGTTGATTGCTGCCGCAGAAAGGACAACGAAGAAGGTTAGCCCGAAGGCGATCCAACCGACAAGCTTAAAAGTGTCTCGTCCCTGGAAGAGCCGACTCCAGTTCGCCAATCGATGGATGTCCGCTCCTTGAAGTTCGTGCAGCGGGATCGCTGACGTTTCCTGACCTGGCACGACAGCGAGAGGTTGGATTTGAGCGTAAAAGAAATGGGCATTGGGACCATGGCACTCGTTGCAACCACGGATGCCCAAGGATTGCTGAGCTGGCCTGACGGTATGAGCCAAAGGCCACGCGTAAGGTTTAGCGCTGGCGTTTAGTTTATCAGATTCGAGGTAAGCTAACTTCCCGTCCTGACCTCGAATGACGCCTGTGCCACCATGCACAAAGGCGCCCTGAGAACCTGGAAAGGCTTTCTCGATCTCGGCGAGGGCAGCAAGCATACGTTCTTCCACTTGCTTCTTGCGTTCCGCTTCCTCGGCTTGCTGCAGTTGCAGGCGCTGAGATTCGCTCAGTTCTTCGGATTTCATCCGAGCCGCTTGATCGTCGCCAAGAATTTGCTTGCGCTGGCTCAAGGTTAATTTGACCTCTGCTAGGTCATCGACAAAGTCCTTTCGAATTTTCAGCGGTTTACGGACGAGTTCGTAAGCTTGCTCAGGGTTCAAGGGCTTGACTGCTTGCTCCGTCACGATTCCCCAATAGCTGGGCCACAGGAGCCGATGCGGAGTGTACTTGCCCTCCTCGGGACCGGTGACGATGGTTCCTGACGGATCGGATCGGAGGATGGCTCCTGCAAAAACAGCTGGGAGTTCGAGACCGGTCCGTTTGATGTGCGTACCGAGTTCGTGTGCCATCGACGTTATTTGTCTGCCAATTTCCGCTTCCACGACTGGACCAGAGTGACACGCGGTACAACTCATTTTCTCGAAATGCAATGGCGGGAGTCCCCGATGTAGCGGTCTCGGTGCTCCGAGGCGGCCTTGTCCAAAGCCGTTCGAAGAATCATTTGCCCCCAGGTGGCAACCTAGGCAAGAGAATGTTGCGGCTACAGCTCCTGCACCATGAGGCTCGCCATCGAATCCGCGAATCATTTGATGGTCCAAACCATGGCGATGGCAATCGGCGCATTGCATCCCAGCTCGAAGATGGACGTCGTCATCGTGCATCCAGCGGCTGCCTTGCGGAGATTCGGTCGCGACGGTGGTGTGACAGTAATAACAAGCTTCGCTGGACGGCTTACGGATCAAATCGACAAAGACCTTGCCGTCGTTGCGAAAGCGGTCGGCTTGATATTGAACTTGAGGTGCATGTTCATTCTCTTCCGAGCCTTCTTCACCCTGATCATTCTTCATGCGGCGGAGACTTCCAGAGACGGTAGCCAAGCCGGAAGCTGCGGTCGGTGCGTACTTGAAGTTCTGTTCCTTGATTTGCTCGGTCCAAACGAACGGGCTGTAACCACTTCCAGGCCGATGATGGCATAAGAGGCAATCGATGGAAAGATTTCCAGTGAGTGAGGTTCGATCGACACCTTCAGCGGGCGCAGCGGCTGCAGGCGACTCGACGGTCATGCCAGGCAGATATCCACCGAACTTGGCTGCGATCTGCCACGGAGTGAGCCCTAAGTCTTTGGGATGGTACGTGCCTTGCCAGCCCCGGTAAGAGATTGGTAGGAACGTTCCCGTTCGGGCATCGTTCCAAATCATCGGAATGCCAGGACGGCCGGTCGCGGTTCCGGTTTCGGATAACGAAGCGTTAAAATGCCAACCATGCGAGATTGTTTTGTAGTCATGGCATCGACCACAAGTCTTTTCCGGTGAATATGGTTTCGGATTATTGATTGGATCAATGGTCGAGTTGTTCTCGTCGTAAAGTTCAATCCAATGAACGTAGCCCTTCCAACTGTCAGAAGTGGCGAAGCGAGACTGTCCGCACACTGTTCCGCTCCAGAAAAAGGAAAGCGCGCTCAGAAGCAAACCTTGCAGAGGCACCGCTGCCCGCCCACCTCTCACCGATACGTTCCCCATGATCAACTAGCCTTTCTTCGTCACTGCTTCACCATTCGACTCATCAGGCACTTGGACCTGCGAGAAGGGAAACATACCCATCCACGCGATTCACCAATGTAACAAACGAGCACTTCGAGCTAAACTACGCAATGGACATGCGATTGCTAGTTTTGGAAGTAGCAACGCTTAGCAATCCCACCACCGACGATTGACCGACCCGCAGCCTGAGCTCCAACATCGAACGCTACCGATTGGAAATGAAATGACCATCGATATCCGCGTCAAAAGGTATCATTTCAGCATCGGTCTTCAGCTTATCGGTTTTGTGGTCTGTTGGATACCGATGGTCATGCAAGGCTGCGTGCTCTCTGGGCAGGAGCCAATTCGGATCAGACATCCTCAGACGCTACAACGGTCTCCCTCGGGCACGGCCACGCCGGCCACTGCGGAACACTTTTTTGGTATTCAAGTTGTCGATGAAGAGACGGGCCGCGGCATACCACTGGTTCGACTGCGAACGACGGGGAACATCGATTATTGGACGGACAGCAACGGATGGATTGCGATGCTCGAACCGGGCCTGACGGATAAGCAGGTGTACTTTACGGTGGATTCACCGGGCTACGAAATGCCCGCCGATGGATTCGGCTTTCGTGGAACGGCCTTGCAAGTCACGCCAGGAGAGACCTCGACACTCCAGCTGAAACGAACTCAGTTCGCAGAGCGGCTTTATCGCGTGACGGGCGAAGGAATCTACCGCGACTCGGCGCTGCTTGGCCATTCCCTCCCGATTGAATTTCCAAGCGATAGCGGACAAGTCGTCGGACAGGACTCGGTGCAGATGGTTCCGCATCGCGGCGGCTATTTTTGGCTTTGGGGAGACACAACGCTGCCTCATTACCCGCTGGGCAACTTTCGCGTCACGGCCGCGACTTCGCCACCGCTCGACGATCAGAGTTGGAGCCCGTCGCGAGGAATTCCTTTGAAATACTTTGTCGATGACGCGACCGGTCGAGCCAAGGAAATGCTGCCGGATTCCGATTCCGGAGTCCTTTGGATTTGGGGTCTAACAACTGTCGGCGATGATCGGGGCGAAACGGTTATCGCGGGGCATTATGCTCGACATCGAACGATGGGGAACATCACTGAACACGGTATCGCCGTCTGGGACGAAGTTCAGGAGCGGTTTGTCAAAGTGGCTAAGTTCGACTTAGCGAATAAGTGGCAGCTTCCCCGAGGTCAAGCCTTTCACCATCAAGAGGAAGGGATCGACTATGTCTATTTTGCGGAACCGTTTGCTTTTACTCGCGTACAGGCGAGTTTGCGAGCGATAACAGATCCCGATCAATATGAGGCTCTTTGCTGGAGCAATGGAGCGGGCGACTATATTTGGCAGAAGTCCGAGCCTCCCACGTTGCAGCGGGAAGAGGCTCTCTTGGTTACCGAGGGACGCATTCCAGAATCGAAAGCTCGCTACCAAGTCCGCGATGTTCAGTCCGATGAGCCGGTGCAGATGCATCGGGCATCCATCCAATGGAATGCCTTTCGCAACAGATGGATTATGATCGGCTGCGAGTTGAACACGGTCGGTCAGCCTTCCTTGTTAGGTGAAATTTGGTATGCGGAAGCCGTCCAAATAACCGGTCCATGGAATCGCGCAGTCAAAGTTGCGACGCATCCGATGTACAGCTTTTACAATCCGCGCCACCACGGTTGCTTGGACGAAGAAAACGGGAGGGTCATCTATTTTGAGGGGACCTACACTCAGGCATTTTCGGGAAATCCGCAAGCGACTCCGCGCTACGACTACAATCAAATCATGTACCGCCTAGACTTGGCTCGCCTGCTTTTGTCGGAGGTTGAGCGGCCGTGACCTTGCTTCCACGGAATAGGTCAAGGGTGTAAAGGGCGCTGGGAAGAACCTCGCATTCGGCCCAACAACCGGTGCAGTCGCGGACCCAACGGCGTTCTTCTTCGATCTTGAGCGAGTGCCAAATCTCATCGAAGGTTTGTGTTCGAAACGAGCCAACAATTCGGCTGTTGAATTGGCAGACGGGGACGTCCCCGTTGGGGAAAATTCGAAGATGAGCGTGAAGAGCTTGGCAGGTTGGTTTGGTACGTTTAGGACAATCGCGAACACGATCTCTCATTCTGCGGAGATAATACTGCCGCGCGATTCTTCTGAGCCAAGGCAGTCGCTTAGCGTGCCCCTCGGCATCTTGGAGAAGCTGCTCGAGACGCGATTCCTCAAACTGTGCGAACGTCGAGACGCCTCCCCGAGTATTCAGATCGATAGCGCGCGCACGATCGAGACTGTAGGTAGCGCTCTCGGCGTAGGCGATGACAACATGATGTTCGATATTCAAGCCAGCAAGTAGTTCTTGCAATTCGTAGTATTGATCGATCCCTTCCTGATTGGCGATGGTCTGATTGACCACTAGTCGGAGGTTCCATTGTCGCTGATGCGGGATGAGAGCCGTGAGAGTCTGAAAGACACTTCTCCAAGCATTCGAGTTACCGCGAATGTGGTCGTGAAAATGACCGATTCCGTCGATGGAAAGTGCAAGTTCCAAAGGGTACTTGCGATTCCGCTCCTCGCAGAATCGAAGGATTCGTTCGGACAGGAATCCGTTGCTGCTGAGGTAAATCAAGAATGGGTCTAAGTAATCTGCCGCTAGATCGACAATCGTTCCGATATCGCGGCGGACAAACGGTTCACCGCCGGTGATGCGAACCACATCCATGCTCGGAAGTTGCGAATAGATGTGTTCGATCTCGCTGGTTCGAAGATCTTCCTGCGTTGAAAGTCGCCAAGAGTCGCACATGATACACTTGGCGTTGCAACCGAAGGTGATGGTGTGCGTGAGGAGTCTCGGCAGGAGTTGCTTACCTTGCTGGCACCTCCGAATCGCGTTGGGAAGCGATAGAACGCGTTTCCAACGTTGCGCCGACATCCACTTCCAGCGAGATCTTCTCGATCGTTGGCTGAGCTGTCGTGATGGCGGGCGTTCGAAGGGATTCGAATGCGCATACTCTGGATTTTCCGATTCTTCTTGATGGTGAGAAATGGGAGATGGCAGGACCGGCAAGACCGTTCCCAAGCGTTCTGTCATGCGCACATTCCTTGTTCGCTCTTGAGAGTTGGCTCCGTTCGCCGCGGAGCTGAGGGGAGCATGGATGCAACGACGGATCGAACCGTTTCGTTACCGATGCGATCGAAGGCGGCGGTGCGTTCTCGAAACTGGTCGAGGTCGTCGAGGAAATCGGACAGTCGCCGTTCATTGAATTGCGATGGCTTGAGGCAGACACCCATACCGGATGCTTGAAGAAAATGGCCATTCAGTTGCTGCTCGAAATTTCCGGGCTCGGGTACCGCGAGGACTGGCTTCGAGGCCGCGAGAGCCTCTCCGACGAGTTGATTTCCAGCGGTTGTGATCAAGGCGCGGCAGGTCGCCAAATCTTCCATGAACTGACCGGCGGAGATCGGACAGAATTGAATGTTGTCAGCGAAATACGGTCGCTGCTGTTGCATACCGTAAACCTTCACGGGCAAACCGCAGTTCGACAGAATGGAGAGCCACTTTCTGCTCTGGCTGCGGCGGGCGTAGACCAATAGATGATCGCCGACGCGCGTAGGAATCCGCCCGAAATCGCGTCTCAATAAGACGCCTACCTGCTCAAAATGCTCTGTCGATCTTCGCGAGGGGTATTTGAAAAAGGAACTCACCAAATGCACATCAGCAACTGGGCAGAAGAGCTTGACGCTTGGTCGCAGGAATCGCGCCTTCCAACGCAGACTCAGCGGCAGGACTCGAGTGTCCATCGCTGCCAAAAAATGCTGATGATCGAGGCTGATCAGAGGTAGATGCAATGCTAGAGCAGCTCGCGGTAGCACTGGCTCGAAATCGGAGATGGCGATGTCGGGACGGAACTCAACCAAGGAATCGACCGTCGATCGAACATGTTTTCGAAGCCTGGCGATGAACGGCGCAGCCATCAACCACGATTTCGAATAGCTCAATCTCCCCGACCATCCATACTGAAATCGAAGATGCGGAAGGACGTGCAATTGCACGTGAGGAAATTTCTGCAGACTCGGACGCAGCAAATCCAACGCGCTGGTCGGGGCAAGCACCATCATCTCATGGAGGTCGCCGAACATCTCCAACAACGCGAGCGTCCTTGCGGTATGGCCTCGACCTTCACCGGAAAGGCTGAGAGCGATTCGACTCATGACAACGTCCTTCTGTGTTGGCAGGAGGGAGGCTTCTGCAATCCGACGGCCGTTCCGGGCAGCTCAACCTATCCCTCGCACGCTTCTTTCCTGTGCGATATCATCGTGACGGATGTTGTAGATTCGATGATGAAATGATGAGTTGTGCGTAAAGAAGCTGGACTACATGAAGCCTAGAGGGAACCGACTTAAACTCATCCAATTCGACTGGCAATGTGGCTCTGCGGAAATCGAAGCCTCGATACAGCAGCATTTGAGCCAAAATGGGTTGAACTGGTCGCTTTCATTACAAATGAAGGCACTCCAAGCGCGTTTGGCTCGTCCCATGAAATGGCTTTCGAGTTATACAAGCGACCGCCGTTCTAGCGAGTTGGCGACCATTTTTCGCTTCACTAAGCAGCTTCGCGAATCCGTCGATGCAGTCGTGGTCGTCGGCGCGAAGCAGCATCCTTGGGCCGCTCAGATGATCTTTGACACGTGCTGCCCGCCCTACTGGAATGAACTGCATCGGGGCGAGCGAGGCAGCAAGCCAAAGATGTACTTTCTCTGCAGCGAGTCCGAGAACGATCAGATTCAAAGCGTATTGGCGATGCTTCAGCGAACCAATCGAGATCGTCACCTTGGTGAGACACTGGGTTGGACGGTCCTATGGATAGAACCTCATAGGACGCAACGAGATTGCTTCAGCACATCCGCGTCCTTTGCGCTTCAACGATACCTCTTCGAAGCATGGAACAAACAGTTTTCGGGATCGACAATGCAACCTCAAAGCTGTCGGTGGGGTATCTTCCAAGATCGCGGTGACCAGAACCTATCGAATGGGGACCCTCCTTCTCATGCAGAGACTTTCTCAGATGTCGGCGCGGCATACGAACTCGATGAACCGGAACCGTTTCATGCCAGCATGTTGTTGCCGGCAGCCTTGCTGGGGGTGAATGTCATCGAGCTTCTGCAGGGAGCTTCGGCGGTTAGTGAGACGCTGCGAGATCAAGCAAGCGATGAAAACATGGTTGTCCAGTTGGCTTCGATCGTAGAATTGCTTACCGATGATCAATCGACCGTCAGTCAAAGTGTGAAATCAACAAGCCAGACCCTTCGAGCCTTGCCCAACTGGCTTACGAGCTTTGAGAGGAGTTTGACGACGGCATACGATCTTCCAAAGACCGACGAGCCAACGACTCCCCAGACCGCGATCAACGGTGCGATATTTGTGACGGTCGAAGGAGATCGATTCGATTCCCTTCTGATCGATTTGGAGAACGGTCAACTTTGCATTCAAGACCGTGGAGCGGAGTCGCAAAGATCGTGGACGACGGAGCGCATTCGGCGACGAATGATACGCGAACAACGCGCTCTGGGGGCGGCAAGCGTGTTGGGCCAGATCCGGCTTCCGTTCGCAGATGAACTCTGCGTTGGGCAGTTGATGCAACTGCTATCGGTGGCGATCGAGATGCTCTCCTTGCGAAGAATCCCAAAGGCCGCGACAATCGAAGGGCAGCGTGGCTTGGACTCGAAGGCCTGAGCGTCGAAGAGGAATGTGGGACGGATGACAATGAAAATAACTTGGTTTGGACATTCGGCATGGCTCGTGGAGACGTCCGGTGCGCGCATCGCGATGGATCCGTTCTTGAAGGACAATCCATCGTCTCCAGTGCAACCGGATGATTTGAATGTCGACGCGATTCTGGTTTCTCATGGCCACTTCGATCACATGTCGGATGCAGCCTCGATCGCCAATCGTTGTGGAGCGACGATCGTGGCCAACTTTGAGATTGCCAGTTGGTTCGAGAAGCATCACGGCGTCAAGAAGACGCTGGGAATGAATTTGGGAGGCAAAGCAACGATGCCGTGGGGAACGGTCAAGATGACCATCGCTTGGCACTCTTCCGTGCTGCCGGATGGAACGTACGGTGGCAATCCTGGCGGTTATGTCATTGAAGCAGCTGGAAGCAAGCTCTACTACGCTGGCGACACTGCCCTTTTCGGGGACATGGCCATGATCGGAAAGGTTGGACTCGATGCGGCGATTCTCCCTATCGGCGACTTATTCACGATGGGCCCCGAAGACAGTATTGAAGCAACTCGGTTGCTTGAGCCGAAGCATGTATTCCCCACGCATTACAATACTTGGCCGCCAATCGCCCAGGACGCATTGGCGTGGGCGGAATCGATCCGAGCGTCCACATCGGCTGAGCCGGTTGTGTTGCAGCCGGGTGAGTCATTCGAGATTTAGCGAATCGTTTTTGTCTGACCATTCGATGAAGATATCGTCGCCTTCGACGTGAACGGCGAAGCAATCGACCTTCAGTCGTTTGTTGTCGAGCCAGGTGCCGTCGCGAACGGAGAAACGCCAAGCATGCCAGGGACAAGCCACCGCCCCGTCTTCGAGGTAGCCGTCCGCGAGGGATGCCCCCATGTGGGGACAAAGGTCGTCGATGGCGAAGAAGCCATCGTCGCAGTGAAACACGGCGATCATTCTCCCATCGACGGGAAACGCCCGCCCCTGATTGCGTGGAATGTCGGCTGTAGAGGCTATGCGAATTTTTTTGCTCATGCCGACAAGTTTCCCTGATCCTAGCGGCTTGCGAAAGGGGAAATCGAGCAATCCGTCAGGCAGGAAGAATGAGGGAATTGACGATTGAGCAGATGGGGGATACCGTGAAATTATGCCCAGCGACGATTCGACTCATCCCATCCCGAATACTTTGATATCGGCCTCGTTCTCCGATAGCGAGGCGCATTCGCAAGACGAATCCGCTGCGGTCCTGCCGACGGTTGAAGAAAAAACCGTGATCAGCGGTATCGCGCTCCCGCCTGCCGTGGGACTTCTTCGCCCGCAGAGTATTGCAGAGCAAGCTTCGGTGCTTCGAGGAAACCAACTTGGGCAGTATGTCTTGGACGAGTTAATCGGCGGCGGCGGAATGGGAGCCGTGTTCCGAGGTCATGATACGCTGCTGGATCGCACGGTCGCCGTGAAGGTCGTTCCCTCCTCTCGCCCTGATGCCGATACGCTCCGACGATTTCACGCGGAGGCCCAAAGTGCGGCGAAGCTCGATCATCCCAATATCGCTCGCGTCTATAACTTCGGTGAATCCGAAGATTGGAAGTACATCGTTTTCGAGTTTGTCGAAGGGGTCAATCTTCGAGACTGGGTCAACATCCACGGTCCACTTGCGGTCGATGATGCCGTGTTCTTTGTTCGGCAGGTCGCGGAGGCTCTCGACCACGCATCGTCGCGATCTATCGTCCACCGCGATATCAAGCCATCGAATATTATTGTCGGTCCGGATGGTCAGATCAAAGTCGTTGATATGGGGTTGGCACGCACGATCGCCTTGGAATCTTCTCATGACATCACGGCCAGTGGAGTTACTCTCGGCACGTTTGATTATGTTTCGCCAGAGCAAGCTCGGGACCCTCGCAATGCCGATGTGCGCAGCGATCTTTACTCGCTTGGTTGCACTTTCTATTTCTTGTTGACGGGCAGCCCCCCCTTCGCGGACGGTACGGCCGTGCAAAAAGTCTTCATGCACACCAGCGAGAATCCGCCTGATCCCCGAGCCTACCGCGATGACCTGTCGCCTGACCTGGTCGCCATCTTGTTCAAGCTGATGGCGAAGAAGCCAAGCGACCGCTATCAAACTCCTCGAGATCTCGTCGGCGACTTACAATTGTTGGCGGAAATTGAACAGTTGCCAAAGTGTCGGTCGAACCTGCCCACCTTACCGGTGGTTGCTCAATGGTCGAAGAAGACTCCTTGGGAATTGACTCGTCCCTGGCTGATAACCATTCTAGCGGGGGCGGCGGTCACCGCTTTTCTCTATTTCGAGCCTGCTTGGAAGAACAACTACCCACTCCCAGCTCTCGCCAGTACCGGAAGCTATCCGTCTCGTGTTGCCGACGATACGTTGTTGGACCTGGAGACGGCGGCTGCAGCAACTGCCACCAATCCTCCATCTTTGGAATCGACGGATCGCGAGAGTTCAAGTCGGCCTATAAATAGCGAGCTTGCCGCCGAGCCTTCTGCGAAGCAAATGTTGAATGCGAGTGGGAGTCCCCTTGTCGCGAAAACCGAACCCAACCAGGAATCAGGAGAGGGGCTTTCTCAGCGACCGGCCAACGCAGAGAGCGTGCAACTTGACCGCAGTGGCGTCACCGTTTATATCGATCCGAGGATTGACGTTCAACTCAATCGCGATGGAGTTCCGACGGCTTCCGATCTGCCAGCCGCCATCGAGTACGCAGTTCAGCACCCTGAAGTTCGCGATATTGTCATTCTCGCCGATGAGCTGAGGATATCTCCGATCGAGCTGCCCCAGCATCGACTCCGAGTGACGGCTGCTACGGGGTACCGTCCCAAGCTTCGAGTCGTCGCGGACGCGACCGTAGATCGGCAGTCAAGTGTGATTCAGATTGGTTCGTCGGAAATCGATTTTCACGGTATTGATTTTGAATGGACTCAGAACGCAGATTCGAATTGGGAGTCCCTCTTTTCGGTTCAGGAAGGAACTCAAGTCCGTTTCGAACAATGTTCCTTTCGAATTGCGCATGCGGCGATTCAAAAGCGGCCTGCCGTAATTGGGCTAACGCTGACTGGCAATGGGACGGGAGGCGGTGCATCCGACCCGCTTCGCCTGCGCTTCGAGAACTCCGTGGTGCGAGGTCCTTGCGATATCTTGCGCATGGTTGAGACCAGACGCAGTGAAGTAACCATGAGGAACGTGTTGATCGCCATCGATGGTTCACTCTTGGAATTGGGTGGATTGTCGGTGAAGAGCCGCAGTAGCCCGACGGTCCGCGTTCAAATGGATCGGGTCACTTCCATCAGCGGTGGGCCATTTGCGATTTTGTCCTATTCCGAAGCTCGGAAGTTTCCAGCGAATTTAGTTCGCCATGCGAACAATTCGGTCTTCTGGTGCGGCAATGATTCGGCCTATGTCCGCATCGACGGACTTCCCAACGACCTGGATTTCCGAAAAATGGTTGAACTTCGTGGAAGCGACAACGCCTACGATGAGACCATTCAAGATTGGATGGAGGTCACCAATGCAGAAGGCATGTTCGTTCGTTTGCCGTTCGAGACCTTGGCGGAAATGAACCCGCTTGAGTCAGGCGTCGAAGGCTACGTTCGATGGATTTCCCCCCTTCCCCGTAGGCCTGATTACCTCAATCAGCCGATTGCGACATTTCGTCAACGTCTTGGCGACTATCAACCTGGCTTTGACGAAAGCTTCCTGCCGAAGTAATCATGCGGAAAACACTCTTGGGGGGTGATTTGACACTTGCTGGACATTTGTCTTAAATCAAGAGACATGGCATACCTGCCGAAACCGACATGGTGGCTGTAGGCTTGCATTTTGGGTACTGTTCATTCCTGCTGGAGGTTCATGTTGATGAGAAGGCTTTTTACTTTGGCGTGGTTTGCATCGATCGCAGCTTGGACTCTTTCTCCCGTTTGGGCCATCAAGCAGTTCAACGATCAGTTCACGGAAACCTACGTGAAGTCATCGGAGAACGAGGAGTTCAAGGCGCTGGCGGATGAAGCCAAATGCAATGTCTGTCACGTCAAGGATGAAAACAAGAAGATTCGCAATGAGTATGGCGAAGCGGTTGCCGAATTCCTTCGAAAAAAGGATTTCCCTCCCGATCGCTTCAAGAAAGAACCGGAAAAGTGCAAGGAAGAGATTGAGGCCGCCTTCAAGAAAGTTGCCGAAAAGACCGCCAAAGACGGCGAGACGTTTGGAGACAAGATTAAGGCTGGAAAGCTACCGGGCGGCAACGTCGAAGGCAAGTGACGTTTATTTTCGTTCGCTTGGTTGTCTCGCTCAGTGTCCCTGTAAGCAATTGAAAATTCGTCTACACTAGAGAATTCCAGTCTTGAAACGGTTATTCCTTCACG
>JBBIUE010000006.1:0-39997 GCA_037440405.1 Pirellula sp. | reverse complement strand
GTACCTTTGGTTGGTTTCGCGTTGTTCAGTATCCTCCCGCACTTCGTTCGCGGTGACGATTCTGCCTCGGGAGATGAAGAGGGATTTGTGTCTATCTTCGACGGTGAAACTTTGGATGGCTGGAAAGCCAACGAGAACATCGATAGTTGGAAAGTGAAGGATGGCTGTTTGGTCTGCTATGGGGAACGTAGCCACTTGTTTTACATCGGCGAGTTGCAGCCATTCAAGAACTTCCATTTCAAGGCCGAAGTAAAGACGACACCTGGAAGCAATTCGGGCATCTATTTTCACACAAAGTATCAGGAAAATGGCTGGCCAAAGTATGGTTATGAGTGTCAGGTGAACGTTTCCCATGGGGATCCGAAGAAGTCGAGCGGCCTGTACGGAGTTCAGGATGTCGCAGAACCGCCGCTGAAAGATGATGAATGGTATACCCAAGAGATCATCGTCGAGGGGCGTCACATTGTCCTCAAAGTCAACGGTCAGGTCATGGTGGATTACACCGAACCAGAAAACAAGAAGGCATTCGATAACAACTTCGAACGTCGCTTAGGTGAGGGGACCTTTGCATTGCAGGCTCACGATCCGAAGAGTCTCGTCTATTTCAAAAATCTTCGCGTGAAGAAACTGTCTGATTGATCTTCTTTCCTCGCCTTTTTCCATGGTTTGGCGTCTGTCCGATGCGGCTCGCAAGGTTTCATCCCGTCTTGCATCGGAATCCATCTTCATGGTTGCAAATGCGAATCGGATCGCTATTATCGCTTGTCTGCGTCAGTTTGCTTGCAGCTAGATGCAACTCGGTCAGCGGCCAAGAACAATCGAGCCAACTCAGCGCATCTGGGTCGGTTGAAATCGGACTGTCCGGAACTTGGAAGGTTGGTTTTCCGACACGGCATCGTCTCCGAATCAATCAGCCCGTCGAAAAGGCAGATGCTGAGATCCATTCGGTTGATGGAGATGGAGTTGCTGTTCAGTTCGTGTTAGAGGATATTTCACCTTCCGGCAACAGCCAGCACATCGAAGTTTATGTTCCGCACGGGCGTTCGAATTCTCCCATTCGTGCTGAGCTTCGTCGGTCGACGGGCACGCCAGAGACTCTGGTCCAACACTCAATACAAGAAGATCGTGGAATCGTTTTGCCAGCAACCCATCCGTGGGTAGTCTGCCTCGGCTCTTCAATGGGAGTCGAATCTTTGGCGACTCGGACTCCAGGTAATCCACTGTCGTCCTTTGTGACGACGGTATTGGAGCAGCCGCAAGAATTGCCAGAGCATTTCGATGGATACCGTGGTGTCGATTTGTTGCTGATTGCAACGGACACGACTTGGTTTGAGGGAGTATCGGAGCGGCAGTCGAAAGCGATCATCGATTGGGTTCAGTTCGGTGGCCGCGTTGTCGTTTCCGTCGGAAAGAATGGAGAGCGAGTTGGAGCGGTATCGTGGATTGCGTCCTTGCTTCCCGGTTCGATCCTCGATGTCAAAAAGGATGTTAGTGGCGGGCCCATCGAGTCCTGGATCGGCTCCAGTCATCGCATCGACTCGCTTGACTGCACTCGCATCGCCGTCGAATCCGTCGTTCCGGATATTTCACTCGTCACGCGGACAAGAGAATCGATTCCTTTGGTTGTTCGTCGCGCCCATGGTTTTGGCCAAGTTGTTTTCGTAGCAACCGACATCGGCTCCGGCAGTCTGGCCAATTGGGAAGATCGTCCGGCGCTGCTGCGGCGGTTGATGCCAAGCCAATGGGAACAATGGACGAGCCCACAAGAGTCACGAAGCGGACAGATCAGTCAGTTTGGATTTGATGATCTGTCCGGCCAATTGAGGGCAACGCTCGACTTCTTCCCGTCCGTCCAGATTGCGGGACTGACCTGGATGGCTGTTCTCCTATTGGGAATCATCCTTTGGATTGGGCCCCTCGACTATTTCCTTTTCGTCCGCAGACTGCGCAAAACTTCGTGGACATGGATGAGCTTGGCAATGGTAGCGAGTATCGCATGTGTCAGCTATGCGAGCCTCCGGAATCAATGGAAGCCAAGCGGAACGATCGTCAACGAATGCACTGTATGGGATGTCGATGCAGCGACGAGCCTCGCTAAGTCGCGCTCGTGGTTTCATATCTATTCGGGCGTTCAGGAGTTGCGCGACGTTACTGTTCGCGCCCGAAGCGAGACCGTCGTCAAAGCCCCTGCGTCGACTTCCCGCATGTGTTCGAGCCTATGGTCCGGATTGCCGGGGAAAGGACTAGGAGGGTTCGAATCTTCTGTGATGACCGATCAAGGGATGCCTCATTATCAAATCGTTCGAGAGAATGGCAGTGCTGATAGGTTGAAAGGCTTGGGGATACCGTTGGCAGGAACGAAAGCCATTGAGGCAAGCTGGAGCGGAGAGTCAGGTTTAGATTTTTCGGGAACCCACCTTGGATTGGTGCCAGGTTCCGATTTGTTGTCTGGTCAATGGATCCAACCCCTTGAATGTGACCTCCTGAATGCTGTCGTGATGTTCCGCAATTGGCAATATTCGTTGCCAACGCGGATTGTTCCTGGACAGCGAATCGAGTTTTCTATCAGCGTCACTCCAAAAGATTTGGCACGCCAGCTTCAGCGACGGCGAATTGTTGATGGCAATGAGAAAGGTAGCAAGTGGCAGCCGTTGGAACGCGAGGATACGCAACGACTCATGGAGATGCTTTTATTTCATCGTGCTGCGGGTGGAACCACCTATACCGAATTAACCCATCGATACCTTCAATCGATGGACCTTTCTGACCTTTTACGGTTGAACCGTGCGATTGTATTTGGTCGCTTGGAGATACCAACGACGGAAATCGAAGTGACCAGTCATAGCACTCCTTCACCGATCGCTCCGGGAAGACGTGAATGTTGGGTGCGCATGGTGATCCCCGTCGATATTGGACTGAGTTCCACGCCTAAATCGAGTACAGCTCCGTGATCAAAACTGTCAATCTCACAAAAAAATACGACGACATGTATGCCATCAAAGGCATCAACCTCGACTTGAGTGCGGGTGACTTGTTCGGCTTTATCGGACCAAACGGTGCCGGCAAGACAACGACCATGCGCATCGTTGCAACGCTATTGGCTCCAACCTATGGAGAGGCCTATGTCTGTGGCCATTCCATTTACACTCACCCCAAGGAGATTCGGCGACTCGTTGGATTCATGCCAGACTTCTTCGGCGTTTATGACGACATGACGGTCATTGAGTATCTCGAGTTCTTTGCCGCCGCCTATCGGATTCATGGACCGGAACGGCGTAAGAGGTGCAACGAGATGCTGGAAATCGTCGATCTCGATTTCAAGCGAGAGGCCTATGCCAACACGTTATCTCGTGGTCAAACGCAACGGCTGGGGTTGGCCCGCACGCTGCTTCACGACCCAGCCGTCCTGTTGCTCGACGAACCCCTCAGCGGCCTTGATCCGCGTGCTCGCATCGAGATGCGGAACCTCCTCCGACGTCTCGGCCAGATGGGGAAAACGATTGTCGTCTCCAGCCACATTCTTCCGGAGCTTGCCGACATCTGCAACAAGGTCGGCATCATCGATCGGGGGCAATTGGACGTGAACGAGGAAGTCGAGGACGTCATCCGTCGTGTGCGGCCTCAAATGGTCATTCTTATCGAGCCCGCCGATCCCAGCCAACTGGCCGAGGTCACCAAGGTTCTCAGCAACCAAGCGATCGTCGACAAGATTGAAGAACAACGTGGTCGGATTCGCGTAACGTTGAAGGTCGGCCATGAAGATTATGCCGACCTAGCAGGCGAAATGATCGCTCGCGGTATCCGCATTAAACACTTCGCTGAAGAAGAAACCAACCTCGAATCAGCGTTCATGGCACTGACTCGAGGAGTGGGTGCGAAAATCTAGCGGATAAAAGTCCGGGCCGCTCTTTTCTCTCAGTTTGAGCAAGTGGGGTTTCGACGCACTTTAACGAACCAGCGACTTAACGAACCAGCGACGCGGCGGCTTTCTGAAATCGATGTCGCAATTCTGATCCATCGGCATTTGGAAAGTTCGCCCGCTGAACCATTAAAATGTAAGCTTGCTTCTTAGCGGGATCGATCCATGCTTGCGTTCCATATGCACCTCCGTGACCGAAACTCCCGGGCGATAGGTCTTCCGTGATTCCCTGCGGCTCGCGAATGACGCAGCATCCGATGCCCCAACCATTTCCAGGAGTAAATCCGGTAACCAAATCCCCAGTGTGAATGGTAGACATCGTTTTCACCGCCTCCTCGGATAGGATCCGCGTTCCACCGAAAGCACCGTTGTTCAGCAACATTTGGCAGAATCGAGCGTAATCGGATGCGGTCGAAAAAGCACCGCCGTTGGCAGCTGGGAATCGGTCGCGATCGGTTGGCGAGCGACCTACAAGAATGCGCAATTCGGCCAACTCAAGGTCTCCAGATGCATTCTTGGAATACGATTTCGCCAGTCGCAGAAGTTGTTCATCCGTCAGATAAAACGTCGTGTCGGTCATTCCGAGGGGGCGGCACAAGCGTTCATCCATGAATACGTCAAACGATTGTCCCGATACGACTTCGATCACGCGTGCGGCAGTGTTGATACTGGTTTGACTGTATTGCCACTTCGACCCCGGCTCAAACATCACTTCCAACTTTGCATAGCGTTGAACGGCTTCTCTTAGCGTCTTGGCCGTATACGCTTCCGCCGAAGGCAATTCCGACATCCCCGACGTGTGCGTCAACAAATGACGGATGGTGATCACAGGTGCCTCGCCATTTCGCATCCGGAGCGAATCTAGTTCCGAAAGGTACTTGGATATGGGATCGTCCAAAGCTACTTTTCCTTCGTCCACGAGCATCATCAAGCAAGCTCCTGTCAGTGGTTTCGTCATGGATGCGATCCAAAAAATCGAATCCGGTTGCATGGGATGTTCGGCTTCGACGTCGGCAAAACCAGATGCATGGAAGTGAAGAACGTCGCGGTCCGAGACAACCATCGTTACGCTTCCTGCAACTTCTTTAGCCTTTTCGGCGGCTGTAACGACTGCGATCACATCGCTTCTTGCAGGGAGAGATTGCTCACGCTGAGCGAACAGAGTTGAGCCTTGATTCAAGAGGCAAGCGATGAATAATGAAACGAGTGTAAGTCGATGCATGGAGGTTGCTACCAATAAAGAGTTGAGTGAGAAAAACAAGTAAGCTTAGCAACATGGAAACGACGGCTACTCCTTTTGATCTTGTTCGTCAGATCGAGGTCCGTCTAACAATTTCCTCAATCGATCTCGGATCGGGCGAACAGGCGGTCGTTTTTCCGAAGAGGCACCTTCATTGTTCTCTGCGGCTTCGCGGTTCGCGCTGCGTCGGCGTTGAATCTCCTGGATCAGATTGACGGCGGAGAGGATGGCGTCATCTGCTTTGCCAGAGGTCACACCCTCAATCGCTCCCAAGGCACCCGCCAAACCGGGAGCCTCCATCTCGACTTGCTCCCTGATCATTCCGATCAAATCGGCAGAACTTTGCCGCAATTCCCCCCAATCAACCTCTGCCTTCCCCAATTGGCCTCGGATTGGTAGGCGGACCATGGGCACCCCCAGTCGTTTAACTTGATCGCGTGCTGCCAGTTGTTCGACTGGAACTGGAAACGAGATCAATTGATCTAAACTCCGATCAAGAATTCCAACCGAACCTTCGGAGGCAATCTGCAATCGTTCGTCAATGCGAGGTATGCCGAATTCGAGTCCTTGATGGAAGATTCGTCCCTCTTTCATTTCAATATCGATGACGGAGTCCTGCATAAAGACCAGCTCGTGCTTGGCATCACGTCGACGAAGCTGAGCGATCAAATCGAGCAGCTTTCGAATGTTCTCGTCAGCAGGACCGCAGCGTGCCTGATGGAACGTCAGGGACGCCTTGCCTCTTGCCTTCTCAGGAGCGTCGAGTGGAATTGTGAATCCATCGGTGGTGAGAGAAACTCTGCCGTCGAACCACGTTGCTTGAAATAGCCAAGGCACCGCATGACCCAAGCCAAGATCAACTAACTCTCGGGTCAACTCAACCTCTTTCAGCAGTTGAGTCATTCCAATATCGAGGAGAGGCGAGTTGTTCCTTCCCAAGTAGGATATGTCAACATCGAAAGGTGGAACGATGAAGAGTGGTTTGTCGTTTCCTTTTTGAACGATGGCAGAAGCATTTCGAACGACAAAGTCGATGTCGATTTTCGGACGAGATTTCGACGATACTGCATCCGATTCCGCACCGACGACACCACGAACCAAGTCGAGAAAATGACCGCTTTCGAGAAAATCAACATCTACGGTTGGCTCATCGATCACGAATTCACCGAGGTCTCGACCGTGAAGCAAGAACCCCCAAAGCGTTCGAGATGAACTCCATTGGCGAATGGCAAGAACCGATTTCCCATCAGCCATTTGCACTTGAATGTTTTGCACTCGGAGAGGAGTGAGCCAACCAAGCTCAAGCCTCTCGATTTCGACAATCAACCCCTGTTTTGCCAGACGCTCCAAAACGGGCTGATAAAGCCATTTGCTGCCCAATACGCTTGGGAGGACAAGCACAACACTGATCAGCAAAACCGCCAAAGTTACCAAGACGTAAATGAAGGGGCGACTCTTGCGTCGCGTTGGCGATACGGCTGAATTGTCTGAGTGCTCAGGTGCTGGAGAATCCGACATGCACATTCCCCCAAATTTCATCGATAAAGGGCAATCCCGACGCGATCATGCGGGCGATGAAGTGTTCGCCAGAAGCGCTTCTCGCGTTGCTTTCAATACCCGGTTACGCACATCTGAAAGTTCGCCATCCAGAAATGCCCCCGCTGCGGCGCGGTGGCCGCCTCCACCGAAGTTTTTCGCCAACAGGTTGCAATCGACGTGACAACGGCTTCGGAAGCTGAGTTTGAATCCACCTTTGAGTTGCTCGACAAAAATGACGGCGAATTTCGTTCCGGCAATTGCCAGCGTCGCGTTGATCACATCTTCCGTATCACTGGGTAAGGCTCCCGTCTCTGGAAAATCCTCCTTGCGGACGTAGGTGTACACCAACTGACCGTTCAGCTCTTCCTCAACTCGACTAAGGATTCGTCCCCGCAAGCGAACTCTGCCAATCGTATCTCGCTCGTACAAATCGCCGTAGATGACGGAAGGGTTGGCGCCCGCCGCTACCAGATCAGCAGCAACTCGATAGGTAGCAGCCGAAGTTGAATTGAACCGAAACCAACCGGTATCGGTTGCGATTGCTGAATAGAGAGAAGTCGCCATGGACTTTGAAATCGCGACACTAAGATGCTTGGCTAAAAGCGTTACCAAATGGCCGGTCGAGTCAGCGCTCGTGTCCTTGAAAAACATCGCTCCAAGTTCGTCTTGTCCCACGTGATGGTCCAGGACGAGCTTGAGTCCCTGAAACCGGCGAACAACGTCACCCATGCTTCCGAGCTGCGCCCACGCGCTGGTATCGAGGATGATTAGGCAGTCCCCTTGAACGTCATCTGCTTGTATTTGTTCTCCTAATACCTGAATGCGTTCGGACGGATCGAGAAACGCGAGATTTGGAGGAGTGGGATGGCCGTTGACGATCCGCACCGTTTTCCCTAACGACTCCAACAAGTCCGCCATGCCGAGTTCGCTGCCGAGCGCGTCGCAGTCGGGTCGAATATGGCTGGTAAGCACAAAGTTTTCATACCGCCGAAGAATATCCGCTAAGGAATTCCAGTCCACACTCATTCTGACGCTCGATTCCATCTAAAGCTCGATACAAACCGTTCTTCATTCGGCTATTGTACCATTCATCGACCACTACCCCCACCCCATCATCGCGAACTTAGAATCTTCTTGCGAGTTGCACGAAACTCCTTGAGTCGGTCGCGATTTCTATATTGCCAATCCCTTTTTCGAAAGTCTCCCCTTTCATTCGGTTGTGAAACCGCGAGAATCCCATTGCATACTCGGCAAAAAGGCATTCTCCTCAAATCAGACTGTCTGTGTTTTGAGACGAGGACTTCAGCGATGGCGATCGAGGAATCAGATCGAGAAGACTTACTTCGCGAAGCGACGCGCTTTTCGAAGCGAGTATTGTTGGCGCTCTTCGATGGAGAGTCTGCGAGGATGACTGTGCTGCCGACGCCGTTGGCACATGACGAGCGGCAGGAGATTGCGATGGTCCAAGTCCACGTCTTCATCGGATGTCGAAGCAACGGTGCCATCAGTGTTTACTGGGAGGCCCAACCGGTTTTTCAGTTTAATGAACAAGGCCAACTTCGCCGTGCGTATTTTTCAGGGAACAAGTACGCTGCTCGGGAAGGCAAGCTCTACAGACTAGATCGCGAGCGACGGGGCGATCAGGTGCAGAATCTGTGGAGCGACATCACTGACGAAGAGCTCCGCAAGCTACAGCAGGCATGGAGGTCTGTTTTAAGTTCGCTTCTTGAAGTTCGCGACAAACTGGATTGCTGCATCGTTGGACAAGTACCACCGGACGATGATCTGTCTTGGTTACGAACATGGCTCGGTGTCGCTCATCCTGAGCTCACGTTCTCGGCGAACCCAAACGCATAAGTCTCACTCATTCAGCAAATGGCATGGTTGCGGTCATTTGCATGAGAATCCGTGGGTGCTTTTGGGATTTTCTCGAAAATTTTCTGCCAGAGCGTGTCCCCTGCTGTCTTCCCGCACGGATTCCTTCATTGAGCGGCCAAGTTTGCTGGCCCAGTTTCAACAGCCCCTCGACCAGGAGACCCAAAGAATGTTCACGCGATCTGAAACCACTCGAACTCGTTCCAGCCGTTCAACCCGAGAATTTCGATTAGGATGCGAATCTCTTGAAGATCGACGGCTAATGGCCGGTCTGACCGCTTCGGTGAGCAACGGCGTGCTCGATATTATGGGAACCAACGGCAACGATCAGATTGTGGTTCGACAATTGAATGGAGTGATCAGAATCGACAACACGGCGATTCGCGTCGGTAACACGAACTATGCCGGAATCAATGCCAATTCCATTCAGCAGATTCGCGTTGTTGGCGGAGCAGGAAACGATTTCATCAATCTTGCCAGCGAACGAGTACAAGGCCAGCAGCCGATCATGAAGCCTGCTTCCATTTGGGGTGGTGCCGGAGATGATGTGATCTACGGCACGGCAGCCAACGACCGAATTTTCGGCGGCCTCGGAAACGATATCCTCATTGGTGGCTTCGGTAGCGACATCCTCTACGGCGAGGAAGGCAATGATACGCTCGTTGGGGATTCACTCAATGCAAATGGTCAGCTGATGCACACAGCCAATGACGGCAACGACTACCTAGTGGGAGGTGCGGGCGTTGATCGATTCTTCGGACAAGGCGGATTCGATTGGTATCATGATGATTTCAACGCAACCACGCCATTCGTGAACGGTGCCCAGGTCACCGACGTCAGCCAGAAGGAACTTGGTACCTGTGCGACACTTGCCGCCATGACGGCATTGGTTCGCCAAGGTCATGATTTCGGTCGGCAAATTTCTTACCTCGGAAACAACCAATTTGGAGTGACTCTTTATCGCAATGGGAATCCAATCCGTGTCACAGTTCAATACAACGGCTGGTGGAACGATAATGATCCCAAGGTGATGGAAAACGGGTACACGTCGAGCGAGTATTGGCCGATTCTCTTGCAGCGTGCCAGATTGCAGATGTACGGTGTCGACTGGTCGCGAGGCTACACGGAGCAACAGTTTGCCGCCATCCATCAAGCCACGGGCAACCGCCTTTGCAGTTTGCAATTCGGGTTGCAGGACCTATGCGGTCGACAAGCTTACACCTACGGCACGAACCAAATTAACCCGAATCAACTGCTCAATGCCTTCCGCAACGGTTTTGCCATTACGGTCGGTACGGTCGCCGGCATCAACGAGCAAGTCCATCGCATGGTTAGCACCCACGCCTATGCTGTGATGAACATTTTTCAACAGAATGGCCGATGGATGATCCAGTTGCACAATCCATGGGGTGTGGATTCCAGCTTTGGTGATCGGGGTGACGGCAGAAACGACGGCTTCGTGACTCTTCAATGGAGCGAGTACCTCGCGTACTTCAATCACTTGTCGATAGCGTAGTTCGATCAAGGTCGGTACAACGCCGCATATCGAAATAACGATTCCGACGATGGACCAGGCAAATCCAAAGACGCACGCGAGGAAAACTTCGCGTGCGTCTTGCATTTTGACAAGCCGATACTTCAGCGAAGTCCCCACACTTGACCAAAGCTTGAACCGCAACGATCGCGCTACCTGCCATGGACCTCACCTGAGTCGATTCCTTTAAGGAGGAAGATCGAATATACTGGACTCAGTCGTTGTTTTCCAAAGCACCATTCCTCAGGGCATTCAACGTACTACCGCAATTTGGTGCGGTCAGGATTCCGATGGGGTTGCTCGAGACCTGATGAGCTGCCTACGGTATGGCTGAAGGTGATGCACGATGGAAGAAGGTCTCGAGTCGATTCAAATTCTTGAAAAGCTCAAGGCGTCCGGGGGCCAAGACCCTACGGTTGTTGCCGCGACCTACGATCGCTACTTCCGCCGAATGCTCGGACTGATCCGCAAGCGACTCGGTTCTCAGTTTTCGCAATATGCCGACGAAGACGATCTGGCTCAGTCGGCGTTCGGCAGTTTCGTCAAGGGCGTCGGGCAGGGAAAGTTCGAGCTTGACGATCGAGAAAGCTTGTGGCCGCTTCTCGCTTTGATGGCTACCAGAAAATATCAGGACTTAGTGGCGCGGTATCGGACGCAGAGTCGCGATCACGCGCGGGTACAAGCGGCTGACGGCTTCGAGCTTGCGCGGGATCATCAACGCCCTGCCTTGCCAGACGAAGCCATCGCTGTTGAAGAAACGATTCGGCTTGTACAGGAACGCCTACCCGAACATAAGCATCAGGAAGTGCTACGACTGCTTCTCGAAGAACGAAGCGTCGAGGAGATTGCCGATCAGCTTGGCTTGAGCGATCGCACGGTCAAAAGAGTACTTCATCGAATTCGCGAATTGTGGCGAGAGATCGATGACTCAATCGAATGCTGACGATTCTACCCGTGGTCGCTACCGTCCCGAAGGGCAAGATGAAGTCCTGCTCGACAGCGTATGCGATGAGTTCGCGAGACAGTGGCGGGAAGGAAAACGCCCGTCCATTGAAGAGTATCTTCTAAAGGCACCACCACATTTGCGCGGCGAATTGTTCGCAGATCTTCTGGACGAAGTTTTGAGGAAGCCGTCGGAACCGAGCGATGCCAACGGAAAAGAAGCATTGCAGCGAAAGTTTCCTGAGTATCAGCATATCATCGAACAG
This sequence comes from Pirellula sp., assembly GCA_037440405.1. Classification (GTDB taxonomy): domain Bacteria; phylum Planctomycetota; class Planctomycetia; order Pirellulales; family Pirellulaceae; genus JANMGV01. The sequence goes on along the minus strand of JBBIUE010000006.1, from coordinate 28,682 downwards.
AAGTTCTCACGGACGCCAAGTCCTTTGATCTCTCTTCCGCCGCTTCCTACCTCCATCAGTCGGTTTCAGATTGTGCGAGAGCTCGGCCAAGGTTCCTTTGGGCGTGTTTACTTGGCGAATGATCCACAACTTGAGCGGCAAGTTGCAATCAAGGTCCCAAGACGGGGACTGTTCGAGAGCGAGATCGATCGCGCAAAATTCTTAAGCGAAGCCCGACTGGCTGCACGCGTTCGAGCGGCAGGCATTGTTGCTGTTTACGATCTCGTTGAGCAAGAGGACTTGATCGCAGTCGTGACGGAGTACATCCCTGGTTTGACGCTTCGTGAGTGGATGTCCACTCGTGGCGAGAAGATTTCGCATCAGGAGTCCGCCAAACTGGTGGAGCATCTGGCAGAGGCTTTGTCCGTAGCTCATCAGCAGGGATTGTTCCATCGCGATATCAAACCGGAGAACATCCTCATCGCTTCGGATGGGCTCCCGAAAATCGTCGATTTTGGAATGGCGATTGACGATCGCAGGCGCCTTCAAAACGTTGGACGGCGAGAGGGTTCACCTGCCTATATGTCTCCTGAGCAGATTCGGGGCGAGGCCAACCGACTGGACGGCCGCAGCGATATTTGGTCCTTAGGAGTTATCCTCTATGAATTGCTGTGTCGTCGTCGTCCCTTTTCCGCCCCTACTCGAGAGGAGTTATTCGACCAAATCGAATTTGTCGAGCCTGTCCCTCTTCGCCAAATCGCTCCCGATATACCAGAGGAACTGAGCAGGATTTGTCTAAAATGTTTATCCAAGAAGCAATCCGAACGCTACACATCGGCACTGGACTTAGCCACTGAATTGAGAGACTGGCCACAGGTACGTTTTCGGTCGCAAGCCATCGAACAACAAGCTGCAGAGAACCAGTCGAGAATCGCACAAATCGTGCCCAAGGGTCTACGTTCATTCGATCGCCATGATGCGAGTTTCTACTTGCAGCTGCTGCCGGGGCCGCGTGACCAAGACGGTGTTCCGGACGGCATTCGCTTTTGGAAGCATTTGATCGAGGACCGACATCCTACTTCTTCGGTGCCCGTCGCTTTGTTCTATGGCCCCAGTGGCTGCGGAAAATCGTCGATGTTCAAGGCCGGAGTGTTACCCAGAATTGAATCGCGCGTTCGAACCGTCTACTTGGAAGCTACTGGAGAAAAAACAGAATCGCAATTGATGCTGCTGCTTTCGCAACAATTCGATATCGAGACAGAATGCAGCAACTTGGTCGATGTCGTGATGGAACTTCGCCGAAAACTGCAATCTGGAAAGGGATTGAAATGTGTAATCGTCCTCGATCAGTTCGAGCAATGGCTTAACTCCAACCATATCGGGCCCAAGAGTTCCCTCATTGCCGCCCTGCGGCATTGCGACGGCATCCACGTTCAGGCGATCGTGATGGTACGCGATGACTTTTGGATGCCAGCAACACGGCTTTTTGAAGAACTCGAAATTCCGCTGCGGATCGGCCAGAATGCTAAAGCGTTTGATTTATTTGCTGAGCGCCATGCCGCCAAGATTCTGTTCGAGTTCGGAAAGGCTTACGGTTGTCTTCCGGAAACCGAATCGCTCATGACCGAAGAACAGCGAAGCGTGCTGACTCATGCACTTGCAGGGCTTTCGCAGAAAGATCTGTTTTATTCGGTCCAGCTCGCACTTTTCGCGGAATTGATGAGCAAGCGTGCTTGGACGCTCGCCAACTTCCAAAGCGTCGGTGGCACCGAGGGTCTGGGGGTCAATTTTCTGGAAGAGACATTCAATTCGCCAAGCTCTGAACCTGAATACCGCCGACTGCAAGATTCAGCCAAGATTGTACTCAAAGCCTTGTTGCCCCCCGTTCATTCGAATATCAAAGGGCATTCCGTTTCTTACGACGAATTAGCCAATCGAACGCAACTTCGAGCACGGCTCGTTGAATTCAATGAACTCCTTCGGATTCTCGATCGAGAGCTACGGCTCATCACTCCGACCCGAACAGCCGTCTCTTTCAGCGACGATGTAACTGATTCCGATCGATCAACGACCCAAGAGTCGCGATCCTATCAGTTAACGCATGACTATTTGGTAAGTTCTGTTCGTTCGTGGATTGATCGAAAGCAACATGAGACGGCTCGAGGGAGAGCGGAACTGCGGTTGGAGGAACGATCGCAATGGTGGGAAGCGCGTCGCGAAATTCGATTTCTTCCATCGTTCTTGGAGGCGATTTCGATTTGGTGGCACACCGCTGCCAGTTCTTGGACCCCGTCGCAGAAGAGTATGATGGTCGCATCCCGCAATTATTATGGGCGGGTTATCTGTTCGTGGTTCTTGCTCGCCATGGCTGTGCTTTTGGGAGGGCTATGGACTTGGCGTCAGTTCGATTCCGCAGGCCGTCTGGCGCTGGAAAAAACTCGCGTTCAGGGTCTCGTGGACTCTCTGATGCGGTCATCCCCGACACAAATACCAACGATTCTGGCTGAAATGGATCGATGCGATGGTTCCGACGAGCATTTGCTTAGAGAGGCCGTCAAGAATTCGAAACTTGGCACGAACGAGCGATACCATCTGGTTTTGCGACTTTTGGAGTACGACGCTACGTTCTTGCCGGAAGTGATCGAGTTCCTTTGGGTCGCCGAGCCCGATTACTTGCCGTGGATTCGCGATACGTTGATGAAATACAGCTCAACCTTAGCTGAAGACTTGTGGCCAATTCTTGAGTCATCAGAGCCACAGACCGGTCCGAAAAAGCTCCGGGCGGCCTGCATGGTTGCAAGTTTCCAACCCTCCGACCCAAGATGGGAGGCAATCGCCAATCCGGTTACGGAGCATTTGGCCAGAGTCAACCTTCTTCATGTCTCCCAATGGCGAGAGTTGCTGCGTCCCATTTCCTCGAAGTTAGTACCGCACTTATCGAGAATCTTCTGAGAAGAATCTCGCAGCGATTATGAAAGAACCGTGGTTACTTCTGTGTTGGTCGATTATGTACAAACCGACTACGAGCTGGTTGTGGACTTGTTGTGCGATGCGGATCAGCGTGCGTTTCAACCGTTGCTTGAGCGAGCTAGCTTACTAGGCTCTCCCTGCATTGATCGACTGAAGACCGTACTCGAGAGAGACCGCTTCTTCGGATGGGTTGCGCCAGACGAGAGGGAACTGGTCGGAGCGATACCATCGGAAATCCATGTTGAGCTTACTCGAAATCATGTGTTGTGGTTTCGCGGTGGAGCCATGTGTCCTGCTGTTGAGGAACCGGATGTGGTTCGCCTCTCACAAGCTCTTGTTTCAGCGGGATATCGACTTGTTCGTGTTCGTCCGCTTGATCAAGTCTATTCTTCAGAAACGACTCGGTATGCGGTCATCTGGAAAAAGTCCGCGATGGAAACTCGATTTGCGTTCGGGCTTTCGGAGAATCAGCTTCGAAAGACAGACCTTGAGAACATCGAAGCTGGCTTCCACATGGTCGATCTTTCCATTTCATTGGGAGAAGACAGCCAACATCGCTGCCACGCGATATGGCAACCCAATCCAGACAGTGCCAAACCCAACCGATGGTATATCTTGCCTCGCACTGGATTAAGCAAAGCGGTTGAGGCGATCATAGCTCCGCCCTATCAAGACTCCATTTCCGTCCATGGTCTCTCCCGTGAAGGTAGAGCTCCTTTTGTTAGTGGTGTCATCTCTGAATCGAATAAAGCCTGGATGATTATTTGGTATGCGACGGACAAGATGTACGATTTCGCCCGCGCTCCTGGACGCGTCTTGGTTGATCTGTCCATATCGCGGACAGCTCCTCCGCACGATATCGAGTCTTGGTGTCGAGAACAGCTTAGTCGTAACTCCGATTCTCCGGCTTCGAGCGGTGCGAAAGCGAATCAATCGATCGAGTATGCAATCGCACACCTCTTCCGCCATCAGTCAGACGAATGTCTCCAGATTCTGAACTCGAAACTGGAGAAGCAAAACAACCTATTTTTAGCCCGGTTTTGGAGGATGATCGCGCATCTTCAACTTGGTTTAATTCAAGAAGCTCGTGACGATTTGGCCATTCTAAGGAGAAATTTGGAGGAACCTGATGTCGTCCCATTCTTCGAGGCACTCATCGATTCTAAGGAGAAGCCGAGCGATCTCGTGCTGCAGCAACTGGATGCTTTGATTCGAACTGGAGATCCGACCGCCATTCGCTTCTTTAACTTGGCCTGTACATGCTCCATCTTAGCTTTCCTCGCTAAAGATGAAATCGAGCGAGCAACGTTTGAGAATCGAGCAATTAATGCTCTCGCGACAGCCATTGAACTGGATTTGACCATCGCGGAACTTGCGAAGGAAGAGTTTGATTTCATACCAATTCGGAAGCATCCTGAATTTTCCAAAATTGTCTTCGGGGACGACCCGCGGATTCGAGTATCCGCAATCTGGCGCTCTTTGCCGTTACTGGAGTCGACCGAACGAGTGACAGAGTCTTTGGAGGAGCTGAAGAGCATCGCAATGGAAATGTCGCAGGCCGGGTATGAACTCGCGATGGTGTCGCCGATCTATGACGAAAGCAAACCACTCATTGAAGTTCAAAGGAATGTCGATGCGATTCCATTTGCAACCGTATGGCATCGGCGTATACCTGAGGCGGAGGAGGTCGATCGATTTGCCCAGCGAGCCGCCAATGCCGCCATCGCGTTGGCTCGTTTGGGGCATCCCGAATCGTTATGGACGCTACTGGAACGCAGTTCTGACCTGAGTGCGCGATCCTACATCATCGATCGAATGGCCGAGCGAGGAATCGAAGTTGGCTTGCTTTGGGAGCGACTAGCGGTGGAACTCCGTCCGGACGTTCGCAGTGCGATCATTCAGAGCCTGGAACAGTATCAGCCAGTGATTACTTCCGGATCGTGGACTTCGCAGATCGAAGCAATGCTGCTGAAGACGCTTTCGAATGCGGACGACCCAGAAGAACGATCATCGGCGGAGTGGCTACTATCCGTACTTGGCTGGGAGAACGTGCTGGAGAACGCACGATCTTCCGAGGGTACCAACCAAATGAAACGAGATGCCGAGGGGCGGGGATGGTATGTGGATCGCTCCGGACAGACCTTTTCGATAACTTCCGGAGGCGAGTTCTTGATGGGGGCACCGAACATCGAAAATGGAAGAAATGACATTCTCGAAGAGCCGCATTTCCGTACGATTCCACACCGATTCGCCATCGCAACACACGAGGTCACTGCGGGACAATTCCGCAAGTTTTTGGAAGCCAAAAACCAAAGAGGTTCCGATGAGCCCAGTGACATGCCGCAGGGATATGTCACTTGGTATCAGGCCGCAGAGTACTGCAACTGGCTCAGCGAATGGAATGAGATTCCTCCCGAGGAATGGTGTTACGGGCCTAATGCCCGAGGGCTATACGAGTCGGGTATGGAGATCAAACCAAATCACTTTGAGAGGAACGGCTACCGATTGCCGACCGAAGCAGAGTGGGAGTTTGCCTGTCGAGCTGGGACGACAACGTCGAGGTTCTTTGGGCAATCCGATCGGTTAATGCCGAAGTATGCTTGGTTCCTCAACAACTCTCGCAATGAGCTGCATCGAGTCGGCCAGCTCAAGCCCAATCCCCTTGGCTTGTTCGACATTCAAGGGAATGTCTGCGAATGGGTGGAGGACATGTATCGTTTTAATACCTTCTTGGAAACACCATCGCAACGAACTCGGCGGGAGAATCTACCTTTCGCCGATGACAACATGATGCGCCAGCATCGCGGGGGCGCACACTATTATTGGTCGGATGGAATCCGATCCGCTCACCGTCGAGAAAATCACCCCACCATTAGTCATCTCTACCTTGGCTTTCGACCCGCGAGGACTCTTCCCGACACATCATCTGGAAATGCGTTTACTCGCCGCTCGCCCTAATCGTCGTCCATGGGCGGCGGAGTGAACTTCGGAGCCGTGGTTTCACTGACTCGTTGTTCGACCGACGGCTCCGATTTTCGTTTAGGAGGCTCGTATTGGTCGATGGCTTGAAACTCACGCTGGAATTCGTTGACGGACTTCTTGAGCTCGCGATAGGTGCCCCCAAGTTTGCGAGCCATCTCCGGAAGCCGCGATCCAAAGAGGAGCAAGGCAACGACTCCGAACACAAGCATTTCACTGTAACCCAACGATCCCATGCCCGTTCAACCCACTCATTAGAAAAATCGAAGGCATCTCAGCAGAGACTTAGTTAAGCTTTTTGCTCGCTATCCGGTGTGTCGAAATCACCACCTTCATCGCGCAACCCTTTTTTGAACTCCGTTGCGCTGCGGCCAAGATTTCGCATCAAACGCGGAAGTTGTGAACCTCCGAAAAGGACGAGAAGAACAACCAAAACAATCATCAATTCCGAGGGATTGATACCCATAAAAGCAAGCATTGCAAGACACCCGATCGCCGAGAGAAAGAAACGACATTGCGTTACGCGGAGGACACGGCGAAAGCAGGTCGACCACCGCATCGTCAGCGGCATCGCCGGAACCGGACCATCACTTCCAACAACACCTATTTTATTGGTTTGTCAGGAAGTGTCAAACATCGTTCGGATTCCTGCAGCAATCCGCGAATCCTGTCGCTTTGCACAGTTTTGGCTCACAATTCGTAGCGATTATGACGATCAGTCCGATTGTACGTCTTTCGGTGAGTTTGCCCATTGCGCGGATCGTACGGAAACGGTTGCGACCCGTTTTGGCTTCACCGAGGTTTAGCAATGAGGAACGGTGCAATCCATGGCCCATGTTTCAACGCGAAGAGGTCCCGCGATGTTACGACATGTCAGCAAGAAAGCCTTAGCTTGCGGCTTCGGTGTTTTCCTTGCCATTCCATCCGGGGCCTTTGGGCAACAGAATCGGCCCCCTGAATGGAATACCAATCCATCGGCGATCAATCGAACTGCCAGCCCTCAGAACTCGCCGCAACCTGTCTTCAGCCCAGCGCAGAGCGCCACCAATCAAAGCCCGAGCAATCAAAGCCGTTTGGAGGTCTACGAATTTCCTCGAGAGATGGTCGGGACCATTGCAGCTCGCCTTCAGATTCAATACGCCAAAGACCCAAACGTGCGCATTACAACCGAGCCGGGCTCTGGGAAGCTGATGGTTTTGGCGTTGCCAGCAGTCCATCAAGAAGTAGCGAGAACACTGGAGACGCTGAGGCAAGAAATTCAACGCAGTGCTCCGAACGGAGTTGTCGCGACCCATAGTTCCATCCAGCGAACCTATAAACTGCGCAACATCACTTGGCGAGAGATGGAAGATGCGTTGCAGCGGATGATCGGGCCGCGGTTGACCGTCAGCACCATGGGCAATGGTGAAGTTGCACAGTTTCGTTTGATGGTGGGAGACCGCCCGACCGACATCCTGCAAATCGATCGCCGACGCGACGAGATCTCGCTTCAGGGAACATCCAACAGCATTCATGGCTGGCTGCAAGTCGTTGCAGCCATCGACAACGGCCGCGCTTCCGCAGACTTCCCAACCCGCATTGTAACGATGACTCCGGCGGACCCATCCAAGATTGAACGCGCGCTCCGTCTGGTCCGAGCAACTCTTCAGGACCCGATTCAAGATCCCGAGGAGCTGGAGAGCCAGATTCTAGACCTCAATCAACAACAGGATCCTCAGGCCACTGGAATCGCGGGTGTATTAGGAATGGACGCCGAGAGTGGTCTTTTCGGTGATGTCCAGATCGAGTTCATTCCCGAGCTCAATATCGTCATCGTCAAAGGGAACAAACGCGACGTCCAACGTGTCATCGACTTGATCGAGCAAATCAAGAAGCAAAGTGTTGAGACCAAGCCGGAAATCGAAATCGTTACGCTGGCCAACGTTGAAAGCCGCGCCCTGGCGACGATTCTGCAACAATTAAACGAACAAGTCCTTTCGGCCCGGCAAGGACAGGTCAGTATTACGCCATTAGGTCAGCCCAATGCTCTTTTGTTGATTGGTCGGTTGGAATCGGTCAATGCCATGAAGGAGTTGATCGAGAAACTCGATCAGCCCCTGGATCCGCTAAGCTCACTTCGAGTCTTCAAGCTGAAGTTCGCATCCGCGGTGGACGCCGAACAGACGGTCACGACGTTTTTCTCGACCGTTGTCGGAGCCACTCAGGGAACGACGCAGACGCCAGGGCTGGACGTGCGCGTTCGAGTCGTTTCGGACTTCCGCACCAACTCGCTCATCGTTCAAGCCAGTCCTCGGGACATGGGGGAAGTCGCTCGGCTCATCGAAGATATCGACGTCGAAAGCACAGCGGCAGAGAACGAGATTCGCGTTTTCACCCTCAAGAACGCGCTCGCTTCGGAACTGCAACCGATCATCCAATCGGCTCTAACCGGTCAAGCAGCGGCTCAGCAGGGGCAGCAAGGACAGCAGGGACAATTTCCAGGTGGACAAGGAGCTGCGGCCTCGACGACGAACCGTTCAACGCCTCTCAGCAGTCGGCTAAGAATTATTGAGTCCGGCAAGCAAACGGAGTCCGGTATCTTGTCGGGGGTTGTGGTGACTGCGAATCCAGCCATCAATGCGCTGGTCGTGCGCGCACCATCCAAGAGCATGGAACTCATCAAAGCTCTCATCGAGCAGCTCGATCAATCGCCAAGCGCGGAAGCACAAATCAAAGTATTCCAAGTTGCGAACGGAAGTGCAACGGCACTCGCGACGACGCTGCAACAGATTTTTGGTGCCCAAGCGACGACGGGAGCCGGGGCGGGTGGCGGATTATTCGGATTGCAGAACTTGGCTACCAACCTCGGAGGTGCGAACCAAGATGGTAGCATCGTTCCGATTCGCATCGCCGTCGATGTGCGTACCAATAGCATCATCGCCTCTGGTTCCAAAAGCGTCATGGAAGTCATGGAGGTTCTCTTGCTCCGGCTGGATGAAGAAGGGTTGCTAAACAAAACCATCGAGGTCTTCTGGCTGCGGAACAACCAAGCGGCCACGGTCGCAACCGCCATCACGAACTTTTACAACCAGCAAAGACAGATTCAGATTCAACAGACCGTGTTGAATCAAAACTTGAATCCTTATGAACAGCTTGAGCAGAACGTGATCGCCGTGCCAGAAGAACAAACGAACAGCGTTGTCATCAGCGCAGCTCCTCGCTACGTCAAGCAAATTCGAGACATGATTGAACGACTCGATCGCCGCCCCCCGCTCATTGTGGTGGAGGTTCTACTGGCTGAGGTTACCCTGGATGACAATTTTGAGTTCGGAATGGAGTGGGGGTTGCAAGATTCGCTCCTCTTCGATCGAGGCTTGGCATCGGCAGGGAATCTGAGTTCTCCTGGTTTTAATCTAGGGAACGCTCCCATCAACACGTCTCCGAACAATCCCAATCCCAAAGTGGTGGCTCCCCAAGGTCTGAGTACGTTCGGACTTGGACGAACGAATCCAGCTCTTGGTTACGGAGGGCTCGTTTTGTCCGCATCCAGTAACTCGGTTGGTGCTTTATTCCGAACGCTGCAGGATGCCAATCGACTCCAGATTCTTTCTCGCCCTCAAGTGATGACCGTCGATAATGCGGAAGGCTTTGTGCAGATTGGTGCGAGAGTGCCTCGTGTCTCCAATGTGACGGCAGGTAACATCAATGCCGGTCCCACGATCTCGACCCAGGATGTCGATGTCGGACTCATTTTGCGGATCCAGCCACGTACCAACAAAGATGGCCTGATTCTGATGAACGTGGCCATCGAACGATCCTCCGTTGGCGCTCCAGAAACTGGCATACCTGTGGGTTTTGGACCGAACGGCGAAGTCATTCGATCTCCGATCATCAATATCACACAAGCTCAAACGAGAGTGAGCGCCTACAACAATCAGACCGTCGTGTTTGCTGGTTTGATCACGAAGCAACGCTTGTCGCGATCGCGTCGCATACCCTTATTGGCCGATATTCCCGTTGTCGGAAATCTGTTCAAGTTCGATTCGGAATCGGAAACACGAACCGAATTGCTCGTCGTCATGACACCGCGCATCATTACGAATCCTGACGAGATGGAGATCCACAACGATGTGGAATCGGCACGTATGAGTTGGTGTTTGGCGGATATTCTGAACATTCACGGCGACGCTTCCTTGCAGGCAGGTAATGGCCTGTGGGGACCGGCAGCCTCACCCGTCATCTACCCAGATATCGATCCGGCCGTTTCCTTTGACGATTACGGCCGTCCCAATACGATGATGATCGGCGACCCAAGATACGGCTATCCCGGGATGGCTCCGAGTTCCATCGAAGGGACCGACATGCAGGGCAGTTTGATCGTTCCTGGAGAACCGGGCGCTGTTGGAATCGCTCCACCCGTAAGTCCGATGGGATATGAAACTCGGGTGGGTGGCGGAAGTGGAGTTGTTCCTGCAGGAATCTACGATCCGCAAGCTGTTCCCAATCAAGGAACGCCGTTGCAGGCGATTCAACTCACTCCAAGCGGTGCAAATTACATCGGGAATCGGTAGTGTCATTTCCTTGCTGTGCTGAACGAAGTCGTCCAAACACGCTTCCAATCAGGATGAAATATATGTTTCGATGCGCATTGACCGCGTTCATCTGCTCGATGGTTTTTTTCACTGGATGCCAGACATTCACGAGCTCCAAGCCGTCCAGCAAAAGCTCGAAGAAGAGCTCATGGTTCAAGTTCGGCAAGAAGGATTATCAGACGCCTCAGAGCTTGGCAGTCATCTGGAAGGAAGATGTGATCTATGTCCCAGGCAAAGCACCCACGCGTGGCTTTGGAGGCCGCATCTACTTCTACAACGAAAAGTGGCAAGCCGTTCCGGTGGATGGTGAATTAGTCGTCTATGGATACGACGAAAACAAACGCCGATCCAACCCCATGAGTGATCTTCAGCCAGACAAGAAGTTCAAATTTACCGCTGAACAATTCACGCAGCATTTTTCAGAAACTCAACTAGGGGCGTCCTACAACGTCTGGATTCCGTGGGATGATGCCGCTGGCGAACCAAAGAAGATTACGCTGATTCCGACATTCGTCACGAAAGACGGAGGAGTGGTGCGCGGCGATCCCAACACGCAGTATCTTCCAGGGCAATCGACCGGCGAATCGTCCGAGATGTTTGATTCCTCCGTGCGAACGGTTAGCTATGAGGAATCCTCGAAGTCAGAACCCAAGCTGACCGTATCGGAAAGCACGACGCCAATGCGAACCACGACGATTGGCGTGCCCTCGGAGGTCGCCATGAAGCTCGCGCACGCCAACCGCGGAGTTAGTCAAAACAATGACGCCAGCCCCGCAAGTCTCCAAGCACCTCCAAGCGGCCCGACTCCATCAGCAACGCCTTCCGCCGATGCTCAATACCAGGAGGCACTCCGGTTACTTCAGCAATACAGCTCGCCATTGTCCAATCCTTTGGTGCCAGATACTTCCGGACAGCAATCGCCAAAGGCGAACGGCAGGTGAAACTATACCAACAAGAACGGTTCCGAGAGGAACGAGTGGTTCATCACTCATTCACCTTCATGCGGGAGCGGATAGCTTCTCTGGGCTAATTGGACGTGTATAACCACTGCGACATCCGTTCCGCCATTTCTAAGCGATCAACTCCTCGATGACACGGCCATGCACATCGGTGAGCCGTCGATCGATTCCGCTGTGGCGGAAGGTCAGCTTCGTGTGGTCAAAGCCGAGCAACTTGAGGATCGTGGCGTGGATATCATAAACCTGAGTTGGATTCGACCGATCCAGCGGCTTGTAGCCGAACTCATCGCTCGGACCGTAACTGATCCCTCCCCGTATTCCGCCGCCGCACAGCCAGTTCGTAAATACATAGGGGTTGTGATCCCTTCCCAGTCCCCCTTGCGTTGAGGGCATCCTTCCGAACTCGGTGGTCCAAAGTATGAGCGTCTCTTCGAGCATTCCTCGATGCTTCAGATCGCGAATTAAAGCGGAGGCTCCTCGCGCCATTCCACGCGCGAGTGGACCGTGATCACGCTCGACGTTTTCATGCGAATCCCAATTTCGCCTTGGAAAACCGTTGTCGTTGCCCGACCAAATCTGCACGAAGCGTACCCCTCGCTCCAGCAATCTTCTTGCGGCAAGACACTTTCGACCAAATGCATCCGCTTCCTCCTCGGCATTGATTTCTTCCGGCCAAGCACGACCATCAGGTGCAATTCCGTATTGGTCGAGCATATATTGTGGCTCATCCGAAAAATCGAGGGCCTGCGGAGCCGCCAGTTGCATGCGCGCCGCGAGTTCGTAGTTTCGAATGCGACTCTCCAGAGTTTCGTCCAATGGATGTTGTTCAGCATGACTGCGGTTCAATGAAGCAAGCGATTCCCGCAGCGCAGACTCTCTCTGAGGGTCGAATTGACGCCATGAGAGGACCCGTTGATCGGGTAGCAGGTCCGGTATGGGGTTCGCCCCCTGCAAACGGATCACCGTCCCCGAATGTTGGGATGGCAAGAATGCCGCGTCCCAATTCTTGACACCATTCGAGGCGAATCCACGATGGTCCGGCAAAACCACGAACGTCGGTAGATTCTCATTTTCGTCCCCAAGACCATAGCTGATCCAGCAACCCATGCCAGGAAAGCCTGGAAGGCCAAACCCAGTCGCTTGCAGGAGTGTTGCTGTGCTGTGAACGCCGGATTTCCCGACCATGTTATGGACAAACGCCATTTCATCGACGCATGGTGCTAGGTCCATGACGACTTCACTGAGAAGCTTGCCCGATTGTCCACAAGGCCGGAAGTTCCAGATCGGCTTCTTCCAAGGTCCCAAACCATCCTGAAAGGCCTCCACGGGCTCGCCAAAATCGGATGGTTCACCGTGCCGCTTGATCAGCTCCGGTTTGAAGTCCCAGAGATCGATGTGGCTTGCTGCTCCCGCCATGAAAAGCTGGACCACGCGCTTTGCTTTCCGCGGATAGATCGATCCATGAGAATGTGTCTGTGGAGATTTCTGATCCCTGCCACCGCTTGAATCATCAAGCTCGCTTCCGTGGGCGATGCCTTGGTCGGCAAGCATGGACGCTAAGGCGATGCTCCCCAAGCCTCCTCCGAAGGAACTGAGGAACTGGCGGCGATTCGAACAGCGGAACGTCACGGAAGTTGTTCTCCAAAGCTCCTCAATCAATCGATGAAGTGGAACTCATTCAAGTTCCACATCAGTCTGCAAACTTCGGCCATGCCGTATTGTCGAGCCAGATTCACCAGCAGGTTCTGCTCGACGTCGGTCGGGGCGCGACCGAGCGTTTGTTCCATGCAAAGAGCGACCTGTTGTTCGAGCGATTCTCCACTTCGGTAGAGTCGCTCGGCCATGGCTTCACTGGCAACCAAGATGATCGCGTTATTGAGCAGCGCAAGCGCCTGCAACGGGGAGTTTCCTTGATTCCTGACACCAACCTGAATCGAAGGGTCGGCGCAATCGAGCGTATTCATGAACGGCTGTAATTGCGATCGAACCACGAATCGATACACGGACCGACGATGAATCGCCGGATCGCTCGGATCGGCGAGGTCGTACCGATAGTGAGGTGAATGTTCGGGTCGCTCGATGACAAAATCGCGGTAGCCCGGACCTCCCATCTGGAGGTTCAACGAGCCCGCAATGAACAAGACACTATCGTGAATCGATTCAGCATCCAATTGGCGCAGGTTCGATCGCCACAAAAAGCGATTGCCAGGATCGATCTCCATCGCAGTCGAATCCATTCGATCACCATTTCCTCCCAGCGACGATTGTTGATACGTTTCGCTCGTCAAGATCAATCGATGAAGCGACTTCAGTGACTGCCCTGTATCACGAAACTCGGCGGCAAGCCAATCGAGAAGTTCTGGGTGACTCGGAATCCCCCCCATGCGTCCGAAATCATCTGGCGTGGTGACGATCCCCTGTCCAAAGTGATAGTGCCAGACGCGGTTAACAATACTTCTCCAGGTAAACGCATTTTCGCGCGAAGCAATCCAGTCAGCCAGAGCCGCGCGCCGATCCCCTTCTGAATGCTCTTCAGGCAATCGGAACGGTTCAGGAATCGCTCCCAATCCCGACAAGCACCCTGGACTCATTTCCCGAATGGGCCGAGTCACATCGCCTCGTTCCAAGATGAAAATGGGGCGAGGTCGGCCTCCTTGCACTCCGGTCCCAACGAAATTTCCTGATCCGTCATGAACGGCTCCCACGTAGACTTTGTCTGGAGCGGGCAAGGCTGCAAGTTCTGTCTCCAAGGCAACCATTGCTGCCTCCAGTTCTGCAATCCTCGCTGGGCGGTAGTCTCGCAAGTGCTTGTCGAGAAGTTGCGCTTTTATCTCCGCGATCTGAGATTGAATGCCTCGATGTCTCGCCGCAACTTCGGGATCGCGATAATAGGTCCGCACCGTTCGATCGATGGCGGCGATCACAGCCTGCAGCTGATAATACTCCTCCTGACGAATCGGATCAAACTTATGATTGTGGCATTGAGCGCATCCGATCGTCAAACTCATAAAAGACTGAATCACCGTCCGTACCATGTCGTCGCGATCGAGATGACGAGCGATCTTGCCGTCGATTTTCGATTCGGGGAGTTCCTCATGGCCGATGAAGTCCCACGGGCCGGCGGACAGGAAACCAAGGGCTTCCAGGCCGTCTATCGAGGATGGCGCGAACACGTCTCCCGCGATCTGTTCGCGAATAAACTGAGACCAAGGTTTATCTTCATTGAAAGATCGAATGACATAATCGCGATACGGCCAGGCGTGTTCTCTTGGCTTGTCCTTATCATACCCGTGCGAATCGGCGAAATGAACCACATCCAGCCAGTGCCTCGCCCATCGCTCGCCATAGCGCGGCGACGCCAATAAGCGGTCGATCAGTTGTTCCCAGGCATCGTGAGCATTATCTTCGATGAACGCCGTTGCTTCTTCACGCGAAGGTGGCATTCCTAATAAGTCGAAATAGACTCGGCGTATCAGCGTTCTTCGAGCTGCACGTGGCGAGGGTTGCAATCCGTGCTCTGCTAATTTGGCTCTGACGAATCGGTCGATGGGATGGCTGGTTAGCGATTGGCCAGCTTTTGGATCGACGGGAATCTGACTCGGGGCAATCGGCTGGAACGACCACCAGGACGATTCCTCATCAACGATGGCTCGCAACTTTCGATCAGCGGGCCAGTTCGCTCCAGAGGCTATCCATGAGCGAATTGCCTCGAACTCTTCCGTGGTAAGTGGGGCACCAGCCTTCGGCATGTCAGCCTTGCCATCTTTGGGACGGATCAGCTCCAGAAGATAGCTTCGCTCGAGATTCTCGAACTCCACCGAAGCACCACTGTCTCCGCCTTGCAAAAATTCATCTCGCGTCTCGAGCGACAATCCACCCGATCGATCATCGCGATTGTGGCATTGCACGCACCGACGCTCAAGAATCGCAAGAACTTCGCGGTCCTCGGCGGCATCACCATTTCCACCGATGCCGAGGAGCCCAAGGACGATCAGGACGCACGTTTGAAAGCGGTCAAGCATGGTGATTGATCAAGCACAGCGTTCACAGCCTCGCTCGACTCCTTTGCAAGTTTGGCTGGTTCGCTCGAAAGGTGGGATATGTGGAGAAACTTAGGGCACAATAGAACCGAGCATTGACGATCTTTATTCTAATCCAACAAGACTCTGTGGAACAATCGACCCATTGGGTGCTACCGCAACGTAGGCCAGCGGAATGAAACCATAGTTTGGGCGAGCGCTACATGGAGTTGTTACCAGCGGGCAGCTTGCGCTGCACCGCTACTAATACCAGCGGCGGTGCGCATGCACTCCCGTCAATCACGAAACAAGAACTCCGGTCCGTCAGACGCAAGCACTTCGGTCCTTCAAGACACAAGCATTCTGGTCTATTCCCAAATCGACAGCCACCGCTCATCGTGAGATGAGGTGGCTTACTTCCGGGTTACAGGCAATCGTCTCATTTTTGTTGGTTTGCAGTATTCGTTACAGCCATCGATACGAGAGAACATTGCGGAAAATTGAGAATTCTAGGAATTTCTGCGAAGACTCAGCCGTGCAACCCAACCTCACGGCCGGTTTTTGACAAGACGGGTAAGTTGTCAGGGGCAAGAGGATTTCGTTGGGGAAGTCGTCGGTGGATACCGAAATAAAGAAATTGTGTATGGCCCCATGGAGGTGTGAGGTCTAGCCGCGTCGTTTTTTTGCGGGAATCGAAAGGGATGTCGCTTCCGCAGCCCCAAGTCTTGGTGTGCTTGCCATGGAACTCGATCGACATCGCTATTTCGTCCTGGGCGTGATCCTTCTTTTACTCGGAATTCAATTTCGTATGGTCGATTCGTTGGTACTAAACGAATCGAGCACCAAGATGCTGTACAAGGTTGCGAAACGATCGCAGTTGGCCGACAGCAACCTGGGAACGCAAGCGTACATGCAGATGAATTCGAAGAAATCGATCGATCCGCCCGATTGGCTGGGCTGGGCGCTTCTTTCAGCGGGGACTGTGATTTGCTTGCACTCGTTCGCGATGCCAAAAAAGAAATGAAGCTGCTCGATCGATTCATCAAAATTTCCCGCTGCGGCAGTCAATCACCCGCTTTTTGGCTGGCATCCTTTGTCGTGACAGTCGTCGTCTTAACCAACTTTGCCTCCAAGGATCCCTGGTTCGGAGATATCTCTTCAAACGCAACAACACAGTCGTCAGCTAGCTTCGGTCCATTTCAGTTTCAGGAAGGTGTAGAACTTCCTGATTCCATGGGACGATTCCGGATGAAAGATGGGCGTTTTCGGTTTGTCACCGTCTCTTCGGAGTCCACCGAATTCATCTGTCTCGAAAACATGCTTCTTGAGCGGATCGTCCAATCCTCTCAGAGTACGTCTGGGGATCGGACTTGGATCGTGGCAGGCAACATTTCTCGGTTTCAGGGCCAACTTTATCTACTGATCACATCGGCTACCTCAGCACCCTCGAAAATAGCATTAGCCCGATAAGATCGCTTTGATGATCATGGTTGCATAACTTCCTCTCGGAAGATCGAAGCGCAGTTCTAAATTCCAAGTCACTGGCATGGGGCGATCCTGTCGCGGATTGGGCGGTTGCCTTGGACGACTGAGCAAAAACTGATGGTGTAGCTGCTCGACACTCAGATAAAGCGGTCGTAGGCCTTTGGAGAAAAACGTGTCGCGAGGATACTTGACTCGAAGTTGTCGGTGATTCATACCAAGCGGCTGCAAAATCTTTTCAAGCCGCTCAAGAACCGCCGGCTCCCAAGAATCGATCCGAGCTGATGGCAGGGGGATTTCTCGTTTCGACAGAGCGATTCGCTGCGGTTGATCGAGTTGCGTCGGAACCACCAGCGGACCGCATCGACTCGCGATCATTCGCCGTTGTTCCGGAAGGAGCCATTCCTCGAGTTCATCGCTGACGAGACGGTTCCAAAGATAACTTTGGAACGCCGACATATACAAGCTGCGCAGGTCCGATCGAATCAGCGCGATGGCTCGGCGAAAATCAGTCGGATGGTCGACCAAGTATGTCACTATGCTACGCCGATGCGATCGATCAAGTTTGGTCTTGCAAGCATTCCAGTCTCCCCAATGATCGCGCAGAATCGCCTTTTGTTCCTTCTCGCGGGGTCGATCGTGTGGATTCTCCTCCGCCATCGCCAAGTAGAGGGCCTTTTCGTAATCACCCAAACACCAGGCTTGGGCAATAAATCGGCCGCTCACTCCGAGCGAACCAAATCGCTGGTCGTCGAAGTAGTTGACCATTCCGGATGTTTGAAGCGTTCCCAATCGCGATCGATATTTCTCCCGATCGGACTCGCGCACATTTCGAAGCGTAACATGAAAGCGATTGGTCTCAATGTCGCTGGAAGTGAACGGACGCGACGCCTGGCCAAGGTACTCCAGATGAAAGTTCCGTTCGGTCAAGTTCTTGGGAGGCCCGTTGCGAATGGTGATCGTTTGACGGGTCTCCGCATGACGATCTTTCAGGCCACCATACGAGACTTGCTGCAGAGAGATATTCCAAGCGCGAAGAATGGACTGGATCGCCTCTGGGGTGCCCAGGGATCGTTTGATCAGGCGATACACTGCGAAGGGGCCGCCATTCGCTTTAAATCGGCTGATCTCTTCAACTTGAAAATCTTCTGGCTGACTTTTCAGTTTTACTGAAGACCGCCGTGCCTTCGAATGTCTGCGGCGCGGGGATTTCATTGATCATTCATCCGCAGTTTGCGGGCTTTCCGTGTCATCTTGATCGGTTGAGGACGAGGCTTTGTCACCGTTCGACGAATCCTCGATCGGCACTCGAACCACCGCCATCAATGTGTCCCCTTCATCCATACTCATGATGCGAACGCCTTGCGTGTTGCGGCCAATCGTGCTGATATCTTTGGCGAGAATCCTCTGGATCTTGCCTCGCGTGGTCATCATGATGACTTCGTTTTCGTCCTTGACGGGAACGATGGCGACGACCGGGCCGTTGCGTTTGGTTGTTTTGATATCGATAATTCCCTTTCCGCCGCGTCGCTGCGTTCGGTAGCGGTTTGCGGAGGTCGCTTCGTCCTGATCTTCGCTCGTATCTGTGGTGTTGGGTTCTGGTTCGTCCTGGACAATGGCCTCTTCGGTCTGATCATCGTTTTCGTTTGACGATTCCGGCAGGGGTTGGACTTCGTCACCGGGCCCGAAGTCCGTTCGCTTTCCGTATCCGTTAGCGCAAGCGGTCAGCAGTGTGGCTTCAGGGTCGGCCACCACCATGCCGACGAGCACATCTCCTTTCTTCAATCGAATACCCCGCACGCCGGAAGTATTGCGACCCGTCGGGCGGACGTCCGACTCCATAAACCGAATCGCCATGCCGCCACTCGTGGCAAGCAAAATTTGATCGTTGGGCTTGGTAATGGCGACATCGACCAGCTCATCGTCCTCTTTCAGCTTAATAGCGATGATGCCTCCCTTTTTGGGGCGAGCGTACGATTCAAGCGGAGTCTTTTTCACCAAACCCTGCTTGGTCGCCATCATCAAGAAGTGTCCGGGCAAATTAAAGTCGCGAACCGCGACACAGTCGAGAATCTTCTCCTCCGGACCGAGGTTCAACAGATTGACAATGGCTCGACCGCGGCTCTCACGACTGAGTTCTGGAATCTCGTAGACCTTCTGCCAGTAAACTTTGCCCTGAGACGTGAAGTACAGCAGGTAAGCGTGCGAGCTGGCCACGAATAGATGCTGAATCGGGTCCTCTTCCTCCGTCTTGGCACCTGCGATTCCTTTGCCGCCGCGGCGCTGAGCTCGATAGGTCGTCGCGGCGAGGCGTTTGACGTACCCGCGATGGGTGATGGTAACCACCATCGTCGCTTCCGTAATCAGCTTCTCCATGTCGAAGTTGCCGATTTCCTCACCGCTGATCTCCGTCTTGCGATCATCGCCAAAACGTCGGGCAATATCCGCCAGCTCTTCTTTGATGATGTTGTAGATGTTCTGCTGATCGGAAAGAATGGTCAGATAGCCTTGGATCTCGACGAGCAATTCGGCATGCTCATTGGCAAGTTTCTCTTGTTCCAGCCCCGCCAACTGACCCAAGGTCATCCGCAAAATGGCGTCCGTTTGAACGCTGGTCAATCGATAGACATCCGAAACTCCTCGCTCTCGCTGGAACTCGGAGAAACCGCTTTCGCCCAGCGCTCGAGCCATCATCGCTGCTGGGCATTCGACATCCATCAGCCTCTCTTTGGCTTCTTGCTGGGTTCGGCTCTGTCGAATGATCTGAATGATCCGATCGATATCAGCAAGTGCTAATAACAGACCTTCGACCGTATGTTTACGACGGCGAGCCTTATTGAGGAGGAATTGAGTTCGCCGCCGTATCACCGTCACTCGGTGCCGAACGAACTCTTGCAACATTTCCTTCAATGTCAATTCTCGCGGCTTGCCATCAACCAGCGCGAGGAAGATCATCGAGAAGGAATCTTGCAGTGGCGAGAACTCATAAAGCTGATTGAGGACAATGTTTGGATCGTGCCCCTGCTTGACGTCGATCACCAATCGCACAGGCTCGTTCAGATCGCTTTCGTCACGGATCCCGGAGATTCCCTTGATGCGACCTTGGTTGACCAGTTCGGCAATCTTCTCAACGACACGGTCTCGAAATTGCTGAAATGGGATTTCATGGACAACAATTCTCGATCGATTCTTGTTTTCCTCCATCGACGTCCGAGCGCGGACGACAATGGTTGAGCGTCCCGTCATGTAGGCTTGCCGAAAACCGAGTCTACCGCAGATGATTCCTCCCGTTGGGAAGTCTGGGCCCTTTATAATCTCGCAAAGTTCGTCGATGGTGATGTCCGGGTCATCGATCAGTCGAATGAGCGCTTCGCAGACCTCTCGAAGGTTGTGCGGCGGAATGCTGGTGGCCATGCCCACGGCAATTCCCGTGGTTCCATTCACCAGCAAGTTTGGAAAGCGGGAGGGGAGCACCGTCGGTTCCGTACGCTGCTCGTCATAGGTTGGAATGAAATCAACCGTATCCAGATTCAGATCTTCCAACATCATCGCCGCTGCCGGAGACAGTCGAGCCTCCGTGTACCGCATCGCGGCTGCTGGCAAACCGGCAATGGACCCAAAATTGCCCTGCTTATCGATCAAAACATGCCGCATGTTCCACTCCTGCGCCATGCGCACGAGCGTCGGATAGATGACGGCTTCTCCATGTGGATGGTAGTTACCGCTGGTGTCGCCGGATATCTTTGCGCACTTGACTCGCGAAGCTCCCGGAGTGAGATTCAGGTCATTCATCGCGACCAAGATCCGTCGTTGGCTTGGCTTCAGTCCATCGCGGACGTCCGGGAGAGCTCGACTGACAATGACGCTCATCGCGTAAGTCAGATAGCTTTCGCGGAGTTCATCCTCGATAGGCTGTTCAATCAGTTTTCCCTCACCACTGTTCTCAGGAAGATCGCCAGGTGGAAGAGCATTTTCATTAGGGTCACTACCGGGGATATCGGACACGGAATACCACCTTTGCTAACTATTTCGTAACGGAATCTTGCTTGTTGGCACCGCCTGAACTTGAGGGACTTTCAGCGGGACTCATGCCATGAGCACTCGCTGGTTGTACCAAAAGCAGAGCAACTAACTCCATGCTTTCGCAGCTACATTGAGAGCCCTTCTGATAGGCGGTCTGCGCGATTGCGAGTGCGGAATTTTCAGCGGATTCAACATGGCAAGATTGTATCCGATTCTCGATTTTGAACAACCCGAAGTGTCCCCGAACAACTCGGCACAACTCCGTATTTCTCCAACGAAATTGAAGCCTTTTTGCTATACTAGAAGGGACTCGGGTGACATAACTACTTCAGGGACTTAAGATTCAATGGAGATACTTTTATGACGACGCTAGGACGACGTTCTTTCCTTGCAACCGGGAGTGCCGTTGCGGCGACATGGACCATGCTTGCATATCGCCCATCGATGCTGTTCGCGGGTGATGAGGAGCCCGTTTTCAGAATATCCCTTGCGCAATGGTCCCTCCACAAAACGCTATTTTCCGGAAAGCTGGACAACCTCGATTTCGCCAAGACGGCGAAAGAAGAATTCGGCATCGAAGGAGTCGAATACGTCAACCAGTTCTTCAAAGAAAAAGCCACCGACATCGCCTACCTGAAGGAATTGAAGCAGCGAGCTGAAGACCACGGCGTGAGCAGCCTGCTGATCATGATCGACGGCGAAGGTGCTTTGGGAGACAAGGATGAAGAGCGACGAACCCAAGCGATCGAGAACCACAAGCGCTGGGTCGACGCAGCTCGGCTGTTGGGCTGTCACTCGATTCGAGTCAACGCCGAGTCCACGAAGAGTTACGAAGAGGCCCGAGAGTTTGTCGCTGACGGCTTGCGTCGATTGAGCGAGTATGCTGGCGAGGTCGGGATCAACGTCATTGTCGAGAACCACGGCGGATTGAGTTCGAACGGCAAATGGTTGAGCGAAACGATTCAAGCGGTTGGGCTTCCAAACTGTGGCACCCTTCCGGATTTTGGAAATTTCTACGAATATGACCGCTATCAGGGGGTCGAAGATCTGATGCCGTTCGCCAAAGCCGTCAGCGCAAAAAGTTACGACTTTGATGACGAAGGGAATGAGACCAAGATCGATTTCTTCCGCATGATGAAGATCGTGTTGGACGCAGGCTACCGTGGATGGGTCGGCATCGAATACGAAGGCAGTCGCCTCGACGAATACGCTGGGATTCGAGCTACGAAGACGCTCCTTGAACGCTGTTTGGAAAAGTTTAGCTAATGGTGACCATCCGCAGGCTGCGAGGATCTTGTGGAGCAAGTCGTTGCCGCGTCGGTGCTTTGCTCCGGCAACTCTCTGGGCAGACAAGTGAACTCGAAAACTTGTATCTCTTTAACCTGCGTATCGCGCCGACCGGACCTTCCGACTTCACCATATTCGCGTCAATGGTTCGCATCCTAGCGGACCAGACGAAGACATTTCACGGTAACCCAGAATGTCGGTTTTGAAGTTGCCCGAATGACGTCTTACAAAGAGAAATCGCATCTCGCTGCATCTGCAAAGGCAGATGCAGTGGCAGTTTTTCATTGCACATGCGGCGTTTATGCAAGACGCTCAACTTCGAGAACTTTTGCGCGGGAGAAACATATGTCTTGCGATTACGTATCGGGCTCGTGCCATAGCAAACAGCCCGCAGCCAATGGCATGAGGCTTCTCTACGTGTTGCCAATCAGCTTCCGAATGACTGTTTCCGAAACGGGTTGAAGGATACCCCGCTCGGTGATGATTGCGTGGATGAGTTCGGCTGGCGTGACGTCGAAAGCGGGATTGTAAACTTGGACTTCGGAAGGCGCCGTCTGTTTCCCGAAGGCCGAGATGATTTCGTCGCGAGAACGTTGCTCGATGGGGATATCGTCGCCGCTGTTGAGCGAGAGGTCGAAGGTTGAGGAAGGAGCAGCTACATAGAACGGGATGCGATGATGTTTGGCCAGGACCGCCAGACCGTAGGTCCCGATTTTGTTGGCAGTATCTCCTCGCGACGTGATGCGATCGGCACCGACAATCACAGCTTGAACCTTACCTTGTTGCATGACGTGAGCAGCCATCGAGTCACAGATGAGAGTGCATGGAAGTCCGAATCGCATGAGTTCCCAAGTAGTCAAACGAGCCCCTTGCAGCAAGGGCCTCGTTTCGTCGACAAAGACATGGAGCCGCTTGCCTTGCTGGTGAGCAGTAACAATGGCGGAGAGAGCCGTGCCGAGTTCGGCTGTGGCGAGTCCTCCCGTATTGCAATGAGTGAGGATGCCCATGCCATCCTTGAACAGCGTTGCTCCCGCTTGTCCAATCAATCGGCACATTTGCCGATCTTCTTCATGAATGGCCCGAGCCTCGGAGAGGAGTCGCCTTGCGAAATCTGCAGTCGTTGCGGTTGGAGCGATCTCGCGAATGACGGCTCGCATACGATCCAACGCCCAAAAGAGATTGACGGCCGTGGGGCGACTGGTCGCCAAGCGTTCGATCGCATGCTCGACGAGGCCAATCGCTTCTTGGAGGGAGCAATCGTGCCATCGATGTCGAAGTGACAAACACGCACCGTAAGCTGCTGCGATGCCAATCGCAGGAGCACCGCGAACTTGCAAATTCACGATCGATTCAAAGACTTCCTCGACATGCTGGCAATGCAAATAAGCCAGCGCTGCAGGAAGCTGGATTTGGTCGAGCAGGATGAGCTCACCATCAATTTCGCCTTGCCAAGCGATGGATTGATATCGCAATCCGTTTGCGTCTGAGTGCATTCACTTTCCTTGGGGTGCCTTGGCCAACGCAACTGTACACGAGGCTGATCAAGTCGACGGATTTCCGGATCGAGATATTCCGAACCAGCTTTTCATTACTCTACCAAGATCATCGAGGTAGGAGTAGATCACGGGAACCGCAAGCAGCGTTAATAGCAACGAAAGGGTTTGACCTCCGACGGTCAACACCGCGATCGATCGACGCTCTTCGGCACCTGGACCGGTTGCGATTAGAAGAGGTGTGAGACCAGCCACGAAGGAAATCGTCGTCATCAGAATCGGTCGCAATCGATCGCGGTTGGCTTGCAAAATCGCCGTTGCCCGATCCAGGCCAGAGGCTCGGAGCGCATTGGTATGGTCGATCTGCAAGATCGCGGCCTTCTTGACGACTCCGAAAAGGACCAAAATACCGAGGGCGGAGTAGACGTTCAGCGACTCTGACCCCAGGTACAAACTAAACAGTCCGAAGGGAACGGCGAGGGGTAACGTGAACAGGATGGTCAGCGGGTGAATCATATGCTCGAACTGTGCCGCGAGAACGATGTACATGAAGATTGCCGACATCAAGAAGGTCCATCGAAACTCCTGGAGCGTTTTCTCGAGCTCCCGTCCTCGTCCCATGACGCGCGTTTCGAATCCGATGGGCACGCCGATTTCATCTGCCACT
Organism: Pirellula sp.; assembly: GCA_037440405.1. Taxonomy (GTDB): domain Bacteria; phylum Planctomycetota; class Planctomycetia; order Pirellulales; family Pirellulaceae; genus JANMGV01. The sequence goes on along the minus strand of JBBIUE010000006.1, from coordinate 4,253 downwards.
TTTTGAATAGCTTGAATCCGATCGGTCAACGCAAAGCCTGGAGCGAGATTCGCTCTCAGTGCGACCATCCGCTGTCGATCGAGCCGGTCGATCCGTGAAGGAGCGTCTCCGAAACGAAATCGAACGACATTGTCGATGCGAGTGTAGAAGTTCTGAGCGGACATGGGATTGGACGGGCCAGCAGACGCGCCCGCGACCGAAGCGATGAGCCTCGCCGAGGGACGGGTGCGAACATACAATTGCGAAATCGATTCTGGGTCGCGCCGATCGATTCCCACCAAGCGCAGTTCGACATCATAAGCATCGTCGACCGATGCATCTCGATATCGTGAAACGCGATCATCACCACCGACGGCGACTCGCAACGCTTCCGCGATTTCCTGCACATCGACTCCCAGAGCAGCGGCCCGCTCGCGATCGATGTCCACCAGCAGTTCCGGCTTATCAACACGAAGCGTCGTATCCACGTCGACGATTCCTGGAATGTTTATCACTTTCGAGCGAAGTGCCTCGGAAAACTGGGAAAGCCGCTGAACATCCGGTCCCATAATCGAGAAATCGATATCGACATTGGCTCCCTGCCGAAAGGAAGTTTGATTGCGCACGGCGGCCCGAACACCTGGTACGGAAGTGAGCAGCTTGCGAATCTCAATCATCTTGTCTTGCTGTGAGAAATTACCCCGAAAAGCAGCGCCAGGATCACCTTGGATGAGAGACCTGAAGAAACGCGAGAGGGAAAAGGTTCGATCGTGGATATCCTTTAACCGAACATACAGCTCGCCGCGATTGACGCCGCCAAACCCGCGCGTTCCGACGGTAGCAAGCAAAAAGTCGATACCCGAAACCTCTTGCAAGCGACGCTCAACCACCTCCATCGCCTCATTCATCGATCCGAGACTAGCACCCTCGGCAATATTCAGGTTGATCTCGAATTCCGATTCATCGACGTTCGCCGGAATATAGTCTTGTCGCACTTGATTGTAGATCCAGTAATTGGATCCGATGGTCGCCAAGCAGAGAATCAAGATGCCCCAACGGTATCGCATCGAGAACCGCAAGCAGTGCATATAACCGAGTTCGATGTAGCGGTAGAATCCACCTCTCGATTTTGCAGCAACCGCAGGGGAACTGGAATCATGTCGTCCGTCATCGTCGTCCAACTTCCGGATGGGTTTCAGCAGCTTGCTGCACATCATTGGCGTGAGGGTGAAGCTGACGAACATCGAGATTAAAATCGCAATGGTGGCCGTCACTCCAAACTGAAAGAGCATGCGCCCCGTGACGCTGTTGAGGAAGGAGACGGGTAAGAAAACGATGACCAACGAGATGGTCGTTGCGAGAACAGCGAAACCGATTTCTCGCGTCCCGTGGATCGCCGCTCGGAATGGGTCCATCCCCTTTTCTTCTATGCAGTGGAAGATATTTTCGAGGACCACGATCGCGTCATCGATGACGACGCCGACCATCAGAACCAGAGCCAACATGGTGACGTTGTTCAACGAGAACCCAAAGGCCTTCATGAAACCAAACGTGGCGATGATCGAGGTTGGTATGGCGATCGAGGCGATGATCGTCGAACGCCACGAACGCATGAATAGGAGCACCGTCAAACAGGCCAGAATGCTTCCGGATACCAAATGCCCTTGAATTTCGTGGAGGGCTGCTTTGATATACCGAGATTGATCCGAGATCACGGTGATCGTTACATCATCTGGCAAGAGCTTAACGCAGCGTGGAATACGTTCTTTGACAGCATCGATGACGGCGACCGTATTCTCTCCGGATTGCCTCTGCACTTGGAGGATGACGGCAGGTACTCCATCTAATCGGGCCATGGTGCGAACATCCTTCGTATCATCGCGAACCTGGCCCAGGTCCCCGATACGAATGGGAGCGTTGTCAACCGTCGCGACGACCAGGTCTTCGAAATGACGAACCTCTTCGACTCGTCCCATCGTCCGCAGACTCAATTCGCGTGGCCCCTCATCGACGCGACCTCCCGGCACCTCGGCATTTTGTCGAACCAGCGCTTCGCGAACTTGGAGAATCGACATTTGCCGGGCTGCCAGTTTTTTCGCGTCCAGTTCGATCTTGACGGCTCGGTCTGCCGAACCAGCGATGGAGACCTGGCCGACTCCCTTCGCCGATTGGATGATGTCCTTCACATACCGGTCAGCAAGAAAATAGAGCTCGGTTGCCGTCCTTGGTCCGGAAACGGCGAGCGACATGATCGGAGATGCATCCAAATCCGATTTTTGCACAATGGGAGGATCGATTCCCCGAGGTAGTCGATTCAACACGCTCGACACGGCTGCTTCGACATCCTGTAATGCGGAATCAATTTTCCGATCCAGGGCAAAGGTGATGATGATGAACGACGACCCGTCACTGGAAATCGAACGTAATTCATCGATGCCGGCTACCGTTGAAACGGCATCTTCGAGAATCTGTGAAACCTCCGATTCGACTTCCGAAGAAGCTGCACCCGGATAGACCGTTCGGATGAACACGGTCGGCAAATCCATGCTCGGAAAGCGATCTACCCCCAACGACTGAAAGGCGGTGATGCCCGCAACGACGAGCGCGATGATGAGCATCAGTGCGAACACCGGACGCTTCACGCAAATCTCAGCTAGCCAGAACATCGAGTCTCACCCTCAATAGGTCATTGCCCCGCGACCGCCGATCCCGTCAGTGGGTGGAGGCTTCCGTCGTCTCATTGCGGTTGATGAGCACCTCACCACTCAACTGCTTCACCTTGGCTCGCTTTCCTTTGCTCGCATCGACAAGCACCCAATCACCTGCCTTCAATCCACGAAGGATTTCGACGCGATCGGTGCTGGCACGTCCCAACTCGACCACTTGCTCTTTCGTTACTCCATCGACAACGGTCCATAGCTTGGCGACTCCTGCGAAACGCACGATCGCGGACGCGGGAACGGTCAACGTCGTCGACTCGGAATCGATCTCAACATCTGCCTCTGCAAACAAACCACCTCGGAGCCGTCCGTAATTATTGTCGACGAGCACTTCGAATGATAATGCTCTGCTGATCTCGTCCAAGGACGGGCTGATTCTCGAAACCTGGGAAACAACAGCTTCGGATACACCCTCGACTCGAATTTTCACTGGCTGGCCGACAGCGATCTGATGAACATATCTTTCGGGTATGGCCCCGCGGAATCGAAGCACCGATGTTTTCGCAATTCGAATTAGCGGCTGTCCCACTTGTACAAACGCACCCGGAGCGACCAACCGAGCTTCAATGTGACAGTCGAAGGGAGTCGTGATCACTGTGTCATCGAGATTCTGCCGAGCTAATCCCAGTTCGGCTTCGCGGACACCAATCAAAGCCATTCGTTCTCGAACACTATTCAGCGAGGACGCATAGCGAGCCTCAGAGACTCTTTCGACGGCGATGGCCGCCTCTAATTCAGCGTCACTAACCGCATCCTGCAAACGGAGTTCTCGCAATCGGCGAACTTGCTGCTGACTCTCTTCCCATACGGCTCGGGCTTCTCGTACGGGTGGTGATTGCAATGGGTCCAATTCCGATACGGAGTCAGCGTCACGTAAGCCAACTGCAGCTCGTGCCTGCTTCAACTGCGACTCCGCTTGTTCGACGAACAAGCGGAATTCATTCTGCTCCAGCGCGACCAGCGTCGTTCCAGCAGCCAAGGAATCGCCAAAGTCAACGTAGACCTCTCGAACTCGGCCCGCTACGCGGGCACTCAAGGTGACCGCCTCGTCTGGAACTAAACTTCCCTGCACTCGAACTGTTCGAGGCCAATTGTCGATTTGAGCGCGAAAGAATTCAGCCTCGAGGATCGGCAGCTCGTTCTGTCCATCCATCGGTACCGCTTCGGGGTTCTTCCCGCAACCAACGAACAGCGTCAAGTTCGCTGCAAGCTGAATTCCAAGAAGTACTTCAACGAGCAATGGGATCTTGAAACGTTGAAGCATGTCGAGCATCTGAGGAACTTGAGGCGGGGAGTTATCGTTTCAGACAGAGATCAAACACAAATCAAGGTGATTTGATTCGCTGAAGCATATTATGATCGCGGAAAGGGCAATTTATAAACCTTTCGAGGTGGGAAATTGGAATCTGAGTGCAGTTTGCAGACCGCAGAACCCGAACTTCGCTCGATCTCATCGGAATGCGTGGGGCAGTAACCTTATGATGATCAGTGCGACAATCCAGTGCAAGGGCAACTCCGACCGTTACCGATTCCACGTACAAGCAGTATATTCTT